>NZ_JBITJS010000007.1:0-367993 GCF_044460245.1 Streptomyces sp. NPDC050145 | reverse complement strand
CCGATTCGTCTCCCGGCGCCGGGGGGGCCCCCCCCCCCCGCGCCGGCCCCCCCCCCCCCCCCCCCCCCCCCCCCCCCCCCCGGGGGCCGCAGACGCCCGAGACGCAGAACCCGGCACCCCTAGCGCGCCCCCAACTCCCGCTCCAACGGAGTGCGAAAGCGCGGGGTCACCCGGGTGCCGCCCAGCCAGGAACCGAGCCGCCCCGCCTCCGAGGCGACAGCTTCCCGCACCTCCCGCCCCCCGAAATCGTCCAGCAACCGCCACACCACCTCACCCCCGTCCCGCTGACCCCAACCCCCCACGATCCGCCCGCCCCACCACACGGTCGGCCCGATGTTCCCGCTCCGGTCGAACAGGGCCCCCCGCACCTCGTCGGGGCAGTACCACTCCCGCTCCTGCCACCCCATGGCCGTAGGGTCGAGCGCCGGCAGAAACGCGGCGCGGGGCGCGACCTCCCCCGGCCCCTCCACCGCGTCCGGAAGCACGAACCCGACCCCGCCCCCGTCCAGGGACACGCTCACCGCCCCCATGGCGGCCAGTGCCCGCCGCACCTCGGTCACCTTCCACCCCGTCCACCACTTGAGGTCCGCCTCGGTCGCCGGCCCGCACACCGCCAGCCAGCGCCCCAGCAACTCCGCCTGCGCCTCGTCGACCGGCAGCTCCGGATGCGGCGGCGCCACCTCCCAGCGGAACTGCGACGAGGTCCAGGACCCGAGCGGCCGCCCCCGCACGACTCGCCCCTCGACCCCGAGCACCCGCATCAGCCGCGACGACACGGTCTGCAGCGCCTCGTAGCTCTTGCCGCGCCCGTACGTGAACTGCTCCCTCAGGCGCGGCTCGTCCTCGCAGAGCTCGTTCACCGTCGCCTGCCCGCGCCGCGCGAGCGCGGCCAGCGCCGATGCCTCGACCCCGTCCAGCCACGCCGGGGTGAGCCGCCCGTCGCTGCCCGCCGTCAGATCCTTGAGCAGTCCCGCCCGCGCCTTCGCCGCGACGGCCAGCCCGGTCGACGCGTGCACCGTCGCGGCCAGCTCCGTGGGGAACACGAACACCGTGTGCCGCATCCCGTGCATCCGCACCAGCGTCCGGTCCTCGTACAGCGCCCGCTCCACGTCCGCGACGGTCCCGCCCGGATCCGCGAGCCGCGCCCCGACCGCCAGGTACACCGTCGCCGGATCCGTGCCGTGCAGCGCCACGAGCGAGCGCGCGACGTCCTCGGCGCGCGCCGCCCGGACGGCGGGGGACAGGCGATGGGCGAGCACGAGCCGGGCCCGCCGCTCCTCGGTACCGATGTGCCGTGTCGTCATGGGGGCCATCCTGCCCGTCCGTCACCTGTTCGGCCCCCATGGCATGCGGGTACCCGCCGTCCCGACGTTGACTGGAGGCGAGCCGCACCGGCGGGCGGGCGAGCAGAGGTGGGTGGTCGGCATGACGGGCACACGATTCGCGGTACGGGCCACGGGCGCGGCCCTGCTCGCGGCGGCCCTGGCCGTCGGCGCGACGGCCTGCTCCGACAACGACACCAGCCCCTCCGACGTCGCCTCCAAGGGCGCCGAGATCCTGGCGTCCGCGACCGCCGAGGCCCAGAAGAAGGTCGACGAGTTCAAGAACGGCGTCGACGCGAAGAAGGACGTGAAGCTCGGCGACGTGGCCAAGGACGGCGGCCGCGCCACGGTCCCGGTGACCGTGAAGAACAGCGCCGACGCCAAGAAGTCGTACCTCGTGCTCGTCACCTTCCGGGACGCCGGCGGCAACCGCCTCGACGCGGTCGCCCTCCAGGTGAACGACGTCGGCGCCGGCGCGTCGAAGAAGGCGACCGCCCGCAGCCACCGCTCCCTCGGCGGCGACGTCACCGCCGAACTCGACCGCGCCCTGAGCCACTGACACCCGGCGGCCATGACCAGCCCCGCCGAACGCGCAGCCCAGGGCAAGCGCGCCCGCAAACACCTCGCCCGCTCCGCGCACGGCCCCTGGATCCCGGCCGCGGACCGCCCCGACCCGGTCGTCGTCCTCGAACGCCAGGGCGCCGACCGCCTCCCCGACCTGCTCCCGATCCGCTACGGCCGGATGTCCGCGAGCCCCTTCGCCTTCTACCGCGGCGCCGCCGCCGTCATGGCCGGCGACCTCGCGGCGATACCCCACACCGGCCTCAGCGTCCAACTCTGCGGCGACGCCCACCTCCTGAACTTCGGCCTGTTCGCCTCCCCCGAGCGCGCTCTCCTCTTCGACCTCAACGACTTCGACGAGACGTACCCCGGCCCCTTCGAATGGGACGTCAAACGCCTCGTAGCCTCGGTCGTCGTCGCCGCCCGCGACAACGGTCACTCGGACAAACAGGCCCACCGCGCCGCCCTCGGCGCCGCCCAGGCGTACCGCACCAACCTGCGCCGCCTCGCGGGCCTCGGCGAACTCGCCGTCTGGTACGAGCGGATCGACGCACAGGACCTGCTCCCGCTGATCCGCTCCGCCCGCGACCGGCGCCGCGTCGAGCACACCCTCGCCCAGGCCACCCGCCGCACCAGCCTCCACGCCCTCGGCAAACTCACCGAGAGCACCCCCGACGGCCGCCGCCGCATCGTCCACGACCCGCCGCTGCTCCAGCCGGCGGGGGTCACCGACGCCGCCGCCATCCGCAAGATGTTCGGCGACTACCGCTCCACGCTCACCGAGGACCGGCGCCGCCTCCTGGACCGCTACCGGTTCGTGGACGCCGCCCGCAAGGTCGTCGGCGTCGGCAGCGTCGGCACCCGCTGCTTCATCGTTCTCCTCGCGGGCCGCGACGCCGACGACCCACTCTTCCTCCAGATCAAGGAGGCGACCCGGTCCGTCGTCGAGGAGCACACCCCGTACCACGGCCCCTATCTCCACCCCGGTCACCGCGTCGTCGCCGGCCAGCGCCTGCTCCAGGCGGCGAGCGACATCTTCCTCGGCTGGATGACCGGCCCCCAGGGCCGCTCCTTCTACTGGCGCCAGCTGCGCGACATGAAGGGCTCAGCGGACGTCGGCGTCATGCGCCCCGAGGACCTGCTCGCCTACGCCCGCCTGTGCGGCACCGCCCTCTCCCGCGCCCACGCCCGCTCCGGCGACCGCATCGCCATCGCCGCCTACCTCGGCGGCTCCGACACCTTCGACCGCGCGGTCGCCGCCTTCGCCCTCCACTACGCCGACCAGACCCTCCGCGACCACGCCGGCCTCCTGGACGCGATCTCCTCCGGAGTCCTGACCGCCGCCCCCGGCATCTGACCCGCCCGTCCCCCGACAACGCGAAGGCCGCCGCTCCCCGAAGGGAAGCGGCGGCCTCTCAGCTCAGAACCTCGGTGTGACCTAGAGGTCGAAGTAGAGCTCGAACTCGTGCGGGTGCGGGCGCAGCTGGATCGGGGCGATCTCGTTGGTGCGCTTGTAGTCGATCCACGTCTCGATCAGGTCGGACGTGAAGACGCCGCCGGCCTGCAGGTACTCGTTGTCGTCCTCCAGGGCGGTCAGGACGGCCTCGAGGTTGGTCGGGACCTGGGCGACGCCCGCGTGCTCCTCGGGAGCCAGCTCGTAGAGGTCCTTGTCGATCGGCTCGGCCGGCTCGATCTTGTTCTTGACGCCGTCGAGGCCCGCGAGGAGGAGCGCCGAGAACGCCAGGTACGGGTTCGAGGACGGGTCCGGGGCGCGGAACTCGACGCGCTTGGCCTTCGGGTTCGAGCCCGTGATCGGGATGCGCATGGCCGCGGAGCGGTTGCGCTGCGAGTAGACCAGGTTGATCGGGGCCTCGAAGCCCGGGACCAGGCGGTGGTACGAGTTCACCGTCGGGTTCGTGAAGGCGAGCAGCGACGGGGCGTGCTTCAGGATGCCGCCGATGTAGTAGCGGGCGGTGTCCGACAGGCCCGCGTAGCCCTGCTCGTCGTAGAACAGCGGGACGCCGTTCGTCCACAGCGACTGGTGGACGTGCATGCCCGAGCCGTTGTCACCGAAGATCGGCTTCGGCATGAAGGTCGCGGTCTTGTTGTTGCGCCAGGCGACGTTCTTCACGATGTACTTGAAGAGCATCAGGTCGTCGGCCGCGGCCAGCAGCGTGTTGAACTTGTAGTTGATCTCGGCCTGGCCGGCGGTGCCGACCTCGTGGTGCTGGCGCTCGACCTGCAGGCCGACGTTCTCCAGCTCCAGGGAGATCTCCGAGCGCAGGTCGGCGAAGTGGTCGACCGGCGGGGCCGGGAAGTAACCACCCTTGTAGCGGACCTTGTAGCCGCGGTTGTTCTCCTCCGCACCGGTGTTCCAGGCGCCGGCCTCGGAGTCGATGTGGTAGAAGCCCTGGTTCGCGGAGGTCTCGAAGCGGACCGAGTCGAACACGTAGAACTCGGCCTCGGGGCCGAAGTACGCGGTGTCGGCGATCCCGGTCGAGGCCAGGTACGCCTCGGCCTTCTTCGCGATGTTGCGCGGGTCACGGCTGTACTGCTCGCCCGTGATCGGGTCGTGGATGAAGAAGTTGATGTTGAGCGTCTTGTCGCGGCGGAAGGGGTCCACGCGGGCCGTCGACAGGTCGGCGCGCAGCGCCATGTCGGACTCGTGGATGGCCTGGAAGCCGCGGATCGACGAACCGTCGAAGGCCAGCTCCTCGGACGGGTCGAACGCCGTCGCAGGGATCGTGAAGTGCTGCATCACGCCCGGAAGGTCACAGAACCGGACGTCGACCATCTTGACGTCCTGGTCCTTGATGAACTTCTGGACCTCGTCAGCGTTCTGGAACCCGTGCTTCTCGGACATCCAACTCCTCCTACTCCCGGCCCGGGGAGGGGCGGGGTTGCAGCTCGGTCGTCCGGCCAGTGCGGTGGCCGACACTCGGACCCGACCATAGGCAGACGGGATTTCTCCAGCATGACCCATCTGTTTCGCCGAAGTTAACCGGAGCGGGGGCCGGGGACCCCTTCCGCGGCGCTGCCAGTACCGTGGATGCGTGGACAAGAGGGAAGCAATGGGATCGTGGCTGTCCGGGCCCCGCGAGGCCCTGGAGCAGTCGGGCGCGGACTTCGGTCACCGGGGTGAGCAGCTCGGGCTGCCCGAGCACGGACCCGGCTCCATCGCCCGTCCCGGGCGGCGTATCGGGGCCCTCGCGGTGGACTGGGCGCTGTGTCTGCTGATCGCATACGGCCTGGTCACGCACGGCTATGACCAGGCTACGAGCAACTGGGCGCTGCTCATCTTCTTCGTGCTCAGCGTGCTCACCGTGGGGACGATCGGTTGCACACCCGGGAAGCGGCTGTTCGGGTTGCGGGTCGTCTCCGAGGCGGGCGGCCGCCTCGGAGTGGGCCGGGTCCTGGCCCGCTCCGTACTGCTGTGCCTGGCGGTCCCGGCCCTTGTCTGGGACCGGGACGGTCGTGGGCTGCACGACCGGATGGCCAAGTCCGTAGAGGTCCGTATCTGAGCGTCGTGGTCCGCGGGTGCGTGGGGGCTGGTCGCGCAGTTCCCCGCGCCCCTGAGATGCATGGCGCTGCGCGCCGCATCTCCCCGACCAAGGCGCCGGGTGCCTTTCATCTGGGGAAGGCGCGGCGAAGCCGCTGCCTTCCAGGGGCGCGGGGAACTGCGCGACCAGCCCCCACCGGGCCGCACTCGCCCGACGGCAGAACCCCGCACACGAAAAGGCGCCCCGAGCCAAACGGCTCAGGGCGCCATGAGTTCGGGTACGACAGCGGCTAGCGCCCCCGTCCCCCACCCTTGGGCATCCGCATACCCTTCGGCATCGGCCCCTTGGGCAACGGCATGTTCGACATCAGGTCACCCATGGCCCGCAGCCGGTCATTGGTCGCGGTCACCTGCGGCCCGGTGAGCACCCTGGGCAGCTTCAACATGGTGGTGCGGAGCTTCTTCAGCGGGGTCTGGCCCTCGCCGTCGCCCACCATGATGTCGTGGACCGGGACGTCCGACACGATCCGGGCCATCTTCTTCTTCTCGGCCGCGAGCAGCGACTTCACCCGGTTCGGGTTGCCCTCCGCGACGAGCACGATGCCGGCCTTGCCGACGGCGCGGTGCACGACGTCCTGGCTCCGGTTCATCGCGATCGCCGGGGTCGTGGTCCAGCCGCGCCCGACGTTGTCGAGCACCGCGGCCGCCGCACCCGGCTGACCCTCCATCTGCCCGAAGGCCGCCCGCTCGGCACGGCGTCCGAAGACGATCGCCATCGCGAGGAAGGCCAGCAGGAAGCCGAGAATCCCGAGATAGATGGGGTGACCGATCAGGAAGCCGATCGCGAGGAAGACACCGAAGGTGACGATTCCCACAGCCGCGAGTACAAGACCGATCTTCGGATCGGCCTTGCGGGTCATCTTGTAGGTCAGGGCGATCTGCTTGAGTCGCCCGGGGTTCGCAGCGTCCGCTGCGGGTTCCTTCCTCGCCATGCCTGAAGTCTACGTGGCCGGGAAGCATCGTCGAGGTTCGGGGCACCGGCCCCGGGCTCGCTCAGCCCTCGGCGACGGCGGAGTCGAGCACCCGCTGGGCCTCGACGCGGTCCTTGGCGCGGCGGCGGTCCTCCAGGACGGAGGTCCAGGCGTTGCGCCGCGCGGTGCGCTGGCCGCCGCTCATGAGGAGCGACTCCATGGCCCGCAGGGCGTCGGTGAAGGTCGGAATGGCGGTGGCGCGAACGGGCGCGGCCTGCATGGTCGAGGTCCCCCCTCGGGAGCGGTTCACGGTGTGGGCCCCTTGTCGGCACGGGTGCACGAGCTGTGATTTCAGGGTCACTCACTGGTGTTACCAGGCCGTGTCCGGACGGTCAAACACCTATGAAGCCTTGATGTGCGTGCCCCGAACACCGACGCGGCCCTGACGGTCCCCTCAACTGCGGGGACGGCCAGGGCCGCGCCGATCCGGCCGCTACCGGCCGGTAATGCTTTGTGCGTGAATTCACACGCTTCCCGCGCGCCGCGTCGGGCTGAGGTCAGACGGCCTGCGAGGCCACGTACGCGCCACGCTTCTCGATCGCCATCTGGTAGAGGCGGCCGGCCCGGTACGAGGAGCGGACCAGCGGGCCCGACATGACGCCCGAGAAACCGATCTGCTCGGCCTCGTCCTTGAGCTCGACGAACTCCTCCGGCTTCACCCAGCGCTCCACGGGGTGGTGGCGCACCGACGGACGCAGGTACTGCGTGATCGTGATGAGCTCGCAGCCCGCCTCGTGCAGCTGGCGCAGCGCCTCGGAGACCTCTTCACGGGTCTCGCCCATGCCGAGGATCAGGTTCGACTTCGTCACCAGGCCGTACTCGCGGGCCTCGGTGATCACCTTGAGCGAGCGCTCGTAGCGGAAGCCGGGGCGGATGCGCTTGAAGATCCGGGGGACCGTCTCGACGTTGTGCGCGAAGACCTCGGGGCGGGACGAGAAGACCTCGGCCAGCTGCTCGGGCACCGCGTTGAAGTCCGGGGCCAGGAGCTCGACCTTGGTGCGGCCGTCGGCGCGCTCCGCGGTCTGGGCGTGGATCTGGCGGACCGTCTCCGCGTACAGCCAGGCGCCGCCGTCCTCCAGGTCGTCGCGGGCGACGCCGGTGATCGTGGCGTAGTTCAGGTCCATCGTGACGACGGACTCGCCGACGCGGCGCGGCTCGTCGCGGTCGAGGGCCTCGGGCTTGCCGGTGTCGATCTGGCAGAAGTCACAGCGCCGCGTGCACTGGTCGCCGCCGATGAGGAACGTGGCCTCGCGGTCCTCCCAGCACTCGTAGATGTTGGGACAGCCCGCCTCCTGGCAGACCGTGTGCAGGCCCTCGGACTTCACGAGGTTCTGCATCTTGGTGTACTCGGGGCCCATTTTCGCCCGGGTCTTGATCCACTCGGGCTTGCGCTCGATGGGGGTCTGAGCGTTACGGACCTCCAGGCGCAGCATCTTGCGTCCGTCGGGTGCGACTGCGGACACGACCGGCTCCCTAAAGCTTTGATTCCTCGGCGTACATCAGGGTACGCCCGTGACATTCATGGCCCTCACGGGTGGCCAACCTGTGGCCTCGGGGCCCTATTCCGGTCGACCCGTCAGGCGGCGGTGCCCGCGGTGTCCGGCTCGACGACGCGCGGCTTCAAGTCGGCGTTCCCGAGCACGTCCTGGAGGTGCTTCTCCGCGATCGGCAGGACCTCGTCCATGGTGACCTCGCGACCCAGCTCGTACGAGAGCGAGGTCACACCGGCGTCGCGGATGCCGCACGGGATGATCTTGTCGAAGTTCGAGGTGTCCGGGTTCACGTTGAGCGCGAAGCCGTGCATCGTGACGCCCTTGGCGACGCGGATGCCCATGGCGCAGATCTTGCGGTCCTCGTGGCGCTGGCCCGCGTTCGACGGCGCGTACTCGGGGCCGACCAGGCGGTGGTCGAACTCCTCGTCCTCGCTGCTCAGCCGCGGGTCGAAGTCGAGGGACAGGCCGCCCAGGCCCGTGCGCTCCTCGATCGGGTCGCCCAGGACCCAGACGCCGGCCCGGCCCTCGACGCGGGCCGCCGTCACGCCGAACTCGGCGCAGACCGCGATCATCGCGTCCTCCAGGCGGCGCAGATGCGCGACCACGTCCACCGGGCGCGGCAGCTTCTGGATCGGGTAGCCGACCAGCTGGCCCGGGCCGTGCCAGGTGATCTTGCCGCCGCGGTCCACGTCGATCACCGGGGTGCCGTCCAGTGGACGCTCCTCCGGGGCCGTGCGGCGGCCCGCCGTGTAGACCGGCGGGTGCTCCAGGAGCAGACAGGTGTCGGGCACCTCGTCGGCGAAACGGGCGGCGTGCACACGGCGCTGCTCGTCCCAGGCGACCTGGTACTCGACCATGTCCGCACCGAACCCCATGCGGACGAACCGGAACTCACTCACGGCAAGTGCCTCCCTTAAAAACCTTCACCGTGCACATATCGCGCCCCGAGCCACTGTACGTCCGCCCGGATCGCGGGCCGCTGCGTCAGTGACTCCGTCCCATCGTCACACGATCGGATGAAGGCCTGGCCAGAACCCCGCCCAGACCTGGTATCGCCGCTAAATTCACGCCGTTCCAAGGGGGCTGCAGCGCGGCCCGGAAGGCAGGAGACCGCACAGCTGATGACGGAACGACCTCCGCAGCGCACACCGAACCGCCAGCTCGCCGCGCTCATCGCGGAGGCGGGTTTCTCCAACGCGGGGCTCGCCCGCCGCGTCGACCAGCTCGGCCTCGAACACGGTCTCGACCTGCGCTACGACAAGACGTCGGTGACCCGGTGGCTGCGCGGGCAGCAGCCCCGCGGCACCACCCCCGCGCTCATCGCCGAGGTGTTCACCCGGCGCCTGGGCCGCCGCCTGTCCGCCCAGGACCTGGGCCTCGACGCCTGCGCGCCCGTCTACGCGGGCCTGGAGTTCGCGGCCTCGCCCGAGGAGGCCGTCGACATCGTCAGCGGCCTGTGGCGCAAGGACTCCGGCAGCCACGCCGAGCTCCGCAAGATCGCCTTCACCCCGGCCGGGCTCGTCGTGCCCAGCCGGGACTGGCTGATCGGCCGCCCCGACGAGCGCGTCGCCCGCGGCGAGGCCCCGCACCGCGTCCCGACGCAGGGCCGCCCCGCCGCCGTGCCCCGCCAGCGCCTGCAGGCCGAGCGCGGCGCCGGGCAGAAGGTATCCGGCGGCGACATCGCCGCGCTGCGCTCGGTCGGCGAGCTGTTCCGCGCCCTCGACCACGCCTACGGCGGCGGCCACGCCCGCCAGGCCCTGGTGCGCTACCTGGAGCACGAGGCCGAGCCCATGCTCCGCGGCACGTACGGGGAGCAGACCGGGCGCAGACTGTTCGCCGCCGTCGCCGATCTGACCCGCCTCGCGGGCTGGACCTCGTACGACATCGCGGCGCACGGGCTCGCGCAGCGGTACTTCGTGCAGGCGCTGCGGCTCTCGCAGGCGGCCGGGGACCGGGGCTACGGGTCCTACGTGCTGGTCACGATGAGCCGGCAGGCCGTCTACCTCGGGCACGGCCGGGAGGCGGTGCAGCTGGCGCGGGTCGCGCAGCAGGGCATCGGGGCCGCGGCGCCGCCCGTGGTGCAGGCGCTGCTGCACTCCGTGGAGGCGCGCGGGCACGGGGTGCTCGGCGAGGTGCGGGCCTGCACGGCGTCGCTGGTGCGGGCCGAGCGGGCGCTGGAGGCGGTGCGGCCGGGGGACGAGGTGCCGTCGTGGGCGCGGTTCTTCGACGAGGCCCAGCTCGCCGACGAGTTCGGGCACTGCCACCGGGACCTCCAGCAGTACCGGGCCGCCGCGCAGCACGCCGAGCGGTCGCTCCAGCTGCGGGCGCCCGGGTTCGCGCGCAGCCGGCTGTTCTGCCGGGTCGTCCTCGCCTCCGCCCGGCTCGGCCTCGGCGAGCTGGACTCGGCGTGCGCCCTGGGCGCGGAGGCGGCCACGGCGGCGGCCGACATGCGTTCGGTGCGGGCGCACGAGTACGTCCGGGAGTTCGAGCGGCGGCTCGAGCCGTACCGCGACGCGGGACCGGTGCGCGGGTACCGGGAGCGGGTCGCCGCGCTGGGATGAGCGCGGGCGGGGCGGAAGGCTTCCCTCCGCCCCGCCCGCCTCGCGATCAGTCCAGTCCGGCGACCTGCTCCGGGCTCAGCGCCTCGTCCCAGGTCTTCAGGTCGTCCAGGTCGCCGCGCAGGGACACCTTCTCCGTGCCGACCGAGCGCATCGGCAGCGGGATCGAGGCGTCGACCGCGCCGACCCGCTCGCCGTTCGCGTACAGGACGGTGTGACCCGGCGTCGCCACCCAGGTCAACCGCGTCCAGGTGCCGAGCGGCAGCGTGTGGTCGAAAGAGTGGTCGGCCTTGCCGTACGCGGTCAGGCCGACCCGGCCGGTGCCGTACTGCTGGAGCTTGAGGGCGCCCGCCGCGGAGCTGAGCAGCACCTGGTCGGCGGTGCGGGCCGAGGGGCGCACCCACACCGAGACCGTCCACGGCTCCGCCACGTCGAGCCCGCCGAGGCCGACCCCGTCCCGGTCCGAGTCGAAGCGCCAGGCCTGCCCGTGCACGCCGTCGGCCACGGGCGTCGGGTTGTTGATGATGTACGAGGATCCGGCCAGGTCACCGGCGACGTCCTCGGCGTAGAGGGTGTTGCCGGGGGAGCCCGCGTAGGTCCAGCCGGACGGGTACGGGGCCGGGTCGAAGGTCCAGTGGTGGCTCGGGCGGCCGTCGTCGACGCGGGGGCGCTCCGGCTGCGCGGTGATGCCGGGAGGGTCGCCGATCAGGGCGGCGCGGGTGCGGAAGTCCGCGAGGGCGTCCGGCGTCGCCGTCCCGTTCCAGGCGCGGTCGGCGAGGACCGCGCGGGCGCCCGCCATCTGCTGCTCGAAGTACCCGTCCGCGGCCCAGAAGTTGTAGTCCGCCCAGTTGGTGAGGCCCGAGCCGAGCATGTCGGTGGCCGTGCTCGGCTGCCAACTGTCGTACATCCACGACTGGTTCGGGTACAGGTGGTGGTAGTTGTTCGGCGTGACGTAGAACGGGCCGATGGCGATCTCGTCGTGGCCGGGGATCACCGGCTCCGAGCCGGTGCCCTCCCAGGTGAGGAAGACGACCGGGCCGCGCACCTTCTGCTGCGGCGCCGTCATGTGCTCCGAGCCGTTGTAGACGGCGGTGCGGCTGCCGTGCGCGGTGACGACGTCGTCCAGGGTGTTGATGTACCGGTTGAGCAGGTCGCCGAGCGTGGTGACGTCCGGGTCCTTCGCCAGGTAGTCCTGGACGCGCGGGCAGTTCGCGAGCTGGCCCGGGACCTCCTCGGCGCCGATCGAGAAGAGCGGCGCGTCGAACCAGCCGGCGAACTCGTCGACGATCTCCTTCGTCTTCTCGACCGCCTTCTCACTGGTCATGTCGATGATCCAGTCCGGCGTGAGGTGCGAGTGGGTGTGGGCGGCCGTGCACGCGCCGGGGCCGTCGCCGAAGCCGATGCCGAAGGTGTCGCTGATCGCGGTCGCGTGCCCGGGGATCTCCAGGCCGGGCGTCAACTGGACGTGGTGGCGGGCCGCGAAGGCCTTCAGCTCCTCGATGTCGGCGCGGCTGTAGCTGTGCGCCGGGTCGGCGAGGCCGGGGAACTTCGGGCTGTAGAGCCGGAATCCCTCCGCCTCGGACAGGTGCATGAGCAGGGTGTTGAGCTTCTGGTCGCCCATCCTGCGGATCAGGTTCTTCAGGTACGGCACCGACCAGTACTTGCGGGCGGCGTCGATGTGCACCATGCGGACCGGCTGCGTGGGCACGTCCGTGGCGCGGGCCCGGGGGAGTGTGCGGTGCCCGTCCGGGTCGGTGGCGCGCAGGAGTTGGAGCAGAGTCCGGGTGCCGTAGTACAGGCCGTGCGTGGACGCGGCGTCGATGCGGACCGGGCCGTCCGCGCTGTCGAACGCGTAGCCCTCCGCGCCGAGCCGGTCCGCGTCGCGCAGCGCGAGCACGATGTCGCCGGGGCCCGCGTGCGCGGTGTCGCTCCCGATGCCCGGGGCGAGCCCGGTGACCGCCTCGATCTCGGTACGGAGCCGCTCCGCGAGGTCCTCGGTGTCCTGGCGGGCCGGGCCCGGGAACTCGGCGCGGCCCGCGGCCAGGACCCGCGCGTCACGGCTGCGCGGGTCGACGAGGATCCGGGACTTCTCGGTCAGTCGGACCGTGCCGTCCAGCGAGGTCCAGTCGGTGGGCCGGGGCACCACGGCCGGTGGCCCGCCCCCGGGATCGGCCGCGGCGGAGGGCGTGGGCAGTACAGGCAGTACAGCTCCGATGAATCCTGCTACGAGGGCGAGGGTGGTGAGGAGCGGACCCGGGACACGTCTGCGCACGACTGCGACCTCCTGGACGTCTGATTGAGCCGACCGTAAAGGTGAGTTGTGACGGTGACAAGAGATGCGGCAGGGGTACGGGGCGGGAGTTGAAGGCGCCCGCCCCCGGTTCGTTCCACGGGGACGGGCGCGTCTTGGGGATGATAGGTCCGAGGTGTGATGGACCTTCAGGAGGGGGTCGGCGGGAGGGGTTCACGGGGATTCAGGCGGCGGCCTCCCCGAACGGTGGGGCGGCCGCCGGGTGTTCCGGGGCCGGTTCGGCGGACTCGGGCGCGGGGACGGGGACGCCCAGATCGGCGAGGACCGCGTGGGCCGCGCGGCGGCCCGAGTGGAGGGCGCCCTGCACCGTGCTCGTCTCACGGTGGTCCCCGCACACGTACAGGCCGTCGAGCAGGCGCACCGGGCGGCGCGGATCGTGCGGGGCGGGCATCGCGGGCACGGCCCGGGGCGTGTGGTGCACGGCGAGGGTCTCCCAGCCGGCCGTCGAGGTGCCGTAGAGGGCGGCGAGCCGGGCGCGCAGTGCCGAGGCGTCGGGCGGCGGCCCGAGGACGACCGAGGAGACCAGGGAGCGGCCCGCCGGGGCGCGCGTCGGGTCGACCTGGCTGATCACGGAGGTGTGCGCGAGCGCCCCCGGGTGGTCGGCGTCGAGCAGCAACACCGGTTCGGTCAGCGGCGGTTCGGGCACCGCGTGGTGCACGACCGTCACTTCGTGGAAGTCCGGCACGCGCAGCCCCGGCAGCAGTTCGGCGGCGGCGACCGCGTCCGTCGCGAGGACCACCGTGCGGCAGCGGACCCGGCCGTGCCCGGCGGTCGTCACGGAGTCGGTCGCGACGGAGGTGACACGGACCCCGGTGTGCACGGTGCCCGGCGGCAGCCCGGCCGCGAGCCGCTCCGGCAGCGCGTCCGCCCCGCCCTCGGGCACCGCGAGCCCGCCGACGGCGTACGCGTGCAGGGCGAGATCGGCGGCCCGGCTCGACGTCGTCAGGTCCGGATCGCACAACAGGGCCGAGAGCAGGGGCCGTACGAAGGTGTGCAGGGTCCGGGCCGGCATGCCCCGCTCCGGCAGGGTCGCGCCGACGGGGCGCTCCGGACGGGCGAGCAGCTGCTCGGCCGGGGTCGCCGCGAGCCGGGCCAGTGCCGTGCCGAGCCGGGCGTGGTCCAGCGGGCCGCCGAGCGGGGGCCGGGGGCCCCGGGTCGGTCGGGGGGCGCTCGCCAGGGCGCGTGCCGCACTGAGTGCGCCCCTCGCGCGCCGGGGGCGGTGCGTGGGTTCGCCGGTGCGGTGCCGCCGGCCCTCGCCGTGCACGAGGACCCCGGGTGCGAAGGGCCGCAGCGCGAGGCCCGCGAGCCCGTCGGTGCCGGGCAGGGCGGGGCAGGACGGACACGGGCGGTACGCGGGCGTGAGCAGCTGCCCGGTCCGGTCGAGCCGGAACCCGTCGATCTTCTCGGTGGACATGCGGCCGCCGACGCCGGCTGCGGCCTCCAGGACCAGGACACTCACACCCGCCCTGGTCAGCTGCCGGGCCGCGGTCAGTCCCGCGACTCCGGCCCCCACGATGACGACGTCCGCGTGCGCGGGCTCAAGCACGTGCCCCTCCCCGAGGTTGCGCGGCTGATGTCTGGGGGCCTCATGCCCCTCGACGCGGCTCGGCAACAGCCGAGTCGGCGTCGAGCTCGGTCCGCGTGCCTTTCGAGTTCGGATCGAGGTTAGGCGGCGGGCCGCGCGCAGGGAGTCGCGCGTCGGGGCGGCACGGGTGCACCGCGCCGGCCGGCAGTGCGCCCCGTCACGCCCGGGGGCGCGTGAGGAGGTGCAGACAGCGGACGACGAGGTCCGCGGGGGAGCCCGGTCCTGCGGTGTCGGCGTCGGTCGTCGACCAGGTCTCCAGGGAGATCCGGATCGCGTCCGTCGCGGCGGCCGCGAGCAGCGTGTTCTCCAGCGGGTCGGAATCGGGTCCGGCCAGCTCGGCCACGACGGGGACGAGCTTCTCCTCCGACTCCTGGTTGACCCGGTACCAGACGGCGCGCAGCGCGGGGTCGTCCGCCGCCGCGCGCAGCAGTGCCCGGGTCCGCTCGAGCCCCTCGCGCGCGGCCTCGCCCGGCTCGGACAGGGCCGCGACGGCCGCCGCCTCCAGGGCCTGGAGCAGCGGGGTGCCCGCGGGGGTCGCCGCGAGCAGCTCGCGCCAGCGGTCGCCGCCCGCCGCGAGGACCGGGCCGACGGCGTCCTGCTTGCCGCGGAAGTACCGGTAGAAGGTGCGCAGCGATACCCCGGCGCGCTGCGCGATCGCCTCCGCCGTCGTCTCGTGGGGGCCCTGTTCCGTGAACAGGTGCACCGCCGAGCGGGCGATCTCCAGCTCGGTCGCGGCCTTGCGGCGTTCGGTCAGGGTACGGCGCTCGATGTTCACCGGACGTAGCCTAACCGGTCCACTGCCAGTGCGGCTTGAAATGCCACTATGGCAAAACGTGTCACAAAGTCGTACTCTGCTGGTGAAGGAAAACAGCGGACCGCCATCCACGGCCCGCGGACAGGAACGAGAGGCGCTCCATGACGAACACGAAGATCCTGAACCGCTACGAGGGACGCCGCGCCCTGGTCACCGGCGGCGGCTCGGGCATCGGCCAGGCCACCGTCCTGCGCATGCTCGCCGAGGGCGGCCGGGTCGTCGCGGCGGACATCAGCGAGGACGGCCTCAAGGACACCGTCGCCAAGGCCGGCGACAACGCCGAGCGCCTCACCACCCTCGTGGTGAACATCGGCGACGAGACCTCCGTACGCGAAGGCGTCGCCGCCGCCGTCGAGACCCTCGGCGGCCTGGACGTGCTGGTCAACGCGGCCGGCATCCTGCGCTCCTCGCACACCCACGAGACCGGCCTCGACGCCTTCGAGTCGGTGATCCGGGTCAACCTGACCGGCACCTTCCTCATGATCCGCGAGTCGATCCCGGCGCTGCTCGAGGGCAACGACTCCGCGGTCGTGAACTTCTCCTCCACCTCCGCGATGTTCGCCCACCCCTACATGGCGGCCTACGCGGCCAGCAAGGGCGGCATCCAGTCCATGACGCACGCCCTCGCCGCCGAGTACGCCAAGCAGGGCATCCGCTTCACCGCCGTCCAGCCCGGCTCCATCTCCTCCGGCATGACCGACGGCTCCGGCGCCAGCAAGCAGTCCGCGGGCCCCGGCCTGCCCGAGGACACCGACTGGTCCCTCTTCGCCAAGCTCGCCCCCGCCCTCGGCCAGGGCTTCGCCGGCCCGGAGACCGTCGCCGGCGTCGTCGCGATGCTCGCCTCCGAGGACGGCCGGTTCATCACCGGCACCGAGGTCCGCATCGACGGCGGGACGCACTTCTGATGACCCCCGCCGAGGTGTTCGGCGGCCGCACCGCCGTCATCACCGGGGCGTCCGCCGGGATCGGCGCCGGGTTCGCCCGGCACGCCGCCTCCCTCGGCATGAAGCTCGTCCTCGCCGACATCGCGAAGGACCGGCTCGCGGCCTTCGCCGACGAACTGCGGGCGGGCGGCGCCGAGGTCGAGGACGTCGTCACCGACGTCTCCGATCCGGCCTCCGTCGAAGCGCTCGCCGAGCGGGCCTACGCGCGCTTCGGCAGCGTCGACCTGCTGCTCAACAACGCCGGGATCATGGCCATGGGCTACTCGTGGGAGATCCCGGCCGAGCGGTGGGACGCGGCACTGCGGATCAACGTCGGCGGGTACGTCAACGGGATCCGGGCGTTCGTGCCGAGACTGCTCGCGCAGGGCGGCAAGGCGTGGGTCGTCAACGTGTCGTCGGTGGGCGGGCTCCTGCCCAGCCCGCTCATGGCCCCGTACAGCGTCACCAAGTTCGGCACGCTGGCGCTCAGCGAGTCCCTCGCGTACGAGCTCCAGATGAAGGGCTCCGAGATCCAGGTCTCGGTCGTCCTCCCGGACTCCGTGCGCAGCGAGATCTTCAAGGCCGCCGGGCCGGACGCGGAGACGCGGCCCGAAGTCGCCGGGTTCAACGCGCAGTTGCAGGCGCGGGCCGACGCGGAGGGGATCTCCCCGGACGAGCATGCGCGGCGGTGCTTCGAGCAGATCGCCGCCGGGCAGTACTGGGTGCTGCCGCAGCCGGAGATGGTCGAGGCGGCGCTTCAGCCCCGCACGGACATGATCCTCGGCCGCGTCAACCCGGTGCTGCGGCTCGAGGTCTGACCCGGAGCGGATGTCCAGGTCTGACCTCGAGCGGGGCACCGCGGCCGGCCACGGGAGTGTGGCCGGCCGCGGTGACATCGCCGTAGGGGTCGAGCATCGTCGCCGACTGCTGCGCCGTCGTGGTTGCTCGCGCAGTTCCCCGCGCCCCTGGGGGGCATGCCGGTCGCGCCCCGCGCCTACGACTCTGTCGGGGAGCCCGTGTCCACCGGGGTCGTCGCCGTCGCTGCCCGCTCTGCGTCCGGGGTGACCTCGGCGGCCGTCAGTACGTAACCCGTGCCGTCGTCCGTCGTGGAGCGGGCGAACACCACCCCGTAGACCCGGCCGTCGGTCGTCAGGAGCGGGCCGCCCGAGTTGCCCGGCCGGACCGTGGAGCGGATCGAGTAGATCTCGCGCGTGACGCTCCCCGAGCCGTAGATGTCCTGGCCGCCGGCCCGGATCGTGTCCGCGACCGTCGCCGCCTGCAGATCCAGACCGCCGTCCTGCGGATAGCCCGCGACGACCGCCGCGTCCCCGCGCGAGGCCGAGCCGTCGAAGGACAGCACCGGCGCCTCCAGATCCGGCACGTACAGCACGGCGACGTCCCTGTCCGGATCGAACAGCACCACCTTCGCCGCCAGCGGCCGGCCGACCCCGCCCACCCGCACCGTCGGGTCGTCGATGCCCGCCACCACGTGCGCGTTCGTCATCACGTGCTCGCGCGCGAACACGAAACCGCTGCCTTCGCGGCCCTGGCTGCCCGACGCGCCCTCCACCTTCACCGTGCTCGCCGTCGCCGCCCGCGTCGCCGCGCGGGTCACGCTGTCCCCGGACGGCTTCGCGACCTCGGCCGACGGCTCCTGCGCGAACGGGTCGAAGACCTGCGGGAACCCCGCCGAGGTGAGCGCCCCCGACGCCCGCGCGAACCACGCGGGCGTCGACGACGGCATCGCGTCCTGGACCGTGCCGAGCACCGCCGAACCCCGGATCGCCTGGTTCAGCGCCGTCGAGGACGACGCCGCGAGCACGCTGCCCGCCACCCACGCCACGACCAGCATCGCCACGACGCCCGCCGCGGCCCCGCCGACCCCGTCCGCGACCCGCAGCGGCCCCGGCGCCCGGTCCATCTCGCCGCGCACCCGCCCCGCGAGCCGCCCGGCGAGCGCGTGCCCCGCGACCGCCGGCAGCAGCACCGCGAGCACCGCCACCACCGTGGCCGTCGACGTCCCCTCCGCCACCGCCCGCATCACGAACGGCAGCAGCCTCACCCCCACCGCGGCGCCGCCCACGAACCCGGCCAGCGACACACAGCCCGCGAGCAGGCCCCGCCGGTAGCCGGAGGCCGCGTACATGAGCGCCAGTACGAGCAGCACCACGTCGAGCACGGAGAAGTGCAGGTTCATATCGGTAATAAACGCCCGGGGCGGCGGCGCCGGTTCCTCCGTTCGGCCCACGTGTGGCCGACCGCACAGGCCGGAACGCCGCAACGGGCCGACAGTGGAAGACGTGCGTGTCCTACGAGTGGTGCTCAGCTGTGTGCCCGGGGCGCTGGCCCTCGGCGCGCTCGTGCTCTGCGCGGTCACGATCGGCCCGGACGCGGCCCGGGAGCCCCACCCGTCCGCCACCGAGCAGGCCGCGGCCCGGCACTACGCGGCCCGGCCGCACATCGTGCCGCGCCGCGTCTGGCTCGCCGGCACCGAGCCCTACCACCGCGACCCCATCCGGTACGCCGACCACGTCGAAGCGGTCTTCCTCCACCACACCGACACCCCGAACCGCTACGACTGCGCCGACGCGCCCCGCATCATCCGCACCCTGTACGCCGGGCAGGCCGGCACCAAGGAATGGGACGACATCGGCTACAACTTCCTCGTCGACCGCTGCGGGAACGTGTACGAGGGCCGGGCCGGCGGGGTCGACCGGCCCGTCATCGGCGCGCACACGCAGGGGTTCAACAAGAACACGACCGGGATCGCGGCCATCGGCACGTTCACCGAGGGCACGCCGGTGCCGCGGGCCATGGCGGAGGCGATCGCCGCCGTCGCGGCGTGGAAGCTCGGGCCCGCCGGGGTGGACCCGCGCGGGCACGTCCGCCTGGTATCCAGCAACAGTCTCAGCCGGTTTCCCGCCGGTACGGAGGCGTCTTTTTCGGCGATCTCCGGGCACCGGGACGGGTACGAGACGTATTGCCCGGGGCTCGCCCTGATGTCCGAGCTTCCCTGGATCCGCGATCGGGCGGCGGAACTCCAGGGTCGTTCGCGGTAGTCCGCCGACCGCGGGCCGGTGGGGGCTGGTCGCGCAGTTCCCCGCGCCCCTGAAATGCAGACCCTTCGGGTCGCATTTCCCCGACGGGCGAGCGCCGCCCGGCCAGGGCACCCCCCAGACGAACAGGCGGATCAAGCCGGCCGGAGCGTTCCGCCCCCGGGCAGGCGGAACTTGCGGCCACCGAGATCCGGACTGGCCGCACGGTCGTACGTGACGTCCGAGCCGTTGCCCACCAGCACGTCTGAGACCTTCACCCCGTCCCGCAGCTCCAGCTCCTCCACCTTCGAATCCCCGTCCACGGACCACTTCGTCCCGCGCCCGAGCGACAGGGACGCCCCGGAGACCCGCCCCGTCAGCTTCGACGCCCCTTCGAGCCGCACCGACGCCGACCCGCCGGGCACGAGCACGTCCCCGCGCAGCTTCTCGTCCCGCGCCGAGAACGTCACGGACCCGCCGTCCTTCACCCGCAGCAGCGCCCCGTCGTCCGTCGTGAGATGCGCCCGCCCCCGCAGCCGCACGTCCGCGACGCTCTCCCGCACGGTGAACAGGTCACCCTCCGCCGCCTCCAGCGACCCGCCGGTCATCTCGAACGAGGTCTCGCCCGAGCCCCGCAGCAGCACCCCGCCCGCGGCCGCCGACGACCGCACGTTCTCCAGGCTCAGCACCCCGCCCGGCTCCAGCGTGAACGCCTCCGAGTTCGCCACGGTGAACAGCGTGCCCGACAGCGACACCGTGCCCGCCGTCTGCACCCCCGGCGACCCGCAGCCCGCCGAGGTCATCGTGCCGCCGGACACCGTGACCTCCCCGCCGCCCGGCCCCGCCACGATGGGCGCCGACTGCGCGCCCGCCGTCCGCAGCTCCGTGTACCGCAGCTCGAGCCGGCCCCCGTGCGCGGCCGTGACACCGCGCGCGGACCCGCCGGTCGTCGTGACCCGGTTGGCGCTCATGGTGGCCAGGCTGTCCTCGTCCGTCACGAAGATCCCGGTCGCCCCGCGCCCGGCCGTGTTCATCTCCCCGCCGGACAGCGTCAGCCCGCTCCCGTCGCGCACCAGCATCGCCGCGTTGAGCCCCCGGTCGCCCGAGGCCGCCGCCGAGGTCGTCGCGCCGCTCTTGCGGACCCCGGAGTCCCGCGTCTTCAGCGTCGCTCCGCCGGACACCAGCACGGCGGACCGGTCCGCCGTACGCGCCCCGAACGGCTTGCCGCGCGGCGCCGTTCGCATCTCGCTGTCCACCGTGTAGACGGAGGTCCCCGCCGTGTCCGTACCGGCGTCCGCGTCCGAGGGCAGCGGATCCGTCGCGCACCGGGCCCCGCTCGCCGTGGCCGCGGGAGTGGCCGCGGGCGGCGGGGTCGCCGAGCCGTCGTCGGAGCACGCGGCCAGCGCGAACGGCAGCAGGAACACGGAAGCGGTGACCGCGACGCGCCGGTGTCGAGGCGCGAGTCCCAGGTAAGTCATGGGCCCTACGTTCACATTTCACGCCGCGTCCGGCACATCCGGGTCCTCCGGAGCGAACACCAGAAGCGTCAGATCGTCCCGCACCGTCCCCGCGAACCGCACCACGTCCCGCCACACCGCGTCCGTCAGCTCGCCCGGATCCTCGTGGTCCGCGTCCATCAGCCCGGGCAGCCGGGCAGCCAGCGGATAGAACTCGCCCGCCCCGTTGCGCGCCTCCGTCACCCCGTCGGTCAGCGCGACCAGCCGGTCGCCCGCCTTCAGCGGCACCGTCAGCACCTCCGGCGGCGCGATGCCCGCGACCCCGAGACCCAGCGGCGTCCCGGCCGGCACCGGCAGCTCGGTCACCCGCCCCTCCCGCAGCAGCAGCGGCGGCGGATGGCCGCAGCTGATCACCCGTACGACGGGGGAGCCGTCCGGGAACTCGAAGAGGACCGCCGTCGCGAACAGCTCCGCGTGCTCCTCGGGCCCCGCGTCCACCACGAGCCGCCGGTCGAGCCGCGCCGCGACCCCCACCAGCTCCCGCCGGTCGAGCACCGCCTCCCGGAACGCGCCGAGCAGCCCCGCCACCGTGCCCACCGCCGACAGACCGTGCCCCTGCACGTCGCCGACCACCGCCCGCACCCCGCTCGGCCCGCGCCGCACGTCGAAGAAGTCGCCGCCCACCAGCGCCCCGCGCTGCGCCGCCCGGTACAGGCCCGCGCAGCGCACCGACCCGACCTTCTCCGGCAGTGGCGGCAGCACCGCGAACTGGGCCGCCTCCGCCACCGTCCGGACCGTCACCAGCTGCTCGTCGCGGCGGCTGCGCACCCAGGCGATGAGCACGCTCAGGATCGCCACGAACAGCACCGTCAGCACATCACTGTTGCCGGGCCGCCCCAGGTTCGCCGCGGGCAGCGCCAGCAGCAGCACCACGAGCCCGCCGAGCAGCGCCGTCGTGGAGGACCCGTAGGACAGCGCGGCCAGAGGAGGGATCGCGGCCAGCAGGAAGCCCAGCTCCAGCCGGTCGTCGGTGAAGAGCTGCAACAGGCACAGGGCGACGAGCAGCACCCACGGCAGCAGCCGCACCCAACGCGGCGGCGGCGCCCCGCGCAGCCACGCGCGCTCCTCTCCGCCCCGGCGGCGCGCGACGGGCCAGTCCATACCGGGCTCCCTTCGCGGCGGACGGGCGGCGCGTGGACCGACGCCCTGCTACGAGCCTGCTACGACTCGGGCACCGCCGCACGCCGTCACGGCAGCAGCGAGCGTCCCATCAGCACGTCGTCCACGTACTCCCCGGCCAGCAGGAACTCCTCCGGCAGCACCCCTTCGACGACGAAGCCCTCCGCCTCGTACAGCTTCCGGGCCGGAGTGTTGTGCCCGAGCACCCGCAGCGTGATCCGGCGGGCGCCCTGCCGCCGCGCCTCCCCGACCGCCGCCCGCAGCAGCAGCCTGCCGACGCCCCGGCCGCGCGCCGTCTCGTCGACCGCGAGGCCCTGGATCTGCCGGACGTGCGTGTTCGAGTCGAGCGGAGTCGGGAACCCGACCCGGACGTACCCCACGAGCCGACCGTCGAGCTCGGCCACGAGGTGGTCGCGGGGTCCGAAACGCTCGGTGAAGAAGGGCTGGTACGGGGGCTGGTCGCGGGGCTTGACCGCGTGCAGCGTCGACCACGTCGCCCGGTCGAGGCGCCCCAGCGCCTCCTCGTCCTCGGGCGCGGCGATCCGTATGTGGGGCCCTGGCTCTGACATGCGGCTCACTGTACGACCGGCAGGATGGAGCCATGACACGAATCGCGGTGGCGGGCGCCTCCGGGCTCATCGGCTCGGCCCTCGTCCGCTCCCTGACCGCCGACGGACACGACGTGGTGCGGCTGGTGCGGCGTGTCCCGCGCGCGCGGGACGAGGTGCGCTGGGACCCGCGCCGGATGCGGGTCGACACGGCGGGCCTCGAAGGCTGCGAGGCGATCGTGAACTTCGCGGCGGCCGGGGTCGGCGACCGTCGCTGGACCGCCGCGTACAAGCGGGAGCTGCACGACAGCCGGGTCCTCGGCACGACCGCGCTCGCCGAGGCGGCGGCCTCGCTCGCGACCCCGCCGCGCGTCTTCCTCAACGGCAGCGCCGTCGGCTACTACGGGGACACCGGCAGCCGGGTCGTCGACGAGTCCGCGCCCGCGGGGGAGGGGTTCCTGCCGTCCCTGTGCGTCGAGTGGGAGGCGGCCACCGCGGCCGCGCACCAGGCCGGCATCCGGACCGTGCTCGCTCGTACGGGGCTGGTCGTGGCGCGGCGCGGGGGCGCGTGGGGGAGGCTCTTCCCCCTGTTCCGGGCCGGGCTCGGCGGACGGCTCGGGGACGGCCGGCAGTACTGGTCGTTCATCGCCCTCGACGACCACGTCGCGGCCCTGCGGTTCCTCTTGGACGCCGAGTCGATGTCCGGGCCGGTGAACCTGACGGCGCCCGACCCGGCGACGAACCGGGAAGTGACCTCCACGATGGCCCGCGTCCTCCACCGCCCCGCCGTCCTCAACGTCCCCGAGTTCGCGCTCCGCGCGGTGCTCGGCGAAATGGCGGGCGACGTCCTCGGCTCCACCCGAGCCGTCCCGACCCGCCTCCTGGAATCGGGCTTCGACTTCCAGCACCCGACGCTGGAGTCGGCCATCGAGGCTGCCTGATCCGGTCCGGCTCCCGGCTGCGGGCCCGGTGGGGGCTGGTCGCGCAGTTCCCCGCGCCCCTGGAGATGCGCACTTCGTGCGCGATCTCCATCGGGCGGTCATCCGTCGGGGAAATGCGGCGCGTAGCGCCTGCATTTCAGGGGCGCGGGGAACTGCGCGAGAAGCCCCACCGGCCCGCACCCGGCGACGAAAGCGACGAAGCTACGGCGAAACGCCGAACCGTTCCGTCAGGCGCGGGTACATCTGGGTCAGAACCCCGACATCCTCGAAATTCACCGGCGAACCCTCGGGCTCGCCCGGCGCCGGCGGAATCCCGAGATCCGCGGCGACCGCCCCGGTCAACTCCTCGTACGCCTCGTCCGCCGCATACCCGAGCTCCTCCCCGTCCCCGTCGACCTCCTCGTCGAACTCGCGGAGCGACTCCGCCAGGGAGTCCGGATCGTGCAGCGCTCCCTCGAACACCTCGCGCCCCTGCCCGATCAGCCAGCACCGGAAGTAGTCGAAGGCGTCGTCACCGGCCCCGCCCAGCATCACGTACGCCGCACCCCACAGATCCCACCGGTACGCCCGGTTGTACCGGGACTCGAAGTGACGGGCGAAGTCGAGCACCGCGTCGGGATCCAGCTGGAGCAGCCGGTCGACGAGCAGCTCGGCGTGGTCCTCGGGGTCGCCCTCGGCGGCCTCGCGGGTGCTGTCCACGATCTCCCAGAACTCCGTCTCGTCCATCACGGGACAAGCATCTGCCCTGCGCCGCGGGGGCGCACGCCGAGTGCGCGAACTCGCCGAAGCAGCACATGCCGGAGGCTCACCCGTACCGCTCCGCCATGGCCCGTGCCGCCTCTCCGAGCCGCTCCCGCAGCCCCGCCGGCGCCACCACCTCCGCGTCCGGCCCCATCGCGAGCAGCTGTGTGAACGCGACCTCCTCCGACTCCACCGCCAGCGTCACGGTGACGAGCCCCGCCCCGTCCGCCGGCCCCGCCGCGGCCACCGCCTCCCGCGCCGCCACCGCGTCCGTGACCTGCGGCAGCCGCCGCACCCCTGCCGCCGTCAGCCGCACCACCACCTCCGCCCGCAGGAGGCCCCGGGCGAACTGCGCCGCCCGCTCCGCCCAGAACGCCGGCAGATCGAACTCCGGGTCCCGTACGAACGACTCCCCGCCCCCTGAACCCGGCTCCACCGCCTCCACCGCCGCCACCGAGTCGAGCCGGTCCAGCCGGTACACCCGGAACCCGCCGCCGGAACCACCCCGCACCCGCGCCGCCAGGTACCAGACCCCCGCCTTCAGCACGAGCCCGTACGGCTCCAACTCCCGCTCCACGAGCGCCGACCCGGAATCGGCCGAGCCCCGCCGATAGGCGACCCGCACCACCCGGTCCTCCCACACCGCCTCCGCGACCGCGGGCAGCAGCTCGGGCGTGCGCGGCTCGTGGAACCAGCCCGGCGCGTCCAGGTGGAAGCGCTGCGCGGCCGTCCACGATGCGTCCGACAGCGAGGGCAGCAGCGCCGCCGACACCTTGAGCCGCGCCGCCGACGCCGCGTCCTCCAGGCCCATGTCGCGCAGCGCGCCCGGCACCCCGGACAGGAACAGCGCCTCCGCCTCCCCGCGCGCGAGCCCGGTCAGCCGGGTCCGGTAGCCGCCGATCAGCCGGTAGCCGCCCACCCGGCCCCGGTCCGCGTACACCGGGACCCCCGCCTCCGACAGGGCCTGCGCGTCCCGCGTCACGGTCCGCTCCGAGACCTCCAGCTCACGGGCCAGTTCCGCCGCCGTCATCGCGGGGCGGGACTGGAGCAACAGCACCATCTTGATCAGCCGGGCGGCACGCATGCCGCCATCATGGCTCAGTCCGCGAAGCGGATCACGGACAGCGCCGCGCCCTGCGGATCGGCCAGCATCGCGAAGCGCCCGGCGTCGATCGTCGTCGGCTGCACGAGCACCTGCCCGCCGCTCTCCGCGCACCGGGCGGCCGTCGCGTCGGGGTCGGTGACGGCCACGTACAGGTTCCAGTGCGAGGGCACGTCCGGCGGGAACTCGCCCGTCGACATGTCGACCATCCCGCCGAACGGCTCGTCGGCCACGGTCCACTCCGTGTACGGGCCGTCCCCGCGCCGGTGCGTGCCCCAGCCGAGCACCGACTGGTAGAAGTCCACGGACCCCGGCCCGTCCCGGGTCAGCAGCTCGAACCAGCAGAAGCTGCCCGGCACGTTCACCGTCTGGAATCCGGAGTGCTCCAGCGGCTCCCACAGGCCGAAGGCCGCGCCCGCCGGATCCTGGCAGATCGCGAGCCGCCCCTGGTCGAGGATGCCGTGCGGCCCCGACACGACACGGCCGCTGTTGCCCCCGACCCGCGCGGACATCGCCTCGACCCCGCTCGACTGGAAGTACGGCAGCCAGGTCGCCGGCTGCTGCGGCATCCGCACCGGGCCCACCCCGGCGACCACCGGCCCACCGGTGTCCAGCGCGAAGTTCCCGTAGCCGCCGGCCGAGGAATCGGCCACCGGCTCGGCCCGCCAGCCGAACAGGGCCTCGTAGAACAGGCCCGCCGCGGCGGTGTCCGTGGTCGACAGGCTCGCCCAGCAGGGCGCGGACGGAGTCTTGGAGATCTTCACGGGACGCCTCCGGGCAGCGGGCGGCGGACCCGTCCATTCACGCACGCGTGCCCCGCCCCGGCAATCCGGGACGGGGCACGCGCGGCACCTCTCGGGACGACCTACAGGCCGTAGCGCTCGCGCGCCTCCTTCACGGCCGTCGCCTTGACCTCGCCGCGCTTGGCGAGCTGGGCCAGGGCCGCGACGACGATCGACTCGGCGTCGACACCGAAGTGACGGCGGGCCGCCTCACGGGTGTCGGACAGACCGAAGCCGTCCGCACCGAGCGAGGACCAGTCCTGCTCCACCCACTGCGCGATCTGGTCCGGGACCTGGCGCATGTAGTCGGACACGGCCAGGACCGGGCCCTCGGCGCCCTGGAGCGCCTGGCGCACGAACGGCACCCGCTCCTCGCCGCGCAGGATGGCGGCGTCCGCCTCCAGCGCGTCACGGCGCAGCTCGGTCCACGAGGTCGCGGACCACACGTCGGCGGCCACGCCCCACTCCTCGGCGAGCAGCTGCTGCGCCTTGAGGGTCCAGTGGATCGCGGTGCCGGAGCCGAGCAGCTGGATGCGCGGCGCGTTGGCGGCCGGGGACAGGCCCGCGGTCTCCGCCGTGTTGAAGCGGTACAGGCCCTTGACGATGCCCTGGTCGATGCCGTCGGCCGCGGGCTTCGCGGGCTGCGGCATCGGCTCGTTGTAGACCGTCAGGTAGTAGAAGACGTTCTGGTCCTCGTCCTGCTTGGCCTCGCCGTACATACGGCGCAGACCCTCCTTGACGATGGCCGCGACCTCGTAGGCGAACGCCGGGTCGTAGGACAGCGCGGCCGGGTTCGTCGCGGCGATCATCGGGGAGTGGCCGTCCGCGTGCTGGAGGCCCTCACCGGTGAGCGTCGTGCGGCCGGCGGTGGCGCCCACCAGGAAGCCGCGGCCCAGCTGGTCGCCGAGCTGCCACATCTGGTCGGCCGTGCGCTGCCAGCCGAACATCGAGTAGAAGATGTAGAAGGGGATCATCGCCTCGCCGTGCGTCGAGTACGCGCTGGACGCGGCGATGAAGTCGGCCATCGAGCCGGCCTCGGTGATGCCCTCGTTGAGGATCTGGCCGTTCTTGGCTTCCTTGTAGTACATCAGCTGGTCGCGGTCGACCGGCTCGTACGTCTGACCCTTGGGCGAGTAGATGCCCAGGGACGGGAAGAGGCTCTCCATGCCGAAGGTGCGGGCCTCGTCCGGGACGATGGGGACCCAGCGCTTGCCGGTCTCCTTGTCGCGCACGAGGTCCTTGACCAGGCGTACGAAGGCCATCGTCGTCGCCACCGACTGCGAGCCGGAGCCCTTGTCGAAGGACGCGAACGCCTTGTCGGCCGGGGCCGGGAGGGCGGGCAGCGGCTGCGTGCGGCGGGCCGGGGCGAGACCGCCCAGGGCCGCGCGGCGCTCCTGGAGGTAGCGGACCTCGGGGGAGTCGGCGCCGGGGTGGCCGTAGGGGACCACACCGTCGACGAAGTCGCTGTCCTTGATGGGGAGCTCGAGAAGGTCACGCATGTTCTTGAACTCGTCCGTCGTGAGCTTCTTCATCTGGTGGTTCGCGTTCTTCGACGCGAAGCCCTCACCCAGGGTGAAGCCCTTGACGGTCTGCGCCAGGATCACGGTCGGGGCGCCCTTGTGCTCCAGGGCGGCCTTGTACGCGGCGTAGACCTTGCGCGGCTCGTGGCCACCGCGCGACAGGTGGAAGCACTCGAGGATCTTGTCGTCGCTGATGAGCTTCGCGAGCTCGACCAGCGCCGGGTCCTTGCCGAAGAAGTCCTCGCGGATGTAGGCCGCGTCACGCGTCTGGTACGTCTGCACCTGCGCGTCCGGGACCTCGCGCAGGCGGCGGACCAGGGCGCCGGTGGTGTCGAGCTGGAACAGCTCGTCCCAGGCGTTGCCCCACAGCGACTTCACGACGTTCCAGCCGGCGCCGCGGAACTGGGCCTCCAGCTCCTGCACGATCTTGAAGTTGGCGCGGACCGGGCCGTCGAGGCGCTGCAGGTTGCAGTTGATGACGAAGGTCAGGTTGTCCAGACCCTCGCGGCTCGCCAGTGCGAGGGCCGCCGTCGACTCGGGCTCGTCCATCTCGCCGTCGCCGAGGAACGCCCACACGTGCGAGGCCGAGACGTCCTTGATGCCGCGGTTGGTCAGGTACCGGTTGAACCGGGCCTGGTAGATCGCCGACAGCGGGCCGAGGCCCATGGAGACCGTCGGGAACTCCCACAGCCAGGGCAGGCGCCGCGGGTGCGGGTAGGACGGCAGGCCGTTGCCGCCGGACTCCTGGCGGAACAGGTCGAGCTGCTGCTCGCTCAGGCGGCCGTCGAGGAAGGCGCGGGCGTAGATGCCCGGGGAGGCGTGGCCCTGGATGTACAGCTGGTCGCCGGAGCCGTCGCCCTCCTTCCCCTTGAAGAAGTGGTTGAAGCCGGTCTCGTAGAGCCAGGCGGCCGAGGCGAAGGTGGCGATGTGGCCGCCGACGCCGTGCTTCGAGCCGCGGGTCACCATGGCGGCCGCGTTCCAGCGGTTCCAGGCGGTGATCCGGCGCTCCATCTCCTCGTCACCGTCGATGGCCGGCTCGGCCGCGGTGGGGATGGAGTTGACGTAGTCCGTCTCAAGAAGCTTCGGCAGCGCCAGGCCGCCCGCCTCGGCGCGCTCCAGCGTGCGCCGCATCAGGTACGCGGCACGGTGCGGGCCGGCGGCCTCCGTGACGGCGTCCAGGGAGGCCTGCCATTCGGCGGTCTCCTCCGGGTCGCGGTCCGGAAGCTGGTCGAGCTCGCTCTGCTGGGTGCGCATGGGGTCGGTCATAGTCGCCGCACGCCTTCCTGAGTCGAAGGGGGTGGGGTTGGGGGTGCCCTTGATGTCTTTGGCAGGACAGGGCGGGGTCCGGGTGTGGACCCGTCGGCGACTGTAACTCCCTGATCGATGATCGATCAAAGGGTGGAGGGGTAAAACCTCGCCAGAACGCGAAAGTCGGCACAAGGTGCCAGCGAAAACGCAGGAAAGGGGCACCCAGTGCCCCTTTCGCCACTACCGCTCACGCGCAGGTCAGGCCCGGGGCGCACACCCGAGGACATGCGTCTTGACGATCTCCGCGATGGCCGGGTCCCGGCGCCGGAACGCGGCGACGATCTCCTCGTGCTCCTCCGCGTACGACTGCTGCACGGTGCCCAGCCAGCGGATGGACAGCGCGGTGAAGACCTCGATGCCGAGCCCCTCCCAGGTGTGCAGCAGCACCGAGTTGTTCGCGGCGCGCACCAGTTCCCGGTGGAAGCCCACCGTGTGCCGCACCTGCCCGGTCCCGTCCGCCTCCTGGTCGGCCCGGTACAGGGCCGCCACGTGCGGCTCCAGGGCCGAGCAGTCCTCGGCCAGGCGCTCGGCGGCCAGCTCGGCCGCGATGGCCTCCAGGCCGGCCCGGACCGGATAGCTTTCCTCCAGGTCGGCCGCCGACAGGTTCCGCACCCGCACGCCCTTGTTCGGCGCCGACTCGATCAGGCGCAGCGACTCCAGCTCCCGCAGCGCCTCCCGCACGGGCGTCTGGCTGACCTCCAGCTCGGTCGCGATGCGTCGCTCCACGATCCGTTCGCCCGGCTTCCAGCGGCCGCTCACGATCCCCTCCACGATGTGCTCGCGGATCTGTTCGCGCAGCGAGTGGACGACGGGCGTGGTCATTGTGGGCTCCTCCGGGAGGCCAAGGACATCGACCACTAGACAATACGGCCGCGCCCCAGGCCAGGAAGGGCGCGAGGGCTTCCGTCGCAGGTGATGCGCGTTACGTGGCACGGTTTGCCATCGATGTGCCGGGCGCGGGCCGCCCTGCCGCGCCGCCCCCGAAACGGCCCAACTCCGGCGCCCACAAGCCCCGTTGGGCCCCGAACCGGCATCGATCGGCGCACCCGCGCCCGGACCCGCCCCGGGGCCCCCGGTGGACACCCGGTGCCCACAGGCTGAGACACCGTCGGTCCCGCCCCGGCCCCGGGGCAGCACGGAGCCCCCGCCCGGAGGTCGGTCTCCGGACGGGGGCTCCGTCGTACTGCTGAGGCGCGCCTGAGCGTCTTACAGGCCCAGCTCGGCGGTGAACTCGCCCGCCTCGAGGAGCTGCTTGACCGTCGTCAGGTAACGGGCCGCGTCGGCGCCGTCCACCAGACGGTGGTCGTAGGAGAGCGTCACGTAGGTCATGTCGCGCACGGCGATCGTGTCACCGAGCTCCGGGTCGGAGACGACGACCGGACGCTTGACCGTGGCACCGATGCCCAGGATGGCGACCTGGTTCGGCGGGACGATGACCGTGTCGAACAGCGCACCGCGCGACCCCGTGTTGGAGATCGTGAAGGTGGCGCCGGCCAGGTCGTCCGGAGCGATCTTGTTCGTACGGACCTTGTTCGCCAGCTCGGCGGTCCGCTTCGCGATACCCGCGATGTTCAGGTCACCCGCGCCCTTGATGACCGGGGTCATCAGGCCCTTCTCCGAGTCGACGGCGATGCCGACGTTCTCCGAGTCGAAGTAGGTGATCGTGCCCTCGTCGTAGTTCAGGCGGGCGTTGATGACCGGGTGGGCCTTCAGCGCCTGGACGGCGGCCTTGACGAAGAACGGCATCGGGGAGAGCTTGACGCCCTCGCGGGCGGCGAAGCCGTCCTTGGCCCGGTTGCGGAGCTTCATCAGCTTGGTGATGTCGACCTCGATGACCGAGGACAGCTGCGCCTGCTCGTGCAGCGCCTTGGTCATGTTGTCCGCGATCGCCTTGCGGATGCGCGGCAGCTTGACCGTCTGGCCACGCAGCGGGGAGACCTCCAGGGCGGGGGCCTTCGGCGCGGCGGCGGCGGCCGGAGCGGCAGCGGCCGGAGCGGCGGCCTTGGCGGCCTCCGCGGCGGCGATGACGTCCTGCTTGCGGATGCGGCCACCGACGCCGGTGCCCTTGACGGTGGACAGGTTCACGCCGTTCTCCGACGCGAGCTTGCGCACCAGCGGGGTCACGTAGGCGCCGTCGTCCACGGGGGACACGGCGGCCGGCGCGGCCGGAGCCGGGGTGACCGGCGCGGGGGCCGGAGCCGGAGCGGCCGGGGCGGCGGGCGCGGCCGGAGCGGCCGGAGCCGCGGGGGCGACCGGAGCCGGAGCGGCGGCGGGAGCGGCCGGGGCAGCCGGAGCGGCGGCCGGGGCAGCGGGCGCGGCCGGGGCGGCGGCGGCCGGAGCGGCACCGGCGGCACCGATCACGGCGAGCTTGGCGCCGACCTCGGCGGTCTCGTCCTCGGCGACGGAGATCTCCAGGAGAACACCGGCGACGGGCGAGGGGATCTCGGTGTCGACCTTGTCGGTCGAGACCTCGAGCAGCGGCTCGTCCTCGGCGACCTCGTCACCGACGGCCTTCAGCCAGCGGGTGACGGTGCCCTCGGTGACCGACTCGCCCAGCGCGGGCAGCACGACGTCGGTACCGGAGGCGGCGCCGGCCGGAGCGGCGGCGGGGGCCTCGGGAGCCGGGGCCGGAGCGGCCTCGGCAGCCGGGGCGGCCGGGGCCGGAGCCTCGGCGGCGGCCGGAGCCGGAGCGGCAGCGGGCGCGCCCGTGCCGTCGTCGATGACGGCCAGCTCGGCGCCGACCTCGACCGTCTCGTCCTCGGCGACCTTGATGGAGGCCAGGATGCCGGCGGCCGGCGAAGGAATCTCGGTGTCGACCTTGTCGGTCGAGACCTCGAGCAGCGGCTCGTCGACCTCGACGCGCTCGCCCTCGGCCTTCAGCCAGCGGGTGACAGTGCCCTCGGTGACGCTCTCACCGAGCGCCGGAAGGGATACGGAAACCGCCATGGTTTCTGTTGCTCCTTACGAATGTGCAATGCGCGGCAACGCAGTGCGGAAGTCTGTGGGGTCGGTCGTCGCGCCCATGCGACAGTGCGACAGGCGGGAACGAGGTCAGTCGTGCGAGTGCAGCGGCTTGCCCGCGAGGGCCAGGTGGGCCTCGCCGAGCGCCTCGTTCTGGGTCGGGTGGGCGTGGATGAGCTGGGCGACCTCGGCCGGCAGCGCTTCCCAGTTGTAGATCAGCTGGGCCTCGCCGACCTGCTCGCCCATCCGGTCGCCGACCATGTGGACGCCGACCACGGCACCGTCCTTGACCTGGACGAGCTTGATCTCGCCCGCGGTCTTCAGGATCTTGGACTTGCCGTTGCCCGCCAGGTTGTACTTCAGGGCGACGACCTTGTCCGCGCCGTAGATCTCCTTGGCCTTGGCCTCGGTGATGCCGACGGAGGCGACCTCCGGGTGGCAGTACGTCACCCGCGGCACACCGTCGTAGTCGATCGGGACGGTCTTGATGCCGGCCAGACGCTCCGCCACCAGGATGCCCTCGGCGAAGCCGACGTGCGCGAGCTGGAGGGTCGGGACGAGGTCACCGACGGCCGAGATGGTCGGCACGTTGGTCTGCATGTACTCGTCGACCAGGACGTAGCCGCGGTCCATCGCGACGCCCTGCTCCTCGTAACCGAGGCCGGCCGAGACGGGGCCACGACCGATGGCGACGAGAAGGACCTCGGCGTCGAAGGTCTTGCCGTCGGCGAGGGTCACGCGGACGCCGTCCTGCGTGTACTCGGCCTTCTCGAAGAAGGTGCCGAGGTTGAACTTGATGCCGCGCTTGCGGAACGCGCGCTCAAGAAGCTTCGAGCTGTTCTCGTCCTCGACCGGGACCAGGTGCTTCAGGCCCTCGACGACCGTGACGTCGGTGCCGAAGGACTTCCACGCCGAGGCGAACTCGACGCCGATGACGCCGCCGCCCAGGATGATCGCGGACTGCGGGACGCGGTCCAGGGTCAGCGCGTGGTCCGAGGAGATGATCCGGTTGCCGTCGATCTCCAGGCCCGGCAGCGACTTCGGCACGGAGCCCGTCGCGAGCAGCACGTGGCGGCCCTGGATGCGCTGGCCGTTCACGTCCACCGAGGTGGGGGAGGACAGCCGGCCCTCGCCCTCGATGTACGTGACCTTGCGGGAGGCGATCAGCCCCTGCAGGCCCTTGTACAGGCCCGAGATGACCTCGTCCTTGTACTTCTGGACGGCGGGCATGTCGATGCCCTCGAAGGTCGCCTTCACGCCGAACTGCTCGGACTCGCGAGCCTGGTCGGCGATCTCACCGGCGTGCAGCAGCGCCTTGGTGGGGATGCAGCCGACGTGCAGGCAGGTGCCGCCGACCTTGTTCTTCTCGATCAGGGCGACATCGAGACCCAGCTGCGCTCCGCGCAGGGCCGCGGCGTAGCCGCCACTGCCACCGCCGAGGATCACTAGGTCGAAAACGGTGCTGGCGTCGTTCGCCACGTCACGTCCTCCATGCATGTGCGCCGTACGCCGGTCTCGCGTGACCGGGCGGCGGCTGGTGTGGCCGCTCTTTGCTTCGGCCCTCGGGTGGGGGCCCTGTCCTGCCGGCACCCATCCTCGCACTTGTCGAAGGAGTGCGGGACGTCGGGCCGGGGTCTGAGACGGCGGTTACACCCGAATCGACCGTACGGGCCTCGGAGGAACCTACGGATTTCGTCGAAAGCGAACGGCCCCGGGCGCTGTGCACCCGGGGCCGAACACGTCGATCACCTGCGAAGGAGCGGGACTCAGCCGAGGTCGCCGGCCGCCGTGCGCTCCGCGAGGCGGACCAGGGTGCGCACCGCGGAACCCGTGCCGCCCTTCGGCGTGTAACCGAACGGGGCGGCCTCGTTGAAGGCCGGGCCCGCGATGTCGAGGTGGGCCCACGTGATGCCCTCGCCGACGAACTCCTGGAGGAACAGACCGGCGACGAGACCGCCGCCCATCCGCTCGCCCATGTTGGCGATGTCGGCGGTGGAGGACTCCATGCCCTTCTTCAGGTCGGCCGGCAGCGGCATCGGCCAGGCCGGCTCGCCCGTCTCCTCGGCGACCTCGTGGATCGACGTACGGAACGCGTCGTCGTTGGCCATGATGCCGAACGTGCGGTTGCCGAGCGCCAGCATCATCGCGCCGGTCAGCGTCGCCACGTCGACGATCGCGTCCGGGTTCTCCTCGGAGGCCTTGGCGATCGCGTCGGCCAGGACCAGACGGCCCTCGGCGTCCGTGTTCAGGACCTCGACGGTCTTGCCCGAGTACATGCGCAGCACGTCGCCCGGGCGGGTGGCGGAACCCGACGGCATGTTCTCGGCGAGCGCCAGCCAGCCCGTCACGTTGACGTCGAGCTTCAGGCGGGCGGCCGTGACGACGGCGGCGAACACGGCGGCGGCGCCGGCCATGTCGCACTTCATCGTCTCGTTGTGCCCGGCCGGCTTCAGGGAGATGCCGCCCGAGTCGTACGTGATGCCCTTGCCGACGAACGCGAGGTGCTTGTCCGCCTTGGAGCTCGTGTACGACAGCTTCACCAGGCGCGGCGTCGCGGCGGAACCGGCGCCGACGCCGAGGATGCCGCCGTAGCCGCCCTTGGCGAGCGCCTTCTCGTCGAGCACCTGCACCTTGATGCCGTGCTCCTTGGCCGCGGCCTGCGCGACGGCGGCGAAGGACTCCGGGTTCAGGTCGTTCGGCGGGGTGTTGACGAGGTCGCGGGCGCGGTTGAGCTCCTCGCCCAGCGCGACGGCGCGCTCGACGGCCGCCTTGAACGCCTTGTCGCGCGGCTTGCCGCCGAGGATCGCGATCTCGGCGAGCGGCGCCTTGCCGTTCTTCTTCGCGTCCTTGGCGGACTCCTTGTAGGCGTCGAAGGAGTACGCGCCGAGCAGCGCGCCCTCCGCGATCGCACCGGCGTCCTCGGCGTCCTCGACGGGGAGGGCGAACGCGGCCTTCTTCGAGCCGGCCAGGGCGCGGGCCGCGACGCCGGCGGCACGCCGCAGCGTCTCGGCGGCGAACACGTCGTCCTTCTCGGGAAGGGCACCGAGACCGACCGCCAGCACGACCGGAGCCTTGACGCCGGACGGCGTGGAGAGCTTGGTCACCTCGCCCTCGGCGCCGGCGGCGCCCAGGGTCTCCAGGACGGAAGCGAGCTTTCCGTCGAACGCCTGGTCCACGGCCTCCGCGCCCGGCGCGACGACCGGGCCCTTGTCGCCCTTCGCGACGCCGACGACGAGCGCGTCGGCGCGGAGGCCGGTGGCCGTAGCGGTGCTGAGAGTCAGAGCAGTCACGGTGGTGAGGTCCCTCTTTCGTTGTCGGGGTCGGGTGGCCCGGACGCGAGCCTACGCCGGTGTCTCACCATGTGACCCGCGGAGGGTGTGCTTACAGCGCAAGTGCTATCAGAGCGGCCGTCGCCGCGACCTCCGCCAGCGCCCCGAAAACATCCCCCGTCACCCCTCCGAACCGCCGCACGCACCGGCGCAGCAGCAACTCCGCCGCACCGCACCCCAGGACGACGGCGGCCGCCCCCGGCAAGGAGACGCCGGCCGTCACCCCGACCACGACCAGGCCCGCCACCAGGGCGGCCCGGGGCCCGACCGTGCCCGCGACCGCCGCGCCGAGCCCCTCGGGGCGGGCCGGCGGGACCCCGGCGCGGGAGGCGAGGGTGAGGGCGAGGCGGGCGGTCACCGCGGCGACGGCCGCCGCGATCGCGCCCCGCGCCCAGGACTCGTCGTAGAGCTGGGCCAGGACGGCCACCTGGGCGAACAGGGCGAGCACGAGGGTGACGACGCCGAACGGGCCGATGTCCGACTGCTTCATGATGCGCAGCGCGTCCTCGGCGGGCTTCCCGCTGCCGAGCCCGTCGGCGACGTCTGCGAGCCCGTCCAGGTGCAGTCCCCGGGTGAGCGCGGCGGGCACCGCGACGGAGGCGACCGCGGCGAGCAGGGGGCCCGCGCCGAGCAGGGTCAGCGCCCCGCCGAGCGCGGCCGCGCACAGCCCCACGACGAGACCGGCGAGCGGGGCGCACAGCATGCCCGTGCGGGCCGCGTCCCGGTCCCAGCGGGTGACGGTGACGGGCAGCACCGTGAGGGTTCCGAAGGCGAAACGTATGCCGTCGGGCAGGAAGGCGCGGGAGTTCACATCGGGCATCGGGGGAGGTTACCCGGACAGGCGACGAGGGCGGGCGGCGCCCGGGGCCCGGCGGCAGGATGGGCCCATGGGCGACTGGTGGTACCGGAACATCACGGAGCCGGGCAAACTCCCGCTGCTCCTCGCGCTGCTGTCCTTCATGGCGACGTTCCTGATCACCCGCACCATCACCCGGCTGATCCGGGCGGGCCGCGGCCCGTTCCGCAACATCACGCCGGGCGGGGTGCACATCCACCACGTGGTGCCCGGGGTCGTGCTCACCGTCGTCGGCGGCTTCGGCGCGGTCGGCAGCGGCCGGCACGGACTCGCCGCATCCCTCTGCGCCGTCGTCTTCGGGATCGGCGCGGGCCTCGTGCTCGACGAGTTCGCCCTGATCCTGCATCTCCAGGACGTGTACTGGAGCGAGCAGGGGCGGCGCAGCGTGGAGGTCGTGGTCCTCGCGTCCGCCCTCGGGCTCCTGGTGATCGGCGGGTTCTCGCCGCTCGGCGTGAACGACATGACGGACCAGGAGCAGAACGACCGGGTCACCCTCGTGTCGACGCTGATCGTCAACTTCACGTTCGTGTTCGTCACGCTGCTCAAGGGCAAGCCCCGGCTCGCGGTCATCGGCGTGCTCGTGCCGTTCGTCGCCTGGTTCGGGGCGCTGCGCCTGGCCCGGCCCGGCTCGTACTGGGCGCGCCGCTGGTACCGGAAGCGGCCCCGCGCCCGTGCCCGGGCCGGCCTGCGGGCCTATCGGCACGAGCGCCGCTGGTCCCGCTTCGACCGCGGCTTCCAGAACCTGATCGGCGGCACCCCGGACCCGGAGCGCAGGCCGCCTCCGTCCTGACGCCGCGCCAGCGCCTCCGCCGCGCACAGCAGGAGCACGGCGCCGATCGCGGCGAGATGCTCCTTGCCGGCGAGGTTCGGCTTGAGCGCGCACTCGACGCACATCGCCACGACGACGCAGGCGGCCGTCCACCGGGCGCGGTGCCGCACGCACACGTACACCGCGAGGCCGACGACCGCCGCCGACGGACCGGTGTCGACGACCCGCGCGTCCGAGGCGGGCAGTCCGAACGGGCTGCCGGGGCCGAGCGCGATGCCGAGCCGCGCGTACAGGGTGCCGATGAGCGTGGCCAGGTAGGCGATGACGAGGGTGCGGGGCCGGCCCAGGCAGATCTCCGCGACGCCGAACACCACCAGGATCTGGCCGAGCGCGCCCCACACCGGCAGGTCGAGGGCCGGGACGAACAGGGAGAGCGGGGTGCGCAGCAGGGCGAGCCACCAGGGGTCGGCGGCCCGCACCGCGCCGACGTCCTGCACGAACCCGTAGCCCCAGGGCCGGTTCTGCACGTACTGGAACGCGGCCGTCAGGCACACCGCGGCGAGCGTCATCGGGACCGCCCGCCACCGGCGGGCCACCAGCCCGTCGCGCACAGCGCGGTACAGCGGGCCCCATTCGCGGTGCGCCCAGCGGCGCACCGCGGTCATCAGTGGTGCTCCAGCCGCCTGCGGCGCAGCCACGAGGGCAGGCCCGGCACCTCGAGGAAGCCCTCGGCGCGGGCCGACGCGATGCCGATGCGCGGCAGGTCGGCGCTCTTCTCGAAGAGGAGGAAGCGGGGTTCCCAGATGGGCCGGTACTTGGCGTTGGCCCGGTAGAGCGATTCGATCTGCCACCACCGCGAGAAGAAGCTGAGCAGCGAGCGCCACAGGCGCAGCACCGGGCCCGCGCCGAGTCGCGAGCCACGTTCGAAGACGGAGCGGAACATCGCGAAGTTCAGCGACACCTGTGTGATCCCGATCTCCTGGGCGCGCTGCAGGAGTTCGATGACCATGAACTCCATCAGGCCGTTCTCCGCGTCCCGGTCACGGCGCATCAGGTCGAGGGAGAGGCCGTTCGGCCCCCACGGCACGAAGGACAGGAGCGCGCGCAACTCACCCTCGCCGTCCGAGCATTCGAGCATCACGCACTGCCCGTCGTGCGGGTCGCCGAGCCGGCCCAGCGCCATCGAGAAGCCGCGCTCGGTGGCGCCGTCGCGCCAGTCGTCCGCCCGCTTCAGCAGGCGCTCCATCTCCGCCGCGGGGATGTCCTCGTGGCGGCGGATGCGGACCGTGTAGCCGGCCCGCTTGACGCGGTTGAAGGCCTGGCGGACGGTGCGCATCGCCCGCCCCTCCAGGGTGAACTCCTTCGTCTCCACGAGGGCTTCGTCGCCGAGCTCCAGGGCGTCGAGGCCGTGCCGGGCGTAGATCGTGCCGGCCTCCTCGCTCGCGCCCATCACGGCCGGGAGCCAGCCGTGCGCCCGCGCCTCGGCGAGCCAGGGCTCGATCGCGCCGGGCCACGCCTCGGGGTCGCCGATCGGGTCGCCGGAGGCGAGCGAGACACCGCTGACGACGCGGTAGGTGACGGCGGCCTTGCCGGTCGGCGACCACACGACGCTCTTGTCGCGGCGCAGCGCGAAGTAGCCGAGCGAGTCCCGCTCGCCCTCCTTGTCGAGCAGGTTGCGCAGCTTCTCCTCGTCCTCGGGGGAGAGGGGGTCGACGGCGCGGCGGGAGCGGAACGCGGCGTAGACGACGGCGATCAGCAGGGCGGTGGACAGGATGTTGATGACGACGTTGACCCAGTTCGGGGTGGAGATCCCGGCGTAGTGCGCGTCGTTCGAGGCGACCGACAGCATGCGCAGGGTGCCGTAGCGCCAGCGCTCCAGGAACGTCGAACGGTGCTCGTCGTGGGCGTGGTTGGTGACCGTCACCAGGAACGTGGCGAAGAGCGAGGTGACCAGCAGGCCGACGGCCGCGACGACCGCCGCCAGCTTGGGGTTCGACCGGTCGCCCTTCGCGTAGAACTCGCGCCGCCCGACGATCAGCGCCGCCACGAACAGGGCGGTCAGCACGAGCGAGATCCAGTTCTGGGCGTGTCCGCGGACCTCGGGGAAGAACATCACCAGGGCGAACAGCACGAGGAACAGGCCGCTCAGCACCAGGTTGAGGATCCACGCGGCCCGCTTGCGGCGGCGCATCGTGATGGCGAGGAACGCGGCCACCAGCGCCGAGGAGAAGCCGGCCGCCAGCAGGTACGGAGTGAAGTAGTTCTCCGAGTTGTGGCGGCGCAGGTCCTGTCCGAACGAGACCCAGACCGCGCTCAGCAGGTTGATGAACGTGACGACCCGGAGATACCAGACCGTGAAGCCCGCGGCGCGGCGCGAGGCGGGTGTGCTTGTCGTGACGGCTGCTCCCATGCGGGCGAGCATATTGCGGGTATTTGTCCAGTCCGGCCAGCGGCGCGGTGCCGTTTCCGGGCGCGACCGGCCACGAGAAAGCCGCGGACGCGTCCGCTCGTGAGTGAGCGGATGCGTCCGCGGCTTGTCGTGACGCTCAGCTCTGAAGCGGCAGTTCAGGCAGTTCGGGCTGTTCCGGCAGCTCAGGCAGCTCAGGCAGTTCGGCGGCGAGGGACGCGGCGGCCTGGACCAGCGGCAGCGCCAACAGGCCCCCCGTGGCCCCGCCCAGCCGAATGCCCTGATCGAGCAGCGGATCCATCGCCATCCGGTCGAACGCCTTCGCCTGCGCCGGCTCCCCGCTGGCATGCCCCGCGAGCCACCAGTCGGGCGCCCGGAACGCGACCCGCTGCCCCACCAGCGCGCAGGCAGCCGAGACGACCCCGTCCAGAATCACGGGAGTGCGCCGCACCGCGCACTGCAACAGGAACCCGGTGGCGGCGGCCAGATCCGCCCCGCCCACCGTCGCCAGCAACTGCAACTGGTCGCCCAGCACCGGCCGCGCCCGCCGCAGGGCGTCCCGCACGGCCGCGCACTTGCGCATCCACGCCAGGTCGTCGATGGGATCACCGCCGCGCCCCGTGACGACCGACGCGTCCGTGCCGCACAGCGCCGCGATCAGCGTGGCCGCCGCCGTCGTGCCGCCCACGCTGAGATCGCCGAGCACCACCAGATCCGTACCGGAGTCCGCCTCCTCGTCGGCGACGGCCATGCCCGCGCGGAACGCGGCCTCCGCCTCCTCAAGGCCGAGCGCGTCCTCGATGTCGATGCGCCCGGAGCCGCGCCGCACCCGGCGGTCCTCGACGCCCTTCGGCAGCTCGTCCGGCTCGCAGTCCAGGGACAGGTCGACGATCCGTACGCCCACGTCGAGCCGCCGGGCGAGGACCGCCCCCGCGGACGCGCCCTCGAGGAGCTCGCGCACCAGTTCCGTGGCGCTGCCCGCGGGCCGCTTCGACACCTCGAGCTCCGCGATCCCGTGGTCGCCCGCGAACACGACCACGCGCGGCCGGGCCACCGGCCGTACGGGCACGGCACCCTGGGCGGCCGAGAGCCATTCGCCCAGTTCGTCGAGGCGGCCGAGGGCGCCGGGCGGCACGGCCTGTCGGGCCCTGCGCTCCTCGGCGTCACGGCGGGTCCCGCCGTCCGGGCGCTCGATCAGATCGGTGAAGTCGTCGAGATTCAGCGAGCTCATTCGCCGAACAGTACCGGCCCCGTCGAGCCCTGCCGCCGGGCGGGCGACGCACCGACTTCACAGCGTCGTTGCATCGCCCTTCCCGATCCTTTACGTTCCGGTTTGTGTCGGATTGTCGTACCACGGCCCAGGTGGTGGCGGAGCGCCGCCCCGCCTACCTCAGCGAGCTCGCCCAGGGCACCGAGCGCTTCCACGAACCGCGCCGCCCCGACTGCCCCTGGTGCGGCTCCACCCGACTGCGCACCCGGCTGCGCACCACCGACCTCCTCCAGCACAAGCCCGGCAGCTTCACCGTCGACCAGTGCCGGGCCTGCGCCCACTCGTTCCAGAACCCGCGGCTGACTCCCGAGGGCCTCGACTTCTACCACCGCGACTTCTACGACGGGCTGCGTGCCGAACACATGCGGCGCGTCCCGGGCGCCCGCGGCGACACCCGCCGTCACCGGGAGCGGGCCCGCGCCCTGGCCCGGCACATCGAACCCGAGAGCTGGCTCGACGTCGGCACCGGGAACGGGGAGTTCCCCGCCGCCGCCCGCGAGGAGCTGCCCTACACCGCGTTCGACGGGGCCGACGTCGGGGCCGGGATCGCCGAGGCGCGGCGCGAGGGGCGGGTCGACGAGGCCCACGAGGGGAGGCTCGCGGAACTCGTGCCGCGGCTCGCCGGGCGGTACGACGCGCTCAGCATGCTCCACCATCTCGAACACACCCCGGACCCGCGGGCGGAGCTGCGGGCCGCGCGGCGGGTGCTGCGGCCCGGCGGGCATCTCCTCCTCGAACTGCCCGATCCCGAGTGCCGGTACGCCCATCTCCTCGGCCGCTGGTGGGTCTCCTACTTCCAGCCGCAGCACCTGCACTTCATTCCGCTCGCCAACCTGCGGGCCGAACTCGCGGCGCTGGGCTTCACGGTCGTCGGGGTCGACCGGCGGGCGGCGCATGTGCCGCGGGATCTGACGGCGGCCTGTGCGCTGTTCCTGGAGCGGTGGTCGCCCCGGGCCGACGAGCCCTGGCGGACCTCGGCGCCGACGGGGCTCCAGCGGGGGGTTCGCTCCGCTCTGACCCGGGCGAGTGTGCCGGCCCTGTTGTCGGCGCGGGTCGCCGACCGGGCCCTGGCTCCGCTGATCTCCCGAAGCCCTTACGCGAACGCGTACCGGGTGATCGCCCGCCGTAACTCCGACCCGTCGTCGTGATCCGCGGCCCCGGTGGGGCTTCTCGCGCAGTTCCCCGCGCCCCTGAAATGCAGACGCTTCGCGTCGCATTTCCCCGACGTGTCAGCGCCCCTGAGATGGCGCACGAAGTGCGCATCTCAGGGGCGCGGGGAACTGCGCGAGAAGCCCCACCGGGCCGCACCCCGCCGACGAAACCGATCAACCCCGCAACGGAAGCGCCTGCCCCGCCACCACCAACAGAACGTGCTCGCACTCGCCCGCGAACGCCGCGTTCAACCGCCCGAGCTCATCCCGGTACCGGCGCCCGGAGGCGGTCGCCGGCACGATCCCGGATCCGACCTCGTTGGACACGGCCACCACGACCCGCCGAGTCGCCCGCACCGCCCCCACCAGCTCGGCCACGCGCGAGCGAAGCGTCTTCTCCCCGCCGTCCGCCCACTCCGCGTCGTCCCAGGCCCCGACCTCGTCCATCGCGTAGGTCAGCCACAGCGACAGGCAGTCGATCAGCAGCGGCGCGTCGTCGTCCGGGTCGGTGAGCAGCGGCACCAGATCGCAGGTCTCCGAGGTGCGCCACGAGCCGGGCCGCCGCTCCCGGTGCAGAGCGACCCGCTGCGCCCACTCCGTGTCCCCGCCCCGCGTCCCGCCCGTCGCCACGTACAGGACGTCGGGGAACGCCTCCAGGCGCCGTTCCGCCTCCACCGACTTCCCGGACCGCGCCCCGCCGAGCACCAGCGTCCGGCGCGGCACGTCCGGCACCTCCTCGTACGCCCCGACGACCAGCGTCGTACCGTCCGACACGGCCCGCGCCCCGGCCGCCGCGAGCCGCCGCGCCAGCTCCGCGCCCGGCGGCACGTCGTGGTCGAGGTGGACGGCGAGCACGTCCGTGGTGGGGCCGATCGCCCCGGCCGAGCGCAGCCGAGCCAGCGCGTCGGGCCGCCCGATCACATCGGCGATCACCATCTCGTACGGGGTGCGCACCGCCTCCAGGCCCGAGGGCGCGGCCCCCGGCGGCAGGTACAGCAGCCGCTCGCCCTCCGGCCCCGCCACCTCGTACCCGGTGCCCGGAGCGTCCAGCGCCAGGGCCCGTACGCGATGCCCGGTGAGCAGCGCCAGCTCGCGCCCGTCCGGCACCCGGCCCGGGGTCGGCAGCCCGGCCGGCACCTCGACGGCGGGCCCGTCGTGCGGATGGGAGAGCAGCACCTGCCGCACCCCGCCGAGGCTGTGCCCCGCGCGGGCCGCGGCGAACGCGGCGCCCGGCGTCAGGTCGAGCAGCAGCGTGCCGTCGATCAGCAGCGCCGTCGCGGCCCGTGCGTGCGGGCCGAGCGCGGCCGCGCAGGCGGCACAGGGACAGTCGGGGCGGGGCAGCCCCTCGGGGGCGCCGGTGCCGAGCAGAGTGAGTTCCACACCAAGATCCTCCCGCGCCCCCGTGACGTACGCGCGCCCGGCTAGTCTTCCAGGGACATCGCTCGGCGCACAGAGCGAGCGACGGTGACAGAACGCATCGGACATCCGGTACGCGGGAGGCTGACACATGGCGGCATGGACGTGGCGGTTCGAGAAGGCCGACGGGACCGAGGTGGCCCCGGCGGTGGAGCCCGAGGAGTTCACGACGCAAGGGGACGCCGAGTCCTGGATCGGTGAGTACTGGAAGGAGCTCGCCGAGGGCGGCGCCGACCAGGTCCACCTCTTCGAGGACACGACCGAGATCTACGGCCCGATGAGCCTGCACGCGGAGGACGCGGCCGCGCCGCAGGACTGACCCGACCGGTGCCGGGCGCCCGCCACGGCCGCGCCCGGCACCGCGGATCCCGAAGGACGGTCACATCTCGCCGAGCGTGACCGTCGTCTTCTTGTCGGCGCCGTCCCGGGTGTACGTCACGGAGACCTTGTCGCCGGGCTTCTCCTCCGCCAGCGCCTCCGCCAGGGACTGCGTCGTCGTCACGTCCGTGTCGCCGATCCGCACGATGACGTCGCCGGGCCGGATGCCGGCCTGCTGCGCGGCCCCGCCGTCCGTCACCTCGACCACGCCGACCCCGGCCGGCCGGTACCCGTCGTCGAGGACCGAGCGGCCCTTGATGCCGAGCGCCGCCCGCCCCGAGTCCGTCACCCTGCCGTCCTCGAGCACCTGGCCGGCGACGGTCGTGACCATCGACGCGGGGATCGCGAAACCGATGCCGGGTGCCGCGCTGCCGCCCAGGCCGGGGTCGGTCGCCGCGAGCGTGGGGATGCCGACGACCTCCCCGTCGAGATTCACCAGGGCGCCGCCGCTGTTGCCGGGGTTGATCGCCGCCGAGGTCTGCACCATGTTCGCGATCGTCGCGCCGGTGCCGCCGCCGGACCGGCCCTCGCTCACAGTGCGGCCGGTCGCCGACACGATGCCCTGGGTGACGCTCGACGACAGGCCGAGCGGCGAACCCATCGCCAGCACGATCTGCCCGACCGCGACCTTCGAGGAGTCCGAGAACCTCGCCGGCTCCATCGGGTCCGGCACCTTGTCCAGCTTGATCACCGCGAGGTCCTGCTCGGGGTACGAGTAGACGAGCCTCGCCGAGAGTTCCTCGGTGCTGTTGGCCGTCGTCACCCGGAACGTCTTCTCGTCACCGACCACATGGGCGTTCGTGACGATGTGCCCCTTGTCGTCGTACACGACCCCGGAGCCGAGATCCGACGAGGCCTGGATCTGCACGACCGACGGCAGGACCTTCTTGATCACCCGCATGTAGTCGTCCTGCAGGCTGTCGCCGGCCTTCTTCTGCTGTTCGACCGGCACGGCGGCCCGCGCCGTCGAGCGCGCCGCCCCCTCGGACCCTGAGCACCCGGACAGCAGGACCCCGACGCACAGCACCCCGGACAGCGGAAGAGCGAGGCGCGGCGTGCGCGCGCGAAAGACGTTCATGCCCGGATTGTCACGTTCGTACGAGAGGGCTCGCGCGTCCTGCACCGCCGAACGAGCCGACGCCCACCGGACGCCGGCCCTCCTCGGACAGGTCCTAGCCGCGCACTCCGCACAGGTGCAGCAGCGCCGCCACCCGCCGGTACGGCTCCGTGCGGCCCGCCCGCTCCTCGGCGGCGAGCAGCGTCTGCAGCTCGCCCCGCTGCTCGGGCACCACCGGGCCGTCGGCCGCCTGGTCCGTGAAGACCCGCACCCCGTACCAGGCGTGCAGCGGGGCCCCGATCCCGGCGAGTGTCGAGGTCAGGGTGTCGAGCCGGTCCGCCCGCACGTCCAGGCCCAGCCGGTTCGCGTACATCGTCGAGTCGAAGGCGCCGAGGGCCGTGACCCAGTCACCGGCCAGGCCGGGCCGCATCGCCAGCGCGTCCGCGTTGCGCACGAGCAGCGACAGGAGGCCGCCCGGGGCCAGCATCCGCGCCAGACCCGCGAGCAGCGCGTCCGGGTCCTCCACGTACATCAGGACGCCGTGACAGAGCACGACGTCGAAGCTGCCGGGCAGGAAGTGCACGCCGGTGTCCCGGCCATCGCCCTCGACGAGCCGGACCCGCTCGCGCACCCCCTCCGGCTCCGCGGCGAGCGCCTGGCGCGCCGCGGCCACCATCGTCGGATCCTGCTCCACACCGGTCACCTTGTGACCGGCCCGGGCCAGGCGCAGCGCCTGCGTGCCCTGGCCCATGCCCACGTCGAGCACGCGCAGTCGCCGCCCCACGGGGAAGCGCCCGGCTATCTGCTCGTCGAGCTGCCGGGCCACCAGCTCCTGCCGTACGACGTTCCGCAGACCGCCCAGCTTGTCCAGCCAGGCCTGCGGGGCGTCCCCGGCGAAGGCCTCGGTGCTCAGGGCCGCTCCCCGCGCTTGACCTGGGGCTTGGGCAGCCGCAGCCGCTTCATCTGGAGGGTGCGCATCAGCGCGTAGGCGACGGCGCCCTTGCGCGGCTGGTCGGGGAACTTCTCCGCCAGCAGCTTCTTCAGGCGCAGGCCCGTGATGACCGAGTCGATCACGATCGCGACGATCACGAAGAGCCACAGCCACAGCGCGATGGCCTGCAGCGAGCCCACGCGGACCATGCTCAGGACGAGGATGATCACCGCCATCGGCAGGAAGTACTCGGCGATGCTGAAACGCGAGTCGACGAAGTCGCGCGCGTACTTGCGCACCGGTCCCTTGTCACGGGCCGGCAGATAACGCTCGTCGCCGCTGGCGAGGGCGGCGCGCTGGCGCTCCATCGCGGTGCGGCGCTCCTCGCGCGAACGCGAGCGGGCCTCCTTCGGCGACATCTTGGTGTTGGCCACGCTGCGGCGCTGCGACTGGGCCGCGCTGCGCTTGGGCGTGGGGCGGCCCTTGGGCGCCTGCGGGTCTCGGGTCTGCTTGGACGCGTCGGAGGCGGTCACCGGGGCCTTGTCGGCCGGCGCCTTGTCGTCCTTGGATCGGCTACGGAACACAAAGACCAAGGGTACGTGCTGGACGTGCATGGACCACAGGCCCATGGGGAACGATCCGGCAACACCCTGCGTCCTTACCCCGTGACAGGGGCACGGGACCCCGAGGGGAGAAGGGGGCTCCCTACTCCCTGCGCGGGACCCGGAGCAGGACGCAGTCGTCCTCGGGGATGAGCGCATCCGTACCTGAACAGTGCGGTAATAGAGGCAGGACCCGTACTGTGGGTTCTGTCGCAGTGCTGGAGCTGAAGTCGGTCAGAAGGGGGCGCGCGAAGCCCATGAGCGGTGTCATGAAGCGTATGGGGATGATCTTCCGCGCGAAGGCGAACAAGGCCCTTGACCGGGCCGAGGACCCTCGCGAGACCCTCGATTACTCGTACCAGAAGCAGCTGGAGCTGCTGCAGAAGGTGCGCCGCGGTGTCGCCGACGTGGCGACGAGCCGCAAGCGACTGGAACTGCAGCTCAACCAGCTCCAGGGCCAGTCCTCCAAGCTGGAGGACCAGGGCCGCAAGGCGCTCGCGCTCGGCCGTGAGGACCTCGCCCGCGAGGCCCTCTCCCGCCGTGCCGCGCTCCAGCAGCAGGTCACGGACCTGGAGACGCAGCACCAGACGCTCCAGGGCGAGGAGGAGAAGCTCACCCTCGCGGCCCAGCGACTCCAGGCCAAGGTGGACGCCTTCCGCACCAAGAAGGAGACCATCAAGGCGACCTACACGGCGGCCCAGGCGCAGACCCGGATCGGTGAGGCCTTCTCCGGCATCTCCGAGGAGATGGGCGACGTCGGCCTCGCGATCCAGCGCGCCGAGGACAAGACCGCACAGCTGCAGGCCCGCGCCGGCGCGATCGACGAGCTGCTCGCCTCCGGCGCCCTCGACGACCCCTCCGGTCTCGCCAAGGACGACATCCAGAGCGAGCTGGACCGGCTCTCCGGTGGTACGGATGTAGAGCTGGAGCTGCAGCGCATGAAGGCCGAGCTCGCCGGTGGTTCCTCCTCGTCCCAGCAGGCGATCGAGGGCGGCCAGGGCCAGGGCCAGCAGAGCGGGCAGCAGCAGGACACTCCGCGCTTCGACAAGCAGTAGCTTCGAGAGGCCGCATCGCCTACGAGGAGGGCGCTCGTCATGATCGTACGGATCATGGGGGAGGGGCAGGTGAGGCTGGCGGACGACCAGCTCACCGAGCTCAACAAGCTGGACGACGAACTCCTCGCCGAGATGGAGAGCGGCGACGAGCCGGGCTTCCGCCAGACTCTGGCCGCCCTCCTCGACGCCGTCCGCCGGCTCGGCACCCCGCTGCCGGACGACTCCCTGGAGCCCTCCGAGCTGATCCTCCCGGCGCCCGACGCCTCGCTCGAGGAGGTCAGGGCCATGCTCTCCGACGACGGGCTCATTCCTGGCTGATCCCGGGCAGGTTTCCGGGAGATTCCCGGCGGACCCTCCCCACCCGGCCGACGAGCGGGGAGGGGAGGCTACCGTGACGCCGGTGACCTCGCTCGTACGGTGGGCCAGGACCCATCCCCTGGCCCTGGACGCGATCGTCGCCCTCGGCGTCCTGTTCGCGATGGTGGCGGGCTCCTTCGTCGACCCCCACGGGCCGCAGGGCACCTACGCCTGGGGCGCCCGCACCCCGGACACCCTCAGCCTCGCGCTCATGGTGCTGGGCGCCGCCGCCCTGGTCTTCCGCCGCGTCGCCCCCATGTACGTCCTCGCGGCGACCGCCACCGTCTCCGTCGTCGAACTCGTCACCGGCGAGCCGCGCGCCCCCGTCGTCATGTCGGCCGTCGTCGCCCTCTACACCGTCGCCGCGACCACCGACCGGCCCACCACCTGGCGGGTCGGCTTCGCCACCATGGCCCTGCTCACCGGCATCGCCATGTTCGTCGGCCCACTGCCCTGGTACGCACAGGAGAACCTCGGGATCTTCGCCTGGACCGGCATGGCCGCCGCGGCCGGCGACGCCGTCCGCTCCCGGCGCGCCTTCGTCGACGCCATCCGCGAACGCGCCGAACGGGCCGAACGCACCCGCGAGGAGGAGGCCAGGCGCCGCGTCGCCGAGGAACGGCTGCGCATCGCCCGCGACCTCCACGACGTCGTCGCCCACCACATCGCGCTCGTCAACGTGCAGGCCGGCGTCGCCGCCCACGTCATGGACAAGCGGCCCGACCAGGCGAAGGAAGCCCTCGCGCACGTCCGCACCGCCAGCCGCTCCGCCCTCGACGAACTGCGCGCCACCGTCGGCCTGCTGCGCCAGTCCGGCGACCCCGAGGCCCCCACCGAACCGGCCCCGGGACTCGACCGCCTCGACGACCTCGTCGGCACGTTCCGCAACGCGGGCCTGCCCGTCGAGGTGGCCCGAGCCGAAGATGCCCCCGTCCTGCCCGCCGCCGTCGGCCTCGCCGCGTTCCGCGTCGTCCAGGAGGCCCTCACCAACGTCCACAAGCACGCGGGCCCCGACGCGAAGGCCGAGGTCAGCGTCGTGCACGTCGGCCCGAACGTCGAGATCACCGTCCTCGACAACGGGCCCGAGGCGACCCCCGGACGGCCCGCCCCCGAGGAGGGCGGCGGCGGTCACGGACTGCTCGGCATGCGCGAGCGGGTCTCCGCGCTCGGCGGCACCCTCAGCGCCGGACCGCGCTACGGCGGCGGCTTCCGCGTCCATGCGATCCTTCCCGTCAAGCCCAGCACCTCCGGGGCCGTTTCACCCACCACCACGTCAGGGGACACCGGCGCATGACGATCCGGGTACTGCTCGCCGACGACCAGGCACTGCTGCGCAGCGCCTTCCGCGTCCTCGTCGACTCCGAGGCCGACATGGAGGTGATCGGCGAGGCCTCCGACGGCGCCGAGGCCCTCGCCCTCGCCCGGGAACACCTCCCCGACGTCGTTCTCATGGACATCCGGATGCCCGGCACCGACGGCCTCGCCGCCACCCGCGCCATCAGCGCCGACCCCGCGCTCGCCCGGGTCCGCGTCGTCATGCTGACCACCTTCGAGGTCGACGAGTACGTCGTGCAGTCGCTGCGCGCGGGTGCCTCCGGCTTCCTCGGCAAGGGCGCCGAACCCGAGGAACTGCTCGGCGCGGTGCGCGTCGCGGCGGCGGGCGACGCGCTGCTCTCACCGGCCGCGACCAAGGGCCTCATCGCCAAGTTTCTCGCGCAGGGCGACGGCTTCGACGAGGACGGCCGGGGCGCCGGCGCGCACGCCGAGCGGCTCGCCGCGCTCACCGGACGCGAGCGCGAGGTCCTCGTCCTCGTCGCGGGCGGCCACTCCAACGACGAGATCGCCGAACGCCTCGAGGTCAGCCCGCTCACCGTCAAGACCCATGTGAACCGGGCGATGGCCAAGCTGGGCGCCCGCGACCGCGCCCAACTCGTCGTCATCGCGTACGAATCGGGCCTGGTCCGTCCAAGGGTGGAGTGAGGAGGGCCCGACACGTACTACGGCCGCAGTATGCGCGGCGTGAAGACGGGACCTGGGAGCGACGAATCGGACCCTGGGGATGGCTGAAAGTATGAGCGGCCCCCTGTGCGCGACCCTGTGCGCGACCGTGTGGGCGGGCCGCAGTCCGCTCGTCGTCCCACGCCCCCGGAGACCCCACCCATGTCCTGGCTGTCGAGATTCAGCCTCGCCCAACGCGCCCTGATCGGCCTGATGTCGATCATCGCGATCGTCTTCGGCGCGATCGCGATCCCTCAGCTCAAGCAGCAGCTGCTGCCCTCCATCGAACTGCCGATGGTCTCCGTCCTGGCCCCCTACCAGGGCGCGTCCCCGGACGTGGTCGAGAAGCAGGTCGTCGAGCCGCTGGAGAACTCCATCGACGCCGTCGACGGCGTCACCGGCATCACCGCGACGGCCTCCGAGGGCAATGCGGTCCTGATGGCCCAGTTCGACTTCGGCAACGGCTCGAAGCAGATCGTCGCCGACATCCAGCAGGCCGTGAACCGGGCCCGCGCCCAACTGCCCGACGAGGTCGACCCGCAGGTCGTCGCCGGCTCCACGGACGACATCCCGACCGTCGTCCTCGCCGTCACCTCCGACAAGGACCAGCAGGCGCTCGCCGACCAGCTCGACAAGACCGTCGTACCGTCCCTCAAGGACATCGACGGCGTCTCCCAGGTCACCGTCGACGGCGTCCGCGACCTCCAGGTGAACGTCACCCCGGACGACCGGAAGATGGCCTCGGCCGGTGTCTCCGTCATGGCGCTCGGCCAGTCGCTCCGGGCCGGCGGCGCCACGCTCCCCGCGGGCTCCTTCGACGAGAGCGGCAAGAACCGTACGGTCCAGGTCGGCGGCGGCTTCACCTCGCTGCGCCAGATCGAGGACCTGATGATCACCGGCCAGGGCATCAAGAAGCCCGTACGCCTCGGGGACATCGCCACGGTGAAGCAGCAGCCGTCCACGGCCGACTCGCTCACCCGCACCGACGGCCGGCCCAGCCTCGCCGTCATGGTCACCATGGACCAGGACGGCTCCGCCGTCGCCATCTCCGACGCGGTCCACGACAAGCTGCACGACCTGCGCCAGGACCTCGGCTCCGGCGCGAAGCTCACCGTCGTCAGCGACCAGGGCCCGGCCGTCTCGAAGTCCATCTCCGGGCTGACCACCGAGGGCGCGCTCGGCCTGCTCTTCGCCGTCATCGTCATCCTGGTCTTCCTCGCGTCGCTGCGCTCCACCCTCGTCACCGCGGTCTCCATCCCGCTGTCGGTGGTCCTCGCGCTGATCGTCCTGTGGACCCGCGACCTCTCCCTGAACATGCTCACGCTCGGCGCGCTGACCATCGCGATCGGCCGCGTCGTCGACGACTCGATCGTCGTCCTGGAGAACATCAAGCGGCACCTCGGCTACGGCGAGGAGCGCAAGGAGGCCATCCTCACCGCGGTCCGCGAGGTCGCCGGCGCGGTCACCTCGTCGACGCTCACCACGGTCGCCGTGTTCCTGCCCATCGGTCTGGTCGGCGGCATGGTCGGCGAGCTGTTCGGCTCGTTCTCCCTGACGGTGACGGCGGCGCTGCTCGCCTCCCTCCTCGTCTCCCTGACCGTCGTTCCGGTCCTCTCCTACTGGTTCCTGCGCGCCCCGAAGGCGATCCAGGGCGTCGACCCGGAGGAGGCCCGCCGCAAGGCCGAGGAGAAGGAGTCCCGCTCCTGGCTCCAGCGGATCTACGTGCCGGTGCTGCGCTTCGCGACCCGTCGCCGCCTCACCAGCGTGGCCCTCGCGATCGTCGTCCTCGTCGGCACCTTCGGCATGGCCCCGCTCCTGAAGACGAACTTCTTCGACCAGGGCGAGCAGGAAGTCCTGTCCATCAAGCAGGAGTTGAAGCCCGGCACCAGCCTCGCCGCGACCGACGCCTCCGCGCGGAAGGTCGAGAAGGCGCTCCAGGGCATCGACGCGATCAAGGACTACCAGGTCACCGTCGGCTCCTCCGGTTTCATGGCGGCCTTCGGCGGCGGCACGGACACCAACCAGGCCTCGTACCAGGTCACCCTGAAGGACAAGGCCTCGTTCGAGGACACGCAGGACCGCATCGAGCGCGAGCTCGGCAAGCTGTCCGGCATCGGTACGACGACCATCGCGGCCGGTGACGGCTTCGGCAGCCAGGACCTGAGCGTGGTCGTGAAGGCCGCCGACGGAGAGGTCCTCGACAAGGCGTCCGAGCAGGTCCGCAAGTCCGTCGCCTCGCTCGACGACGTCACGGACGTGACCAGCGACCTGTCGCAGTCGGTCCCGCGCATCGCGGTCAAGGCCAACTCCAAGGCGGCCGCGGCCGGGTTCGACGACACGACGCTCGGCGCGGCCGTCGCCCAGGCGGTGCGCGGCACCACCAGCGGCAAGGCGATCCTCGACGACACCGAGCGCGACGTCGTCGTGAAGTCGGCGAAGCCGGCCACGACCATGGCCGAGCTGAAGAAGCTGCCGATGGGCCCGCGCGGTGTCACCCTCGGCGACATCGCCACGGTGAAGCTCGTCGACGGTCCGGTCTCGATGACCCGCATCGACGGCGCCCGCGCCGCCACGATCACGGCCAAGCCGACCGGGGACAACACGGGGGCGGTCTCCGCAGACCTCCAGTCCGAGCTCGCGAAGCTGGACCTGCCGGCCGGGGCCACCGCCACCATCGGCGGTGTCACCTCCGACCAGGACGACGCGTTCAAGAACCTGGGCCTGGCGATGCTCGCGGCGATCGCGATCGTCTTCATGCTCCTCGTCGCGACGTTCCGCTCGCTGGCCCAGCCGCTGATCCTGCTGGTCTCCATCCCGTTCGCGGCGACGGGCGCGATCGGCCTGCTCGTCGCCACCGGCACCCCGATGGGTGTTCCGGCGATGATCGGCATGCTGATGCTCATCGGCATCGTCGTCACGAACGCGATCGTGCTGATCGACCTGATCAACCAGTACCGGGCGCAGGGCCTGGGCGTCGTCGAGGCGGTCGTCGAGGGCGGCCGGCACCGGCTCCGCCCGATCCTGATGACGGCCCTGGCGACGATCTTCGCCCTGCTCCCGATGGCGCTCGGCGTCACCGGCGAGGGCGGCTTCATCGCGCAGCCGCTGGCGGTGGTCGTGATCGGCGGCCTGATCACGTCGACCCTGCTGACCCTGCTCCTCGTCCCGACGCTCTACGCGATGCTGGAGCTCCGCAAGGAGCGCCGGGCGGCGAAGCGGGCCGCTAAGCGCGGGGCGCCGGTGCCTGAGCAGTCGTCCCCGGAGTCGGAGTCCGACCCGGAGCCGGCGAAGGCCTGACGCCTTCCCGCCGCTGGGGCGAGCGCATCATCCGGCGCTCGCCCCGGTGGGGGCGGGCCGCGCCCACGCGGCGGAGCCGCATATCGACACAGCCCCGCGCCCCTGAAATGCCTGGCGCTTCGCGCCGCATTTCATAGATGAAAGGGCTGAGCCGCATAGCGGCTCAGCCCTTTCATCTCGGCTACCGCTACGGCAGCGCCAGCATCCGCTCGAGCGCCAGCTTCGCGAACTGTTCCGTCTCGCGGTCGACCTCGATGCGGTTGACCAGCTGGCCGTCCGCCAGGGACTCCAGGGTCCACACCAGGTGCGGCAGGTCGATCCGGTTCATGGTCGAGCAGAAGCAGACCGTCTTGTCGAGGAAGACGATCTCCTTGCCCTCGGGGGCGAACCGGTTGGCGAGGCGCCGGACCAGGTTCAGCTCCGTGCCGATGGCCCACTTGGACCCGGCCGGGGCGGCCTCGAGCGCCTTGATGATGTACTCCGTGGACCCGACGTAGTCCGCCGCGGCCACGACCTCGTGCTTGCACTCGGGGTGCACCAGGACGTTCACGCCCGGTATGCGCTCGCGCACGTCGTTCACCGAGTCCAGCGAGAAGCGCCCGTGCACCGAGCAGTGCCCGCGCCACAGGATCATCTTGGCGGCGCGCAGCTCCTCGACGGTCAGCCCGCCGTTCGGCTTGTGCGGGTTGTAGAGGACGCAGTCCTCGAGCGACATGCCGAGATCCCGCACCGCGGTGTTGCGCCCCAGGTGCTGGTCCGGGAGGAACAGGACTTTCTCGCCCTGCTCGAACGCCCAGTTCAGTGCGCGCTCGGCGTTGGACGACGTACAGATCGTGCCGCCGTGCTTGCCGGTGAACGCCTTGATGTCCGCCGAGGAGTTCATGTAGGAGACGGGCACGACCTGCTCGGCGATGCCGGCCTCGGTCAGCACGTCCCAGCACTCGGCGACCTGCTCGGCGGTGGCCATGTCGGCCATCGAGCAGCCGGCGGCGAGGTCGGGCAGCACGACCTTCTGGTCGTCACCGGTGAGGATGTCCGCCGACTCGGCCATGAAGTGCACACCGCAGAAGACGATGTACTCGGCCTCGGGCCGCGCCGCGGCGTCCCGCGCCAGCTTGAAGGAGTCGCCGGTGACGTCGGCGAACTGGATGACCTCGTCGCGCTGGTAGTGGTGCCCGAGCACGAACACCTTGTCGCCGAGCTTCTCCTTGGCCGCGCGGGCCCGCTCCACCAGGTCCGGGTCGGAGGGCGAGGGAAGGTCGCCAGGACACTCCACACCGCGCTCGCTCTTGGGGTCGGCCTCGCGGCCGAGCAGCAGCAGAGCCAGGGGAGTGGGGGAAACGTCCAGGTCGACAGGGGCCTGGGGGGTCTGGGCCGTGGTCACGTCACGCACCCTTTCTCATCTACAGAACGACTTTTCGTCGAAATGACGCTATCTATCATACGTGGTTCACGTCAGTTTGACGACACTCATCATGTCGATGTGACGCAATCCGCCTCGGCCGTCCCGTGCCCCGGCCGCGAGCCGTGTGCGAGCATGAAAGAAGAAGAGCGACACCCGGAATGGATCCGGGCCCTTGCCGGTTGCAATGGTCGGCAAGCAGTCTCCGTACAACCCGGGAGAGATGTAGATGTCCGTATCGGACGAGACCACCACCGTCAGCGACGGCATCATCCTGAGCGACGCCGCCGCGGCCAAGGTCAAGGCTCTGCTCGACCAGGAAGGCCGCGAGGACCTGGCGCTGCGCGTCGCCGTTCAGCCGGGTGGCTGCTCCGGTCTGCGCTACCAGCTGTTCTTCGACGAGCGCTCGCTCGACGGTGACGTCGTCAAGGACTTCGATGGCGTCAAGGTCGTGACCGACCGCATGTCCGCCCCGTACCTGGGCGGCGCCTCCATCGACTTCGTCGACACCATCGAGAAGCAGGGCTTCACGATCGACAACCCGAACGCCACGGGCTCCTGCGCCTGCGGCGACTCGTTCAGCTAGACCGCTCGGCGAGTGCGGCTCGCCCCGCGACCACGCGTGATGGCCCGGCCCCCTGCGACAGGGGACCGGGCCATCGGCGTACTCCGCGCCCGAGCGCGTCAGCCGCGCGGCGCCGGCTTCACCCCGCCCGGACCGTTCTGCTGCGCGACCCGCACCTCGTGCCCGTCCGAGCCGACGACCTTCCGCCCGTCCAGCGGACCGTCGAGCGTCACGTCCAGCGTGTAGAACTTCGCCATCATGATGCAGACGGTGCCCTTCTTCTGGGTCGCGGTCACCTTCACCGACACCCGGTCCTTCGACTCGTCGACGGCGGCCCGGTACGTCGCGCACACCCCGCCCGTGAAGTGCAGCGTCAGCTTCTTGCCGTCCGCCTCGTACCCCGACACCCGCACGTCCTGCGTGTCCGTCCCCGACTCGCCCGGCGACGCGCTCGGCCGCGGACTCGGCGCCTCCTGCGGCGGCGTCGCCGCCGCGCTCGACGGCGCCACCAGGAACTCCGGAGCGATCGCCGGATGCGTCACCGTCGTGGGCGTCGTGGCCCCGGTCGGCTTCACCTGGAACAGCCAGGACGGTACGAGGATCTGCCGCCCGCCCGAGTGCTGCGCGGCCAGGCCGAACGTGGCCTTCGTGACCGCGGTCGTCGTGGACGCGGGCGGCCGCGGCGAGGACGGCGTGCATCCGGTGCCCTGCTGATCCGCACCCCCGCGCTCAAGCGGCACGGCGCTCGCGCACCCTCCGACGGCGACCCGGTCACCGGACACCGAACCGTTCATCCGCTTCAGCGTCCGATCGGCGCTCACCGCCGGATACGTGTCGCCCTTGACCGGAGCCTTCAACTGGCCGCTGCCGCCGATCACTTGACCGTCCGCGCCGACCTGGATCCCCGTCGACCAGCCGTACGTCGGCAGGCCGCCCACCACCGGGTCCGCGTTCACCACGCGCGTCGCGCCCATCAACTGGCCCGCGTCCAGCTTCGCGTCGTCCTGGCCCAGCGCCTTGAGGACCGGCGCCGCGGCCTTCTTCGCGGCGGCCTCGCTCACCGCGTCCTTCTCGCTGCCGGAGCCCACCGGATCGGGGCACTTCGCCACGCCCGCGCACTTGTCGCCCGCCGACGGCGCGTGCAGCGCGTACGTCCATGTGCCGGGCGCCGCCCGGTTCACCTGCAGCGACGGGCCGGAGCCGTCCTTCGCCGGGCCGAGCCGCCAGGCGCCGTCCGTCAGCTTCGGCGTGCCGTCGATGTCGAGCGCCCTGCCGAGCGCGCTCACCTCGGCGGCGCTCACCTCGCCCGCGGCCCGGTACACCGGCGCCTCGGCGGGCCCCTTCGGCAGCGGCACCGTCGCCCGGTACGTCGTCCCGTTCGGGTCCGGCTCACCCGGCGCGATCCCGTTCGACGTGCCCGGGTCGCCGCCCGCCGCGTAACCGTCCAGGGCGAGCGGCGGGGGAGTGCCGTCACCGGCGGGGCCGGCCGGCGAGGCGGCGCCGTCCTTGTCGCCGGACGCGCTCGTCGCGAGGTACGCGCCGCCGCCACCCGCGAGGAGGACAGCCGCCGCGACCGAGGCGACCGCCAGCGTCGTGCGCCGTCGCGGCCGGTCCTGCGTCTGTTCTTCGGTGCTCACCGCATCGCTCCTTCGACTGCCACGTCATGCGTCGTGTCCCGCGTCCCCTCGACAGGGGAGGCCGATGGGGACAGCGATGTGACGCGGCAGGGGAGCGCGCGGTTCCCTCGCGCGCTCGGCGCGCGCTCCGTCAGTCGCCGAAACCGGCCATGGAGTCGATCAGCCGGGCGGACGAGGCGGGCACCACCACCCCGGTGATCCGCGCCGACACCGGCCCCGCCACGACCGGAGCCTTCCGCTCCGTCTCCCACGGCGCCAGGGGCGTCACCCAGTGCGGAACCATGCGGGCGCAGTCGACGCGCAGCGCCGCCAGCCCGTCCTGCGTCAGATGCGACACGTCGTACGTCATGACCGCACCGTATGCACGACAGGTCACACGAAAAAAGGCCTACTATCGGGTAGTTTCCGCACTTCAGGCCCGGTCCCCGACCGGGTAGCGTGAAGCGTCAACCCCCTCCCTCCTCAGGAAGCGTGACCTCGCCGTGCGAATCGCAGTCACCGGCTCCATCGCCACCGACCACCTGATGACCTTCCCCGGCCGCTTCGCCGACCAGCTCGTCGCCGACCAGCTGCACACGGTCTCCCTCTCCTTCCTCGTCGACAACCTCGACGTGCGCCGGGGCGGCGTCGGCGCCAACATCGCGTTCGGCATGGGCCAGCTCGGCACCGGCCCGGTCCTGGTCGGCGCCGCCGGCTCCGACTTCGACGAGTACCGCGCCTGGCTCGACCGGCACGGCGTGGACACCGCTTCCGTCCGTATCTCCGAGACCCTGCACACCGCCCGCTTCGTGTGCACGACGGACGCCGACCACAACCAGATCGGCTCCTTCTACACCGGCGCCATGAGCGAGGCCCGCCTCATCGAGCTGAAGACCGTCGCCGACCGCGTGGGCGGCCTCGACCTGGTCCTCATCGGCGCCGACGACCCGGAGGGCATGCTCCGCCACACCGAGGAGTGCCGCAGCCGCGACATCCCGTTCGCCGCGGACTTCTCGCAGCAGATCGCGCGCATGGACGGCGACGAGATCCGCACGCTCCTCGACGGCGCCACGTACCTCTTCTCCAACGAGTACGAGAAGGGCCTCATCGAGTCGAAGACCGGCTGGAGCGACGCGGAGATCCTCGCCAAGGTCGGCCACCGCGTCACCACGCTCGGCTCGCGCGGGGTCCGCATCGAGCGGGTCGGGGAGGACCCGATCGAGGTCGGCGTCCCCGAGGAGAAGGCGAAGGTCGACCCCACCGGTGTCGGCGACGCCTTCCGCGCCGGGTTCCTCTCCGGTCTCGCCTGGGGCGTCTCGATGGAGCGCGCCGCGCAGATCGGCTGCATGCTCGCCACCCTGGTCATCGAGACCCTGGGCACCCAGGAGTACGAGCTGCGCCGCGCGGCTTTTATGGAGCGCTTCCGTAAGGCTTACGGTGACGCTGCCGCGGAAGAGGTCGAGGCCCACCTCGGCTAGGCCCTCGCCGGCGGCGCCGAGAATCTCCGGGTGCGAAGCGCCCCGTCAGGGGCGCGGGGAACTGCGCGACCAGCCACGACGAAAGCCGCAGACGCGTCTGCTCATGTACCTGGCAGACGCGTCCGCGGCTTTTCGTGGGTTGCTCGCGCCCACGCGGCGGAGCCGCACATCGACACAGCCCCGCGCCCCTTTCGGGGCTACTTGGCCCGCCGTACCACGTAAGAGGTGGCGCCATCTCGGCCCGGTGCAGAGCCTTCGTACTCGTGGCCCTGCGTGAAGCACCAGGCCGGGATGTCGACGGCGGCGACCTCGTCATCGGCGAGCACCGTCACCGTGCCACCCACCCGCACCGAAGAGATCGCCCGGGCCAGCTCGATCACCGGCTGCGGACAGGTCATCCCCAGCGCGTCCACGGTCACCGCCTCCGCGGACCCCGCCGGCCCGGCCACCGGCGCCCCGAGCTTCTCCCGCACCCCCCGCACGACCCCGGGCAGCACGTCCAGGAACCGCTCGACCTCCGCGGCCTCGACCCCGAGCGGCAGCGACACCCGTACGTTCCCCTCGCTCACCACGCCCATCGCCCGCAGCACATGGCTGGGCGTCAGCGTGCTGCTCGTACAGGACGAACCGGACGAGACGGAGAAACCGGCCCGGTCCAGCTCGTGCAGCACGGTCTCCCCGTCGACATAGAGACAGGAGAACGTCACCAGATGCGGCAGCCGCCGCTCCGGATCCCCGACGACCTCCACGTCCGGGACCAGCGCGGGCACCCGCTCCCGGATCCGCGCCGTCAGCTCCCGCAGCCGCACGGACTCCGCGGCCGCCTCGGCCCGCACCGCCCGCAGCGACGCCGCCGCGGCGACGATCGCCGGGATGTTCTCGAACCCGGCCGCCCGCCCCGACTCCCGTTCGTCGGCGGGCCCCTGCGGAGCGAATCGCACTCCCTTGCGCACCACCAGCAGCCCGACCCCCGCGGGGCCGCCCCATTTGTGCGCGCTCCCGGCCAGCAGCGACCAGGGCCCCGGCACCGGCCCCCAGGCCAGCGACTGCGCGGCGTCCACCAACAGCGGCACCCCGGCCGCCCGGCACGCCTCGGCGACCTCCTCGACCGGCTGAACCGTGCCCACCTCGTGATTGGCGGACTGCAGCGCGGCCAGCGCGGTGTCGGCCCGCAGCGCAGCGGCGTACTCGGCGACCCGGACGGCCCCCGTCCGGTCCACCCCCACCTCGTCGACCACGCCGCCCGCGCTCCGATGGGCCGCGGCCGAATGGAGTACGGCGGAGTGCTCCACCGCGGAGACCGTCAGCCGCCGCCCGGCGCGCCGGCGTCCGGCGAGCGCCCCCGCCACACCCTCATGCACCGAACGGGTTCCGGACGGCGTGAAAACGAGCTCGTCCGGCCGGCAGCCCACCGCCTCCGCGGCGGCCTCCCGCGCGGCGTCGAGCAGCAGCCGCGCCCGCCGCCCCTCCCGGTACAGGCGCGCCGGATCGGCCCACCCCTCGTCGAGCGAGGCCAGCAACGCCTGCCGCGCCACCGGATGAAGCGGAGCGCCCGAAGCAACATCGAAATAACCCACGCCCCAAAACTAGAGCGCCGCGCCCGCCCGCCCCTCGGGAGACCCCTCGAACACCAGCCCAAACACCCCCCAAACCCCCCGTCAGAAACCAGATCCAGCCCCCCGATCCCACCCTTCGGAGTGACCCGCGGCGCGTTAGGCACCCTCCCCGCGCGACCCCAAATAGCGTCCAGTAGGGTTTGGTCCGCATAAACATCCAAACCCCTGCCCGTGTGCCAGGGCGGCGAGCGACCAGCGAGATGGCGGCCGTAGCCAACCAAAGAGCGCGGGCGAGACTCTCGGGAAGGCGCTACGTGAGTCCCAACGGCTCCGACCGCTCGTCGCGGCGCCCGATGCGGCGGAAGCTGCCGCAGGTGCTGACTGCGGGCCTGATCCTGGTTACCGCTACCGGTTGCACATACAAGGACTTTCCTCGTCTTGGTATGCCCACCCCGGTGACGGAGGAGGCCCCTAGGATCCTCTCCCTCTGGCAGGGCTCGTGGGCGGCAGCGCTCGCCACGGGCGTGCTGGTGTGGGGACTGATCCTGTGGAGCATCATCTTCCACCGGCGCAGCCGCACCAAGATCGAGGTTCCGACTCAGACCCGGTACAACATGCCTCTCGAGGCGCTGTACACGGTGGTCCCCCTCATCGTCGTCTCCGTCCTCTTCTACTTCGTGGCACGGGACGAGTCGAAGCTTCTGAAGCTCGACGACAAGCCCGCGCACACCATCAACGTGGTCGGCTACCAGTGGAGCTGGGGCTTCAACTACGTCGAGAACGTGCCGGGTGTCGAAGGCGACGGCAAGACGTCCAAGGAACTGGCTGCGATCCCGCAGCGCTTCAAGGACGACTTCCCGGCGAACGCCGGCGGTGTCTACGAGGTCGGTACCCCCGGTACGCGGAACCCGCAGACCAACAACCCCGGCCCCACCCTCTGGCTCCCCAAGGGCGAGAAGGTCCGCTTCGTCCTCACTTCGCGTGACGTCATCCACTCCTTCTGGGTGGTGCCGTTCCTCATGAAGCAGGACGTCATCCCGGGCCACACCAACGCCTTCGAGGTGACCCCCAACAAGGAGGGGACCTTCCTGGGCAAGTGCGCCGAGCTCTGCGGCGTCGACCACTCCCGGATGCTGTTCAACGTGAAGGTCGTCTCTCCGGAGAAGTACGAGCAGCACCTCAAGGACCTGGCCAAGAAGGGGCAGACCGGTTACGTCCCGTCGGGCATCGCCCAGACGGACCACGAGAAGAACCGGGAGACGAAGACAACGTGAGCATCCTCAACGAACCTCAGGGTGCCGCGGCAGCAGACGACTCGTACGAGAACGAGCTGCCGGTACGGCCCAAGAGCCCCGGCGCGACCGTGATCAAGTGGCTCACCACCACTGACCACAAGACGATCGGCACGCTCTACCTGGTCACGTCGTTCGCCTTCTTCTGCATCGGCGGACTGATGGCGCTCTTCATGCGCGCCGAACTCGCTCGACCCGGCAACCAGCTGATGTCGAACGAGCAGTTCAACCAGGCGTTCACGATGCACGGCACGATCATGCTGCTGATGTTCGCGACGCCGCTGTTCGCGGGCTTCGCGAACTGGATCATGCCGCTGCAGATCGGCGCGCCCGACGTGGCGTTCCCGCGACTGAACATGTTCGCCTACTGGCTGTACCTGTTCGGCTCGCTGATCGCCGTGGCCGGCTTCCTCACCCCGCAGGGTGCCGCCGACTTCGGCTGGTTCGCCTACAGCCCGCTGTCGGACGCCGTCCGCTCGCCGGGCATCGGCGCCGACATGTGGATCATGGGTCTGGCCTTCTCCGGCTTCGGCACGATCCTCGGCTCGGTCAACTTCATCACCACGATCATCTGCATGCGTGCTCCGGGCATGACCATGTTCCGCATGCCGATCTTCGTGTGGAACGTGCTGCTGACCGGTGTCCTCGTCCTGCTGGCCTTCCCGGTCCTGGCCGCCGCGCTGTTCGCCCTGGAGGCGGACCGCAAGTTCGGTGCCCATGTCTTCGACGCGGCCAACGGCGGCGCGTTGCTGTGGCAACACCTCTTCTGGTTCTTCGGACACCCAGAGGTGTACATCATCGCCCTGCCGTTCTTCGGCATCATCTCGGAAGTCATCCCGGTCTTCTCCCGCAAGCCGATGTTCGGTTACTCGGGTCTGATCGGCGCGACGATCGCGATCGCGGGTCTCTCCGTGACGGTGTGGGCGCACCACATGTACGTCACCGGTGGCGTCCTGCTCCCGTTCTTCTCCTTCATGACGTTCCTCATCGCCGTACCGACCGGCGTGAAGTTCTTCAACTGGATCGGAACGATGTGGAAGGGCTCCCTGTCCTTCGAGACTCCGATGCTGTGGGCGATCGGCTTCCTGATCACCTTCACCTTCGGTGGTCTGACCGGTGTGATCCTGGCGGCCCCGCCGCTGGACTTCCACATCTCCGACTCGTACTTCGTGGTGGCGCACTTCCACTACGTCGTCTTCGGAACGGTCGTCTTCGCGATGTTCGCCGGCTTCCACTTCTGGTGGCCGAAGTTCACCGGCAAGATGCTGGACGAGCGCCTCGGCAAGATCACCTTCTGGACGCTTTTCATCGGCTTCCACGGCACGTTCCTGGTGCAGCACTGGCTGGGTGTCGAGGGCATGCCGCGTCGTTACGCGGACTACCTCGCGGCCGACGGCTTCACCGCGCTGAACACGGTCTCGACGATCGCGTCCTTCCTGCTCGGTCTGTCGATCCTGCCGTTCTTCTACAACATCTGGAAGACGGCCAAGTACGGCAAGAAGATCGAGGTCGACGACCCGTGGGGCTACGGCCGTTCGCTCGAGTGGGCGACGTCCTGCCCGCCGCCGCGGCACAACTTCCTCACGCTGCCGCGGATCCGTTCGGAATCCCCGGCGTTCGACCTGCACCACCCGGAGATCGCGGCCCTCGACCAGCTGGAGAACTCCGGCCACGGTGGTAAGGCCATCGCTGGCGGCAAGGAGGCCGGCAAGTGAAGGTCCAAGGCAAGATGTTCATCTGGCTGAGCCTCTTCATCCTGATCATGGCCGGTGTGTACGGCGCATGGTCGAAGGAGCCGGCCGGTACCACCGCCCTGTTCCTCGGGTTCGGTCTGTGCATCATGGTCGGCTACTACCTGGCCTTCACGGCCCGGCGGGTCGACACCGGCGCCCAGGACAACAAGGAGGCCGAGGTCTCCGACGACGCCGGTGAGGTGGGCTTCTTCAGCCCGCACTCCTGGCAGCCGCTCTCCCTCGCCGTCGGTGGCGCGCTCGCTTTCATGGGCGTCATCTTCGGCTGGTGGCTGCTGTACTTCTCCGCCCCCGTGATCCTGTTCGGCCTGTGGGGCTGGGTCTTCGAGTACTACCGCGGCGAGAACCAGAACCAGTAGCACCGAGGTTCTGAACTCCCGTACCCGAAGGGCCCGGACACTCCTGAAGGAGGTCCGGGCCCTTCGGCGTGTCGCGGCGTGACCCGTGCGGCTCACCCGGCGCGCCGCGCCGCGGGAACCTTCCTACGGTGAGTTCATGAACCACTCACCGCGCATATTCTCGGTAGTCGGAAGCTCCGTGCTGGTGGCCGCCCTCGGTGTGGGTGTCACGGCCTGCGGCAGCTCCGGCCACCCGCTCTCCGCCCAGCCGTACGACGCGGCGAGCCAGATCACCTTCAAGGGCCCCTCGGGCAAGAAGAAGGCCGATCCCGACAAGCCGCTGGAGATCACCTCCGAGGACGGCGACGGCCGCATCACCGATGTGACCGCCACGGACGCCATGGGCCGCTACGTGGCGGGCGAACTCTCCGCCGACGGCCGCAGGTGGCACACCACCACCCCGCTGGCCGCGAACGCCGCGTACACGGTCCGGGTCAGCACCGAGGACGAGGACGGGGCACCCGGCCGCAAGGTCCTCACCTTCGAGACCGGCAAGCCGACCAAGGAGAAGGACCTCAAGGTCACCTTCGGTCCGCAGAAGGGCAAGTACGGCGTCGGCCAGCCCATCACCGCCGTGCTCAACAAGCCCGTCAAGGACCCCGACGCCCGCACCGTCGTCGAACGGGCCCTGAAGGTCGACTCGCAGCCCGCCGCCGAGGGCGGCTCCTGGTACTGGGTCGACGACAAGACGCTGCACTACCGCCCCGAGAAGTATTGGCCCGCCCACGCCACCGTGACGGCGCGCAGCAACCTCAAGGGCATAAAGGTGACCGACTCCCTGTGGGGCGGCGAGAGCAAGCCGCTGACCATCACCACGGGGGACCGCATAGAGGCCGTCACGGACGCCTCGTCGCACGAGATGACGGTCTACCGCAACGGCGAGGCCATCAACTCCATCCCCGTGACCACGGGCAAGCCCGGCTTCGAGACGCGCAACGGCATCAAGGTCGTGCTCGGCAAGGAGTACTACGTGCGGATGCGCGGCACCAGCATCGGCATCTCCGAGGGGTCCTCGGACTCGTACGACCTGCCGGTGTACTACGCGACCCGGGTCACCTGGAGCGGTGAGTACGTGCACGCAGCGCCCTGGTCCACGGGCTCCCAGGGCTCCGAGAACGTCAGCCACGGCTGCACCGGGATGAGCACCGACAACGCCGCCTGGTTCTTCGACACCGTGCGCGAGGGCGACATCGTGAAGGTCGTCAACAGCAACGGCGAGGACATGGACCCGTTCGGGAACGGCTTCGGTGACTGGAACGTCAGTTGGAAGAAGTGGCAGGCGGGCAGCTCGTTGACGAACCCGAAGAAGCCCGCCCCCGTACTGCGGGCGCGGCTGAGCCCCGAGGTCTGAGCGGACCCGGCGGAGCCGGAGCCGGGCTCCGGATGTGACACTTCCGACTCCCGTACGCCACGGCGCACGGGAGTCGGCCGCTGTGCCGGGCCGGTCAGGCCCCGACGGCCAGCCGGGAACGCAGCAGGGCGGCCAGAGCGCCCGCGAACTCGACCGGCTCGACCGGGAGGGTCACCGCGGCCTCCGCACGGCTCCAGGTGGCCAGCCAGGCGTCCTGCGGGCGCCCCATGAGCACCAGCACCGGGGGACACCGGAAGACCTCGTCCTTGATCTGCCGGCACACGCCCATCCCGCCCGCCGGAGTCGCCTCGCCGTCCAGCACGCAGACGTCGATGCCGCCGCGGTCCAGCTCCTTGAGGACCGCCGGGAGCGTCGCGCACTCGACGAACCGGACCTCGGGGACATCGGCAGCGGGCCTGCGGCCGGTGGCGAGGCGCACCTGCTCGCGCGTGTTGGCGTCGTCGCTGTAGACCAGGACCGTCGCGGTCGACTGCATCGTTCCTCCGAGACATCGGCGTCGTTCGGTTGCGCCGGAGCCTACTCCTCCCGACACCCCGTCAACACCGGTTCGTACGGGCCCGCGATGGGCCATATGGGCTGGACACGAGGGTCAGACACTCCGAACGGCACCCCCCGGGGTGAGGGCGAGATAAGCGACCGACATAATGTCGGTCGTGGCGACAGCAACGACAGTAGAAACCGGGCACGCGCACCCGTCGGTCAATCGACCGAACCTCACCAGCGTCGGAACCATCATCTGGCTGAGTTCCGAGCTGATGTTCTTCGCGGCCCTCTTCGCGATGTACTTCACCCTGCGATCGGTGACGGGACCGGAGCACTGGAAGGAAATGGCGTCCGCGCTGAACCTTCCGTTCTCCGCGACGAACACCACGATCCTGGTGCTCTCCTCTCTCACCTGTCAGCTCGGCGTCTTCGCCGCCGAGCGCGGTGACGTGAAGAAGCTCCGGATGTGGTTCATCGTCACCTTCATCATGGGTGCGATCTTCATCGGCGGTCAGGTGTACGAGTACACCGAGCTGGTCAAGAAGGACGGGCTCTCGCTCTCCTCCGACCCGTACGGCTCGGTCTTCTACCTGACCACCGGCTTCCACGGCATGCACGTGACAGGCGGCCTCATCGCCTTCCTGTTCGTCCTCGGCAGGACGTACGCGGCCCGGAGGTTCACTCACGAGCAGGCGACCGCGGCCATCGTCGTGTCCTATTACTGGCACTTCGTGGACGTCGTCTGGATCGGCCTCTTCGCCACGATCTACCTGATCAAGTAGTCCGGAAGATCACTCCTCGGGCACCGTGCCCGACCCATTCCCGCAGCACCGACGCAGAAGATCCTGACACCGGGGTAATCCGTGAAAAAGCTCTCCGCACGACGACGCCATCCGCTGGCGGCGGTCGTCGTCCTACTCCTCGCGCTGGCGGCCACCGGGGGGCTGTACGCCGCGTTCGCGCCCGCGAGCAAGGCGCAGGCCGATGAAACCGCCCAGTCCCTCGCCATCGACGAGGGCAAGAAGCTCTATGCCGTCGGCTGCGCCAGCTGCCACGGAACCGGCGGTCAGGGCACCACCGACGGCCCGAGCCTCGTGGGTGTCGGCTCCGCCGCCGTCGACTTCCAGGTCGGCACCGGCCGTATGCCGGCCCAGCAGCCCGGCGCGCAGGTCCCGAAGAAGAAGGTCATCTACACGCAGGCCGAGATCGACCAGCTCGCGGCGTACGTCGCCTCGCTGGGTGCCGGTCCGGTCGCGCCGGCCAAGAAGGACTACAACCCGGAAGGCGCGGACATCGCCAAGGGTGGCGAACTGTTCCGCACCAACTGCGCCCAGTGCCACAACTTCACCGGCGAGGGTGGCGCCCTGACGCACGGCAAGTTCGCGCCGACGCTCGAGGGCGTCGACCCGAAGCACATCTACGAGGCCATGCAGACCGGCCCGCAGAACATGCCGTCGTTCCCGGACACGACGATGACCAAGCAGAACAAGCAGGACATCATCGCGTACCTCGACACGGTCAACGGTGACAAGTCCGAGAGCCCCGGTGGCCTCAAGCTCGGCGGGCTCGGTCCCGTCAGCGAGGGCCTCTTCGCGTGGATCTTCGGTCTCGGCGCCCTGATCGCCGTCGCCATCTGGGTCGCCGCTCGGACCGCAAAGGCCAAGAAGTCATGAGTAGCCAAGACATTCCAGAAGAGAACCTGCCCGCGCAGGACACCGAGGCCCACGGCTCGGTCGCGGTGAAGGAAGACCCCTTCGCCGACCCGGGTCTGCCCGAGCACGAGCACCGGATCCAGGACATCGACGACCGGGCCGCCAGGCGGTCCGAGCGTGTGGTCGCCTTCCTGTTCACGCTCTCGATGCTGGCCACGATCGGCTTCATCGCCTCGTACGTCACCCTCGACGTCGACAAGAGCGTGTACATTTTCCCGCTCGGTCACATCAGCGCGCTGAACTTCGCGCTGGGCACGACCCTGGGCGTGGCCCTGTTCTGCATCGGCGCCGGCGCGGTCCACTGGGCCCGCACGCTGATGTCGGACGTCGAGGTGGCGCAGGAGCGTCACGCGATCGAGGCCGAGCCCGAGGTCAAGGCGAAGGTCCTGCAGGACTTCGCCGACGGTGCGCGCGAGTCGCAGTTCGGCCGCCGCAAGCTGATCCGCAACACGCTCTTCGGCGCGCTGGCCATGGTGCCGCTCTCCGGTGTGGTGCTGCTGCGCGACCTCGGGCCGCTGCCCGAGAAGAAGCTGCGCACCACGTCGTGGAAGAAGGGCCTCAAGCTCGTCAACATGAACACGAACGAGCCGCTGCGTCCCTCGGACATCCCGGTCGGCTCGCTCACCTTCGCCAAGCCCGAGGGCCTGGAGGAGCACGACCACGACTTCCAGACGAACATCGCCAAGGACGCCCTGATGCTCGTCCGGATCCAGCCGGAGAACATCAAGGACAAGCGCGAGCTCGAGTGGTCGCACGAGGGCATCGTGGCGTACTCGAAGATCTGCACCCACGTGGGCTGCCCGATCTCCCTGTACGAGCAGCAGACGCACCACGCGCTGTGCCCCTGCCACCAGTCCACCTTCGACCTCTCCGACGGCGCGCGGGTGATCTTCGGCCCGGCGGGTCACGCTCTGCCGCAGCTGCGCATCGGTATTGACGACGAGGGCCACCTCGCGGCGCTCGGCGACTTCGACGAGCCCGTCGGTCCTGCCTTCTGGGAGCGCGGATGAGTACTACGACCACCAACGAGGCGTCTTCCCGCGAGAAGGCGCCGGCCGGCGAGCGCGTCGCCGACTGGGCCGACGGCCGCCTGGGGATCTACTCCCTGGCCAAGGCCAACATGCGCAAGATCTTTCCGGACCACTGGTCCTTCATGCTCGGCGAGATCTGCATGTACAGCTTCATCATCATCATCCTCACGGGTGTGTACCTGACGCTGTTCTTCCACCCGTCGATGAACGAGGTGGAGTACAACGGCAGCTACATCCCGCTGCAGGGTCAGCTGATGTCCGAGGCGTTCAACTCGACCATGCACATCAGCTTCGATGTGCGCGGTGGTCTGCTCATCCGGCAGATCCACCACTGGGCCGCGCTGATCTTCCTCGCCGGCATGTTCGTGCACATGATGCGCGTGTTCTTCACGGGTGCGTTCCGCAAGCCGCGTGAGGTCAACTGGCTGTTCGGCTTCCTGCTGTTCGTCCTCGGCATGTTCACCGGCTTCACCGGTTACTCGCTCCCGGACGACCTGCTCTCCGGCACCGGTGTCCGCTTCATGGAGGGCGCGGTCCTGTCCGTGCCGATCGTCGGCACGTACCTCTCGTTCTTCCTGTTCGGCGGAGAGTTCCCGGGCGGCGACTTCGTGGCCCGGTTCTACTCGGTCCACATCCTGCTGCTGCCGGGCATCATGCTCGGCCTGATGGTGGCGCACCTGATCCTGGTCTTCTACCACAAGCACACGCAGTTCGCGGGCCCCGGCAAGACCGAGAAGAACGTCGTCGGCATGCCGCTGCTGCCGGTCTACATGGCCAAGGCGGGTGGCTTCTTCTTCCTGGTCTTCGGTGTCATCGCGGTCATCTCCGCGATCGCCACGATCAACCCGATCTGGGCCATCGGCCCGTACCGTCCGGACCAGGTCTCCACGGGCGCCCAGCCCGACTGGTACATGGGCTTCTCCGAAGGCCTGATCCGTACGATGCCGGGCTGGGAGATCAACCTCTGGGGTCACACGCTCGTCCTGGGTGTGTTCATCCCGCTGGTGATCTTCCCGCTGGTCCTGGTCGCCATCGCCGTCTACCCGTTCATCGAGTCCTGGGTCACCGGCGACAAGCGCGAGCACCACATCCTGGACCGCCCGCGCAACGCCCCGACGCGCACCGCGTTCGGCGCCGCGTGGATCTCCTGGTACTTCGTGCTGATGATCGGTGGTGGCAACGACCTCTGGGCCACGCACTTCCACCTGTCGATCAACGCGATCACCTGGTTCGTCCGCATCAGCTTCTTCGTGATGCCGGTCGTGGTCTTCATCGCCACCAAGCGGATCTGCCTCGGCCTCCAGCGCCGCGACAAGGACAAGGTGCTGCACGGACGCGAGTCCGGCATCATCAAGCGCCTGCCGCACGGTGAGTTCATCGAGGTCCACGAGCCGCTGAACCAGGACGCCCTGCACACCCTCACGGCGCACGAGCAGTACGCGCCGCTGGAGCTCGGCCCGACGGTCGACGAGAACGGTGTGGAGCGCAAGCTGTCGCGCGTGCAGAAGCTGCGCGCCAAGCTCTCGAAGGGCTACTACGGAGAGCACAACCAGATCTCCAAGCCCACCGCCGAGGAGTACAAGGAGATCACCAGCGGCCACGGCCACCACTGATCTCTGACGCTGTTCGCCACGGCAGGAGCCCCCGTCCAGGCACTGGACGGGGGCTCTTCGCCGTCCTGGCACTGGATAAGGTGGGAGCACCCCTTTCCCACCTGTCCTACGCGTATCACCAGGAGCGGCGATGAGCGCTTTGACCCCCGCTGGAGGCGACACCGCGGCGGGCCGTTCCTGGCCCTCCGTCCTCAACGGCCTGCTGGAGGGCCGTGACCTGAGCGCCGACGACACCGCGTGGGCGATGGACCGGATCATGCGGGGCGAGGCCACCGACGCGCAGATCGCCGGCTTCGCGGTGGCCCTGCGCGCCAAGGGCGAGACCGTCGCGGAGATCTCCGGTCTGGTCCGCGGCATGTACGAGCACGCCAACGTGATCGAGGTGCCCGGCGAGACCGTCGACATCGTCGGCACCGGCGGCGACGGCGCCAAGACCGTCAACATCTCGACCATGTCGGCGATCGTGGTGGCCGGCGCGGGCGCCAAGGTCGTCAAGCACGGCAACCGGGCGGCGTCCTCCGCCTCCGGCGCCTCCGACGTCCTGGAGAAGCTCGGCGTCAACCTCGACCTGCCGCCCTCCCGGGTGCCCCAGGTCGCCGAGGAGGCGGGCATCACCTTCTGCTTCGCCGTGAAGTTCCACCCCGCGCTGCGCTACGCCGGCGCCGCCCGCGGCCAGCTCGGCATCCGTACCGTCTTCAACCTGCTCGGCCCGCTGACCAACCCGGCCCGGGTCCGCGCCCAGGCCGTCGGGGTCGCCGACGCCCGGATGGCCCCGGTCGTGGCCGGAGTCTTCGCCGAGCGCGGCAACTCCTCGCTCGTCTTCCGCGGCGACGACGGCCTCGACGAGCTGACCGTCACCGGGAGCTCCCGCGTCTGGGTGGTGCGCGACGGCGCCGTGCGCGAGGAGCGCTTCGACCCGCGCGACGTCGGCATCGAGCCGGTCCCCATCGAGGCCCTGCGCGGCGGCGACCCGGCGTACAACGCGGAGGTGGCGCGGCGCCTGCTCGACGGCGAGCGCGGGCCGGTCCGCGACGCCGTGCTGCTCAACTCGGCGGCCGCGCTCGTCGCCGTGCGCCCGGGCGAGGGCACGCTCACCGAGCAGCTCGCGGCCGGCATGGAGCGGGCCGCGCACTCGATCGACAGCGGGGCGGCCAAGGCGGCCCTGGAGCGCTGGGTGGCCGCCACCCAGCGCTGACCCGCACCCGCCCGCACCCGCGCGAACAAGGGCGCAGTCCAGATTCTGGACTGCGCCCTTGCCGTTTCCGGGACGTGTGGCAGGATGCTGAGCAAGGTCATGAGTGACAGCGATTTAGGCCCCGGCTCGCTGTCCGGCAACCCTCCGTCCGTGGCGGGGTGCCCCGGGTGAAGACCAGGCCGTGCGCAGCAAGGCGCATGGCAAGCGCGGACCCCTCGCGAATCCTGGGGTCCTGGGTCGTTCGAGGGAGCAGTCTCGTGAGCAAGCGAATGCGCTAGGGCTTCTCGCCCCTTCTCCACCACACCCTCCGCCCGGCCGGGTCTCTGCCGCCGTGCGTCGAGGTCAACACCCGTACGCCGACGGCCTTTTGAGCCCTGTCGTGCCGCCGTGCGGGATCTCTCCGTCCTTTCGCCTTGTCCTGCCGGGAGACACCCATGTCTGCTCACACCCCCTCCGCCGCCACCGCCACCGCCTGCGCCGAGTCCGCCGACCCCGCCTGCGGCGCCCCGCTGCCGGTCCTCGGCCGCGACGTCACCGTGCCGCTCGTCACCGGCGGCGAAGTCACCTACGCCGCCCTCGACTACGCCGCCAGCGCCCCCGCCCTCCAGCGCGTGTGGGACGACGTCGCCGCGTACGCCCCGTACTACGGCAGCGTGCACCGCGGCGCCGGGTACCTCTCCCAGCTGTCCACCGACCTGTTCGAGAACTCCCGCACCGCCGTCGCCGAGTTCCTCGACTGCCGCGAGGGCGACCAGGTCGTCTTCACCCGCTCCACCACCGACTCGCTCAACCTGCTCGCCCAGGCCCTCCCGGCCGACTGCCAGGTCTTCGTCTTCGAGACCGAGCACCACGCCTCGCTGCTGCCCTGGCGCGACGCCCGCGTCACCTACCTGAACGCGCCGCGCACCCCCGACGAGGCCGTCGCCACCCTGGAGCGCGCCCTCACCGACCGCGACCCCTACGGTCCGGCCCTCGTCTGCGTCACCGGCGCCTCGAACGTCACCGGTGAGCTGTGGCCGGTGCGCGAACTGGCCGCCGCCGCGCACGCGCACGGCGCCCGCATCGTCCTCGACGCCGCCCAGCTCGCCCCCCACCACCCCGTCTCCGTACAGGACCTGGACGTCGACTGGGTCGCCTTCTCCGGGCACAAGCTGTACGCGCCGTTCGGCTCGGGCGTGCTCGCGGGCCGCTCCGACTGGCTGACCGAGGCCGAGCCGTACCTGGCCGGCGGCGGCGCGTCGCGCAAGGTCGCCCGGCGCGCGGACGGCGGCGTGGACGTCGAGTGGCACGAGAGCGCCGCCCGCCACGAGGCCGGCTCGCCCAACGTCATCGGTGTCTACTCGATCGCCTCCGCCTGCAAGGCGCTGACCGAGGCGGGCTTCGACTCCCTCGTCGCCCGGGAGCAGCACCTGATCCGGAAGGTGCGCGAGGGCCTTGCGGCGGTGCCCGAGGTGAAGGTGCTGTCGCTGTTCGGCGACGACGCCCCGCGGGTCGGCGTCATCTCGTTCGTCGTCGAGGGCTGGAACTCCTCGCACTTCGCGGCCGCGCTCTCCGCCGAGTACGGCATCGGCGTGCGCGACGGTCTCTTCTGCGCCCACCCGCTGGTGCGCACGCTGCTCGGCTCGGACCCGCAGCAGCAGGGGGAGTGCGGTGCCCCCGAGGCCGCGCCCGGCGAGAAGTCGCTGAACGCGATCCGCGTCAGCTTCGGCGCGGGCACCCCCGACGAGCACGTCGAGCGCTTCGTCGCCGCGGTGACCGAGCTGGTCCGGGACGGTGCCCGCTGGAACTACCGCACGGAGGACGGACGCTGCGTCCCGGCCTCCTGAGGCATACGAGGCCTGCGAGACTTTTAGGGAGGTCCGCTCAGCCGTCCAGGCCGATGGCGAACGCGGCCTCCAGGTCGTGCTGGGAGTAGGTGCGGAAGGCGACGTGGGTGTCCGTCGCCTCCACACCCGGAATCTTGCTGATCTTGCCGGGGATGACATCGGCCAGGTCGTCGTGGCGGGCGACCCGGACCATGGCGATCAGGTCGTACGTACCGGTGACGGAGAAGACCTCGCTGACGCTCTCCAGCGCCGCGATCGACTCCGCGATCTCGGGGATGCGGTCCACGCTGGTCTTGATGAGCACGATCGCGGTGATCACGGCTGGCTGTCTCCCTCGGTGGCCGTGGTGTGGGTCGCCTTCACTCTAGCCCGGCCCCGGTACCGCACCCATGCGTAGAGGAAGCCGGTGGAGAAGCCGACCAGGTGCGCCAGATAGGCCACCCCCGGGCCCTGTCCGGCCTGCCCCGCCGCCGCCCACTGGAGCGCCACCCAGAACGGCAGCACCACCCAGGCCGGGAAGCGCAGCGGCAGGAAGAGCAGGAACGGGAACAGGCTCGTCACGCGCGCGTCCGGGAAAAGGTACAGGAACGCGCCCAGGACCGCCGAGATCGCCCCGGACGCGCCCACCAGGGTCTGCTCCGAGCTCGCGTGCGCCAGCGCGTACCCGAACAGCGCGAGATACCCGGTGACCAGGTAGAAGAGCAGATAGGGCAGCCGGCCCACGCGCTCCTCGGTCATCGTGCCGAAGACGTGCAGGAAGAGCATGTTGCCGAGCAGGTGCAGCCAGCTGCCGTGCACGAACAGGGCCGTCAGCGGGCTGAGCGCCGCCCGCCAGGACCCCGCGAACAGCTCCGCGGGCACCACGCCCCACCGCTCGAAGTACGCGCTCTGCGCCGCGAGCAGCCGGTCCCCGGTGCCGTAGGAGGGGTTCAGGCCGGAGGCCGGGGACAGGACGAAGACGACGCAGCACACCCCGATCAGGGTGTACGTGACGGGGGCGGGGCCCCTCAGGAACGCGGTCGCCCGTGCGATGCCCTCACGCCCGTTGCCGATCATGGGACAGAGCATGACGCAAGGCGGGGAGCGGACGGCGTACGGCAGGCCGTAGGGTTACGGGCAAGACGGCCGCGAGAGCCGAGAGCTGAAAGAAGGCACAGTCCGATGACGGTTCCCCTGCCGACCGCCACCACCCGCTGGCGCTGCACGCTCTGCGGCAACCTCACGCGGTTCGACGTGACCCGCTCCTCGAAGGTCGTGGAGTACGTCCACCTCGACCTGGCCGGTGAGCCGAGCGTCGAGGAACGCAAGGTGGTCGATGAGACCATCGAGTCGGTGCGCTGCCGCTGGTGCAACGCGGTGGACCAGGTGGAACTCGTGGACAGGCCGGGCGCCGACTCCTGACGGAGCGGTCCCCACGGACTTTGGGGTGACGGATGGTGGAGAGCACGGGCGGGGAGGCCGGGGACGGCGGAGCCGCCGAGCTGCTCGACCGGCCGTTGCCCGAAGGCGTACGGCGGCGGGTCGTGGCGATCGTCTCGGACGGCTTCGGCGGTCTGACGATGAACGAACTTCCGGCCCAGCTGCGCCAGTACGCGCGGTTCACGCCCACCCGGCGCGCCAAGTTCGCCGGGAACGCGATGGCGGCCGCGCTGGAGAGCGAGACCCTGTTCCGCCAGCGGATCGGGGAGCGGCTGCGTGAGGCGCAGCCCGAGCTCGCGGGGGCCCTGGACTCCGGGACCCCGCCGCCCGCCGCGGACCCGCTCGACGTGGCCGCGGCCGCGTACGTGCTGCGCCCGGCGGGCTGGGTCAAGCTCGTCGCCGCGGCCGGCGAGGAGGCCCAGCGGGCCGACGCCGAGCGCGTCGACGAGGAGACCCGCGCCGAGCTGGACCGGCTGCGCGAGCAGCTGGCCGAGGCGCAGGCGCACACCCGGTCCGAGACCGAGCGGCTGCGCACCGAGCTCGACACGGCCCGGCGCGAGGCCGAGTCCGTGCACCGCAAGCTGCGGGCCGCGCTCAGCGACGTCAAGCGCGGTGAGGCCGCCGCCCGCAAGGCGCGGGCCGAGGCCGACTCGGCACGGGCCGAGGGGCAGGCGCAGGTGTCGTCCGCCGAGAGCGAGAGCCGGCGGCTCAAGGCGCGGCTCGGCGAGGTCGAGGCGGCGCTCGAGGCCTCGCGCAGGGCGGCCCGCGAGGGGCGCAGTGTCGAGGACATGCGGGTGCGGCTGCTCCTGGACACCGTGCTCGAGGCGGCGCAGGGGCTGCGCCGGGAGCTGGCGCTGCCGCCGGTGTCGATGCGGCCCGCCGACTCGGTGGACGCCGTGGAGCCGGGCCGGATGACCCCGAAGGACATCGCGGCGCGCGCCCTGCACGAGCACGACCCGGCGATCCTCGACCAGTTGCTCGCGCTGCCGCAGGCCCACCTCGTGGTCGACGGCTACAACGTGACGAAGACCGGCTATCCGACGATGCCGCTGGAGAAGCAGCGGCTGCGGCTGCTCGGTTCGCTGTCCCAGCTGGCCGCGCAGACCGGCGCCGAGGTCACATGTGTCTTCGACGGGGCGGAGCTGGCCGCGCCGGTGCTGCTCGCGCCGCCGCGCGGGGTGCGCGTCCTGTTCTCGAAGGCGGGCGTGACGGCCGACGAGCTGATCCGTCAGCTGGTGCGCGCCGAGCCGCCGGGCCGTCCGGTCATCGTCGTCTCGACGGACCGGGAGGTCGCCGACGGGGTGGCGAAGGCGGGGGCCCGTCCGGTTCCGTCCGTGATGCTCCTGAAGAGGCTTTCGCACGCCTGATGTCCGGTTCGGCCGGACCGGCAACATCCGTTCCACTTGCCCGAATTGGCGAAACCTTCACGCAACGTAGCGTCAAACGGACATCACTGCACGTGAGTTGATGGCAAAGAATGCAGTGGGTGACCGAGAATTTTCTCGTCAGGATTTGAACTGATCACAAGAAGGTCACTAGGGTCGGGCCTCGAACCTCCGCTCGGATGATCGCTCGCACGAGGTGAGCGACGGCGGAGGGCACCGCCCACCGGGTGTCTGTGGGCGGCTGGAGGAAGAAGGAGCTCGCCTTCGTGGCGTCCCACCGTCGACCCAAGCAGCCGAGCCGCACCCGTGTGACCGTGCTCACCGCGACCGCCGCCGCTGCCGTGGCCCTCACCTCGCAGGCCGCCAACGCCGCGCCGAACCCCGACAAGGGGGAGGTCAAGGCCAAGGTCGACAAGCTCTACGAAGAGGCGGGCAAGGCCACCGACCTCTACAACGGGGCCAAGGAGAAGCAGAAGAAGCTCGAGAAGCAGATCGGCGAGATCCAGGACAAGGTCGCGCGCGGCCAGGAGGATCTCAACGAGCTGCGCACGGGCCTCGGTTCGCTCGCCAGCCAGCAGTACCGCTCGGGCGGCATCGACCCCTCCGTGCAGCTCTTCCTCTCCGCCGACCCGGACGACTACCTCGACAAGGCGTCCACCCTCGACTCGCTGAGCGCCCAGCAGCTGCAGTCGCTCAAGAAGGTCCAGGAGAAGCAGCGGACCCTCGCGCAGGAGCGCGCCGAGGCCTCCGAGAAGCTCAAGGACCTCGCGGACACCCGCACCGAACTCGGCAAGAAGAAGAAGGAAGTTCAGAGCAAGCTGGGCGAGGCCCAGAGGCTCCTGAACACCCTCACCGCCGAAGAGCGCCAGAAGATGGCCGAGAAGGAGCAGCGCGCCAGCCGCGACGCCGCCGGCCGCGTCGACCTCGGCAACGAGGTGCCCGCCTCCCAGCGCGGCTCCGCCGCCCTGAGCGCCGCCGCCACCCAGATCGGCAAGCCGTACGTCTCCGGCGGCTCCGGCCCCAACTCGTACGACTGCTCGGGCCTGACCCAGTGGGCGTACAACCAGGCCGGCGTGGGCATCACCCGCACCACGTACACGCAGCAGAACGACGGCCCGAAGATCGGCATGAGCCAGCTCAAGCCGGGCGACCTCGTCTTCTTCAACAACCTCGCGCACGTCGGCCTCTACGCCGGCAACGGCCAGGTGCTGCACGCCCCGCACCCCGGCGCCGTCGTCCGCTACGAGTCGATGAGCACGATCGGATCCTTCCAGTTCGGCGTCCGCATCTGACCGGAGCCGTGCCCGGTCCGGTGCGCGTGCGATCCTCGTACCAACGACACCGGAAAACGCGCCCGTTCGGGCGAATTCCGGCATCCCGCACTTACCCCGCGCCCCGCCACTGACCTGCGTCAGAGGCGGGGTGCCGCGTTGTGCGGACGCTGTTCGATCGTTGGAGGGGGCCGGGGCGCCCGACTACTGTCGGCGCGCATTCCCCCGAGCACGGGGGTCCGTCAGCGGAAGGGAGAGCGGCTTCCCGTGGGGTCCCATCGCCGAACTGCGCACTCTCGGCTCCCCGGTCTCGACCGGAACACTCGCGCAACCGTCCTCACCGTGGCCGTCGCCTCCGCGGCCGCCGCACTCGCCGCCGTCCCCGCGGACGCCGCCCCGAAGGACACCCCGGCCGACACCAAGGCCGAGGTCGACCGCCTCTACGAGCAGGCCGAGAAGGCCACCGAGGCCTTCAACAAGGCCGACGAGCGGGCCGACCGGCTCCGCACCGAACTGCGCACCACCCAGGACGAGGTGGCCCGCGGCCAGGAGCGGATCAACGCGATGCGGCGCGCCCTCGGACTCCTCGCCGGCGCCCAGTACCGCTCCGGCGGCATCGACCCCTCGCTCGCCCTCATGCTCTCCTCCGACCCGGACTCCTACCTCGACAAGGCCGGCACCCTCGACCGGATCAGCGCCCGGCACGCCGGCGAGCTCACCGAACTGCGCGCCGCGCAACGCGACCTCGCGCAGGAACGCACCGAGGCCCGCCGCAAGCTCGCCGAGCTCGACGCGAGCCGCAAGGCCGTCGCCCGGCACAAACGCGGCGTCGAGACGAAGCTCGCCCGCGCCCGGCAGCTGCTCAACTCCCTGCCGGACGCCGACCGCGCCGCCTACGAACGCTCCTCGCGCGGCGGCGAGCGCCCCGACCTGAGCGGCGCCGGAGCCGCCGCCTCCGGTCGCGCCGCGACCGCCCTGGCCGCCGCCCAGTCCGCCCTCGGCAAGCCGTACGTGTGGGGCGCCAGCGGGCCCTCCGCGTTCGACTGCTCGGGCCTCATGCAGTGGTCGTACGGGCGCGCCGGGGTCGCCCTGCCGCGCACCTCGCAGGCCCAGCGGTACGCGGGCCGCCAGGTGCCGCTGTCGCAGGCCCGGCCCGGCGACCTCGTCGCGTACGGCGCCGACGCCCACCACATCGGCATCTACGCCGGCAACGGACAGGTCATCCACGCCCCCTACCCGGGCGCCCCGGTCCGCTACGACCCGGTCGGCATGATGCCCGTCTCGTCCGTGACCCGCGTCTGAGACCCGGCCCGCCGGCACGCCGTACGATCAGCGGGATGGCTGGTCGACGGCGTGCGGTGCGCGGGGCGGGGTGCTGGGTGGCGCTCGGCGCCCTGCTCTTCGGCAGCGCCGGATGCGAGCGGGCACCCGCGCCCGTGGACGCCCGCGGGGCCGCCGTGCAGCGCGTCCTGGACCGGCGCGCGGACGCCGTCCTCGACGGGGACGCCACCGCGTACCGGGAGACCGGCGGCGCCGACCCGTACCTGCTCACCGACCTCGCCGCCGTCCCCCTCGCCTCCTGGACGTACCGGGTGACCCGGCTCGACGGCACCGGGCCCCGGATCACCGCCGACGCCGAGCTGCGCTACCGCGTCGCCGGGTACGACACCGTGCCCGTCGTGGCCCGGCGGACCCTGACCCTGCGGCGCTCCGACGGCCGCTGGCGCGTCGTCGGCGACGAACCGGCCGGGAAGTCCGGGCGGCAGCTGTGGGAGCAGGGCCGGGTGACCGCCGTCCGCGGCGCCCACAGCCTCGTCCTCGGCGTCGGCCAGCAGGACAACGTGCTGCGCTCCTACGCCCGCCTCGCCGACCGCGCCGTGCCCGCCGTCACCGACGCCTGGGGCCGGGACTGGGCCCGCGAGGTCGTGATCCTCGTCCCCGGCTCGCTCGACGGCATGGGACAGCTCCTCGGTGCCCCCGCCTCCGGCTACCGGGGCATCGCCGCCGTCACCACGGGCGAGGCGGGCGGCTCCGGCGCGGCGCCCGCCGACCGCGTGATCATCAACCCCGAGGCGTACGGGGTGCTCGGTTCCGTCGGCAAACAGGTCGTCCTCACGCACGAGACCGCCCACGTGGCGACCCGCGCGGTGACCACCGCGGCGACCCCGCTGTGGCTCTCGGAGGGGTACGCGGACTGGGCCGGATATCGGGACGCCGGACGCACCACCGCACAGGCCGCGCCCGAACTGCGCAGCGCGGTCCGCGACGGCGCCGCCCCCACCGATCTCCCCGAGGACGCCGACTTCGGCTTCAGCAGCGACCCGGGCCGCCTCGCACGGGCCTACGAGAGCGGCTGGCTGGCCTGCAGGATGATCGCAGACCGCTGGGGCGAGGCGAAGCTGAACGCCTTCTACGCGGCCGTAGGACGTCACGACGGCCGCGCCGGCGCGGTGGAGTCCGCCCTCCAGAACGTCCTCGGCATCGGCGAACAGGACTTCACGGCGCGCTGGCGGGAGTACGTGCGCCAGCAATTGGGCGGCTGAGGATCGGGCATATCGGGGAAATGCGACCCGAAGGGTCTGCATTTCAGGGGCGCGGGGAACTGCGCGACCAGCCCCCACCGGCCGTCAGACGGACAGCGCTCGGTCGTCGGTGGACTGGTCCGGGACCGCGGAGCGCTCCGCGCGGCGGGGCTCGGTCACCGTCGCGCGCCACAAGCGGCGGCAGGCCAGCAGCGTCGCCGCCACCAGCAGACCGTTGCGGACCAGCATCAGGGCCAGGCCCAGCGAGTCGCTCGCCACCACGTGCCCGAACCAGACCGGGAACTCCAGGAAGGTCACGGCCGACGCCACGAGCACCAGCCACACCGGCAGCGCCATCCGGCTCTCACGGAACAGCAGGCACACGGCCGCGACCCCGACCAGCCACACCATGTACTGCGGGCTGATCACCCGGCTCGTCGTCGTGAACAGCAGCACCGCCGTCAGACCCGCGTCAGCGAACGTCGACGAGGACCAGGCCCGCGCCCGCAGCCGCCACAGCACCAGCCAGCCGAACGCCAGCGCCGTCAGCCCCTGCGCCAGCGCGCTCACCAGATCCACGTGCGGGCCCAGGAACTCCACCGAGCCGTAGTTCAGCTGCACCGAACCGGACCAGCCGAAGCGCCGCGCCACATGGAACACGAGCGCCCCGAGCGACTCGACCTCCGTACCCCGGTCCCGCTGGAACGTCAGGAACGCGAACGCCCCGGGCATCGACAGGGCCGACACCAGCGCGAGCACCCCCGCCGTCAGCGCCGCCGCGCCCCACGTCGCCCGGGTGGCCCGGCCGCGCCGGGTGCCGATCAGGAGCAGCACCGGCCACACCTTGAGCATCGCCCCGATCCCGGTCAGCACCCCCGCCGCGCGCGGGTGGCGCGCCATCGCGAGCAGCGCCGCGACGGCGACCGCGGTGACCATCACGTCGTAGCGCGCGTACACCGTCTGCCCGAGCAGCGGCAGGCCCACCACCCACACCCACACCCCGCGCCGGGCCTTGCCCTGCCGCTCGGCCACGTACAGGAGCAGGAAGAAGACCGCCGCGTCCGCGAGGAACGACAGCAGGAAGAACGCCGAGGCGTACTCCAGGAACGGCAGCAGGCCGGGGGAGAGGATCGCGACCGCCGCGGCCGGCGGGTACTGCCAGGTCACATCGTCCAGCGGAAACGTTCCGGTACGCAGGACGTCGAACCAGCCCTGGTAGATCACCGACACGTCGCTCGTCACGTCCGGGCCCGGCACCGTCACGACCTTGAAGACGCACAGCAGCAGAAGCGTCCTGGTCAGGACCCAGACGACGAGGAGCGATGTGGGGGTTCGCGTCTTCATTCGAGTCATCATGCCCGCCGCTCCCGCGCCCTGGCCACGGACCCCCACGGCGTGCCGTGCGCCGCTTCACCGGTTCGGTACTGTCTGCCACGATGCACAAGACCCTGATCGTGACCAACGACTTCCCGCCCCGCCCCGGCGGCATCCAGGCCTTCCTGCACAACATGGCGCTGCGCCTGGATCCCGAACAGCTCGTCGTCTACGCGTCCACGTGGAAGCGGAGCCGGGAGGGCGTCGAGGCGACCGAGGCCTTCGACGCCGAGCAGCCCTTCACCGTCGTGCGCGACCGTACGACGATGCTGCTGCCGACCCCGCGCGTGACCCGCCGCGCGGTGGGCCTCCTGAAGGAACACGGCTGTACGAGCGTCTGGTTCGGGGCCGCCGCCCCGCTCGGCCTGATGGCGCCCGCGCTGCGCCGGGCCGGAGCGCGGCGCCTCGTCGCGACGACCCACGGGCACGAGGCGGGCTGGGCCCAGCTGCCCGCCTCCCGTCAACTGCTGCGCCGCATCGGCGAGGGCACCGACACGATCACGTACCTCGGCGAGTACACGCGCTCCCGGATCGCCGCCGCGCTCACCCCCGAGGCGGCCGGCCGCATGGTCCAACTCCCGCCCGGCGTCGACGAGAAGACCTTCCACCCCGGTTCCGGCGGCGCGGAGGCGCGGGCCCGGCTCGGGCTCAGCGACCGGCCCGTCGTCGTGTGCGTCTCGCGGCTCGTCCCGCGCAAGGGGCAGGACACGCTGATCCTGGCCATGCCGCGGATCCTCACGGAGGTGCCCGACGCTGTGCTGCTGATCGTCGGCGGCGGGTCCTACGAGAAGGAACTGCGGCGGCTCGCGCACGAGACCGGCGTCGCGGACTCGGTGGTGTTCACGGGGGCCGTGCCGTGGAGCGAGCTGCCGGCGCACTACGGGGCCGGCGACGTCTTTGCCATGCCGTGCCGGACGCGGCGCGGCGGGCTGGACGTCGAGGGGCTCGGCATCGTCTACCTGGAGGCCTCCGCGACGGGGCTGCCCGTGGTCGCCGGGGACTCCGGCGGGGCGCCGGACGCGGTGCTCGACGGGGAGACCGGGTGGGTCGTGCGGGGCGGTTCGCCGGAGGCGGCGGCGGACCGAATCGTGCCGCTGTTGTTGGACCCGGAATTGCGGGCCCGGATGGGGGAGCGGGGGCGCGCCTGGGTCGAGGAGAAGTGGCGCTGGGATCTGCTGGCGGAGCGCCTACGAGGGTTGTTGTAGGGGTTGCCGGGCGAGTGCGGGCCGGTGGGGCTTCTCGCGCAGTTCCCCGCGCCCCTGAAATGCATGCCCTTCGGGCGCATTTCCCCGATCGAGGCGCGGGGCGCCTGTGGTCGGGGGAAGGCGCGGCGAAGCCGCATGCCTTCCAGGGGCGCGGGGAACTGCGCGAGCAACCACGACGAAGCGGGCACTCGCCGACCGGCAAGTACCCGCTACGGCGATGAGGCGCGTCAGCCCCGGTAGATCGCCTCGATCTCCTCGGCGTAGTCCTTCGCCACAACATTCCGCTTGAGCTTCAGCGACGGCGTGAGATGCCCCGAGTCCTCGGTGAACTGGGCGCCCAGCACGCGGAACTTGCGGACGGACTCCGCCTTGGACACCGCCGCGTTCCCGTCGTCCACGGCACTCTGGATCGCCGCGAGCAGATCCGCGTCACCCTGGAGGGACGCCACGCTGGAGCCGGCCGGCTTCCCGTGGTCCTCGGCCCACTTGCCGAGGAACTCCTCGTCGATCGTGACGAGCGCGCCGACGAACGGCCGCCCGTCGCCGACGACCATGCACTCGGCGACCAGCGCGTGCGCGCGGATGCGGTCCTCGATGACGGCCGGCGCGACGTTCTTGCCGCCCGCCGTCACGATGATCTCCTTCTTGCGCCCGGTGATCCGGAGGTACCCGTCCTCGTCGAGCGTGCCGATGTCACCGGTGTGGAACCAGCCGTCGGCCAGGGCCTCCTCGGTCGCGCCCTCGTTGTTCCAGTACCCCGTGAACAGGTGCTCGCCGTGCAGCAGCACCTCGCCGTCGTCGGCGATCCGCACGACCGAGCCGGGCAGCGGCTGGCCGACCGTGCCGATCTTCTGGCGGTCCCACGGGTTGAAGGCGGTCGCGGCGCAGGACTCGGTCAGGCCGTAGCCCTCCAGGACCGTGAAGCCGATGCCGCGGAAGAAGTGGCCGAGCCGCTCACCGAGCGGGGCGCCGCCGGAGATCGCGTACTCGCCGCGCCCGCCGAGCACCGCGCGCAGCTTGCTGTAGACGAGCTTGTCGAACGTCTTGTACTTGAGCTTGAGGGCCAGCGACGGGCCCTTGGGGGTGTCGAGCGCGCGGCTGTACTCGATCGCCGTGTCCGCGGCCTTGTCGAAGATCTTGCCCTTGCCGTCGGCCTGCGCCTTGGCCCGCGCCGAGTTGTAGACCTTCTCGAAGACACGCGGCACACCCAGGATCAACGTCGGCCGGAACGCGGCGAGTTCATCGGTGAGGTGCTTGATGTCGGGCGCGTGGCCCAGCTTGATCGGCGCCATCAGCGAGGCGACCTCGACCAGCCGGCCGAAGACGTGCGCGACGGGCAGGAAGAGGAGGACCGAGCACTCGCCGGTGCGGAAGAGCGGCTTCAGACGCTCTACGACGTTGCCGCACTCCGCGAAGAAGCTGCGGTGCGTGAGCACGCAGCCCTTGGGGCGGCCGGTCGTGCCGGAGGTGTAGACGATCGTGGCCGGGTCGTCGGCCTTGGCGATGGCGCTGCGCTCGTCGACGGCCGAGTCGGGCAGCACGGCGCCGGACCGGTTCAGCTCCTCGACGCCGCCGGCGTCGATCTGCCAGACGTGCCGCAGCTCGGGCAGGCTGTCGCGCACGGAGGCGACGGCCGCGGCGTGCGCGTCCGACTCGACGAGGATCGCGACGGCGCCCGAGTCGCCGAGGATCCACTGGATCTGCTCGGCGGAGCTGGTCTCGTACACGGGGACGGTGATCGCGCCCGCGCTCCAGATCGCGAAGTCGAGCAGGGTCCACTCGTAGCGCGTGCGGGACATCAGGGCGACCCGGTCACCGGCCTGGACGCCGGCGGCGACGAGGCCCTTGGCGGCGGCCCGCACCTCGGCCAGGAACTGGACGGACGTCACGTCCTGCCAGGTGCCGCCGATCTTGCGACCGATGACGGCGACGTCCGGATGCTGCGCGGCGTTTCTGCGGACGATGTCGGTCAGATTGCCGTCGGCAGGGACCTCGTACAAAGCCGGAAGGCTGAACTCGCGCAAGACTGCTGCTCCTCATAGGGCGCCGGCGCCACGACTCTGTGTGATGCGTCGGTACGGTCCAAGATCGGGCAGGTGCTCATCATGGTTGAACTGAGCACGACTGGACTGCCCGGACGTTACCCATCAGTACAGCTTCTTCGGTAGGGGGTCCAGGCCAGATGTTCGCTGCGTCACACGTCGGGGCGGTGCTTTCCGCAGGGTAGTCCACCTCTTTGCGAACCAGGAAGTCACCGCAGGTCCGGCCACCTCTACCCACCTCGGGGCAGGCGTCCTAGGGTGATCGTATGCGCGTACATGTGGTCAGCGATGTGCACGGAAACTCCACCGACCTCGCACGAGCCGGCGACGGTGCCGACGCCCTCCTCTGCCTCGGCGACCTGGTCCTCTTCCTGGACTACGCGGATCACTCACGCGGCATTTTTCCCGATCTGTTCGGAGTCGAGAACGCCCACCACCTCGTCGAGCTGCGCACCGCCCGCCGCTTCGAGGAGGCGCACGCCTTCGGCGCGAAGCTCTGGGCCGGCGTCGACCGCTTCCCCGCCATCGAGAAGGCGGTGCGCAAGCAGTACGCCGAGATGTTCCCGGCGTTCCCCACTCCGACGTACGCCACCTACGGCAACGTCGACATCCCGGGGCTGTGGAGCGAGTACGCGGGCCCGGGCACGACCGTGCTCGACGGGCAGCGGGTCGAGATCGGCGGCTGGACCTTCGGCTTCGTCGGCGGCGGCCTGCGCACCCCGATGCGGACGCCCTTCGAGGTCGACGACGAGGAGTACGCGGCGAAGATCGAGGCCGTCGGAGAGGTCGACGTGCTCTGCACGCACATCCCGCCGGAGGTCCCCGAGCTCGTCTACGACACGGTCGCGCGCCGCTTCGAACGGGGCAGCCGCGCGCTCCTCGACGCCATCCGGAAGACCCGGCCCCGGTACTCACTCTTCGGCCACGTCCACCAGCCGCTCGCCCGGCGCATGCGCATCGGCGCCACCGAGTGTGTGAACGTCGGGCACTTCGCCCGGGGCGGGCGGCCCTGGGCCCTCGAATGGTGATGCCGGAGCGGTGACATCGGGCCCGCTCGCGCGCGATAGCCTGCTCGCGCACACACACGTAGGCACGGCCGACCCCTGACCGTTATCTGGAGGAGCCACGGCGATGGCGGAACACACCAGTTCGAGCATCACGATCGAGGCGGCGCCTGCCGAGGTCATGGGCGTGATCGCCGACTTCGCGCGGTATCCGGACTGGACGGGCGAGGTGAAGGAGGCGGAGGTCCTGGCGACCGACGACTCCGGGCGCGCCGAGCAGGTCCGGCTCGTCATGGACGCGGGTGCGATCAAGGACGACCAGACGCTCAAGTACACGTGGACGGGCGAGAACGAGGTGTCCTGGACGCTCGTGAAGTCCCAGATGCTCCGCTCTCTCGACGGCACCTATGTGCTCCGCGCCGCGGGTGCGGGCACGGAGGTCACGTACTCCCTGACGGTCGACGTGAAGATCCCCATGCTCGGGATGATCAAGCGCAAGGCGGAGAAGGTCATCATCGACCGCGCCCTCGCCGGCCTGAAGAAGCGGGTCGAGGCCGGCAAGTAGCGGCCACGCGCCCCTGGGACGCGTACTTGCGTACGCCATCTCAGGGGTCTCAGGGGCGATCTTTCTCGGGGTAGCCTCGCGGGCATGCGGACTCTCCTTGTTGCCGGGCCCGGTGGGGCCGGGCGGACCACGGTCGCTGTCAGTACGGTCCGGCGGGCCGTGCGCGACGGGCTGCGGGTCCTGCTGGTCACCGGCGACGAGGTCCCGGACGTGCCCGGGGCCGAGATCAAGCGGCTCATACCGGCCGACGAGTTCCGCGACGACCTGCTCGCCCTCCAGGAGCGGGCCGGCGGCCTGCTCGACATGGTCGGGGCCGCACGGCTCGACGCCGACGAACTGACCCCGCTGCCCGGCAGCGACGAGCTCGCCCTGCTGAGGGCCCTGCGCGACAGCGCCGGCGGCACGCACGACCTGGTCGTCGTCGACTTGCCGGCCGGACCGGGCGCCGTCTCCCTCCTGGCTCTGCCCGAGCAGCTGCGCCGCTACCTGCGCCGCCTGCTCCCCGCCGAGCGCCAGGCGGCCCGCGCCCTGCGCCCCGTCCTCGGCCGGCTCGCCGGTGTGCCGATGCCCGCCGAGTGGCTCTGCGAGACGGCCGCCCGCTGGGACGCCGAGCTCGCCGCCGCCCAGTCCGTCATCGACGCCGAGGGCACCGCCGTACGGCTCGTCGCCGAGCCCACCAAGGCCGCCGCCGAGAGCCTGCGGCACATCCGCACCGGCCTCGCCCTGCACGGCCTGCCCGTCGAGGCCGTCCTCGCCAACCGCGTCCTGCCCGACGGCTCCACCGACCCCTGGCTCGCCGACGCCGCCGCCCACCAGCGCAAGGTCGTCGCGGGCTGGCCGGACGCGTACGAGATCCCGCACCTGGGGCGCGACGCCGACGGCGGGCTCGACGTACCGGCGCCCGGCGCGGCCGCGCCCCGCGCCGACTGGCCCGTCGAGGACCGGATCGCCGAGGACGGCGTGCTGGTCTGGCGGATCCCGCTGCCCGGCGCCGTCCGCGAGGAGCTCACCCTGATCCGGCGCGGCGACGAACTCGTCGTCGGCGCCGGACCGTTCCGCCGCATCGTGCCGCTGCCCTCCGCGCCCCGCCGCTGCACCGTCGCGGGCGCCGGGCTCGTCGACGGTGAGCTGTGCGTACGGTTCGCGCCGGATCCCGGGCTGTGGCCCCGGACCCCGTGAACCGCACGGCCCCGTTCGGGTACCGTCGAAGACACCACCACCTCAGCTCTCCGCAGGAGTCAGCCGCCATGAGCGACGCCACCGAGCAGCCCGCACCCCAGGCCGACGCCGACGCCTGGGAGAAGGCGTGCGCCGAGGATCTCGCGGCGGAGAAGGCCCGCCGCCGTGCCCAGCAGGGCCCCCAGCCCGGCACCGCCGCCGAGGAGCTGAAGAAGCTCGTCGACGCCGTCGCCGACAAGCTCTCCGGGGTCCAGGCCCCCTTCCTCGGAGCCGTCGCCCAGGGCACCGCCGAGCAAGCCGTCAAGCAGGTCGTCAAGCAGGCCCGGTCCGTCGTCGAGCCCGTCATAGAGCGCAACTCCGACGTGTTCGACCACCTCGCCGCCGCGGGCTCCGAACTGCTCGCCGCGTACCGGTCCGCCGTCGAGGGCCAGGAGGCCCGCTGGACCCAGCGCACCCAGGAGCCGAAGGCCCCCGGCGGCCCCGAGAAGAAGGGCCCCGGGGACGAAGCCCCCGGCGGCGAACACATCGACCTGGACTGAACCCGCCTGAGAGGGCCTGCCGCCGGATTTCTGTCTGCCCGGCGGCGTCTGGCACGCACATCTGCGGCGTTGTCGTCGGTCACCGACGCTCCGCGTCGACTCCCTCCTCCGCCTTGCAGCTGCACGCACCAGACGCCGCCGGGCCCGCCCTTCGGGCGAACGACAGAAATCCGGCGGCAGGCCCTCGGGTACGGTGGGCCCTAGCGGGGCTCGACCGAACTGAGGGATTCATGGGACTCACCATCGGCGTCGACATCGGCGGCACGAAGATCGCGGCCGGCGTGGTCGACGAGGACGGCAACATCCTCTCCACGTTCAAGGTGCCGACGCCTTCCACGCCGGACGGGATCGTCGACGCCATCGCCTCGTCCGTGGAAGGCGCGAGGGCCGGACACGACATCGTGGGCGTGGGCATCGGTGCCGCCGGATACGTCAACCGTCAGCGCTCGACCGTGTACTTCGCGCCGAACATCGACTGGCGCCAGGAACCACTGAAGGCCAAGGTCGAGGAGCGCGTCGGCCTCCCCGTCGTGGTCGAGAACGACGCGAACGCGGCCGCCTGGGGCGAGTACAAGTTCGGCGCCGGCAAGGGCCACCGCAACGTCATCTGCATCACCCTCGGCACCGGCCTCGGCGGCGGCATCATCATCGGCAACAAGCTGCGCCGCGGCCACTTCGGTGTCGCCGCCGAGTTCGGCCACATCCGCATGGTGCCGGACGGCCTCCTGTGCGGCTGCGGCTCGCAGGGCTGCTGGGAGCAGTACGCCTCCGGCCGCGCCCTCGTGCGCTACGCGAAGCAGCGGGCCAACGCCACGCCGGAGAACGCGGAGTTCCTGCTCTCGCTCGGCGACGGCACCCCCGACGGCATCGAGGGCAAGCACATCTCCATGGCCGCCCGGCAGGGCGACGCCGTGGCCGTCGACTCGTACCGCGAGCTGGCCCGCTGGGCCGGCGCCGGCCTCGCCGACCTGGCCTCCCTCTTCGACCCCTCCGCGTTCATCGTCGGCGGCGGCCTCTCCGACGAGGGCGAGCTGGTCCTCGACCCGATCCGCAAGTCGTACAAGCGCTGGCTGGTCGGCGGGAACTGGCGACCCGTCGCCGACGTCATCGCCGCCCAACTGGGCAACAAGGCGGGCCTCGTCGGCGCCGCCGACCTGGCCCGGGAGCCCGACCCGGTCATGTGACCGGATCGCGTACGTGCCGGTGCCCGTCGTTCCCCCTGGGAGCGGCGGGCACCGTCGTATCTTGATCACATGCCGACCGACGCCACGACCAGCCCGCTGCCCAACTCCCGTACGGAACCCGACGGTTCCGCCGTGATCCGCGTCCTCAGCTACAACATCCGCTCCCTGCGCGACGACACCGCCGCGCTCGCCCGGGTCATCAAGGCCTGCGCCCCCGACCTCGTCCTCGTCCAGGAAGCGCCCCGCTTCTTCCGCTGGCGCAAGAAACTCGCCCGGCTCGCCCGCGCCGCCGACCTCGTCATCCTCTCCGGCGGCGGCAGCGCGGCCGGACCCGCGCTCCTGTGCTCCCTGCGCGCCACCGTCGAACGCACCGAGGACGTGCTGCTCCCGCTCACCCCGGGCCTGCACCGGCGCGGCCTCGCCACCGCCGTCGTCCGCTTCGGCGGCGTCCGGCTCGGCGTGGTCAGCTGCCATCTGAGCCTCCAGAAGGACGAGCGGTACGCGCAGGGCGGCATGCTGCTCGACACGATCGCCGGGCTCGGCGTCGAGCACGTCGTCGCGGGCGGCGACCTCAACGAGCGGCCCGGCGGGCGTACCTTCCGCCGGCTGACCGCGACCCTGAACGACGCCTGGGCGACCCGGCCCTGGGGCGGCGAGTACACCTCCACACCGGACGACCCGCACCAGCGCATCGACGCCGTCCTCACCACCCCGGGCATCGAGGTACTCGGCTGCGGCGTCCCCGGCTTCCTCCACCCCGGCGACCTGCGCGCGGCCACGGACCACCTGCCGGTCCTCGCCGCGCTCCGGGTGCCGGCCGGCGGGGGCGCTCAGCCGACCTCGTAGACGAGGTGCGTCGCCGTGGAGGTGGCGAGCACGCTGCGCCGGACCAGCGGGCGCGGGACCGCGCCCGTGAACAGGGGCGTGCCGCCGCCGAGCAGCACGGGCGCGAGGTGCAGGGACAGGACGTCCACGAGCCCCGCGTCCAGCGCCGAGCGGATCGTCGCGGCGCCGCCCATCAGGACCACGTCGAGATCCCGCCCGGCGGCCGCCGCGGCCGCCTCGGCGTGGGTCCGCGCGGTGGCCACGGCGTCGGCGATCCCGGTCGTGACGAAGGTCCAGTCGAGGTTCTTCAGGCGCACCGACTCCGGCGGCGTGCCGGTGACCACGACGAAGGCGGGCCTGCCGACCTCAGCGGCCCCGTAGCCCACCTCGTCGTTCCAGCCGCCCGGCCCGTCGACCGTGTCGAAGAGGCGGCGGCCCATGACGACGGCGCCCGAGCGCGCGGTCGCCTCGCTCAGCAGCCGCCGGTCGTCCGGGTCCTCGGAGAAGGCCCAGGTGTGCAGGGCGTCGCCGCCCGTGCCCAGACCGCTCTCGGGACCCGGGTCCGGGCCGGTGACGAAGCCGTCGACGGAGACGGAGATGTCGGCGACGACCCGGGTACGTGTCGTCCGTCCTGGTGTCCGTGATGTCATACCTGGCGTCGGTGATGTCATACCAGGACAGACCGGAGCCGCCTCGGGAACTCATCGCCGCCGGGTCAGACGACCGCGCCGCGCCCCGGGTCGTCGTCCTCGTCGTCGCCCGGCTGCATCCGGGCCACCAGCGTGGCGAAACCGCCCAGGAAGCCACCGATGCAGAGCGTCGCCAGCCACCAGGTCATGTCCCAGCCGAGCAGCACGGACAGCAGGAGCAGCACCGGGCCGCCGACCACCGCCAGCCACGCGAACCGCGACGTGACGTCGGCCTCCGGCAGCGGCGGCGGCTCGGGCGGCACGAAGTGGCCCTCGTCGTCGCCGTCGAAGTCGTCGTCGGCCGGCTCGGCCGGCGTGTGGTCGCGCGGGCCGGGAGTCGCGGCGATGCCCGGGGCGAAGGACACCGAGGAACCCAGCGGGCCCCGGGCGGCACGCTCCTCGTCCTCGCGGTCCTCGGCCTCGGGGCGATCCTCCCGCCCGTTCGGCTCGAAGTCGGGCAGGGGCAGGTCCTTCATCGGCTTGAACGGCCTCGCGCCCGGCGGGTCCGGCGGCTCCTGCCCGTACCCCGCGACGATCTCCGCCCACGCGGCGTCCTCGTCGGTGGGCAGCAGCGGGTCGCGCTCCGGGTCCTCGGCCGGCTGCTCGCCGCCCGCCGCCCCGGAGTCGCGGCTCTCGCCGCCGTCGGGGCTCTCCGGCTCCCGCCGCTCCTGCTCAGCCACCGCTGGCCGTCCCTTCCACACCTGTGTCCGCACCCGTGCCGGAGCCGTCGTCGGCACCGTCCGCGAGCCGCTCGATGAAGGTGACGCTCTCCTCGAAGATCCGGTCCGCGTCATGGTCCAACGTCGCGACGTGGTAGCTCTGTTCCAGCAGGATCTCGGTGACGTCGCGCGAGGACACCCGGCCGAGGACCCGGGCCGAGTCGGCGGGCGGCACCACGTGGTCCTGCGGGCTGTGCAGCACCACGAGCGGCTGCGTGACCTGCGGGAGCTCGCGGTCGACCAGCCGGAAGAAGTTCCGCAACTGGTGCGCGGCGTGCAGCGGGACCCGGTCGTAGGCGACCTCGACCGAACCCTCCTTCGCGATGTCCGAGGCGATCCCCGGGATCGTGCGGACCAGGTGCCGGGCGACCGGGAGGGCGTGCGCGGCGGCGCCGTGCACCTTGTTCCCCGGATTGACCAGGACGAGGCCCGCCACCCTGTCCCCGTGCCGGGCCGCCAGGCGCAGCGCCAGCGCGCCGCCCATCGACAGGCCGCACACGAACACCTGCGAGCAGCGCTCGGCCAGCTCCTCGAAGGCGCGGTCCACCTCCGCGTACCAGTCCTGCCAGCCCGTGACCGCGAGGTCCTCCCAGCGGGTGCCGTGACCGGGCAGCAGCGGGAGCGAGACGGTCAGTCCGCGCTCGGCGAGATGCTCCGCCCAGGGACGCATCGACTGGGGGGAACCGGTGAAGCCGTGACAGAGGAGGACGCCTACCTCGCCGCCTTCGTGGCGGTACGGCTCGGCTCCAGGGAGGACCGGCACCTTCGGTCTCCTGTTCATGTAAGGAGTGACAACGGGGAGAGGTGACACAGCGTGGAGTACGCGCACTACGACGTGCACTTCACCGTACGCGACCGGACCGACACCGACCAGGGTCGTCGGCGTCCGGGGCGGCCTCGCGGGTTAAGGTCTGATCCTCGGACTGATCTCGGACTGATCCGTGGGCCGATCCGGCACGAGTCCGGGAACGAGGGAAGGCAGTGGGTTGATCTACGGCGCAATGAAGGTGGCCATCGGGGGGCCGCTGAAGCTCGGTTTCCGGCCGTGGGTGGAGGGCCTGGAGAACATCCCCGCCGAGGGCCCCGCGATCCTCGCCAGCAACCACCTGTCCTTCTCGGACTCGTTCTTCCTGCCGGCCGTCCTCGACCGCAAGGTCACCTTCATCGCCAAGGCCGAGTACTTCACGACGCCTGGCGTGAAGGGCAAGCTCACGGCCGCCTTCTTCAAGGGCGTCGGCCAGCTGCCCGTGGACCGCTCCGGTTCGCGCGGCGCCGGCGAGGCCGCCATCAAGAGCGGCATCGAGGTCCTGGAGCGCGGCGAGCTCTTCGGCATCTACCCCGAGGGCACCCGCTCGCCCGACGGCCGCCTCTACCGCGGCAAGCCGGGCGGCCTCGCGCGCGTGGCGCTGGCCACCGGCGCGCCCGTCATCCCCGTCGCCATGATCGACACGGAGAAGATCCAGCCCCCGGGCAAGGTCCTCCCCAAGCTCATGCGCCCCGGCATCCGCATCGGCAAGCCCCTCGACTTCCGCCGCTACCAGGGCATGGAGGGCGACCGGTTCGTCCTGCGCGCGGTCACCGACGAGGTCATGTACGAGATCATGAAGCTCTCCGGCCAGGAGTACGTCGACATGTACGCGACCGCCGCCAAGCGGCAGATCGCGGACGCGGAGAAGGCCGAGAAGGAAGCCAGGAAGGCGCTCGAGAAAGAGCGCGAGAAGGCGCTCGAGAAGGAGCGGGACGGCTCGTAGCCGCGTCGTTCGTTCGCGGACAGTGGTGGGGGAGATGGGCAACAGCGGGAACACGGTCCGGCGCGAGCGCGTCGTCCGCATGTCGGTCGAGCAGCCGCTGTGGCGCGCCCTCATGGGGTACCGGGTCCTGACCATGGTGTACGCGATCGGGCTCTTCGCCTCCGCGTACGAGGTCTACGAGCGGCCCTGGGTCGCCATCGGCTACTACGTGGTCCTGGTCGTCTGGACGCTGGCGACGCTGCCCCAGGTCTCCGGCGCCCGGCGCTGCACCAAGCGCTTCCTGACGGCCGACCTGACCGTCGCCGTCGTCGGCATCCTGCTCTCCCCGGTGGCCGGGCACGACCGCGCCGTCACCGGCGGCTCCACCCTGCCCTCGATCTGGACGGCGGGCGCGGTCCTCGCCTGGGCGCTCAAGGGCGGCTGGCGCTGGGCGGCCTTCGCGTCCGTCTTCATCGGCGTGGCCAACGTGATCCAGCGCGGCGGCCTCAGCCGCAGCACGATCCACAACGTCCTGCTCGTCTGCATCGCCTCGATAGCGATCGGCTACGTCGTCGAGGTGGCCCGCGCCTCCGAGCGCACCCTCGCCCGCGCCCTGGAGATCGAGGCGGCCACCCGCGAGCGCGAGCGCCTCGCCCGCGACATCCACGACAGCGTCCTGCAGGTCCTCGCCATGGTGCAGCGGCGCGGCTCGGCCCTGGGCGGTGAGGCCGCGGAGCTGGGCCGGCTCGCGGGCGAGCAGGAGATCGCGCTGCGCACCCTCGTCGCCGGCGGCCTGACCCCCACGTCACGGGTCTCCGAGGACGCGGCACAGGGCGCCGTCGTACGGGCCCTCGACGACCCCGCCGACATTGAGGACGCCGGGGAGCCCCGCGATCTGCGGCCGCTGCTCGCCGGGCACGCGGGCGCCCGCGTCACGTTCTCCGAGCCGGGCGCCCCCGTCCTGCTGGCGCCCGCCGCCGCACGCGAACTGGCGGCGGCGGTCAGCGCGGCCCTGGACAATGTGCGGCGGCACGCGGGCGAGGACGCGCACGCCTGGATCCTTGTCGAGGACGAGCCCGACGCGGTCGTCGTGACCGTACGGGACGACGGCCCCGGCATCCCGGAGGGCCGGCTCGCGCAGGCCGAGGGCGAGGGGCGGCTCGGCGTCGCCCAGTCGATCCGCGGCCGGCTGCGCGACATCGGCGGCACCGCCGAACTGCTCTCGGTCCCCGGCCAGGGCACCGAGGTCGAGCTGACCGTGCCGAAGCAGCTCGTACCGAAGAAACTCGCACCGAAGAAGAAGTGAACCGGAACGTGGACATCACGGGGGAAGGCAGGACCGCAGCGATGAGCGAAGAGCGGAACCAGGCGGACGGGGCCGCGATCAAGGTCATGGTGGTCGACGACCACCCGATGTGGCGCGACGCCGTCGCCCGCGACCTGGCCGAGTCGGGCTTCGACGTCGTCGCCACCGCGGGCGACGGCGAGCAGGCGGTGCGGCGCGCCCGCGCGGCCGGGCCCGACGTGCTCGTCCTCGACCTGAACCTGCCGGCCAAGCCCGGCGTCCAGGTCTGCAAGGAGCTCGTGGGCGCCGACCCGAAGCTCCGGGTCCTCGTGCTGTCCGCGAGTGGCGAGCACGCGGACGTCCTGGAGGCGGTCAAGTCCGGCGCCACCGGCTATCTGCTCAAGTCGGCGTCCACCGACGAGCTTGTCGACGCCGTGCGCCGCACCGCCGTCGGCGACCCGGTCTTCACGCCGGGCCTCGCGGGCCTCGTCCTCGGCGAGTACCGCCGCCTCGCCTCCGAGCCGGTGTCCGCCGCGGGCGCCGACGAGCCCAAGGCGCCCCAGCTCACCGAGCGCGAGACCGAGGTGCTGCGGCTCGTCGCCAAGGGCCTGAGCTACAAGCAGATCGCCGAGCGCCTCGTCATCTCCCACCGCACGGTCCAGAACCACGTGCAGAACACCCTGGGCAAGCTCCAGCTCCACAACAGGGTCGAGCTCGTGCGCTACGCGATCGAGCGCGGCCTGGACGACGACGCCTGATCCGGGGCAGCCGCCGAGCCGAAGCAGCCCCCCGAACCTAGACTCCAGCCATGGAGATCCTCGCGTTCGGCGTGCAGTCCGACGAAAAGCCCCTCATCGAGAAGGCGTTCGAGGTCCACCAGGAGGATCGCTACGAGGTCCGGTGCCTGGACGTGTTCCTCAACGAGGACACCGCCCCCATCGCCGCCGGCTACGAGATCATCTCCACCAGCGTCAACGCGAACCTGAACAACCACGTCCTGCAGACCCTCGCGGCCGGCGGCACGCAGATGATCGCCCAGCGTTCGACGGGCTTCAATAACATCGACCTGGGCGTCGCCGAACGGCTCGGCCTCACGGTCGCGCGGGTCTCGTCCTACTCGCCGTACTCGGTCGCCGAGTTCGCCTGGACCCTCGCGATGGCCGTCAACCGCCGCATCGTCCGCGCCAGCAACCGCACCCGCGACTTCGACTTCCGGCTCGACGGACTCATGGGCCGCGACCTGCGCGGCCGCACCGTCGGCGTCCTCGGCACCGGCAAGATCGGCGCCGCGTTCACCCGGATCGCCCACGGCTTCGGCATGAACCTGCTGGGCTGGGACGTCGCCGAGAACCCCGAGTGCCTGGAGCTCGGCATGAAGTACGTCGACAAGGAGCGGCTGTTCGCCGAGGCCGACCTGATCAGCCTGCACGTCCCGCTGCTCCCCGCCACCGAGCACATCGTGGACGCGGCCGCGCTGCGCACCATGAAGGACGACGCGATCCTGGTGAACTCCAGCCGCGGCGGCCTGATCGACTCCAAGGCCCTCGTCGCCGAACTGCGCGAGGGCCGCTTCACGGGCGTCGGCCTCGACGTGTACGAGGCCGAGGCGGGCCTGTTCTTCCTCGACAAGTCGCTCGACGTCGTCGAGGACGACACCCTGGCCCGCCTCGTCACGTTCCCGAACGTGCTGGTCACGTCCCACCAGGCGTACTACACGTCGGACGCCGTCGGCCAGATCATCGACACCACGGTGCGCAACGTCCTGGACTACCGGGCCGGCCGCCGCTCCGAGAACGTGCTGGTGCCCGCCAGCACCTGAGCGAGCAGCTCCCGCACGATCCCCGCCCCGCGCAGCGACAGCACCGACTCCGGGTGGAACTGCACGCCCGCGAAGCCCGGACCCCGTACCGCGTGCACCTCACCCGTACGGGTGTCCCGGCTGATCTCCACGCCGTGCGCGGCCAGCTCCTGCGCCGCCTCGTCGTCGCAGCGCGCCACGAAGCTGTTGTAGAAGCCGACCGTCTCGGTCCGCCCGAACAGGTCCACCTCGACCTGGGCGCCCTGGTACGGCACCTCCTTGCGCACGAGGTCCAGGCCCAGTTCCACCGCGAGCAGCTCGTGTCCGAGGCAGACGCCGAGCACGCCGTAGGGGTGGTCGCGGATCACCTCGGCGGCCAGCGACCGCAGGAAACGCATCTTCGGGTCGGACGGGTCGGACGGGTCGCCCGGGCCCGGGCCCAGCACGATCGGCCCCTCGTGCGCGAGGACCGTCTCCCGCAGTCCCTCCTCGTCGTAGCGCCGCACCGTCACGTCGAGCCCCGACGAGCGCAGCACGTGCGCCAGCATCGCGGTGAACGTGTCCTCGGCGTCGATCACCAGCGCGTGCCCGGACAGCTCCCCGGTCCGCTGCTGCATCCGCAGCCAGAACGGTGCGAGGGCCGCGCGGCGCCCGTCGAGCGCCGCCCGCACTCGCGGGTCCTCGGCCAGCGCCGGCCCCGTGCTCTCCGCACGCGGCCGCCCGGGACGTACGCCCAGCGCCGCGAGCACCCCGGCCGCCTTGGCGTGCGTCTCCGCGACCTCGCCCGCCGGGTCCGAGCCGCGCACCAGCGTCGCGCCCACCGGCACCCGCAGCCGCCCGGTCGCGGCGTCGATGTCGGCGGTGCGGATCAGGATGGGGGAGTCGAGCGTCTGCGCCCCGCCCGCGTCCCGCCCGACCAGCGCCAGCGCCCCCGCGTAGTAGCCGCGGCCCCCGGCCTCGTACCGCTCGATGACCCGGCAGGCGTTCTGCACCGGCGAACCGGTGACGGTCGCGGCGAACATCGTCTCCTTGAGGACGTCCCGCACGTCGAGCGTCGACTTCCCGCGCAGCTCGTACTCCGTGTGGGCGAGATGCGCCATCTCCTTCAGGCGCGGGCCGACGACGACGCCGCCCATGTCGCCGACGGTGCACATCATCTTGAGCTCCTCGTCGACGACCATCGACAGCTCCTCGATCTCCTTGCCGTCGGCGAGGAACTCCAGCAGGTCGTCCGGGGTCGGACCGCCGGCCGGATAGCGGTACGTACCGCTGATCGGGTTCATCACGACCGTGCCGCCGGACATCCGCACGTGCACCTCCGGGCTCGCCCCGACCAGCGTCCGGTCCCCGGTGTGCACGACGAACGTCCAGTACGCGCCCCGCTCGCCGTCCAGCAGCCGCCGGAACAGGGCGAGCGCGTCGGCCCGCGAGAACCCGGGGATCTCGCCCTCGTAGGTCCGCCGGATGACGAAGTTCGCGCCCTCGCCCCGCCCGATCTCCTCGCGCAGCACCCGCCCGACGATCTCCGCGTACGTGTCGTCGTCCACGTCGAAGCCGCCGCCGCGCACGTCCACGGCGTGCCGGGGCAGCGTGTCGAGGGCCTCGGCGAGCGGGATCTCGTAGGACTCCTCGGGACGCAGCACGGTCAGCGGCGTGCCGTCGTCGCGGACGTCGAAGCCGCGCTCGCGGATCTGGCGGAACGGGACGAGCGCGAGGCCCTCGGGGATGTCGGCGAGCCGCTCGTAGGTGCCGACCTCGCCGATCAGGACCTCGACCACATCGTGGTCGCGGCCGGGGGTGCGGCGGCGGAGCAGGGCGAAGGGGCGGTCGTCGGTGAGCAGGTCCTGCAGCACGGTGTGTCCTTCCGGAGCGCTTCGAGAGGATCGAGCGGGTCATTCGGGAGGAACAGCCGGTGTCGGTGTCGGAAAACACTGAAGGCCGCCCCTCGGGCGGCCTTCGCGGTTTCGGATACGCGCAGTCAGTGGGCCGCCGGATGTGCGGTCCACCACCAGGTGCGGTTCATGAGCTGCGCGAACATGGTGGTCACCGTATCAGCCGTTCGGACACCCGTCTCAAAGAATGAGCGGCGGGATGGACGAGGGGCCCGAGGACGTAATGTTGTCGAGGTGACCGTGAACGCTAAGACCAGCGCAAGCGCTGGCAACACCTGGCGAGACCTGCCCGCGGCGCAGCAGCCCGAGTACCCGGATGCCGAGGCTCTGCGCGATGTGATCGCCGAGCTCGAGACGTATCCCCCGCTGGTCTTCGCCGGCGAATGTGACCAGCTGCGCGCCCGGATGGGAGCCGTCGCCCGTGGCGAGGCGTTCCTCCTCCAGGGCGGCGACTGCGCCGAGGCCTTCGACGCCGTCAGCGCGGATCACATCCGGGCGAAGCTCAAGACCCTCCTGCAGATGAGCGCCGTCCTCACGTACGCGGCCTCCGTGCCCGTCGTGAAGGTCGGCCGCATCGCCGGCCAGTACTCCAAGCCCCGCTCCAAGGGCACCGAGACCCGTGACGGCGTGACGCTCCCGACCTACCGGGGCGACTCCGTCAACGGCTTCGACTTCACCGAGGCCGCCCGCATCCCGGACCCCGAGCGCCTGAAGCGGATGTACAACGCGTCCGCCTCCACGCTCAACCTGGTGCGCGCCTTCACCACCGGTGGCTACGCCGACCTGCGCCAGGTGCACGCCTGGAACCAGGACTTCGTGAAGTCGTCCCCCTCGGGCCAGCGCTACGAGCAGCTGGCGCGCGAGATCGACAACGCGCTGAACTTCATGCGCGCCTGCGGCACCGACCCGGCCGAGTTCCAGGCGGTCGAGTTCTACTCCTCGCACGAGGCCCTGCTGCTCGACTACGAGTCGGCCCTGACCCGTGTCGACTCGCGTACGGGCAGCCTGTACGACGTGTCCGCGCACATGGTCTGGATCGGTGAGCGCACGCGTCAGCTCGACCACGCGCACATCGAGTTCGCCTCGAAGATCCGCAACCCGATCGGCATCAAGCTCGGCCCGACCACGACGGCCGAGGAGGCGCTGCAGTACATCGAGCGTCTCGACCCGGACCGCGAGCCCGGCCGTCTGACCTTCATCGTCCGCATGGGCGCCGACAAGGTCCGCGACAAGCTCCCGGAGCTGGTCGAGAAGGTCACCGCGTCCGGCGCGACCGTCGCCTGGATCACCGACCCGATGCACGGCAACACGTACGAGGCGGCCTCGGGCCACAAGACCCGCCGCTTCGACGACGTGCTCGACGAGGTCAAGGGCTTCTTCGAGGTCCACAAGGAGCTCGGTACCCACCCGGGCGGCATCCACGTCGAGCTCACCGGTGACGACGTCACCGAGTGCGTGGGCGGCGGCGACGAGATCTTCGTCGACGACCTGCACCAGCGCTACGAGACGGCCTGCGACCCGCGCCTCAACCGCAGCCAGTCGCTGGACCTGGCGTTCCTGGTGGCGGAGATGTACCGGGACCAGTGAGGATTCGCTCGCGCTAAGTGGGGGGGGGGGGGGGGGGGGGGGGGGGGGGGGGGGCGCGGGGCGCGCCGGGCGGGGGGGGGGGGGGGGGGGGGGGGGGTGTGGTGGGGGGGGGGGGGGGGGGCGGGGCGCGCCCCCCCCCGCCCGCCCCCACCCCCCCCCCCCGCCCCCCCCCCCCCCCCCCCCCCCCCCCCCCCCCCCCCCCCCCCCCCCCCACTTTTGCGTTCCGGGCGGCCCGGGTAAGGTTAGGTATGCCTCACCGAGTCATCGGGGCGGCACCACGACGAGTCCCGACCGGGAGGTGAACCCGCGTGTACGTCTGCAACTGTTTCGGAGTCACCGAGGCGCAGGTCAAGAAGCACGCGGAGGACGGTGCCTGCACCCCCCGCCAGATAGCGTCGGCCTGCAAGGCCGGCACCGACTGCGGCTCCTGCGTGCGCCGCATCCAGGCGCTGCTCGGCCGGGGCGCGTGCCCCCGCCCCGAGCTCGTCGACCGGGGCGAGGCGGCCGTGGCCCTCGCGTCGGGCGTCGGGCTCCCTGAAGCCGCCTGAACCGGCTTACCGGTTCAGCTGCCCCGTTCAGCTCTCCGGCTGCTCGATGAGCTGCGCGATGTACAGCGCCTCACCCAGCTTGTCCACCAGCTCCAGCTGCGTGTCCAGATAGTCGATGTGGTGCTCCTCGTCCTCGAGGATCGACTCGAAGATGTTCGCGGACGTGATGTCGCCCTTTGCGCGCATCACCTCGATGCCCCGCTTGAGGCGGTCGATGGCCTCGACCTCGATCTGCCGGTCGGCCTGGAACATCTCGATCACCGACTGGCCGACCCGTACGTGGAACAGCCGCTGGTAGTTGGGCAGCCCGTCCAGGAACAGGATCCGGTCGGTCAGCACCTCCGCGTGCTTCATCTCGTCGATCGACTCGGACCGCGTGAACTTCGCGAGCTTCGTCCACCCGAAGTTCTCCTGCATCTTGGCGTGCAGGAAGTACTGGTTGATGGCCGTGAGCTCGGCCGTCAGCTGTTCGTTGAGGAATTCGATGACCTCGGGGTCGCCCTGCATCGCAGAGGCTCCTTCCAAGAGGGTGACCGGACAGGTCCGCGCATCCTCGCACCGCCGCCCAGAAGCGTCCAGTAAGTGCACGCTTAGTACGAGTTGCCCGAATCGATGATCGACTGCGGGCCGGTCGGGGCCCGCATGGTCATGGCCACTGCCCGGGGTCTGTCAGGATGGAGGCATGGGTCATCCGGTGGGTAGCGAGTCTGGGGGAGCCGTGCAACCGGAGCTTCCGCCGGGGCAGCGGCTGCAGCGCGGCTGGCCCGTCACGCATTACGGGCCGGTGCCCAAGTTCCGCCCCGAGCGCTGGGAGTTCAGGGTCTTCGGGACCACCGTCGACGGTGAGAAGCGCTGCTGGAACCACGAGGAGTTCTCGGCCCTCCCGTACACGACCGTCGTCGGCGACCTGCACTGCGTCACGAAGTTCAGCATGCTCGGCGCCGAATGGGGCGGCGTGCTCGCCTCCACGATCCTGGAGCTCGCGCCGCCGGATCCCGGTGTCACGCATGTGATGGTCTGGGCCGAGTACGGATTCAGTTCGAATCTGCGGCTGGCCGACTTCGCCGCCGACCGCACCATCTTCGCCACGCACAAGGACGGCGAACTGCTCACCGCCGAGCACGGGTTCCCGCTGCGCCTCGTCGTCCCGCACCTCTACGCGTGGAAGGGCCCGAAGTGGGTCCGCGGCATCGAGTACATGACGGCGGACCGGCGCGGCTTCTGGGAGGAGCGCGGGTACCACAACGTGGGGGATCCGTGGCGCGAGCAGCGCTACTCCTACCAGGAAGTCCCCGGCGAAGGCCCCGAGCTCTAGCCCTGTCCCGCCGGTCCTGTGTGCTGGTCCGGCGCGCGCCGTCAGTGGTGGTACTGGTGCACCACGGCGTGGCCCTTGCCCCGGCCGATCATCCACCGGTTCACCGGCGTCGTCACCACGAAGGCCAGCGCGAGCGAGGCCGCGAGGGCGACCCAGAACAGGGCGTCCGACAGCTGGGCGTCCATCGCGTTCGGCCACAGCGCGATCACGCCGTTGTCGATCAGCTCCATGACCGCGATCGACAGGGTGTCGGCGGCGAGGGCGACCCGGAACGCGGACCTGAGGTCCAGGCCGGCCTTGAGGACGCCGCGCAGGGTCAGGGAGTAGCCGAAGAAGAACGCCAGCACGATCGCCAGGATCATCGTCGGCACATTGCCCCAGCCGAGCGCCGTGCCGATCACCATGCCGAGGACCTCGCCGATCGCGCAGCCGGTGAGGCAGTGCAGCGTCGCCTGCGCGGCCGTCGCCCAGCCGGCCTTGCCATGCCCGTGCTCGTGCTCGTGCTCGTGCTCGTGCTCGTGAGCGTGCCCGTGTTCGTGCTCATGTTCGTGCGCAGAGCCGTGGTGGCCGTGCTCGTGGTCGTGGCCGGTGTGCGCCTCGTGGTCCATGTCGTCCCCCAGAAGTCGGTGGCGGTTCCCGTCGGCCGTGCCGTCCTGTCGCCGACAGGAACCGTATGCCCCCTCGGGGTATGCCTCAACAGGTTTTGTGATCTTCGCCGGAGGGAGTCTTCCGGAGCTCCTTCAGGCGGGCCACGTCGGCCGCGTGGCCCTCTTTGCCGCCCGGTGTCTCGATGATCAGCGGGACGTTCGCGGTCGCCGGATGCGCCATCAGGGCCCGGAAGGGATCGGCGCCGATGTGGCCCGAGCCGATGTTCTCGTGGCGGTCCTTGTGGGCGCCGACGACGTCCTTGGAGTCGTTGGCGTGGATCAGCTTGAGGCGGCCCTCGCCGACCGTCTCCACCAGCAGGTCGAGGGTCTGCCGCATGCCCGCGGGGCCCGTCAGGTCGTGGCCCGCGGCGAAGATGTGGCAGGTGTCCAGGCAGACGCCCAGCTTCGGATGCCGGTCCAGGGCGTCGAAGTACGGCCCGAAGTCCCAGGTCCGCGAGCAGAGCGAGGAGCCCTGGCCCGCGGTCGACTCCAGAAGCAGGAACGGGTCGTCGTCGTGGGTCAGCTCGTCGAGCAGCGGCAGCATCCGCTCGCGCACCTGGGCGAGGGCCGTCTCGCGCGGCCGGCCGCCGGTCGCGGACCCGGTGTGCACCACCACGCCGAGCGCGCCGATGGCCCGCGCCCGGCGCAGCGAGTGCCGCAGCGAGTCGACGGACCGGTCGACAGTGGCCTCGGTGTGCGAGCCGAAGTTGATCAGGTACGGCGCGTGGACGTACGCCGGGACGCCGTCCTCGGCGCACCGCTCCCGGAACGCCTCGTCCTGCTTCGGGTTCCCGGGCGGGGTGGCCCAGCCGCGCGGATTGGCGACGAAGACCTGGACGGTCTCGGCGCCGAGCTCACGGGCGTAGGACAGGCCTATGGAGGCGAGGCCCCCGGCCACCGGCACATGGCCGCCGATCGGATTGCGGATGCTGCTGTTCACCGGGCCAGGGTGTCATGCGCGCCCGGACCGTCCGCGTCCGCTCCCGGGAGACGGGAGCGGACGCGGAACGCGCCGGTCAGCGGATGGTGATCGTGATCTCGGAGCCTTTGGGCGCCGTGTCCCCGCCCTCGACCGACTGGCTCTTCACCGTGTCGCCGAAGAGACCGAGGATGCCGCGGTCCTCGTCGACCTGGAAGCCGGCGCCCTCCAGCTTGTCGTGCGCCTCGTCGACCTTCAGGCCCGTGACGTCCGGGACCTCGATCATGGGCGGGCCCTTGGAGATCGTCAGGGTCACCGTGTCGCCCTCGGCCAGCCGCCCGTGCTCCGGGGACTGCGCGGCCACGGAACCCTTGTCGACCTCCGACTCGACCCGCTGCGGCTCGATCTTCGCCTTGAGCCCGAGCTCCTCCAGCGCGGCGACCGCGTCCTGCTCCGACTGCCCCGTGACGTCCGGGACGTCGACGGGCGAGCCCTTGGAGACGACGAGGGCCACCGCGGTGCCGGAGTCGCGCGTGAGGCCCGCCGCCGGGTCCGTGCTGATCACGGAGCCCTTCGGGATCTCCTCGCTGAACTGCTCGGTGACCATGCCCGGCGACAGACCCCGGTGCTTCAGGTCGCTCTTCGCCGTCGGGAGCGAGGTCCCCTTCAGGTCGGGCACCTTCACGGTCTTCGGCCCCTTCGACACGGTCAGCGTCACCGTGCCGTCGTCCCGGATCTGCGCACCGGACCCCGGGTCCGTCGCCATGACCGTGCCGCGCTCGTACGTGCCGCTGTACGCGTACCGGGTCGTGCCCGCCCGGAGACCGGCCGCGTCGAGCCGCTTCTCGGCCTGCGCCTCCGTCTTGGTGAGCAGCGCCGGGACCTTCGTGAACTGGCCCGAGTTGATGTACCAGACGCCCGCGCCGACGCCGAGCACCAGCAGGACCGCCGCGACGACCGCGAGCAGACCGCGGCGCGGGGCCCGGCCGCCGCCCGTGCCGCGGGGCGCGGGCGGAGCGGCGGGCGGCGGGGTCTCCAGCCGGCTCGTGCGGTGCAGGGCGTCCTGGTCCGGCTCGGCCGGCAGCGACATCTGCACCCCGGCGGTGCGCACCGCGCGCGGGATCACGCTCGTACGGTCGTCCGCGCCCGTGTGGTCCGTCTCGCGCGCCTGCGGCGGCACCGCGTCGAGCTCGGCGTCGGACAGCGTCGCCCGCGCCTCCCGCGTCTGCGACAGCAGTGCCACGGCGTCCGGCGGCCGTACCTCGGGGTTGCGGGCCGTGGCCCACGCCACCAGCTCGTCCAGCGCGTACGGCAGGCCCGGGACGGCGGCCGAGGGCGGCGGCACGTCCTCGTTCAGGTGCTTGTAGAGGATCTGGGCCGGGGTGTCGCCCGAGTGCGGCTTGCCGCCGGTCAGCATCTCGTAGAACACGACACCGCACGCGTACACGTCCACGCTCGGCGTCGCCGTGCCGTCCTCGATCTGCTCCGGCGCCAGGTACGAGACCGTGCCGAGCACCGCGCCCGTCGTGTTCGTCACCGTGTCCACCGCGCGGACCAGGCCGAAGTCCGCCACCTTGACCCGGCCGTCGTCCCCTATCAGGACGTTCTCCGGCTTCATGTCGCGGTGCACGAACCCCGCGCGGTGCGCCGCCCCGAGCGCCGCGAGCACCGGCTCCAGGATGTCGAGCGCGGCCCGCGGACGCAGCGCCCCGCGCTCGCGCAGCACGTCACGCAGCGTGCACCCCGCGATGTACTCCATCGCCAGGTACACGTACGCGCCGTCGGTGCCCTGGTCGTACACACCCACCACGTTCGGGTGCGAGAGGCGGGCGACGGACTTGGCCTCGCGGATGAACCGGTCGACGAACGAGACGTCGGCCGCCAGCGAGGGGTGCATCACCTTGAGCGCGAGCACGCGGTCGAGGCGGGTGTCCACGGCCCGGTAGACCGTGGCCATCCCGCCGACCGCGATCCGTGCGTCGACGCGGTACCGGCCGTCGAGCACCTGCCCGAGCAGCGGGTCCTGAAGGGTCGTGTCCACGCAGGCGAGTGTACGAGGAGTGACCGACAGGGCCCGCCCGCCCGGGAGGTACTGCAGCAGACCTGTGACCCTGTGCGACCCGCTCAGAAGGCCGGGCGCTCCGGGTCCAGGCGGGCCATCCCGTCCGTCGGCGAGGACGCCTCGGCGAAGTGGCGCCTGGGAATGCGGCCCGCGCGGCGGGCGAGGCGGCCCGCCTCCACCGCGTGCCGCATGCCCTCGGCCATCAGCACCGGCTCCTGCGCGCGGGTCACCGCGGAGGCGAGCATCACACCGGCGCAGCCCAGCTCCATGGCGAGTGCCACGTCGGAGGCCGTGCCCGCGCCCGCGTCCAGGATCACCGGCACGCGCGCGTGCTCGACGATCAGCTGGAAGTTGTGCGGGTTGCGGATGCCGAGCCCGGAGCCGATCGGCGAACCGAGCGGCATCACGGCCGCGCATCCCACGTCCTCCAGCTTGCGCGCCAGCACCGGGTCGTCGTTCGTGTACGGGAGCACGGTGAAACCGTCGTCCACCAGCGTCTCGGCCGCGTCGAGCAGCTCGATCGGGTCGGGCAGCAGGGTGCGCTCGTCTGCGATCACCTCGAGCTTGACCAGGTCCGTGCCGAGCGCCTCGCGCGCGAGGCGGGCCGTCAGGACGGCCTCGCCCGCGGTGAAACAGCCCGCCGTGTTGGGCAGCACCTGGATGCCGAGCTTCTCCAGGACGGAGAGGACCGAGCCGTGCACCGAGGCGTCCACGCGGCGCATCGCCACCGTGGTCAGTTCGGTCCCGGAGGCGACCAGGGAGCGCTCCAGGATGTCGAGGCTCGGGGCGCCGCCCGTGCCCATGATGAGACGCGAGGAGAGCGTCGTGCCGCCGAGGACCAGTGCGTCGTCCGCCATGTCGGTCAGCCTCCCTGGACCGCGGTGAGGACCTCGACCCGGTCGCCCTCGGAGAGCGCGGTCGCGGCCCACTGGGTGCGCGGGACGACGGTCTCGTTGAGGGCGGCGGCGACGCCGGAGGGGGCGGCGGTCAGCGTGGCCACCAGTTCGTCGAGCTTGGTCGCGGCGGCCACGGTGCGCGGCTCGCCGTTCACGGACACGTTCATGCGGGCTGCTCCGAGAGGGCCGGGAAAGAGGTGCTGAAGCGGTGGGGGGTGAACGGGCGGGCCTCGTCCGGGAGTTCACCGGTGGCCAGGGCGTGCGCCATGACGTCGCCGGTGACCGGGGTCAGCAGCACGCCGTTGCGGTAGTGGCCGGTGGCGAGGAGGAGGCCGGGCAGGGCCGTCGGGCCGAGGATCGGCGCGTTGTCCGGAGAGCCGGGGCGCAGGCCCGCGCGCGTCTCCGTCAGCGGCAGTTCGGTGATGCCGGGGACGAGTTCGTGCGCGTCGCGCAGCAGCTCGTAGACACCGCCGGCGGTGACCGTGGTGTCCCAGCCGAGCTCCTCGGTGGTGGCGCCGACGACCAGCTCGCCGTTGACACGCGGCACCAAATACACGTTGCCGCCGCGCACGACCGCGCGGACCGTGCGGCTCAGGAACGGCGCGTACGCCTTCGGCACGCTGAGGCGCAGCACCTGGCCCTTGACCGGGCGCACCGGAGGCAGCAGGGCCTCGGGGACGCCCGCGAGCCGCCCGCTGTGGCTGCCGGCGGCCAGTACGACCTGCTCCGCGGCGAGCTCGCCGCCGTCGGCGAGGACGACGCCGCGCGCCCGGTCCCGTACGACGGAGAGCCGTTCGGCCCACGTCCGGTGCAGGGTGACGCCGGCGCGCTCGCAGGCCGTCACAAGGGCGCCCGCGAGCCTTCTCGGGTCGATCTGGTGGTCGCCGTCGACCCGCAGGCCGCCGCGCACGCCCGGCGCGAGCATCGGCTCCAGGCGGCGGCACTCACGGCCCGACAGCCACTCGGACTCCAGGCCCGAGCGCAGCTGCAACGCGTGCAGTTCCCGCAGGTGCGAGCGGTCGTCGGCGTCGAGCGCGACGGCCAGCGTGCCGCACGCGCGGTAGCCGAGATCGTGGCCCGTGGCCTCGGACAGCTCGGCCGCGAAGTCCGGATAGCGGCGCGCGGACTCGACGTTCAGGGCGAGCAACGTCTCCTCGCCGTAGTGCAGTTCGGTGACGGCGGCCAGCATCCCGGCCGCGACCTGGGCGGCGCCGCCGCCCGGCTCGGGGTCCACGACCGCGACGGACAGACCGCGCTGCGCGGCCCTCCACGCGGTCACCAGACCGATGATGCCGCCACCGACGACCACGACGTCGGTGGCGGACCCGCTGACAGATGGCGTACGCGACATGGGCGTCCAGCCCCTCCCTTCGCCGGCATGACCCGGATCAGGTTCGTACGGTCGGAGGCCGCTCCAGCCTCCCTCTCAGCCCGCTGCGTACGGGCTCCCGCGAGTGCTTTACGTTGGCCACCCTAGCCGTTCGGTATGCCACCAAGTAAGGGAGCCCAGCCCGTGGCCCGATCCCTCGAAGGTCTCTTCCTCGCCCCCGTGACCGACCAGGCCCCAGGTCAGGTGGGCACCCGGACCCGCTTCGCCTACAGGGAGGAGGAGGGCCGGATCTGGGCCTCCTACGAAGGCGGCGACATCGTGCGCGGCCACCTCGTGGGCACCCGCGCGGGCGACCGGCTCGACTTCCGCTACGTCCAGCTGAAGACCGACGGGACGACGTCCTCGGGGCACTGCGTCTCCACCGTCTCCGAGCGGCCCGATGGCCGGGTCCGGCTCGACGAGACCTGGGAGTGGGAGTCGCAGGAGGGCAGCGGCACGAGCGTCGTCGAGGAGATCGCCGCGCCTGCCGCGCGGGACTGATCGCGGAGTGATCGCGGGGGTCGACACGGGGATGATCGCGGGGCTTGATCGCTAAACCGGTGACACGTGTGCAGGACGTCACGGAACGCGAGTGGCCCGGGCCGCTGACCCGCGCCCGCACGGGTGCCTAAGGTGACCTTGTGAGCGATCAGGAGAGCGGGAACGAGACGCCCCCGGGCGACCGGCACGTCGTCGTGGTCGGCGCGGGCATGGCCGGCGTGCAGACGGCGGTGGCGCTGCGCGAGCAGGGCTTCACCGGGGCGGTCACGCTGATCGGCGCGGAACCCCACCAGCCCTACGACCGGCCGCCGCTCTCCAAGGCCGTCCTGCTCGGCAAGGCCGAGGGCTCCGCCTTCGACGTCGACTTCGAGGCCCTCGGCGTCACCCTCCAGCTGGGCCGCGAGGTCACCGGACTGCGCCCCGCCGACCACGAGCTCGACACCGTGACGGGCCCCGTCCCGTACGACGTCCTGGTCGTCGCGACGGGTGCCGAACCGATCCGCCTCCCGGGCGCCGACGGTGTCCCCGGTGTCCACCTGCTGCGCACCCTCGACGACGCCGAGCGGCTGCGGCCCGTCCTCGTCGAGCAGCACGACGTGGTCGTCGTCGGAGCCGGCTGGATCGGCGCCGAGTTCGCCACCGCCGCGCGCGACGCGGGCTGCCGGGTCACCGTCGTGGAGGCCGCCGAGCGCCCGCTGGCCGGTGCGCTGCCCGCGGAGGTCGCCGCCCCGATGGCCGCCTGGTACGCGGACGCCGGCGCAGAACTGCGCACCCACGCGCGCGTGGAACGCGTCGAGCCCGGGGTCGTGGTCCTCGACGACGGGACGCGGCTGCCCGCGGGGGCCGTCGTCGTCGGCATCGGCGCCCGCCCCGCCACCGCCTGGCTCGACGGCTCCGGCCTCGCCCTGGGCGAGCACCACGAGGTCGTCGCCGACGAGGGGCTGCGCACCTCCGTGCCCGACGTGTACGCGGTCGGCGACTGTTCCTCGTTCCCGTCCGCCCGTTACGGACAGCGCCTGATGGTCCACCACTGGGACAACGCGCTGCAGGGCCCCCGCACCGTCGCGGCCAACATCATCGGCACCACCCCGGCCGCCTACGACCCGGTGCCCTACTTCTGGTCCGAGCAGTTCGGCCGCTTCGTCCAGTACGCGGGCCACCACGACGCCGCCGACACCACCGTGTGGCGCGGCGACCCGGCCGGCGCCGCCTGGTCGGTGTGCTGGCTGCGCGAGGGCGCCCTGGTCGCCGTCCTGGCCGTGGGCAAGCCCCGCGACCTCGCCCAGGGCCGCAAACTCATCGAGGCGGGCACCGTGCTCGACCCGGCGCTGCTCGCCGACCCGGCCCGTCCGCTGAAGTCCGCCGCGGCCTGAACGCCTGGTCGGGTGGGCCTCGGGTGGGCCCGGCTTCCGACTGTCGGTCCGGGATGGCAGGCTTGTCCTGTGACCGAGATTGACGCAAAGATCGATGCTCTCGTCCCCGACTGGCTCACCCTCCCCGACATCGCCGAACAGGCGGGCGTCGAGGTGACGCGTGTGCGGCAGTGGGTGAAGGAGGGTCAGCTCATCGCCGTACGCCGCGGTGAGAACAGGGCGCTTCACGTGCCCGCCGCCTTCATCGACGGCGACAAGATCGTCAAGGGCCTGACCGGGACCCTGACGCTCCTGAGGGACGACGGCTTCTCCGACGAAGAGATGCTGGAGTGGCTCTTCACCCCCGACGCGACCCTGCCGGGCACGCCCGCGCAGGCCCTGAGCGAGAATCGCGGCACGGAGGTGAAGCGCCGCGCCCAGGCGCTCGCCGTCTGAACCTGACAACCGAGCGGTGTGCGCGGTCCCCCGCAGGGGCCGCGCACACCGGTGCCCATCGACGGGGGATTTCCCATGGCCGACCCGAAGCGTGACCTGCTCGCCGACGCACGGCTCTACCTGTGCACCGACGCCCGCAGGCGTCAGGGCGACCTGCCGGAGTTCCTGGACGCCGTGCTGGCCGGCGGCGTCGACATCGTGCAGCTGCGCGACAAGGGCATGGAGGCCGGCGAGGAGCTGGAGCACCTCGCGGTGTTCGCCGAGGCCGCCCGCCGCCACGGCAAGCTCTTCGCGGTGAATGACCGGGCGGACGTCGCCCACTCGAGCGCCTCCGACGTGCTGCACCTGGGCCAGGGCGACCTGCCCGTGCCCGCCGCCCGCGCGATCATCGGCGACGACGTGCTCATCGGCCGCTCCACCCACTCCGACGCGGAGGCCGACGCCGCCGCCGTCGAGGAGGGCGTCGACTACTTCTGCACCGGCCCCTGCTGGCCGACCCCCACCAAGCCCGGCCGGTACGCACCCGGCCTCGACCTGGTGCGCCACACCGCCGGACTCGGCACCGACCGCCCCTGGTTCGCCATCGGCGGCATCGACCTGACGAACCTGGACGAGGTCCTCGACGCGGGCGCCCGCCGGGTCGTCGTCGTGCGCGCCATCACCGAGGCCGACGATCCGGGCGCCGCGGCCGCCGAGTTCGCCAAGCGCCTTCGGTCCCTCTGACCGGTCGCCGACCGACCCGTCGACCAGCGGGAAAGGCGCCCCTGTCCGGAACCTGTCCGTAGGCTGGACAGGGATTTGGGACAGTCGTCCTGCGTCAGTAACCTGCCCGTATGGCCCTAGGCACCGCTTCCACCAGGACTGATCGCGCCCGCACCGTGCGCGGCATGCTCACGCCCGGCAAGGCGACGTACTCGTTCGAGTTCTCCGCGCCGAAGACCCCCAAGGGCGAGCGCAACCTGTGGAACGCGCTGCGCCGCGTCGAGGCCGTCGCCCCCGACTTCGTGTCCGTCACGTACGGGGCGGGCGGCTCCACGCGGGCCGGCACCGTCAAGGAGACCCAGCAGATCGTCGCCGACACGACGCTCACGCCGGTCGCCCACATCACCGCCGTCGAGCACTCGGTCGCCGAGCTGCGCAACATCATCGGGCAGTACGCCGACGCCGGGATCCGGAACATGCTGGCGGTGCGCGGCGACCCGCCGGGCGACCCGATGGGGGAGTGGATCGCCCACCCCGAGGGCCTCACGTACGCGGCCGAACTGGTCGAGCTGATCAAGGAGTCGGGGGACTTCTGCGTCGGCGTGGCCGCGTTCCCGGCGATGCACCCGCGCTCCGCGGACTGGGACTCCGACGTGCGGCACTTCGTCGACAAGTGCCGCGCGGGCGCCGACTACGCGATCACCCAGATGTTCTTCTACCCCGAGGAGTACCTGAGACTCCGGGACAAGGTCGCCGCCGCCGGCTGCGACACCCCGATCATCCCGGAGTGCATGCCGGTCACCAGCGTCCGCATGCTCGAGCGGCTGCCCAAGCTCAGCAACGCGGACTTCCCCCCGGCTCTGAAAGAGCGGATCCTCACAGCCAAAGACGATCCGGCCGCTGTACGCTCCATTGGCATCGAGTTCGCGACGGAGTTCTGCGCGAAGCTGCTTGACGAAGGCGTGCCGGGTCTGCACTTCATTACGCTCAACAACTCCACTGCGACGTTGGAAATCTACGAGAATCTGGGCCTGCACGACCAGCGGGCCTGATCGGCCGTACCCGCGGGGGCCTCGGCCGTACGAGAGGGGCGTACATGGGCTGGGCGGTCCTCTATGCGGCGTTCGGACTGGTGGCGCTGTGGCTCCTCGGTGAGGTGCTGCTGCAGAACAAGGCACGGCTGCGCTGGCGCCTGCTCGCGTTCGTCGGCTTCCTCGGTGTGGTCCTCGGCGTCCTGATGCCCTCGGTGATCGTCATCGGGATCGGCGCCATCGCCTTCGCGATCGGCCAGACGTACGTCACGCTGTCCTTCCGCCGCGGCTTCGAGGCCGGCTGGTCCCTCAAGGCCGGCGGCTCCGACGACGAGGAGGAGAGCGCGGGCGCGCCCAGGCGCCGCCGGAAGAAGGAGCCGGTCCACCAGGAGCCGACCCTCGAGGTCTCCGACCTGGAGTACGGGCAGGACACGCACGACGCGTGGGGCCCCGCCGCCCCCGAGTCCCCGGCCGAGTCCACCGCGGTCTACGCCCCCGAGCCGATGCCCGACGACACGGGCCAGTACGGCGTCTACAGCGACTCCGCGTACGCCGGGGCCGCCGCCGGCCCGGCCGCCCAGGACCCGCAGGGCTACGGCTACGACGCCAACGCCAACGCCTTCGGCTACGACCAGCAGCAGAACTACGGCTACGACACCGGCGCCCAGCAGCAGCCCTACGCCGCGCCCTACTCGGACCCGTACATCGGCGGACAGACCTACCCGGAGCAGCCCCAGTACGGCGACCCGTACGCGACCGGCGGCGGGCAGCAGCAGTACAGCGACCCGTACGCGACGGCCGCGGGCTACGGCTCGGACACCCCGCCCGGTGGCGTCTGGGTCCCGCAGCAGCGCAGCGGTGACGAGCAGCAGCAGAACTACGGCGGGGAGCTGCCGCCCGAGCAGCCGTACCCGGCCTACCCACAGCACGACCCGAACAACACGGGCTACGACACCGGGTACAACGAGCAGCAGTACCGGTACTGAGCCGGATCCGCAGCTTCAGAAGCAGTTGCAGCCGCCGGGCCCTTGCCCGGCGGCTGTCGCGTTCACCGGTCCGTCGCGTTCACCGGTCTGTCGCGTTTCACTGGGAGCCCTGGAATCCAGGGCCCTCCACGATCAGTCCCGCCACCAGCGCGCCCGACATGCCCGCGTGCGGCAGCCCGCCCCCGGGATGCGCCCAGCCGCCCACCGTGAACAGGCCCGGCACCTCCGTCCCGTTCGCCGCGTGCAGCAGGCTCCCGGACGCCGCCGCGAGCGCGGGCGCGGGCACGGCGCCGCCCACCGCGCCCGTCGTCTCCGCGACGTCCTGCGGGGTGCGGGCCTCCTGCCACAGCAGCCGCTCGCCGAGACCGGGCACCGCGCGCCCGGCCGCCGCGACGACCGAGGCCACGAGATCCTCGCCCACGCGCGCGCCGTTCGGCACCGTCGCCGTGACCGTGACCGCCTCGTGCCCCGCGGGGGCCTGCCCGGCGTCCCCGGTGCGCAGCACCGCGATCGTCGGTCTCCCAGGGCGCGGCGCGCCGTCGAACAGCCAGGCCGCCTCCGCCGCCCGGTCCGTGCCGTGCACCACCGTGCGGTGCGGGATGTCCTCGGGGCGGTCCCCGCGCAGCGCCAGATGCACCGTCAGCCGGCTCGGCGCCGCCGCCTCCGGCCGCGCGGGCACCGCGCCGCGCGGCGCACGGCCCGGCAGCAGCCGCTCCAGCACACCCGGCGCGACCCCGGCCACCACGAACTCGGCGTCCTCCACCGATCCGTCGGCCAGCTCCACACCCGCCGCGCGCCCGTCCTTCACGACGATCCGCCGCACCTGTGCGCCGAAGCGGAACTCGACCTTGCGACGCTCACAGCGCGCGTGCACCGCGTCCGCGAGCGCCCGCATGCCGCCCGTGACGGCCCAGGTGCCGAAGGTCTGCTCCATGTACGGCAGCACGGCCGCGCTCGCCGGAGCCGTGCGCGGATCGAGGCCGTACGCCAGCGCGTACTGCTCCAGGAGCGCCACCAGACGCGGCTCGCCGGCCAGCTCGAGCGCGCCGATCTCCGCCAGCGTCGTCGCCGCGCGGTCCTTGCGCAGCAGCCGCTTGTGCACCACCGCCGGGTACGGCTCGCGCTCGGCCAGCACCTCCCAGTTCGGCCACAGCGGCTCTTCGAGCAGGGGGCGCCGCGAGCGGTCCCAGGCCTCCCGCGCCCGGTTCATGAACGCCGACCAGCGGGCGCCCGCGCCCGCTCCCACAGCCGCGTCGAGCGCCTCCGCGACGCCCGCCCGCCGTGCGTTCGGCAGGTCCGTCGTCGTGCCGTCCGCGAAGACGTGCCGCACGGCGGGCTCGATCTGCGTCAGACCGACCGCGTCCTCCAGCGGCTCCTTGCCGGTCTTCACGAACAGGTCCCGGTACACGGCCGGCAGCAGGAGCAGGCCCGGGCCCGTGTCGAACGCGAACCCGTCACGCTCGAACCGGCCCAGCGCGCCGCCGTACGTCGCCGCGCGCTCGAACACCACCGGTCGGTGGCCCGCGACGGCCAGCCGAGCGGCGGCCGCCATGGCGCCCATGCCCGCGCCGATCACCGCAATTCGTGCCATGCCAGCGACTTTATCCGCCGGCACCGACAACGCCGCCGCGAGGTCAGGGCGGTGGCACCGCGCGGGCCAGCCGCCGCTCCTCGCGCCGCTGCGCCCGCCGGCGCAGGAACCGGCGGATGCGCCGCACCAGCAGGAACAGCAGGATCAGCCCGAGCACCAGGAGCACCGCCGCGATGATCGCCGCCGCCTCCGGATGGAACATCGCGAACGTGACGATCCCGCCGACGCCGAGGTCCTCGGCGGTGCTCAGGACGAAGTTCGACATCGGCTCCGGCGAGGTGTTCACCGCCATGCGCGTGCCGGCCTTCACCGTGTGGCTGGCCAGCGCCGTGGACCCGCCGATCGCACCCGCCGCGAGATCCGACAGCGAACCGCTCTGCCCGGCGAGCAGCGCCCCGACGACCGCGCCCGACACCGGCCGGATCACGGTGTGCACCGTGTCCCACACCGAGTCCACGTACGGGATCTTGTCGGCGACGGCCTCGCACAGGAAGAGCACCCCGGCCGCGATCAGGACGTCGGGCCGCTGCAGCGACTCGGGCACGTCGTCGCTCAGCCCGGTCGCGCCGAAGACACCGAGCAGCAGGATCACCGCGTACGCGTTGATGCCACTCGCCCAGCCGCTGGTGAAGACCAGGGGGAGTACGGACACGGGGGAGAGCGTAACCAGTAGGGCACTCGGTGTGCCTGGGGACGATCACGCGCGTCTGAGTATCCGTACCTAGACGCGGAGATGAGTAGGTACGCGGATGGGCCCGACCTGCGATGACGAGAGAGTGGAGACCACGGAGAAGGACGCGGCTCCCGCACCGCCGACACGGGGCGGCGGAACGGAGGCAGCGTCCTTGGCCGCTCCTCTCACCCGAACGGGTGGGAGCGAGGCACGGGGGACCCGGGGGAGACCGCACGGGGTTCAACGGGGGAACAACGGGGGACGCGCCGGTCCGGTGAGGCCTGAGGAAGACCACAGGCCGTGCCGGACCGGCGCTTCACGTTCCGGCCGGGTCCTCGCGGGCCGCGCGCCTCAGGACTTCCCGGACAGCGGCTGACCGCCGCCCACACGGCCCTGCAGCAGCAGCGACAGCGCGGCGTGCACGTCGTCGAGGGAACGCTCCGGCTGGAACGCCTGCCAGTCCAGAGCCGCCACCAGGACCATGCCCACCAGGGCGGCCGCCGTGAGCGGCACGTCGATCTCGTCGCTCAGCTCGCCGCCCTCCACGGCGCCGCGCAGCACGCCCTCCACCACGGCCACCGCCTCCTGGCGGACCACGGCGAGCGTGGACTGCCAGGCGCGGTTCGTGCGCCACAGCTCCGCCACGTAGAGCTGCGTGAACGCCGGGTACTGGTCGATGAAGACGAGACCCGCCCGGATCATCGCGTCCAGCGCGTCCACCTTGCTGCCGCCGCGCTCGTCCGTCCTGCGGGCCGCGTCCCTCAGCGAGGCCGTCAGCAGCCCGACACCGTGCCGCAGCAGCTCCTCGAAGAGCACCGACTTGCTGGCGAAGTTGTAGTAGACCGTGCCCTTCGCGACGCCGGCGCGCTCCGCGATCTCGTCGACCGTCGTCGCGGAGAAGCCCTGCTCCGCGATGAGCGTGACAGCGGCCTCGTAGAGCTTCTGCCGGGTGGCCTGGCGCCGTGTGCTGCTTTCCATGCCCCCGATTCTCACAGGTGCCCTTGTGGCCGCGCTCACAGGCTCAGCTCCGGGTGCAGCCGGTCCAGCGTCCACACCTGCTTGCGGCGGGCGCTCAGGGCCGTCAGCGCGAGCGCGCCGAGGGTGAACGCGGTCAGCACCGCGCACGCCTGCCACACCGGGCCGAGCCCGCCTCCGGAGACGAGCCGGCGCAGCGCCTCGACCACGTAGGTCATCGGCAGGAAGGGGTGCAGCGCGTTGAAGAAGCCCGGGCTCGTCTGCACGGGGTACGTGCCGCCGGCCGAGGTCAGCTGGAGCATCAGGAACGCGAGCACCAGGATGCGGCCCGCCGCGCCGAAGCGGGCGTTCAGCCACTGGACGATGGCCGCGAAGCACGCCGTGACCAGGCACAGGAAGCCGATCGTGCCGGCCGCGTGCAGCATCTGGAGGCCGAGCGCCCAGTGGAGTACGGCCATCAGCGCGCCGACCTGGAGCAGGCCGAGCACGGCCACCGGGAGCCAGCCCGCCAGCGCCACGCGCCAGGAGGAGGCGCCGACGGCGAGAGCCCGCCGGTTGAGCGGCTGGATCAGCATGTAGGCGACCATCGCGCCCACCCACAGGGAGAGCGGGATGAAGTAGGGCGCGAAACCGGTCCCGTAGTTGGGCGCCTTGTGGAGCGACTGGGAGGCCAGTTGGACGGGGTCGGCCATCACGTCGGTGCGCCGGTCGCGGTCCTGCTTGTCGTAGTCGGGGATCTGCTCGACGCCGTCGTGCAGACCGCCCGCGAGCTTCCCGGAGCCGTCGGCGAGCTTGAACATGCCGCCGTTCAGGTCGTTCGCCCCGGTCTTCAGCTTGCCGACACCGCTGTCGAGTGCCGTCGAGCCGGTGTGCGCCGTGCCGAGCCCGGTGTGCAGCCGCTTCGCGCCGGCGGCGACCTGGCCCGCGCCCTTGTCGAGCCGGTTGATCTGCGCGACCGCGTTCTCGACGTCCTGGTCGAGGGTCGGGGCGCGCCGGGCGAGCTCCTCGGACTGCTTCTGGAGCGTGGCCAGATGGCGGTCCATGAGCGTCAGGTTGCCGTGCTCGTCCTGGATGAGCGTGTCCAGGTCGTCGGAGACCGTGGCGACGTCGTCCGCGGCCGTCGCGGCCTTCTTGAGGTCCGGGCAGGCCGGGTCGTCGAGGAGCGCCTTCTCGCAGCGCTGTTCGTAGATCGCACCCAGGATGTCGGAGCCCGCGTGTGCGCCCTTGCGGGCGGTCGGGGCGACCTTCACCAGGGTGTCCAGGTTGTGCCGCACGCCCTTGGCGGAGTCGGCGACCAGGCGGGCGGTGTCGGCGATCTGCTTCTTGTTGTTCTTCAGGAAGGGCAGCACCTTGTCGGCGGTGCCGTTCACCTTGCCGGCGAGCGTCCGGGTGCCGGCCGCGACCTGCTTCGACCCGGTCTCCAGGTCGCTGGCGCCCTTGTCGAGTTTCTTCAAGCCGCTCGCCAGGTCGCCGCTGCCCTTCTTGGCGTCCTTCAGGCCGTCGGCGAGGTCCTTGGAGCCCTTCTTGGCCTTGCCGATGCCGCCCTTGAGGTCGTCCGCGCCCTTCGCCGCCTTCTGGGTGGCGTCGTGGATGTCCGAGAACGAGATGAAGATCTTGTCCAGGAAGCTGCGCGACGCCTTCGTGGAGGCGGCCGAGCGCACCTCGGAGAACACCGTCCGGGAGATCTGCCCGACGATGTAGTTGTTCGCGTCGTTCGTGCGCACCTTCAGGGCGCCGGTCTCCGGAGCGTCCCCGGAACTGGACGCGATCCGCTCACTGAAGTCCGCGGGCATCGTCAGCGACAGGTAGTACGTGCCGTCCTCGACGCCCTTGGAGGCCTGCGCGGCGCTGACCTCGTGCCACTGGAAGGTGTCGCTCTCGTACAGCCCCTTGGTGATGTCGTCGCCCGCCGTGATCTTCCGGCCCGCGGCGGTCGCCCCCTTGTCGTCGTTGACGAGCGCGACGGGGATCTTGTCGAGCCGCCCGTACGGGTCCCAGAACGACCACAGGTAGAGCGCCCCGTAGAGCAGCGGCAGCAGGAGGAGCGCGACGAGCGCGGCGCGCGGCAGCTTCCCCCTGCCGAAGCGCCTGAGCTCAAGAGCGGCCAGCTTCGGCGAGCGCATCGGCCGTCGTCCCCCCGTCGGTGTCGGTGTCGTCGTCGTTCTTGTCGGTCTTCTCGGAGGTCTTCTCGACGGTCTCCTCCGACGCGCCCTTGCTCGTGGCCTCGGCCTCGGCGCGTGCCGGGGCGGTGGAGACGACGATCGTGTCCGCGGGCGCCTCACTGCACACGGCCACCACGGTCGTGCCGGCGGCCGCGATCGACCGCAGCTGCTCCCAGACCGCGACCCGCTCGGCGTCCGACAGCTTCAGGTCGGTGTCGTCGACCCCGATCAGGCGCGGCCGGCCGATCAGCGCGAGGGCGAGCGAGAGCCGTAGCGCCTCGGTCCGCTCCAGGTCGCGCACGGCGGTACGGGACCCCTTCGGCAGGCTCTCGCGGTCGAGGCCCGCGGCGGTCAGCGCGGAGTCGATCCGCAGCTTCGCCTCGGTCACCCGCTCGGCGCGCGGCCGCAGCAGCCCGCGCAGCCCCCCGCCGAAGCGTCGCTGCAGCAGGGCCCGCTCCTTCAGGTGCTCCGCGACGGTGAGGGCCGGATCGAGGTCCGTCACCCCCGGCACGTGCGCGAGCGCGCTCACCCGGCGCAGGGCGGCCATCTGCTTCGGCAGCCGCAGGCCGCCGACCCGGGCCGTGCCCTCGCTCGGCCGCATCCGCCCCGTCAGCGCGAGCAGCAGACAGGTCCGCCCGCTCCCGGACGGGCCCTCGACCGCGACGAGCGCTCCGGCCGGGGCGTCGATGTCCACGCCCCGGAACGCCCAGCCGCGCGGCCCCTTCAACCCGAACCCCGCGGCGGAGACGGCGGCGCCGTCCTCCCGGCCGTCCGCGTCCACGACCGCCCCCCTCTTTCGAACTACCTCTTTTGAACTGACTGGTCAGTACAAAAATAGCCCGAACCTCTGAACGAAGCAAAAGCGCAGGTCAGGCCGGATTGTCAGTGGCGTACCCCACGATGGGCACATACGGCCACTGCGCCGTCACACAGACGACAGGAGGTTCGTCATGGCTGGACATCAGGCACCCACCGCAGCCGCCGCAGGCCGCCGTGCCGCCACCGGCCCTGCCCATGCCCCCTCACTGACCGGACCGGCGAGCGACGTCCACCCGGTGCTCCGCCGGGCCGGTGCCCCGCCCGCCGCCCTCGAGCTGCTCGCCCAGGCCCGCGCCGGACTCGACGAGGCCGCCGCCCTGGAGACTCCGAACGAGCGGTACGCGACGGCCCACCTCGCCGCCCTGCGCACCGCCGCCGCCGTCCTCGCCGCCCGCGGCAGGCCCGAGCCCACGCCCCGGCGCCGCGCCAGGATCCGCAGCGCCTGGGAGGTCCTCCCCGAGATCGCCCCCGAGCTGACCGAATGGAGCGCCCTGTTCGCCTCGGGCGCCACCCGCAGGGCCCGCGCCGAGGCGGGCATACGCGGCGCAGCGAGCCCGCGCGACGCCGACGACCTGCTCCGTGACGTGGCGATGTTCCTGCGCCTCGTCGAGCGCCTGCTCGTTCTGCAACCGGTCCTTCCGCAGCCCCGCCAGGAGGACGACGAGCGCCCGGCCCGCCGGGAGGTGCCCGACGCGGGCTGACCGGCCGGGCGGCCGCCGCGGGACCGGCCGCGCGGGGCGGGACCGACCAGTATGTGAGCGGTCGACGCTGATGGCGTGGGCGTCCGCCCCGGCCCATTAGGGTGGAGGCGCCCGAACCTGTTCACGCTCCGCCACCAGCCGGAGCCGCGCCGAGGAGTCTCAGCCGTGTCGGACCCGATGCGCCCGCCCGTCTCGTCCCAGCCGCAGCCGACGCCGCAGCGCGCCGAGCCGCCCCGGCCCCGTGCCGCGCTGCGGACGGCCGTGGTCTGGGACGTGCTCACGGACGCCCTCGACCGGCGCGCCAAGGCCACGGGAAGCGACAGCCTCGACGTCCTCGACACCGGGGGCGGCAGCGGGAACTTCGCGGTGCCCGTCGCCCGGCTCGGCCACCGCGTCACGGTCGTCGACCCCAGCCCGAACGCGCTGTTCGCGCTCGAGCGCCGCGCCGCCGAGGCGGGCGTCGCCGACCGGGTGCGCGGTGTGCAGGGCGACATCTCCGGCCTGTTCGACGTCGTCGAGCACGACGCGTTCGACGCGGTGCTGTGCCACGGCGTCCTCGAGTACGTGGAGGAGCCGGCCGAGGGCGTGCACCACGCGGTCGGCGCGCTGCGCGACGGCGGTGTGCTCAGCCTGCTCGCCGCCGGTCTCGGCGGCGCCGTGCTCGCGCGGGCCCTGGCCGGGCACTTCAAGGAGGCCCGGCAGGCGCTCGGCGACCCGGCGGGCCGCTGGGGCGAGGGCGACCCGGTGCCCCGGCGCTTCACCGCCGAGCAGCTCTCCGGACTCGTCGCCGACGCCGGGGTGACGGTCGGCGCGGTGCACGGCGTGCGGGTCTTCGCCGACCTCGTCCCCGGCGTCCTCGTGGACACCGAGCCGGGCGCGCTCCAGGAGCTCCTGAAGCTGGAGGCCGCGGCCGCCGAGCTGCCCGCCTTCCACGCCGTGGCGACCCAGCTGCACGTGCTCGGCGAGAAGCGGACGGCCGAAGGGGCCTGAGCCACTCCCGTGATCCCGCGCTGATCAGCGGCGCAGCGGCAGATGGAGTAGGCAACAGGCCCCCCGATACGGCGCTCGGCGCCGTATGATCGAGGGAGACCGCCGGGCATGACGAGCCGGACGTCGGGGAATGACGACCCCGTGAGCCGGAGCGGCGTGCGGCGGTCCGCGATGGTGAAGTTGGCGTAGAGGGGCGGGTTTCACGGGGGCGATTCCCTGCCTATCCTGAAGGGGACCCCCGGTCGCCCCGGCGACTGCACGATGAGGAGGACTCCGTGCCGCTCTCGGAGCACGAGCAGCGCATGCTCGAGCAGATGGAGCGAGCGCTGTACGCCGAAGATCCCAAGTTCGCGACAGCGCTTGAGGGAAGCGGGCTGCGTACGTACACCCGACGTCGGGTCTACCAGGCAGTCGCGGGCTTCCTGGTGGGTATCGCGCTCCTCATGACTGGAATGGTCCTCACACAGATCTGGATCAGCGTGGTGGGGTTCCTCGTCATGTTGGGCTGTGCGGTGCTCGCCGTCACCGGTTGGCGCAAGGCGCCGAAGCCGGGTGAACAGCCGGCGGGAGCCGTGCCGGGAGCGCCCGGCGCACCCGCGGCGCGGCGCCAGGGCCGGCAGAAGCGGTCGATGATGGACCGCATCGAGCAGCGCTGGCAGAAGCGCAGGGACGAGCAGGGCGGCCACTGAGCCGATCGACTCCGCGTGCGGAAGCTTCGTATGCAGATGACGTGTATGCACGAAGGGTGACCACCTCGCCGGGTGGTCACCCTTCGTGCGTGGTCACCCTTTGTGCGTAAGAGACGTCGTCGGCTTCGGTCCGTCCCGGTGTTGGCATGGACGAGGGCCCCGGCCGATCACGGCCGGGGCCCTCGTCCCCTTCCTCAGCCCTGCTGGCCCGAGGGGCGGGAACGGAACGCCGCCCAGCGGGCGCGCGCGGTCACCCGGAGGGACTCCTGGCGCTGGGAGAGCGCCCACACCACCCGGACGGCCGAGCGCGGCGCGAGCAGTGCCCGCCACCGGGTCCTGCGGCTCACCTTCGCGCGCAGCCCGTCGTGCGCCCGCCGCACGTCCTCGCCGAGACCCGCCACCGGGCGCGGCTGCGGCGCGTACAGCACCTGCTCCACCGCTGCGGCCACCCGCTGCACCGACTCCGCCGCGTCCGGCTCCAGTCTGCCGAGCCGCACGATGCGGGCCGCCGTCCCGCGCGGGGTCTGCGAGTCGTCCGGCGGGATGCCGTGGTCCCACGCCGTGTCCGTGAGCTCACGCCAGGCCGCCAGCGTCCGCCCGACCACGTCCGCGTCCGTACGGCCGGCCGCGCCGAGCCGGCGCGCTCTGATCCGCCGCCGCCACAGCATCGGCAGCGACGGCACCACGAGCACGAGCAGCACCGCCAGCGAGACGAGCAGGATCGTGCCGAACGGCGGACCGTCGTCCGGGGAGCCGCCCACCACGGCGGGCGCCGCACTGTTGCAACCGCCCTCCTTGCGCTCGATCAGCGAACAGCTCTGCGACGTGGACGGCTCCGCCGCCGACGGGGCCGCCGAGGCGTCCTCGCTGGGCGCCGCCGAATTGCTCGGGTCGTCCGCCGGGGTGTCCTGCTGCGTGTACTCGGGGACCGTGCCCCGGGTCGGCGTCGGCTCGAAGCGGGTCCAGCCCACACCCTCGAAGTACAGCTCGGGCCAGGCGTGCGCGTCCCGCAGCCCCACCGAGTACCGCCCCGAACCCTCCGGCGAGCCCGGTGTGAAGCCGACCGCGACCCGGGCCGGGATGCCCAGCGTCCGCGCCATCGCCGCCATCGAGAACGAGAAGTGGACGCAGAAGCCCTCCTTCTGCTTCAGGAACCGGGCGATCGCCGCCGAGCCGCTGCCCGCCGACACCTGCGTGTTGTACGTGAAGCCGCCCTCGGACGCGAACCAGTCCTGGAGCTTCACCGCGCGCTCGTAGTTGTTGGACGCGCCCTCCGTGACCTTGCGGGCCGTGGCGTGCACGACGTCCGGCAGCGAGTCGGGCACCTTCGTGAACTCGCGGGCGATGTCGGCGGGCGGCTCGCCCGCGTTCGCCAGCTGCTGCGGCGTCGGCTGCACGATCAGCGACTTGACCGTGTACGACTTCCCGCGGGTGGTCTGCCCGTGGTCGCCCACGAGCGTGCGGCCCACCTGCTCGAACCGCCAGCGGCCGTCGATCGACACTTCGGAGGCCGGGTACGGCATCGGCAGCCAGTCCTGGGCGTACCAGTCGGCGGCCGCGATCCGCGTCTCGATCTCCGTGCGGCGCACGTCCGGGCCGAGACCCGGCGGCGTGGGCAGCTGGGAGGGGACGTCCGTGATGCTGCGCACCGAAGGCCGCCAGCTCGTGCCGTCGAACTCGTCGAGCGCCACGATCCGCATGTACAGGTCGGCGGTCTGCTCCGCGTCCGTCCGGTAGGCGAGGACCTGGCGGTCCTCCGGCTGGTTCAGGCTGTTCTGCAGCGAGACCAGCGGGTTGACCGCGGAGATCGTGCCGCCGCCGCCCGGGCCGCTGCCCACACCCTTGCCCGACGGGCCCAGCAGGCCGCCGTCCAGGGCCGGCAGCGCCAGCGGCACCACCAGGGCGATGCCCAGCGCCAGTACGCCGATCCGGCGGCCCGTGCGGACCGGGGCGAGCGCCCCGCCCCCGCCGTCCGCCATCGGGGACCGCCCACCGGGCCCCGACCGGCGGGCGCCGCCGAAGACCCGGCCCCACTGCGAGAGCCGGTCGCGGCCCTCGGCCAGCAGAAGCAGCAGATAGCCCCCGGCCGCGAGGAGGAACCACAGCCAGTCCGTGCCGCCCTCCGACAGGCCCGCCGCCACCGAGTACAGGGCGAGCAGCGGCAGCCCGGCCGGGGCCGCGCTGCGGAAGGTCACGGCCAGCGCGTCCACCGCCAGGCCGATCACCAGCGCGCCGCCGACCAGCATCAGCCGGATGCCCTCCGACAGCGGCGCGGGGATCATGTACCGGCTCACGTCGTCGCCGCCGGCCTCCAGGAGCGCACCGAAGTGCCGGATCGCCTCCGGGCCCGGCAGCACCATGCCCAGGGCCTGCTCACGGGCGAAGACCAGCGTCAGCAGGAGCAGGCTGACCAGGGCCTGCACCGTGACCGTCAGCGCCCGCGCGAGCGGCACCCGCCGGGCCGCGGCGCCCACCGCGGCCTGGATCACCAGCAGGATCGCGGCCTGCACGATCCACGTCGACCTGTCGACCAGCGGGAGCAGGGCGCAGGTGGCCAGGAACGTCGCCAGCGTCGCGCTGATCGAAAGTCGCGTACCGCCGCTCATGCCCAGCCCCCACTGCCGCCCTGCGACGCGGACAGGACGCCCGAGCGCTCCTGGTCCGCCTGTCGCCACATCTCTGCGAGGGAGGCGCCCGAGGGCACCCCCACCGCGGTCCAGCCCGCCTCCCGCAGCAGCCGCAGCCGCTCGGCACACCGCGGTGACACCTGCGCCCCCGGACCCTGGATCCACGCCTCGCTGTCCAGCACGAAGGCCACCGCGCCGCCGCTGCGCCGCCGCATCTTGGCGGCGATCGCGGCCTGCTCCTCGTCGAGATCGCCGAAGAACGCGATCAGCAGCCCCTCGTTGCCCCCGCGCAGCACGTCGTAGGCGGGGGAGAGGGCCGAGCCGTCGGAATGGTCGACGACCGCGAGCGTGTCCATCAGCAGGCCCGCCGCGTCCGCCGACTCCTGGCCGGAACCGGTGAACCCGTCACCGCCCTCGCCCGCGACCGCGCCGCCCCGGTCCGTCAGGAGCCGCACCGAGAAGCCCCGCTCGATCATGTGCACCAGGACGGAGGCCGCGCCGGACACCGCCCACTCGAAGGCCGAGTCCGGGCCCGCGCCCTGGTAGGCCGCGCCGCGCGTGTCCAGGAGCACCGAGCAGCGGGCCCGCTGGGGCTGCTCCTCGCGGCGCACCATCAGCTCCCCGTAGCGCGCCGTGGAGCGCCAGTGCACCCGGCGCAGGTCGTCGCCGTAGCGGTACCCGCGCGGGATCACGTCGTCCTCGCCGGCCAGCGCCAGCGAGCGCTGCCGCCCTTCCCCGTACCCCTTGGCCTCGCCGGACAGCCGCACCGGGGGCAGCGCCTCCACGCGCGGGATGACGGTCAGGGTGTCGTACGAGGAGAAGGAGCGGGTCAGCTCGCACATGCCGAAGGGGTCGGTCAGGCGCAGCTGGAGCGGGCCCAGCGGATAGCGGCCGCGCAGGTCCGAGCGGACCCGGTAGGACACCTCGCGGCGGCCGCCCGCCTCGACCCGGTCGAGCACGAAGCGGGGCCGCGGCCCGAGCACGTAGGGCACCCGGTCCTGGAGCATCAGCAGGCCGGTGGGCAGGCGCGAGATGTTGTCCATCCGCAGCTGCACCCGGGCCTCGGAGCTCGCCGGTACGCGCGCGGGGGTGAGGCGGCGGCTGCCCGCGACCCGGTAGCGGGTGCGGTACAGGACGCCGGCGCAGACCAGGGGCAGCACCGCGAGCAGCAGTCCGACGCGCAGCAGGTCGCTCTGCCCCAGCACGTAGGCGCAGATCGCCGCGGCGATGCCGGCCGCGAGGAAGGAGCGGCCGCGCGTGGTCAGCCCGGCCAGCGCGGTGCGCAGCCCGCTGCGGTCGCCCCGGTCGTCGCCCGGCCCGTCCCCGTCGGCGAAGGCGCCCCCCGGCCCCGCCGCGTAGTGCCCCCCTGCCGACATCAGATCCTCCGCGAGCCGGGCGGCTGCGCGCCGTACGCCGGGGGCGGGGTGTGGTCGAAGGCGCCGGGCGCGCGCGAGTCGGCGGCCGGGACGGGGGTGCGCTGGAGGATGTCGAGCACGACCTGCTCGGCCGTGCGGCGGTTCAGCTGGGCCTGGGCCGTGGGCAGCAGGCGGTGCGCGAGGACGGCGACGGCCAGCGCCTGCACGTCGTCGGGCAGCGCGTACTCCCGGCCGCTGAGGGCCGCGGACGCCTTGGCCGCGCGCAGCAGGTGCAGCGTCGCGCGCGGGGAGGCGCCGAGTCTGAGGTCCGGGTGCGTGCGGGTCGCGGAGACCAGGTCGACCGCGTACCGCCGCACCGGGTCGGCGACGTGCACCGAGCGCACCGCGTCGACCAGCTTCACGATCTCGTGGGCGTGCGCCACGGGCTGCAGGTCGTCGAGCGGCGAGACACCGCCGTGCACGTCCAGCATCTGCAGCTCGGCCTCCGGGCTCGGATAGCCGATGGAGACGCGGGCCATGAAGCGGTCGCGCTGCGCCTCGGGCAGCGGGTACGTGCCCTCCATCTCGACCGGGTTCTGCGTGGCCACCACCATGAAGGGGCTCGGCAGCTCGTAGCTCTTCCCGTCGATGGTGACCTGACGCTCCTCCATGGACTCCAGGAGGGCGGACTGGGTCTTCGGCGAGGCCCTGTTGATCTCGTCGCCGATCACGATCTGCGAGAAGATCGCGCCGGGCTTGAACTCGAAGTCACGCTGCTGCTGGTCCCAGATGGACACACCCGTGATGTCCGAGGGCAGCAGGTCGGGCGTGAACTGGATGCGGCTCACCGAGCAGTCGATGGACTGCGCGAGCGCCTTGGCGAGCATCGTCTTGCCGACGCCGGGGACGTCCTCGATGAGGAGGTGTCCCTCGGCGAGCAGCACCGTCAGCGAAAGCCGTACGACCTCCGGCTTGCCCTCGATCACGCTCTCCACCGACCTGCGCACCCGCTCCACAGTGGTGGTCAGATCAGTGAGGCTCGCTCGATCGTCATAGGTCGTCACCCGGCCCTCCTCGGCCCGTACTTTCCGGGCCGACGCTCTGCGATGCGGACCGGCCCACCCCGAAACACGGACACCGCGCGCGAAAGGTTCCGTAGCTCACGCGGGGTGCCACACCCGCATTCTTGTTGGCGTTACCGGTTCGTGTCACTCGCCTGTGGACAACTGGCCGCGATATGTCAGGGCTTACAGCCTTTTGAGGGGAACGCCGGCGGATCGGGAACCCCGGGCGGGAGCCCGGGGTCCGGCATCGGCGCCGCTCAGGCCGGGGCGATCTCGCGCAGCCGGCCCGTCTTCACGTCGAACACGAAGCCGCGGACGTCGCCGGTGTGCAGCAGGAACGGCGAGGTGCGCACCTTCTGGATCGACTGGCGCACGTCCTGGTCCACGTCGCGGAAGCCCTCGACGGCCCAGCTCGGGCGCTGGCCGACCTCCATCTCCAGGTCGTGCCGGAAGTCGTCGGACAGACCCTCGAGGCCGCAGTTGGTGTGGTGGATGAGGACCACGCTGCGGGTGCCCAGGGCGCGCTGGCTGATGGTGAGCGAGCGGATCACGTCGTCGGTCACGACGCCGCCCGCGTTGCGGATCGTGTGACAGTCGCCGAGCTCCAGGCCGAGCGCGGCGTGCAGGTCGAGACGGGCGTCCATGCAGGCGACCACGGCGACGTGCAGCACGGGACGGGCGTCCATGCCGGGGTCGGAGAACGCGGACGCGTACTGTCCGTTCGCCTCGACGAGGCGGTCGGTCACGGTGCCCTCGGCCGCTATGGCGCCTTCGGAGGGGAGGGATGCGGAAGTCGTCATGCTTATGAAGGTAGTGCTCACAGGTGCCGTGGGCCTCCTGTGAGGGAGGACAAAGAACATGATCGTGCCTTGTTGTGAGCTAACCCACAGGAGTGCCCGGACCTCGACCGGTCGGGTGATTTCGGCCGGTACGCGGCTTCGGCTCGACCCGGCCCGCGACGCGCAGGCCGGTTGATTGACCGCGCCCCGCCGTGGACTAAAGTGACGCCGAACCCCATTGACGAAGCAATACGGAGATCCCGGCGCCGCCGGACGCTCCCCGCGTGCGCGGCACATACGTACGGCCCGCCACGCCGGACCTGAGAGGGCCTCTTGAGTCAGCGACACGTCCCGGTCATGCTCCAGCGCTGCCTGGACATGTTGGCCCCGGCCCTGGCCCAGCCGGGAGCGGTCGTCGTCGACTGCACGCTCGGCCTCGGCGGACACAGTGAGGCCCTGCTCTCGACGTTCCCCTCCTGCCGGCTCGTCGCGCTCGACCGCGACAAGGAGGCCCTGCGCCTGTCCGGCGAGCGCCTCGCCCCCTTCGGCGACCGGGCCACCCTCGTGCACGCCGTCTACGACGAGCTGCCCGAGGTGCTCGACCGCCTGGGCATCCCGCGCGTCCAGGGCGTCCTGTTCGACCTCGGCGTCTCCTCCATGCAGCTCGACGAGGCCGACCGCGGCTTCGCCTACGCGCAGGACGCGCCCCTCGACATGCGCATGGACCAGACGACCGGCGTGAGCGCCGCCGAGGTCCTCAACACGTACCCGCCGGGCGAACTGGTGCGAATCCTGCGCCAGTACGGCGAGGAGAAGCAGGCCAAGCGGATCGTCTCGGCGATCGTGCGCGAGCGCGACAAGGAGCCGTTCAGCAACAGCGCGCGGCTCGTCGAGCTGATCCGCGACTCCCTGCCGCAGGCCGCCAAGCGCACCGGCGGCAACCCCGCCAAGCGCACCTTCCAGGCCCTGCGCATCGAGGTCAACGGCGAGCTGAGCGTCCTGGAGCGGGCCATCCCGGCCGCGGTGAAATCGCTCGCGGTCGGCGGCCGGATCGCCGTCCTGTCCTACCACTCGCTGGAGGACCGGCTGGTCAAGCAGGTCTTCGCGGCCGGCGCCGCCAACACCGCGCCGCCCGGCCTGCCCGTGGTCCCCGAGCAGTACCAGCCACGACTCCAGCTGCTCACGCGCGGCGCCGAACTCCCCACGGAGGAAGAGGTCGCCGAGAACCGCCGGGCCGCCCCGGCACGGCTGCGGGGTGCGCAGCGCATCCGCGAGGACGTCCAGGGATGAACGCCGAGTGAGGCACGCGCGCGTGGAGGGGTGGGCATGAGTGCGGCGAACGGCTCGAAAGGACCCGGGACTCCCCGGGAACCCCGGGGCGGCACGGGAGCGAAACCCTCCCGCGGCGCGCCCCGCCCGCGCGGCTCCTCGGGCGCGACCCCGCCACGCACCGGCGCCGCCCGCCTCGCCCGCTTCCTGCCCGTCGCCCCGTCCGGCGGCGCCCAGGCCGCCCGTACCCCCTTCGTCCTCCTGGTCGTGCTGCTGCTCGGCGGCGGCCTGATCATGCTCCTGATGCTGAACTCCTCGCTCAACGAAGGATCGTTCAGGCTCAGCAAGCTCAAGAAGCAGACCACCGAGCTCACCGACGACGAGCAGGAACTGCAGCGCGAGGTCGACTCCTACTCCGCGCCCGACGCCCTGCTGCGCCGCGCCCGCGAGCTCGGCATGGTCCCCGGCGGCGACCCCGCGTTCCTCAGCCCCTCCGGCATCGTGAAGGGCAACGCGAGCCCCGCCGCCGCACCCGCGCCCGTGCGCCGCCCCGCGTCGCCCCCGGCCACGCCCGCCGGGTCGCCGACCCCGAGCACCGGCGCGTCCCCGCAGACCTCGGCGAAGCCGGATCCGAAGCAGTCGGCACCGCCTCGGCCGCAGACGCCGTCGGCCCCCGCCCCCTCGACCTCCGGCAGGTGACGCCATGACCGACAGGGAGCCCCCGCGCCGCCGGGTGCCCGGCCCCGCGCGCCCGGCCGGCACCGGCCGCCCCGCGCAGCAGCGCCGCCCGGCCCCCGCCCCGCGCCCCGCCGCCCGCCGCCCGCGCCCCGCGCCCCCCAAGGGCTCGGCACCGCTGCGCCTGGGCAGCCCCCGGCCCCGGCTGCGCATGGTGAGCCTCGGCCTCACCCTCGTCCTCCTGGCCTTCGTCGTCCGCCTGCTGCAGGTGCAGGGCGTCGACGCCGACGCGTACGCGGCCAAGGCCGAGCTGAACCGCTACGTCAGCCACACCATCGCGGCCGAGCGCGGCGGCATCACCGACCGCGGCGGGGTCGCGCTCGCCACCAGCGTCGACGCGTACGACATCACCGCCGACCCGACGCTGTTCACCGAGAAGATCACCGGGGTGAAGGACGCGCCCGAGCAGGCGGCGGCGCTCCTCGCGCCGATCGTCGGCGTCGAGGCCGACACCCTCGCGAAGCGGCTGCGCACCAAGGACACCCGGTACGTGCGGCTCGCGGCGCGCCGCACCCCGCAGGTCTGGAAGCAGATCAAGGACCTCCGCTCGGCGCTCAACGAGAAGGCCAACGCCGAGGGCCGCGAGGCGGGTGTCCTCGCCGGTGTCCTCGCCGACCCCAGCAGCAAGCGCGTGTACCCCAACGGGGACCTGGCCGCGGGCATGCTGGGCTGGGTCAACGCCGCGGGCAAGGGCGGCGGCGGCCTGGAGCAGCAGCTCGAGAAGGAGCTCGCGGGCAAGGCGGGCAAGATCCGCTACGCCCAGTCCGGCGGTCAGCAGGTGCCCACGGCGGGCAGCAACGAGCAGCCCGCCGTGCCCGGGGCCGACGTGGAGCTCACCATCGACCGCGACATCCAGTGGGCCGCCCAGAAAGCGATCACCGAGCAGGTCGGGAAGTCCAAGGCCGACCGTGGGTACGTGATGGTGCAGGACACCCGGACCGGCGAGGTCCTCGCGATGGCCAACGCGCCGGGCTTCGACCCGAACGACCTGTCGAAGGCCAACCCGTCGGCGCTCGGCAACGCGGCGCTCCAGGACGCCTACGAGCCCGGCTCCACCGCCAAGGTCATGTCGATGGCGGCGGTCCTGGAGGAGAACGTGGCCACCCCGGCCACCCACGTCACCGTCCCCAACCGGCTGCACCGCGGCGACCGGCTCTTCCAGGACGACATCGACCACCCGACCTGGCACCTCACGCTCAACGGCGTGCTCGCCAAGTCCAGCAACATCGGCACCATCCTGGCCACCGGCGAACTCGGCAAGACCCAGCCCGCCGCGAACCGCACCCTCGCCTCGTACCTGCGCAAGTTCGGCATCGGCGAGCAGAGCGGGCTCGGCTTCCCCGGCGAGACGGCCGGCATCCTTGCCCCGCCCGCCAAGTGGTCGACCTCGCAGCAGTACACGATCCCGTTCGGCCAGGGCTTCTCCATCAACGCGATCCAGGCCGCCTCCGTGTACTCGACCATCGCCAACGGCGGCGTCCGCGTGGAGCCCAGCCTGGTGCGCGGCACCACCGGACCCGACGGAAAGTTCACGCCCGCGCCCGCGCCGAAGAAGACCCGCGTGGTGAGCGCGAAGACCGCGAAGACGGTCGCCCAGATGCTCGAGTCCGTCGTCGACGACGAAGAGGGCACCGGCACCAAGGCCCGGATCCCCGGCTACCGCGTCGCCGGCAAGACGGGCACGGCCAACCGCGTGGATCCGGCCACCGGCCGCTACAAGGGCTACACGTCCTCGTTCGCCGGCTTCGCCCCCGCCGACAAGCCCCGGATCACCGTCTACTGCGCCATCCAGAACGCCACGAAGGGAAGCTATTTCGGCGGCCAGATCTGCGGTCCCATCTACAAGCAGGTCATGGAGTTCGCCCTGAAGACGCTTCAGGTGCCGCCCACGGGCGCCAAGTCCGCGCGGCTCCCCGTCACTTTCCAGCCATGATCTGCCATGACACGCCGTGACCGGCCGCCCGCCGGTCGTGATCACGGCCGTCCCCCACCCCGTGAGAACCGCCCGAAGCCCCGCGAGAACAGCCTGAAGAGCCCGTGACTACCATCACCCCCGATCCAGGGAACCAGCCCGCGCCACGCCCCTCGCTTCGCTCGGGGGCCGGTGCGCCCGGTACGCTCACCGCCGTGCCACACGCTGATCAGTCCCAAACCACCCAGAAGGGCGCACCCGTGACATATCCCGGGCCGCCGCGGCCGGTCGAGGTCTCCGCCACACCCCTCGCGGAACTCGCCGATCAGCTGGGTGTCGCCGCACCAGCGCAAGCCGCCGAGATCACCGGCATCACCCACGACTCCCGCGCGGTGCGCCCAGGCGACCTGTACGCAGCCCTGCCCGGAGCCCGCGCCCACGGCGCCGACTTCGCCGCGCAGGCCGCGTCCCTCGGCGCGGTCGCCGCGCTGACCGACCCGGCGGGCGCCGAGCGCGTCACCGAGGCCGGACTCGTGCCGCTCGTCGTGGAGAACCCGCGCGGTCGCATGGGCGAACTCGCCGCCACCATCTACGGCCGGCCCGGCAAGGGCCTGCTGCAGATCGGCATCACTGGCACGTCCGGCAAGACGACCACCGCCTACCTCGTGGAGGGCGGCCTCAAGAAGGTCCGCTCCACCGGGCTCATCGGCACGGTCGAGATGCGCATCGGCGACGAACGCATCAAGTCCGAGCGCACCACCCCCGAAGCCACCGATCTCCAGGCTCTGTTCGCCGTCATGCGCGAGCGCGGCGTCGACGCCGTCGCCATGGAGGTCTCCAGCCACGCCCTCGTGCTCGGCCGGGTCGACGGCTGCGTCTTCGACGTCGCGGTCTTCAACAACCTCAGCCCGGAGCACATGGAGTTCCACTCCGACATGGAGGACTACTTCCGGGCGAAGGCGCAGCTGTTCACGAAGGCGCGCAGCAAACAGGGCGTCGTGAACTACGACGACGAGTACGGGCGCCGGCTCGTCGAGGAGTCCGAGGTCCCGGTCGTCACGTTCTCCGCCGAGGGCCACCCGGACGCCGACTGGCGCGCCGAGGACGTCGAAGTCGGGCCGCTCGGCTCCACCTTGACCGTCGTCGGCCCCGCGGGCGAGCGGATCACCGCCAGGGCCCCGCTGCCCGGCCCCTTCAACGTGGCGAACACCGTCGCCGCGATCGTCACCCTCGCCGTCGCCGGGATCGACCCGCAGACCGCGGCCGACGGCGTCGCCGCCGTCCCCGGCGTGCCGGGCCGCCTGGAGCGGGTGGACGCCGGCCAGAAGTACCTGGCCGTCGTCGACTACGCGCACAAGACGGACGCTGTCGAGTCCGTCCTCAAGGCGCTGCGCAAGGTCACCGAGAACAAGCTGCACATCGTGCTCGGCTGCGGCGGCGACCGGGACCGTACGAAGCGGATGCCGATGGGCGCCGCGGCCGCGCGGTTCGCCGACACGGCCATCCTCACCTCCGACAACCCCCGCGGCGAGGACCCCCTCGCGATCCTCGCCACGATGCTCGCGGGCGCCGCCGACGTGCCGGCGCACGAGCGCGGCGAGGTCCAGGTCTTCGAGGACCGGGCCGCCGCCATCGCCGCCGCCGTCGCGCGCGCCGAGCCCGGCGACACGGTGCTCGTCGCGGGCAAGGGCCACGAGCAGGGACAGGACATCGCCGGGGTGGTGCGTCCCTTCGACGACCGCCTGGTGCTTCGCGAAGCCATCGAGCAGACCCAGGGATGAAGTTGTGATCGCCCTCTCCCTCGCCGAGATCGCCTCAGTCGTCGGCGGGCAGACGTACGACATACCGGACGAGTCGGTCCGGGTCACCGGGCCGGTCGTCATCGACTCGCGCAAGGTCGAGACCGGCAGCCTGTTCGCGGCCTTTGCAGGTGAGCGGGTCGACGGCCACGACTACGCGCGCCAGGTCGTCGACCAGGGCGCGGCCGCCGTCCTGGCGTCCCGCCCCGTCGGCGTGCCCGCGATCGTCGTCGACGACGTCCAGGCCGCGCTCGGCGCGCTCGCCCGGCACGTCGTGGCCCGCCTCGGCGCGACGCTCGTCGCGCTGACCGGCTCGGCCGGCAAGACCAGCACCAAGGACCTCATCGCCCAGGTGCTGCGGCGCAAGGCCCCCACGGTCTTCACCCCCGGCTCGTTCAACAACGAGATCGGCCTGCCCCTGACCGCCCTCTCCGCCGCGGACGACACGAAGTTCCTCGTCCTGGAGATGGGCGCCCGCGGCAAGGGCCACATCCGGTATCTCACCGGCCTCACCCCTCCCAAGGTGGGCCTCGTCCTCAACGTCGGCACCGCGCACATCGGCGAGTTCGGCGGCCGCGAGCAGATCGCGGAAGCGAAGGGTGAACTCGTCGAGGCGCTGCCCGCCGACGGCACCGCGATCCTCAACGCGGACGACCCCCTGGTGCGGGCCATGGCCTCCCGTACGCGGGCGAAGGTGCTCCTCTTCGGAGAGGCCGCCGACGCCGACGTACGCGCCGAGAATGTCCGGCTCACGGAGAACGGGCAGCCCGCCTTCAGCCTTCACACACCCTCCGGGTGCAGCGAAGTGACCTTGCGCCTGTACGGTGAGCACCACGTGTCGAACGCGCTCGCCGCGGCCGCCGTCGCCCACGACCTTGGCATGTCCGTGGAGGAGATCGCCCTCGCGCTCTCCGAGGCGGGCACCCTGTCCCGCTGGCGGATGGAGGTCACCGAGCGTCCGGACGGCGTCACGATCGTCAACGACGCCTACAACGCGAACCCCGAGTCCATGCGAGCCGCCCTGCGCGCGCTCACCGCCATGGGTCAGGCCCGACGGGCCGAGGGGGGTCGTACGTGGGCGGTGCTCGGGCAGATGGCCGAGCTCGGCGACGAGTCGCTGGCCGAGCACGACGCCGTCGGACGGCTCGCCGTCCGGCTCAACGTCAGCAAGCTCGTGGCAGTCGGGGGCAGGGAAGCGTCCTGGTTGCAACTGGGCGCCTATAACGAGGGTTCGTGGGGTGAGGAGTCGGTGCACGTGTCCGACGCACAGGCGGCGATCGACCTGTTGCGCAGCGAGCTGCGCCCGGGAGACGTCGTGCTCGTGAAGGCATCCAGGTCGGTGGGCCTGGAGAGCGTGGCACAGGCGCTGCTCGACAGCGGCATCGACGCCGGGGCTGATGCCCGATGATGAAGCAGATCCTCTTCGCGGGTGTGATCGGCCTGTTCCTGACCCTGGTCGGGACGCCGCTGCTCATCAAGCTGCTGGCCCGCAAGGGCTACGGCCAGTACATCCGGGACGACGGCCCGCGCGAGCACCACGCGAAGCGCGGTACGCCGACGATGGGCGGTATCGCCTTCATCCTGGCGACCCTCATCGCGTACTTCCTCAGCAAGCTGATCACCGGCGCGGCCCCGACCCTGTCGGGTCTGCTCGTGCTCGGCCTGATGGCGGGCATGGGCCTGGTCGGCTTCCTCGACGACTACATCAAGATCGTCAAGCGGCGTTCGCTCGGTCTGCGGGCCAAGGCCAAGATGGCCGGCCAGCTGATCGTCGGCATCGCCTTCGCGCTGCTCGCCATCAACTTCGCGGACGTGCGCGGCAACACCCCCGCCTCCACCAAGCTCTCCTTCGTGGAGGACTTCGGCTGGACGATCGGCCCGGTGCTCTTCGTCGTCTGGGCGCTGTTCATGATCCTCGCGATGTCGAACGGCGTGAACCTCACCGACGGCCTCGACGGCCTCGCCACCGGCGCCTCCGTGATGGTCTTCGGCGCCTACACCTTCATCGGCGTCTGGCAGTTCCAGGAGTCCTGCGCCAACGCGCAGACCCTCACCAACCCGGCCGCCTGTTTCGAGGTCAGAGACCCACTCGATCTCGCCGTCGTCGCCTCCGCGTTGATGGGCGCCTGCTTCGGCTTCCTGTGGTGGAACACCTCGCCCGCCAAGATCTTCATGGGCGACACCGGTTCGCTCGCCCTCGGCGGCGCCCTGGCCGGTCTCGCGATCTGCTCGCGCACCGAGCTCCTGATCGCGCTCCTGGGCGGCCTGTTCGTCCTCATCACGATGTCCGTGGTCATCCAGGTCGGCTCCTTCAAGATGACCGGCAAGCGCGTCTTCCGCATGGCGCCGCTGCAACACCACTTCGAACTCAAGGGCTGGTCCGAAGTCCTCATCGTGGTCCGCTTCTGGATCATCCAGGGCATGTGCGTGATCGTCGGACTCGGCCTCTTCTACGCAGGATGGGCAGCCAAGAAGTGACCACGCCCCAGGTTTCCTGGAACGGCAAGAACATCACCGTCGCCGGTCTCGGCGTGAGCGGCCTCAGCGCCGCCCGCGCCCTGGCCGGCCTCGGCGCGTCCGTGACCGTCGTCGACGGCGGCGACAGCGACGCGCACCGCGAGAAGGCCGCCCTGCTCGCCGAAGAGGGCATCGCCGTACGGCTCGGGGACGCCGAGACGCTCCCGGAGGGCACGGAACTCGTCGTGACCTCCCCCGGCTGGAAGCCCTCGTCGCCGCTGTTCGAAGCGGCGGCCGAGAAGGGCGTCGACGTCGTCGGCGACGTCGAGATCGCCTGGCGGCTGCGCGGCCCGGACGCGGCCCCCTGGCTCGCGATCACCGGCACCAACGGCAAGACCACCACGACCCAGATGCTCGCCTCCATCCTGGAGGCGGCGGGCCTGCGCACGGCGGCCGTCGGCAACATCGGCACCCCGATCGTCGACGTCGTCCTCGAAGGCGACGACGCCTACGACGTGTTCGCCGTCGAGCTCTCCTCGTACCAGCTGCACTGGGCGCCCTCCCTGCGCGCCCACTCCGGCGCCGTCCTGAACCTCGCGCCCGACCACCTCGACTGGCACGGCTCCATGGAGGCGTACGCCGCCGACAAGGGCCGTATCTACGAGGGCAATCAGGTCGCCTGCGTCTACAACGTCGCGGACAAGGCCACCGAGGACCTGGTCCGCGAGGCCGACGTCGAGGAGGGCTGCCGCGCGATCGGCTTCACCCTCGGCACCCCGGGCCCCTCCGAACTCGGCGTCGTCGACGGCATCCTGGTCGACCGCGCCTTCGCCCCGGACCGGCAGAAGAACGCCCAGGAGCTCGCCGAGATCTCCGACGTCAACCCGCCGGCCCCGCACAACATCGCCAACGCCCTCGCGGCCGCCGCCCTCGCCCGCGCCTTCGGCGTCGAGCCCCGGGCCGTCCGCGACGGACTGCGCAACTTCACGCCGGACGCGCACCGCATCGCGCACGTCGCGGACGTCGACGGGGTCGCGTACATCGACGACTCCAAGGCCACCAACACTCATGCCACGCAGGCCTCGTTGGCCGCGTACGAGTCCATCGTCTGGATCGCCGGCGGCCTCGCCAAGGGCGCGACCTTCGACGAGCTCGTCACGGGCGCCGCGAAGCGGCTGCGCGGCGTCGTGCTCATCGGCCAGGACCGCGCGCTGATCCGCGAAGCCCTGGAGCGACACGCCCCGGAAGTCCCGGTGGTCGACCTCGAGCGGACCGACACTGGGGCGATGTCGGCGGCGGTGCGGGAGGCGGCACGGCTCGCCCGCCCGGGCGACACGGTCCTGATGGCCCCGGCCTGCGCGTCGATGGACATGTTCACCAACTACAACAAGCGTGGCGAGGCGTTCGCGGCAGCGGTCCGCGAACTCGGCGCCACCAGCGTCTGAGGGGACCCCCGGGTGCCCGGTGACGCCGGGCACCCTCGGGAGGGGACGTGGCAGCGTTGACGGAAGGCTCAGGGGCCCGGGGGAGCGGCAATGCCCGGTAGTGCCCGCACGACCAAGCGCCCCGCCGCACCGCCCCGCAGGACCAGCAAGGTCTACCGGGCGCGCGTCAACCCCGTGCGCACCTTCTACGGGCGCGCCCGCCGCGCCTGGGACCGGCCGCTCACCGCGTACTACCTGATCCTCGGCGCCGCGTCCCTGCTCACCGTGCTCGGCCTCGTGATGGTCTACTCGGCCTCGATGATCACGGCCCTGCAGATGGGCCTGTCCAGTTCGTACTTCTTCCGCAAGCAGTTCGTCGCGGCCGTCCTCGGCACGATCCTGCTGCTCGTCGCGATGCGGATGCCGGTCAAGCTGCACCGCGCGCTCGCCTACCCGATCCTCGCCGTCAGCGTCTTCCTCATGGTCCTCGTGCAGATCCCGGGGATAGGAGTGTCGATCAACGGAAACCAGAACTGGATCTCGCTCGGCGGCCCCTTCATGCTGCAGCCCAGCGAGTTCGGGAAGCTCGCGCTCATCCTGTGGGGCGCGGACCTGCTGGCCCGCAAGCACGACAAGCGGCTGCTGACCCAGTGGAAGCACATGCTGGTGCCGCTGGTCCCCGTCGCCTTCCTGCTGCTCGGACTCATCATGCTCGGCGGCGACATGGGAACCGCGATCCTTCTCACAGCCATCCTCTTCGGCCTGTTGTGGCTGGCGGGCGCCCCCACCCGGCTGTTCGTCGGGGTGCTCGCGGTCGCCGGCGCCATCGGGATCATGCTCATCAAGACCAGCCCGAACCGTATGGCGCGCCTGGCCTGTCTGGGCCGCGCCGACGCCGGACCGGACGATCTGTGCTGGCAGGGACTGCACGGGATCTACGCCCTGGCCTCCGGCGGACTCTTCGGTTCTGGCCTGGGGGCGAGTGTGGAAAAATGGGGTCAACTTCCCGAAGCGCACACCGACTTCATCTTCGCCATCACCGGTGAGGAACTGGGCCTGGCGGGGACGCTGTCGGTGCTCGCCCTGTTCGCGGCTCTAGGCTATGCGGGTATCCGCGTGGCCGGACGCACGGAGGACCCCTTCGTTCGATACGCCGCGGGTGGCGTGACGACCTGGATCACGGCGCAGGCCGTGGTCAACATCGGTGCGGTGCTCGGCCTGCTGCCGATCGCCGGCGTCCCGCTCCCGCTGTTCTCGTACGGGGGTTCGGCGCTGCTGCCGACCATGTTCGCCGTAGGACTTCTGATCGCGTTCGCGCGGGACGAACCGGCGGCGCGGGCGGCCCTCGCCATGCGGCAGCCACGGATGAGATGGAACACGATGCGACGGCGCGCTCAGGCGCGTTCGTCCGGAGAGCGGTGAATTTCGGTGCATGTCGTACTCGCCGGTGGGGGGACCGCCGGCCACATCGAGCCGGCGCTCGCCCTCGCGGACGCCCTGCGCAGGCAGGACCCGACCGTGGGGATCACGGCGCTCGGCACGGAGCGCGGCCTGGAGACCCGTCTCGTACCGGAGCGCGGCTACGATCTGGCGCTGATCCCCGCCGTACCCCTGCCGCGCAAGCCCACCCCTGAACTGATCACGGTCCCGGGGCGGCTGCGCGGAACCATCAAGGCCGCCGAGCAGATCCTGGAGCGCACCAAGGCCGACGCCGTCGTCGGCTTCGGCGGCTACGTGGCGCTGCCCGGCTATCTCGCCGCCAAGCGGCTCGGTGTGCCGATCGTGGTGCACGAGGCCAACGCCCGGCCCGGCCTGGCCAACAAGATCGGCTCGCGGTACGCGGCCGGGGTCGCCGTCTCCACCCCGGACAGCAAGCTGCGGGGGGCCCGCTACATCGGCATCCCGCTGCGCCGCACCATCGCCATGCTGGACCGGGCCGCGATGCGCCCTGAGGCCCGCGCCGCGTTCGGGCTCGACCCGAACCTGCCGACGCTGCTTGTCTCCGGCGGCTCGCAGGGCGCCCGGCACCTCAACGAGGTCGTCACGCGCGTCGCCCCGCTGCTCCAGCAGTCGGGCATCCAGATCCTGCACGTGGTCGGCCCGAAGAACGAACTGCCGCAGGTCCAGCAGATGCCGGGGATGCCCCCGTACATCCCGGTACCGTACGTGGACCGGATGGACCTCGCGTACGCCGCGGCCGACATGATGCTCTGCCGCGCGGGCGCGATGACCGTCGCCGAACTCTCCGCCGTCGGGCTCCCGGCCGCCTACGTCCCGCTGCCCATCGGCAACGGCGAACAGCGGCTGAACGCCCAGCCGGTGGTCAAGGCGGGCGGCGGCCTGCTGGTCGACGACGCGGAACTGACCCCCGAGTGGGTCCAGGGCAACGTCCTGCCCGTCCTCGGCGACCCGCACCGGCTGTACGAGATGTCCCGCGCCGCCTCCGAGTTCGGCCGCCGGGACGCCGACGACCTGCTCGTCGGCATGGTGTACGAGGCGATCAACTCGCGTCACTAGCGGACGTACGGATGTGAAGGCAGGGGAGCGTGGCCAAGGCGACCACCGCGGACCGCGGCGAACGGGACAGGACCCAGGCGCCCGAACCGCCCCCCGCCCCCAGGAGGGTGCGCATGCCGGGCATGCGCACCCTCGTCGTGACCGGAGTGCTGCTCGTCCTCGCCGTGGCGGGAGGCATCTGGCTCCTCTACGGCTCCGCGTGGCTGCGCGTGGACCGCGTGACCACCTCGGGCACCGAGGTCCTGACGTCGGCCCAGGTGCGGGACGCGGCCGACGTGCCGGTCGGCGCCCCGCTGGTCTCGGTCGACACCGACGCCATCGAGGCCCGGCTGCGGCGGAAACTGCCGCGGATCGACTCGGTGGACGTCGTCCGTTCCTGGCCGCACGGAATCGGACTGAAAGTGACGGAACGCAAGCCGGTTCTCCTCGCCGAAGACGCCCGAAATTCGGGCAAGTTCGTCGAAATTGACCGTAAAGGCGTCCGTTTCGCGACGGTCGACAAAGCCCCCGAGGGCGTTCCCCACCTCGAATTGACGCCGGATCACGGCGGCGCCGCGGCCAGCCTGCGCCGCTTCGGCCCCGACCGGCTGGTGCGGGAGGCGGTGCGCGTCGCGCGGCAACTTCCCCGGGAGGTCGCGCGCGACACCCGGAATCTCAAGGTCCGTTCGTACGACGGCATCTCGCTGGAGCTCACCCGGGGGCGGGTCGTCGAGTGGGGAAGTGCGGAGAAGGGTGCGGCCAAGGCGCGTGCGCTCGTCGCTCTCATGAAAGCAGCCCCGAAGGCCCGGCACTTCGATGTGAGCGTCCCCACCGCCCCCGCCTCATCGCGGAGTTGACGCTCATCGGCGCAGGCCAGCACCCTGGTTGGGCAGCGCTACGGCTGATCACATAGGGTGAAAAGAAAAACGGGAGGTTCGGCGTGTTCGTTGAACGGGCGCCACTTGTCGACTTAGTGTCAGGTTCGGAAGAGTCCAGGAAACAGACACACTGGTAACCCTAAACTTCAGCGTTAGGGTTCGGGTCGGCAGTCGACTAGTACTCAACTAGTAGTCCGGACCGTCCCAATTCGGCATCAGTCGTCGCACCGTAGAAGCGAAGCGGCGACACGTAACTCGAGGCGAGAGGCCTTCGACGTGGCAGCACCGCAGAACTACCTCGCAGTCATCAAAGTCATCGGTGTCGGCGGCGGTGGTGTCAATGCCATCAACCGGATGATCGAGGTCGGTCTCAAGGGCGTCGAGTTCATCGCCATCAACACCGACGCGCAAGCCCTGTTGATGAGCGACGCGGACGTCAAGCTCGACGTCGGCCGTGAACTCACCCGCGGACTCGGCGCCGGAGCCAATCCGGCCGTCGGACGCAAGGCGGCCGAGGATCACCGCGAGGAGATCGAGGAGGTCCTCAAGGGGGCCGACATGGTCTTCGTCACCGCCGGTGAAGGCGGCGGCACCGGCACCGGCGGCGCGCCCGTCGTGGCCAACATCGCGCGCTCGCTCGGCGCCCTCACGATCGGCGTGGTCACCCGCCCGTTCACCTTCGAGGGCCGACGCCGGGCGAACCAGGCGGAGGACGGCATCGCCGAGCTCCGCGAAGAGGTCGACACCCTCATCGTCATTCCGAACGACCGGCTCCTGTCCATCTCGGACCGGCAGGTCTCCGTCCTCGACGCCTTCAAGTCGGCGGACCAGGTCCTGCTCTCCGGTGTCCAGGGCATCACCGACCTCATCACCACCCCGGGTCTCATCAACCTCGACTTCGCGGACGTCAAGTCCGTCATGTCCGAGGCGGGTTCGGCCCTCATGGGCATCGGCTCGGCCCGCGGCGACGACCGCGCCGTGGCCGCCGCGGAGATGGCGATCTCCTCGCCGCTCCTCGAGGCGTCCATCGACGGCGCCCGCGGCGTGCTGCTCTCCATCTCCGGCGGCTCCGACCTCGGCCTGTTCGAGATCAACGAGGCCGCCCAGCTGGTCAGCGAGGCCGCGCACCCCGAGGCGAACATCATCTTCGGCGCCGTCATCGACGACGCCCTCGGCGACGAGGTGCGGGTCACCGTGATCGCCGCCGGCTTCGACGGCGGTCAGCCGCCGAACAAGCGGGACAACGTGATCGGTTCGTCCTCGGCCAAGCGCGAGGAGCAGGCTCCGGCCTCGCGTCCGGCCCCGGCCCCCGAGCCCTCGCGCCCGAGCTTCGGTTCGCTCGGCAGCGTCACCCCGCGCGAGGAGCCCAAGCTCCCGGAGCCCGTCGAGGCCACCCCGGTCAACGAGGCCCCGGCCGTCCCGGTCTCCCCGCCCCAGGTGCCCCGGCCGTCCTACCCGGACAGCCAGGCCGAGGAGCTGGACGTCCCGGACTTCCTGAAGTGACGTTCCTGGGCCCGATGGGAACTTCGCTGAAGTGATAGGACAGCGCGACACCGTGAGCGGCGCGCACTTCGCCTTCACCGACCGGTGGGGCGGGGTGAGCGCCGCTCCGTACGCGGAGCTCAACCTCGGCGGCGCGGTCGGCGACGACCCCGCGGCCGTCCTGCGCAACCGGGAACGGGCGGCGCGGGAACTCGGCCTCGAGCCGGGCCGGGTGGTCTGGATGAACCAGGTGCACGGGCCCGACGTCGAGGTGGTGGACGGGCCCTGGGGCCCGGACTCCGACATTCCGTGCGTCGACGCGATCGTGACCACGCGGCGCGGGCTCGCCCTCGCCGTGCTCACCGCGGACTGCACGCCCGTCCTGCTCGCCGACCCGGTCGCCGGTGTCGTTGCCGCCGCACACGCGGGGCGCCCCGGCATGATCGCCGGAGTCGTCCCCGCCGCGGTCGGCGCGATGGTGAAGCTCGGCGCGGACCCGGCCCGGATCGTGGCCCGCACCGGACCCGCGGTCTGCGGGCGGTGCTACGAGGTCCCGGCCGAGATGCGCGCGCAGGTCGCCGCGGTGGAAGCCGCGGCGTACGCCGAGACCAGTTGGGGCACACCGGCCGTCGACGTGACCGCCGGTGTGCACGCGCAACTGGAACGGCTGGGGGTGCGCGACCGGGAGCGGTCGCCGGTGTGCACCCTCGAATCGCACGACCACTTCTCCTACCGCCGCGACAAGGCCACCGGCCGGCTCGCCGGCTACGTCTGGCTGGACTGATACGACATGACGGACCTTCAGGGACCTGCGGACCTTCAGGACCGCGAGGCCGAACTCGCCTCGAACCTGGCGGCGGTGGAGGAACGTATCTCTGCCGCCTGCGCGGCCGCGGGCCGCAAGCGCGAGGACGTGACCCTGATCGTGGTCACCAAGACCTACCCCGCGAGCGACGTGCGGATCCTGTCCGGGCTCGGGGTGCGGCACGTGGCCGAGAACCGTGACCAGGACGCCGCCCCCAAGGCCGCGGAATGCGCGGATCTGCCCCTCACATGGCACTTCGTCGGCCAGTTGCAGACCAACAAGGTCCGTTCCGTGGTGGGTTATGCCGGTCTGGTGCAGTCCGTCGACCGCGCGAAGCTCGTCACGGCACTGTCCAAGGAGGCGGTGCGGGCCGAGCGCGAGCTGGGCTGTCTGATCCAGGTCGCGCTCGACGCCGAGGAGGACGGGCACGGCGAGCGCGGCGGCGTGGGAGTGGGGGGAGTGGAGGAACTGGCCGCTCGCGTGGCCGAGGCTCCGGGCTTGCGGCTCGACGGTCTGATGACCGTCGCGCCGCTCACGGGGGTCTACGCGGGACGGCAACAGGCGGCGTTCGAGCGGCTCATGGATTTGTCGACTCACCTGCGCACGGCCCATCCGGCTGCGAACATGGTGTCGGCAGGGATGAGTTCGGACCTCGAAGAGGCTGTGGCGGCCGGAGCGACACATGTGCGCGTCGGTACGGCGGTCCTCGGAGTCCGACCCAGGCTCGGGTAACGTCGCCAAGAAGTCGGACCACAGCAGAAAATATGGTCATTCTCGCTGATGGGCGGGGAGATCGCGTGGATCGCGGGCGCATGGGTTGACGTCAGCCTCAGCCGATCCACCACAGAGCGGAGGACTCAGAGCATGGCCGGCGCGATGCGCAAGATGGCGGTCTACCTCGGCCTCGTGGAGGACGATGGGTACGACGGCCGGGGGTTCGACCCCGACGACGACTTCGAGCCCGAGCTCGACCCCGAGCCCGAGCGTGACCGCCGACGGCACGAGCCGTCGCACTCGTCACACAACTCCCGACCGGCAGAAGCGGACGAATCGGTGCGAGTGGTGCAAGCCCCCGCGCCGCGCGAGCCGGTGCGCCAACCCGCGTCGCTGAGCGCCGATTCCGGACGTCCGGCGCGAATCGCCCCCGTGGCATCCATCACACCTGAACGTCAGAGCCTGGAGAAGAACGCACCGGTGATCATGCCCAAGGTCGTGTCCGAGCGGGAGCCGTACCGCATCACCACGCTGCACCCGCGGACCTACAACGAGGCCCGTACCATCGGGGAACACTTCCGCGAGGGCACTCCTGTGATCATGAATCTGACGGAGATGGACGACACCGACGCGAAGCGACTTGTCGACTTTGCGGCCGGTCTGGTGTTCGGTCTGCACGGGAGCATCGAGCGGGTGACTCAGAAGGTGTTCCTGTTGTCGCCTGCTAACGTCGATGTCACGGCGGAGGACAAGGCCCGCATCGCAGAGGGCGGGTTCTTCAACCAGAGCTGAGACGCAGCACTAGTTCAACGGCTAGCTATGTACTAGTCACGAGGCACGAGACACAGGGGAGAGGGAACCACCGACATGGGCGTGGTTTTGGATGTGGTCTACATCGCGCTGATGTGTTTCCTCATCGTGCTGATCTTCCGGCTGGTCATGGACTATGTCTTCCAGTTCGCCCGCTCGTGGCAACCCGGCAAGGCAATGGTGGTCGTTCTGGAGGCCACCTACACTGTCACTGATCCACCGCTCAAGCTTCTGCGGCGGTTCATTCCGCCGCTGCGTCTCGGGGGCGTGGCGCTCGACCTGTCCTTCTTCGTACTGATGATCATCGTCTACATCCTGATCTCCGTCGTGAGCCGGCTGTGAGCGCGATGTCAATTACGGTCTTGCCGAATGCCGACGACAACGTTGAGGTGAAGAGATGCCGTTGACCCCCGAGGACGTGCGGAACAAGCAGTTCACGACCGTCCGCCTCCGAGAAGGCTATGACGAGGACGAGGTCGATGCCTTCCTCGATGAGGTCGAAGCCGAACTGACCCGTCTCCTTCGTGAGAACGAGGACCTGCGCGCCAAGCTCGCCGCAGCCACCCGTGCCGCTGCACAGAACCAGCAGCAGGGCGGTATGCGCAAGGGCCCCGGCGGCCCCGAGGGCCAGGGCGGTCCGCAGGACCAGCAGGGTCCGCCGCAGGGTATGCGCGGTCCCGGCGCCCCCGTGCCCGCCGGCATATCGGGCCCGCCGCAGCAGCAGATGGGTGGCCCCATGGGCGGCCCCCCGCAGCTGCCGAGCGGTGCCCCGCAGCTTCCGGCCGGTCCCGGTGGCCACGGTCCGCAGGGACCCGGCCCGCAGGGTCCCGGTCCGATGGGCCAGGGCCCGGGTCCGATGGGGCAGGGTCCGATGGGCCAGCCTCAGCTCGGCCAGGGTCAGCTCGGTGGTCCCCAGGGCCAGCTGAGCGGCCCGATGGGCGGCCCCATGGGCGGCCACGGTGGTCCCCCGCAGATGCAGCAGCCCGGTCAGGGTCCCGGTGGCGACAGCGCCGCGCGTGTCCTCTCGCTGGCCCAGCAGACCGCCGACCAGGCGATCGCCGAGGCCCGCTCCGAGGCCAACAAGATCGTCGGCGAGGCCCGCAGCCGCGCCGAGGGTCTCGAGCGTGACGCCCGTGCCAAGGCCGACGCCCTGGAGCGGGACGCGCAGGAGAAGCACCGCGTCGCGATGGGCTCCCTGGAGTCCGCCCGCGCCACGCTGGAGCGCAAGGTCGAGGACCTGCGCGGCTTCGAGCGCGAGTACCGCACGCGTCTGAAGTCGTACCTGGAGTCGCAGCTGCGTCAGCTGGAGAGCCAGGGCGACGAGTCGCTGGCCCCGCCGCGCAACCCGGCCGCCGCCTCGCTGCCGCCGTCCCCGGCGCCGTCGATGGCTCCGGCCGGTGCGGGTGCCCCGTCCTACGGTGGCAACCAGACCATGGGCGGCAACCCGCCGGCCGCCGGTCCGTCCTACGGCGGCCAGCAGCAGATGTCGCCCGCGATGACGCAGCCGATGGCGCCGGTGCGGCCGCAGGCCCCGCAGCCGATGCAGCAGGCCCCGTCGCCGATGCGCGGTTTCCTCATCGACGAGGACGACAACTAGGCGGCGCCCCGCGCGCCTGAGAAGGCGTCGGCGTTCGTTCAGGCCCTGGCCCGGATCGTTTCTGCGATCCGGGCCAGGGCCTTTTCGTATCGCTCGGGGCGGGAGTTCATGTGTGCTCGCGCACAAAACGCCGAAGGGCCGGCCCCGGCAGATTTCTCTGCCGGGGCCGGCCCTTCGGGCTGTGCCGGGTGTGACCTACGCCTTCTTGAGGCGGAACTCCAGGCTCAGGCCCTCGTCCGTGAACGGCTCGCCGTAGGTGTCGTCCGCGTCGGCCCGGTCGAAGTCCGTCGCGAGGACCTCGTCCGCGATCAGGCCCGCGTGCTCGGTCAGCGCCGCGGTCACCGCCGGGTCCGTGGACGTCCAGCGCAGGGCGATCCGGTCGGCGACGTCGAGGCCGCTGTTCTTGCGGGCCTCCTGGATCAGCCGGATCGCGTCACGGGCCAGGCCCGCCTGCCGCAGCTCCTCGGTGATCTCCAGGTCGAGCGCCACGGTGGCGCCGGAGTCCGAGGCCACGGACCAGCCCTCGCGCGGGGTCTCCGTGATGATGACCTCGTCCGGGGTCAGCGTGACGGTCTCGCCCTCGACGTCGACCGTCGCCGTGCCCGCGCGCAGCGCCTGGGACAGTGCGGCGGCGTCGGCGGCGGCCACGGCCTTCGCGACCTCCTGGACGCGCTTGCCGAAGCGCTTGCCGAGCGCCCGGAAGTTCGCCTTGGCCGTCGTGTCGACCAGCGAGCCGCCCACCTCGGAGAGCGAGGCCAGCGAGCTGACGTTCAGCTCCTCGGTGATCTGCGCGTGCAGCTCCGGGGACAGCGCCTCGAAGCCCGACGCGGCGACCAGCGCGCGCGACAGCGGCTGACGGGTCTTGACGCCCGACTCCGCGCGCGTGGCGCGGCCCAGCTCGACGAGCCGGCGCACGAGCGCCATCTGCGTCGACAGAGTCGGGTCGATCGCCGCGGTGTCCGCCTCGGGCCACGACGACAGGTGCACCGACTCCGGCGCGTCCGGCGTCACCGGCACGACGAGGTCCTGCCAGACCCGCTCCGTGATGAACGGCGTGAGCGGCGCCATCAGCTGAGTGACCGTCACCACCACGTCGTGCAGGGTGCGCAGCGCGGCCTTGTCGCCCTGCCAGAAGCGGCGGCGGGAACGGCGCACGTACCAGTTCGACAGGTCGTCGACGAACGCCGACAGGAGCTTGCCGGCGCGCTGGGTGTCGTACGCCTCCAGGGCCTTGGTGACCTCGTCCGTGAGCTGGTGCAGCTCGGAGAGGAGCCAGCGGTCCAGGACGCCACGGTCGGCCGGGGCCGGATCCGCGGCGCTGGGCGCCCAGTTCGACGTACGGGCGTACAGGGCCTGGAACGCCACCGTGTTCCAGTACGTGAGGAGCGTCTTGCGGACGACCTCCTGGATGGTGCCGTGGCCGACGCGGCGCGCCGCCCACGGGGAGCCGCCGGCCGCCATGAACCAGCGCACCGCGTCCGCGCCGTGCTGGTCCATCAGCGGGATCGGCTGCAGGATGTTGCCCAGGTGCTTGGACATCTTGCGGCCGTCCTCGGCCAGGATGTGGCCGAGGCACACGACGTTCTCGTAGCTGGACTTGTCGAAGACCAGGGTGCCGACGGCCATCAGCGTGTAGAACCAGCCACGCGTCTGGTCGATCGCCTCGGAGATGAACTGGGCCGGGTACCGGCTCTCGAACAGCTCCTTGTTCTTGTACGGGTAGCCCCACTGCGCGAACGGCATCGAGCCCGAGTCGTACCAGGCGTCGATGACCTCGGGCACGCGCACCGCGTCGAGGGAGCAGCCCTCGTGGGTGCAGGTGAAGGTCACGTCGTCGATGTACGGGCGGTGCGGGTCCAGGTCCGACTGGTCGGTGCCGGTCAGCTCGGAGAGCTCCGCGCGGGAGCCGACACAGGTGAGGTGGCCCTCCTCGCAGCGCCAGATGGGCAGCGGGGTGCCCCAGTAGCGGTTGCGGGACAGCGCCCAGTCGATGTTGTTGCTCAGCCAGTCGCCGAAGCGGCCGTGCTTGACCGTGTCCGGGAACCAGTTCGTCTTCTCGTTCTCCTCGAGAAGGCGGTCCTTGACGGCCGTGGTGCGGATGTACCAGGACGGCTGCGCGTAGTAGAGCAGCGCCGTGTGGCAGCGCCAGCAGTGCGGGTAGCTGTGCTCGTACGGGACATGCAGGAACAGCAGGCCGCGCGCCTCCAGGTCCGCGGTGAGCGCCTCGTCGGCCTTCTTGAAGAAGACGCCGCCGACCAGCGGGACCTCGGGCGAGAAGGTGCCGTCGGGCAGCACCGGGTTGACCACCGGCAGGCCGTACGCGCGGCAGACCTTGAGGTCGTCCTCACCGAACGCGGGGGACTGGTGGACCAGACCCGTACCGTCCTCGGTCGTCACGTACTCGGCGTTGACCACGTAGTGGGCCTCGGCCGGGAACTCCACCAGCTCGAACGGACGTTGGTACTTCCAGCGCTCCATCTCCGCGCCGGTGAAGGACTCGCCGGTCGTCTCCCAGCCCTCGCCGAGCGACTTGGCGACGAGCGGCTCGGCGACGACGAGCTTCTCCTCGCCGTTCGTCGCCACGACGTAGCGGACCTCGGGGTGCGCGGCGACCGCCGTGTTGGACACCAGGGTCCAGGGGGTCGTCGTCCACACCAGGAGCGAGGCCTGACCGGCCAGCGGACCGGAGGTGAGGGGGAAACGGACATAGACCGACGGGTCCACGACCGTCTCGTAGCCCTGCGCGAGCTCGTGGTCGGACAGGCCCGTGCCGCAGCGCGGGCACCAGGGGGCGACGCGGTGGTCCTGGGTCAGCAGGCCCTTGTTGAAGATCTCCTTCAGCGACCACCAGACGGACTCGACGTACTCCGGGTCCATCGTCCGGTACGCGTCGTCGAGGTCGACCCAGTACCCCATGCGGGTCGTCAGCTCGGTGAAGGCGTCGGTGTGCCGGGTCACGGACTCACGGCACTTCGCGTTGAACTCCGCGATGCCGTACGCCTCGATGTCCTTCTTGCCGCTGAAGCCGAGCTCCTTCTCGACCGCCAGCTCCACCGGGAGGCCGTGGCAGTCCCAGCCCGCCTTGCGCCCCACGTGGTAGCCGCGCATGGTGCGGAAGCGGGGGAAGACGTCCTTGAAGACGCGGGCCTCGATGTGGTGGGCACCCGGCATGCCGTTGGCCGTGGGCGGGCCCTCGTAGAACACCCACTCGGGGCGCCCTTCGGACTGCTCCAGGCTCTTGGCGAAGATCTTCTGCTCGCGCCAGAAGTCGAGCACGGCGTGCTCGAGGGCGGGCAGGTCGACCTGGGCGGGCACCTGGCGGTACTGCGTCATCAGTCTTCCTCCGGCGGACGTGCTTCTCTCCGTCGGAGGGACGAGAGCCTGTGTGCTGAACGCCGTGTGCGGCGCGCTCCCGCGGTACCACCCTCCTTGGCCCGCTCCGGCGCCGGTGTGCGCCTCGGTGAGCCCCCTCATTGGGTTCGCGACGCCGGGTCTACCGGCCGCGGTGATGCTGCGGCTTTCTTCCGGCGGCTCCGGGGTGATCTTCGCTTCGCGCTCGCCCCCGGGCTTCCACCGTCCCCGGGTCGCTCATGGCTGCGTACGCCGCTACTCGTCCCCATCCAAGCCTTTCGCTCCGGCCAGTGTACGGCGCCGGGGCGGGCGCGGCCGACCGGATTCGCGGCGGGCCGGGGACGGGGACGGAGGCGGCCGGGGTCAGGCGTGCTGGGGGACCTCGTCCTTGAGGCTGCCGCGGACCTGCTCCCGCAGTTCGGGGCTGTCGGTGTGGCCGTGGACGGAGACGGCGTGCTCGGCGGCGGCCCGCACGACCTCTTCCTCCTCGCCCGAGATGGTCAGCGTGCAGTTCATCACGCTGGGGAACTCACGACAGTCGGCTACTTTGCGCATGATGATGCACCTTCTCCGCTTTTGCCACATTCTATGCCCGGGAGGCGGAGGGCGAGAGGTCGGCGACGGGCCCTCCCGGGGCCGGCCGCGGGGGAGCGGGGTGACCCGAATGGCGAGGCCGGGCGCTGCGCGCGGAGCGGCGGATTACCGGGCGGGGAGCTGGGCACAACGGTTTCGAGCCACTGTGCACCGGGTGTCCGTCCCGTTGCCGCGGGCCCCGAGTCGATTTATCGTCCCAGCACGATTCGCGTGCAAGATCACAAATTGTGAAGGGGCCGCGGCCATGGTGGCGAAGAAGACCGCCGTTCAGCAGTCTGCGACCGGCAGATCCACGGGCACCGGCAAGGCGGGCACGGACAGGGCGGGCACGGACAGGGCGGTGAAGTCCGCGTCCAAGAAGACCGCGGCCTCGGCGTCCGCCGCCGCACCGAAGGAGACCGCCACCGGCAAGAAGTCCGCCGCCGCGAAGAGCGCGGCCAAGGGCGCCACCAAGAGCGCCACCACCAATAAGGCCGCCACCAATAAGGCCGCCACCAAGAAGGCCGTCACCAAGAAGGTCGCTGCCAAGAAGGCGACCACAGGTGCCGTCGGGGCCCCGGAGGGGAAACGTACGACGAAGAAGACGGCGGCGAAGCAGACGGCGACCAAAGCGGCGGCGAAGAAGGCCGGCGCCGCCGCGGGACGCAAGGGCGCGAAGAAGACGGCCGAGGACGCGGACGAGACCGCGAGGACGACGGGAGCCACGACAGTGGTTGCGAAGAAGACTCAGGGCACGGCCACGGCGGCGCAGCAGCCCGGCGCGGTTCCCAAGGCGAGGGGCACCGCCGTCGAGCCCGGAGAGCTGGCCGTAAGGCCCGGCGAGGAGCCCTGGACCCCGGACGAGGTGGCCGAGGCGCGGGCCGAGCTGCAGAGCGAGGCCCTGCGGCTCGGCAGCGAGATCGCCCACGCCGAGGAGGGCTTGGCCGGGCTGATGCGGGACTCCGGTGACGGCGCGGGTGACGACGAGGCCGACACCGGCACCAAGAACATCACGCGCGAGCACGAGATGGCCCTGGCGGCCAACGCGCGCGAGATGCTGGAGCAGACCGAGCACGCCCTGCAGCGCCTGGACGCGGGCACCTACGGCCTCTGCGAGAACTGCGGGAAAGCCATCGGCAAGGCCCGGATGCAGGCCTTCCCGAGGGCGACCCTGTGTGTGGAGTGCAAGCAGAAGCAGGAGCGCCGCTACTGAACCGCTCCTGAGGTCCGTGACGTACTCTCGTCCTCAGTCAGGTACCTAGGTCGAGGGACTCACGTGGCAGAGGCGGAGCGCATCATCGGTACGCCGGATTCTTCCGAGGCAGGGGCGGCCGAGCCGGACAAGGCCGACGAGGCCGCCGCTCAGGATCCGCAGGAGGCTCCGGAGCAGGAGACGGCCGCCGAGCGGCCCCGGGGCGCGCGGCGCATCGCCGTGCTGTTCGCCGTGGCCGCGCTGGCGTACGCCCTCGACCTGGTCAGCAAGCTGATCGTGGTCGCGAAGCTGGAGCACCGGGAGTCCATCCAGATCCTCGGCGACTGGCTCCAGCTCGAGGTGATCCGCAACCCGGGCGCGGCCTGGGGCGTCGGCGAGGCCTTCACGATCATCTTCACGGTGATCGCGGCGGCTGTGATCGTCGTCATCGTCCGGCTCGCCAGGAAGCTCTACAGCCTGCCCTGGGCGATCGCGCTCGGCCTGCTCCTGGGCGGCGCGCTCGGCAATCTCACCGACCGGATCTTCCGCGCCCCCGGCGTCTTCGAGGGCGCGGTGGTCGACTTCATCGCGCCGAAGAACTACCCGGTGTTCAATCTCGCCGACTCCGCCATCGTGTGCGGCGGCATCCTGATCGTGCTGCTCTCGTTCCGCGGCATCGACCCCGACGGGACCGTGCACAAGGACTGAACCGGAGGCCCTGCCCGGACCCGGGCCGGGGCCTCGCGGTCGGGAGTGTCGGCGCGCTCCGGCATACTCGATGCGTGAGCACGATTCCCGAGATCCGAACCCTGCCCGTGCCCGACGGCCTGGAGGGCGAGCGCGTCGACGCCGCCATCTCCCGCATGTTCGGCTTCTCCCGCACCAAGGCCGCCGAGCTCGCCGCCGCCGGGAAGGTCACGGTCGACGGTTCGGTCGTGGGCAAGTCCGAGCGGGTGCACGGCGGGGCCTGGCTCGAGGTCGAGATGCCGCAGGCGGCCGCGCCGGTGCAGATCGTCGCCGAGCCCGTCGAGGGCATGGAGATCGTCTACGACGACGACGACATCGTGGTGATCGCGAAGCCGGTGGGCGTCGCCGCCCACCCGAGCCCGGGCTGGACCGGCACGACCGTGATCGGCGGTCTCGCCGCCGCCGGGTACCGGATCTCCACCTCCGGCGCCGCCGAGCGCCAGGGCATCGTGCACCGCCTCGACGTCGGCACCTCGGGCCTGATGGTCGTCGCCAAGTCCGAGCGGGCGTACACCTCGCTCAAGCGCCAGTTCAAGGAGCGCGTTCCGGACAAGCGCTACCACGCGCTCGTGCAGGGCCACCCCGACCCGATGAGCGGCACCATCGACGCCCCCATCGGCCGCCACCCGAACCACGACTACAAGTGGGCGGTCATCGCCGAGGGCAAGCCGTCGGTGACGCACTACGACCTGATCGAGGCGTTCCGCTCCGCGTCGCTGCTCGACATCAAGCTGGAGACCGGCCGCACCCACCAGATCCGGGTGCACATGTCCGCGCACCGGCACCCCTGCGTCGGCGACCTGACCTACGGCGCCGACCCCACGCTCGCCAAGCGGCTCGGCGTCACGCGCCAGTGGCTGCACGCGGTGCGGCTCGGCTTCGAGCACCCCTCGGACGGCCGCTGGGTCGAGTTCGAGAGCGCCTACCCCGAGGACCTGCAGACCGCGCTCGACCGGGTCCGGGCAGAGAGCTCGTGAGCGGCTTCGGCGTCCGCGTCGCGCTGTCCGAGGCGGACCGGGAGTCCTGCTTCGCCGTGCGCCGCGACGTGTTCGTCGGCGAGCAGGGCGTGCCCGAGGACCTGGAGTACGACTCGTACGACGCGGACGCGGTGCATGTGCTCGCGGTGCGGGCGGACGGAGTGCCGCTGGGTACGGGCCGGCTGCTGACCGGCGAGGCCGCCGCGGTGAAGAACGGGGGCGCGGCGGATGTCGGCGCCCTCGGCCGGCTCGCCGTGACCAAGGCCGCGCGCGGGCTCGGCGTGGGCGCGGCGCTGGTGCGGGCCATCGAGGACGCGGCCCGCGAGCGGGGCCTCGCGGCGGTGGACCTGCACGCGCAGACCCACGCCCTGGGCTTCTACGAGCGGCTCGGCTACGAGGTGTACGGGCCGGAGTTCCCCGACGCGGGGATCCCGCACCGGGCGATGCGCAAGCCGCTCGACTGACGCCCCCTTGTGTCCGGTTCGGCCGGATACGCGTGGCACCCTTGAGGCCTGACATCCTTGATCGTCGAGCCTGGTCGGAGCCCCCGTGGATCAATTGGCCCTGCTGTTCGCGCTGTTGCTCGGGGCCGTCCTGAGCGTTCCGCTCGGGGACCGGCTCGGACTGCCCTCGCCGGTCCTGATGACCCTGCTCGGCATCGTGCTCGCCCTGATCAGCGCCGTGCCCAATGTCGACATCTCGCCCGACCTGATCCTGCCGATCGTGCTGCCGCCGCTCCTGTACGCGGCCGTGCACCGCACCTCCTGGCGCCAGTTCGCGGCCAACAGAAGACCCATCTTCCTGCTGGCCGTCGCCCTGGTCTTCGTCACGACGGCCGCCGTCGCCTTCGTCGCGAACGCGGTCGTGCCCGGTCTGCCCCTCGCCGCCGCCGTCGCGCTCGGCGCGCTGGTGGCGCCGCCCGACCCGGTCGCCGCGACCGCCGTCGCCGGCCAACTGGGGCTGCCCCGCCGCATGGTGTCGATCCTGGAGGGCGAGGGCCTGTTCAACGATGTGACCGCGATCGTGCTCTACCACGTCGCGATCGCCGCCGCCGTGAGCGGCACCTTCTCGTTCCCCGAGGCCGCGCTCACCCTCGTGCTGTCCGCCGTCGTCGCCATCGCCGTCGGCTTCGGCCTCGCCTGGACCGCCAACAAGCTCATGGACTACCTCGGCGACGCCACGCTCCAGGTCGGCCTGACCCTGCTCGTGCCGTACGCCTCGTACGTGCTGGCCGAGGAGCTGCACGGCTCGGGCGTGCTCGCCGTCGTCACCACCGCCATGTTCATGGTGGAGCACGCCTTCGACGCCGACGACGTCATGACCCGGCTCACCGGCCGCGCCTTCTGGGACGTCGTCGACACCCTCGTCACCGGCGTCGCCTTCGGGCTCATCGGCCTGGAGGTGCACAACGTGGTGCGCACGGCCGAGGGCCACTGGACCGAGATGCTCGGCTGGTCGGGCGCCGTCGTGGGCGTCGTCATCGTCGTACGGCTGCTGTGGCTGCTGCCCATGACGTGGGTGACCCAGCGGCTGCACGCGCGGCGCGACGTGGAGGAGGACATCCCGGTCAGCTGGCGCGAGACCGTCGTCATGTGGTGGTCCGGGATGCGTGGCGTGGCCTCCGTCGCCCTCGCCCTCGCCATCCCGCTCACCATGGACGACGGCTCCCCCTTCCCGGCCCGCGACGAGATCGTCTTCATCGCCTTCGGGGTCATCATGGCCACGCTCGTGCTCCAGGGCCTGAGCCTGCCCTGGCTGGTGCGGAAGCTGAAGGTGACGGCCGACACCGAGGCCGAGCAGTCCTACGAGCGTGATCTCGCCCTGCGCGCCGCGCGGGCCGCCAAGGCGCGGCTCAAGGAGATCGAGGAGGTCGAGGACCTTCCCGAGGACGTGCAGGAGCAGCTGCTGCGCCGCGCCTATGACATCGGGCTGCGGATCAACCCGGAGCTGGGGGCCGAGGAGCGCCGCGAGGCCCAGGCCAAACGGTTCGCCAGGCTCAAGCGGATCCGGCACATCCAGAACGAGATGATGTCGGCCGCGCGCCACGAGATCCTCGCCGCCCGCAGCGAACCCGGCGCCGACCCCGAGATCGTCGACCGCGTCCTGCGCCACCTCGACGTCCGCAGCCTGCGCTAGCGCTGGTCACGCCGCGGTGCTCACGGCCTCGCGGGGCCTGGCACCATGGGGCTCATGAACATCATGCTTTTCCACTCGACGTACGGTCTGCGCCCCGCCGTGACGGCCGCGGCCGACCGGCTGCGGGCCGCCGGACACGAGGTGTGGACCCCGGACCTCTTCGACGGCCGCACCTTCGACTCGTTCGAGGAGGGCATGGAGTACAAGGAAGAGGTCGGCAAGGACGAGCTGCTCCGGCGGGCCGTCCTGGCGGCCGCGCCCTACTCCGAGCGCGGCCTGGTCTACGCGGGCTTCTCGCTCGGCGCCGCCACGGCCCAGACGCTGGCCCTCGGCGACGACAAGGCGAAGGGGCTGCTGCTCCTGCACGGCACCTCGGACATCGCGGAGACCGCGTCCGTGGACGAGCTGCCGGTCCAGCTGCACGTCGCCTCGCCCGACGCCTTCGAGACCGACGACTGGCTGAACACCTGGTACCTGCAGATGGGCAAGGCGGGCGCCGACGTCGAGATCTACCGCTACGCGGGCGCCGGCCACCTCTTCACCGACCCCGAGCTGCCGGACTACGACGAGGAGGCCGCCGAGGCCACCTGGCGGGTGGCGCTCGGCTTCCTGGACTCCCTCTAGGAGTCGGCTAGCCCGCGCGGTAGGCGGTCCAGCTGTCCTTCATGCGGGTCACCTGGCCCGCGGTGAACTGGGTCATGCAGGAGTCGTACGTGTAGTCCATGAAGTTGTGGATCGGGTCGACCCCGGTCTTGCTGGCGCAGGAGTCGCGCCCGGTCGGGCACTCGTAGGCCGGGCTCTTCTCGGCCGGGGTGTCGGCCACGTAGTCGCCGTTGCCGTTACAGCCGCCCTGGAAGGTGTGGTACAGCCCCATCCAGTGGCCGACCTCGTGGGTGCCGGTGTCGCCCTCGTTGTAGTTGGTGGCCGAGCCGCCCGGCAGCGAGCTGTCGAGGATGACCACGCCGTCGTCGGACGGGTTCGACTTGTACGAGGACGGGAACGTCGCCCAGCCGAGCAGGCCGCCGCCCAGGTTCGCCGTGTAGAAGTTCAGCGCGTTCGCGCCGCCCTTGCGCAGCGTCGACTTCATGGACTTCTCGGCGGCCGAGCCGGGCGAGACGCCGTTGTACCAGGAGGCGTTGTCCGTGTAGTCGGTGCCGGCCAGCTGGAACTGGAAGCCCGAGTCGTTGTTGCCCGAACCCTGTCCGGCGTAGGCGGCGTTCAGGACGCTGATCTGGTTGGCGATCGACGTCGAGGACAGCTTGCCGGTCGCGCCGTCGTGGACGACGTGGACGTAGACCGGGATCGTCGTCGCGGCGGTCAGGCTCAGACCGCGCCCGAGCGAGCCGTCGGCGCGCATCTTGTCGAGTCTCTTCTGCAGCGCCGCGTCCATGGACTTGGCCTGCGCCGCGCTCAGTTCGTTGGGTTCGGCGGCGTGCGAGGCCCCGTCCGGCGCCTTCTCACGGGCGAGCGCGTTCGTGTCCGTCGCGCACTTCCCGGCGGAGGCGCCCGCCTGGGTGGTCTTGGCGGCGGCGCTGCCCGAGGGGGCGGAGAGCGGGACCAGGGCCAGGGTTCCGGCCATCACCGCGGTGCCGAGCAGGCGGCGGCGAAGGCGCGGGGATATGCGGGCCGATGGGGCGTGAGGGGTCATTGCGGGGGCTCCTCGCGGACACGGGCGGGAGGGACTTCCTCGCCGCCGCGGGGAGATTACGTGGCCATGTCACGCCAGGAAGAGCGGGTAACTGGCCGCATTGATCGCGGACATGTGCCCGGCAAACCAGGACAACAGGGAGAAGAAATTCGGCGGGTGTCCGGAGTTTGAGACACCGCCGTAACGATCAGGGCCACCGAGGTGGGCGGTGTGTCCGTATTCGGGCCGACGCCCGATCACGTCCGCACCACCCACCGTGAACGGCGACATCCGCTGTTAACGCGCGCGCCGGTGGCCGGAATTCAGCGCACAGGTATCCGGCAGGTGGCCGTCACCGTACGGGCGCGTCCGCCCGGACGACCTTCTGCGTGCCGCTGAGCGTGCGGTACGAGCGGGTCCACGCGGTCGTCGCGTTCCGGTCGGCCCGGTCCGAGATCACGTAGTAGTCCATCTGGGTCCGCTCGGCCGTGAGGTCCAGGACGCCGTAGCCGTGGGAGTCCATGTCCACCCACTTCACATGGCGGTTGGCCGCCTTGATCGCGGTCTCGGCGACGACGGACAGCGTGTTCGGCGCCACGTGCAGGGTGTCGTCGAGGTTGTCGGAGGTGACCGACGTGACGACGAACTCGGTGGCCGCGGAGGGCGACAGCGGGTACGTGCCCGCGGTGACCGGCACATCGTTGGCCCAGGCCATGTGGATGTCGCCGGTCAGGAAGACCGTGTCGCGGATGCCCCGCTCGCGCAGGTGCGTGATCAGTTCCTTGCGGTCGTGCGTGTAGCCGTCCCACTGGTCGACGTTGACGGCCAGGCCCTCGCTGGGCAGGCCCAGCAACTCGGCGAGCGGGCCCAGCAGATGGGCCGGGAGCGAGCCGAAGGCGACCGGCGAGATCATCACCGAGGTGCCGACCAGCTTCCAGCGGGCGTCCGAGGCGGCGAGGCCGGCCTTCAGCCAGTCCAGCTGGGCCCGCCCGGCGATCGAGCGGTCCGCGGAGTCCACGTCCCCGTTGCCCACGCTCGACTGCTGGGAGCGGAACGAACGCAGGTCGAGCAGGTGCAGATCGGCCAGCTTGCCGAACTGGAGCCGCCGGTAGACCGTGCCCGCGGTCGAGGCGCGGACCGGCATCCACTCGAAGTAGGCCTGCTTCGCGGCCTGCTGACGGGCCGCCCAGTCGCCCTCGGTGCCCGGCGTGTGGTTCTCCGCCCCGCCCGACCAGGCGTCGTTGGCGAACTCGTGGTCGTCCCAGATCGCGACCAGCGGGTGCGCGGTGTGCATCGCCTGCACGTCCAGGTCGGTCTTGGTCGTCGCGTGCCGGATCCGGTAGTCGGCCAGCGAGACGATCTCGTGCGCCGGCTGGTGCTGCCGCACCGTGTACTTCGCCGCCGGGTACTCGCCGGTCTTGTACTCGTAGATGTAGTCGCCGAGATGGAAGACCGCGTCCAGGTCGGTGCGGGCGGCGAGGTGCCGGTACGCCGAGTAGTAGCCGGCCTCCCAGTTGGCGCAGGAGACGACGCCGAAGCGCAGGCCCGGGGCTGCGGCGTCGGCGGCCGGGGCGGTGCGGGTGCGGCCGACGGGGGAGTGGACGCCGTCCACCGTGAAGCGGTAGTGGTACGTGCTCGCCGGGCGCAGGCCCCGCACGTCGGCCTTCACCGTGTGGTCGCCGGCCGCGCTCGCGGTGGCCGTCCCCCGGCCCACCACGGTGCGGAACGCCTGGTCCTCGGCGATCTCCCAACCCACCTGCACGTCGGGGCCCTTGCCCGAGCCGGGCGTCGCCTCGGCGCTCGGCGTCACGCGGGTCCACAGCAGGATGCCGTCGGGCAGCGGGTCGCCGGAGGCGACGCCGTGCAGGAAGGCCGGCGCCTCGGCGGCGTGGGCGCTCGCCGCGCCGGCGAGCGGGGCGGCGAGCACGGCGCCGGCGGCCGCGGCCTTGACGACCGTGCGGCGGCTCGGGGTGCGGTCCGCGGCGGTGCGGTCCGCAGGTCTGCGGTCTGAAGGTATGCGACTGGTCACGGGCGATCACATTACTCATCAGTACGCACAAAGAGCGGGCGAACCCGAAAGAGTTCGCCCGCTCTTCGCCGAGCTGTCAGGCCGTGAGGGTCAGGCCTTGAGCGCCTTGTCGATCGCCGCGTTGAACTCGGCGACCGTCATCGGAGCGTTCTCGCCGTCGGAGCCGGTGATCTTCTTGCCGTCCATGATGAGCGACGGGGTGCCCTGGACGCCGTCCTTGTTCTTGTCGAACAGGGTGGACATCTCGAGCGCCCACTTGTCGAAGGTGCCGTCCTTGACGTCCTTCTGGAAGGTCTTGTTGTCCTTCAGCTCCGGAACGGTGTTCGCGATCTTGATCAGGAACGCGTCGTCCGCGAACTTGTCGTCCGTCTCCTCCGGGTGGAACTTCTTCGAGTAGAGCGCTTCCTTGTAGTCGATGAAGGCGTCCTGGCTCACGTTGAGAGCCGAACCGAGCGCGCTCAGCGCGTTCTTGGAGCCCTCGCCCTGGAGGTTGGTGTCGAGGAAGGTCGCACCGACGTACTGGATGTTGTACTTGCCGGCCTCGAGGTCCTTCTTCACGGTCGGGCCGACCGTCTGCTCGAAGGAGGCGCACACCGGGCAGCGCGAGTCCTCGTAGAGCTTCAGCGTCTTCTTCGCCGACTCCTTGCCGAGGATCACCGTCGTGTTGTTCTTGCCCGAGGTGTTCTTCGGCGCCACCAGGGAGGCGTCCTTGGCGGCCTCCCACTGGGTGGGCTTGTTGTTCTGCATCACCAGGTAACCGACACCGCCGGCGACGGCCAGGACGGCGACGATGGACGCGGCGACGATCGCCTGGCGCTTCGTCTTGTCCTTCTTGGCCTGGCGCTCGCGCTCGACGCGCAGCCGCTCGCGCGCCGCGTTCTTGGCCTGCTGGGTGTTGCGCTTGCTCATGATCGAAACTCCGTGGGTGCGTGAAAGGGAAGTACGGGGACTGTCGTGTGCCGGTCAGAAGACCGGGCACGGCGGTCCGCGCCGTCCCACGGAGTGCGCCCACAGGCGGGTGCGAGCGGCCCGCACGCGCGGGGCGGGCCGGGGCTGCCGCGGCGCCCGCTCGGCGGCGGAGACATCGGTGCGGCCCGCGGCCCAGGCGAGCAGCAGCGGCCGGAACGTGCCGACGGCCACCGCGCGAAGGAGCTGGGCCAGCGCGTGCTCGCCCCGGCGCAGCCAGGCGGCCGCGAGGAGACCGACGGTGACGTGCGCGCCGAGCAGCAGCCAGGAGGCCGCCGGGTCGCCGTGCGCGAGGACCGCGGCCGCGGCCTTCTCGGTGCCGCCGCCGGTCATCCGGGCGAGCGGCGAACCGACGCTGCCGGCGCACAGCACGTCGAGGCCGAACGAGCGCAGCGGACCGGCGACCGGTCCCGCCGCGTCGCCGTAACAGACGTGCTGGCCGGTGGTGAAGACCGTGTCCGCGGCCAGCTCCAGCGGCACGAGCAGGGCCGCGATCCGGCCGAAGCCGCGCTCACGTCCGGCCAGCGCGTACGCCAGCGCGAAGACGCCGCCGGCGATCGCCGCGACCGTCGTGAGCGGCAGCGGGGCCCGGGACAGCAGGACGTGCGACGCGGCGGAGAGCGTCACGACGAGTGCCGTGAAGAGGGCCGCGCGCACGGCTCTGAGCTGGGTCCCGGATATGTCGTCCATCGCCGAGGAGTGTTTCACGGGTGGCGGTAAGCGATGGCTAAAGGGTTCCTGTGCGTTATGGAATCGCCGCCTGGACGGCCCGGGTCAGCCCGCGAGGCCCGGGATCCGCCCGTTGCGGAACAGGTCCACGAAGATCTGGTGGTCGGCACGCGCGCGGGCGCCGTAGCTGTGCGCGAAGTCCACCAGGAGGTCCGCGAAGCCGTCCTCGTCCGCCGCGATCGCCGCGTCGATGGCCCGCTCCGTGGAGAACGGCACGAGGGACTGGCCCGACAGGTCGTCCGCCGCCGCGTGCATCGTCGCCGTCGCCCGGCCGAGGTCCGCGACGACCGCCGTGATCTCCTCCAGGTCGTCGATGTCGCCCCAGTCCAGGTCCACCGCGTACGGCGACACCTCGGCGACCAGCTGCCCCGAGCCGTCCAGCTCGGTCCAGCCCAGCCACGGGTCCGCGTGCGCCTGCAGGGCACGCTGCGAGATCACCGTGCGGTGGCCCTCGTGCTGGAAGTAGTCGCGGATCGAGGGGTCCGTGATGTGCCGCGAGACGGCCGGCGTCTGGGCCTGCTTCATGTAGATCACCACATCGTTCTCCAGGGCGTCGCTGTTGCCCTCCAGAAGGATGTTGTACGACGGCAGGCCGGCGGAGCCGATGCCGATGCCGCGGCGCCCGACCACGTCCTTGACCCGGTAGGAGTCCGGGCGGGACAGGGACGACTCCGGCAGCGTCTCCAGGTAGCCGTCGAAGGCCGCGAGCACCTTGTAGCGCGTCGCCGCGTCCAGCTCGATCGCGCCCCCGCCGTCCGCGAAGCGCCGCTCGAAGTCGCTGATCGCCGTCATGGAGTCGAGCAGCCCGAAGCGGGTCAGCGCGCGGGCGTCCCGCAGCGCGTCCAGGAGCGGGCCCTCCGCCGTGTCCAGCGTGAACGGGGGCACCTCGTCGCTCTTCGCGCCCGTCGCCAGCGCGTGGATCCGCTCGCGGTAGGCCTCCGCGTACGTGCGCACCAGGTCGGTGATCCGCTCGTCGGAGAGCGCCTTCGAGTAGCCGATCAGTGCCACGGAGGCCGCGAGCCGCTTCAGGTCCCAGGTGAACGGGCCCACGTAGGCCTCGTCGAAGTCGTTCACATTGAAGATCAGGCGGCCCGTGGCGTCCATGTACGTGCCGAAGTTCTCCGCGTGCAGGTCGCCGTGGATCCAGACCCGGCTGGTGCGGTCGTCCAGGTACGGTCCGCCGTGCTGCTCGCGCTCCACGTCGTGGTAGAAGAGGCACGCCGTCCCGCGGTAGAAGGCGAAGGCCGAGGCGGCCATCTTGCGGAACTTCACCCGGAACGCGGCGGGGTCCGCGGCGAGCAGCTCGCCGAACGCGGTGTCGAAGACGGCGAGGATCTGCTCGCCGCGCTGCTCGGCGGTGGGCTGCGGGTCCGGCATCGCGGGGTGCCTCCTGGTACGGGTGGTGCGTGGGCTCGTGCGACACGCAGAACAAGGTGCTCTGCCTCGTCCAACGTCCGACCGTACCCCCGAGTGCCCGTCGGTTGTCAGTCGCCGGTCGTAGACTTCCAAGCTGTCCCCCGAGGTATCTCCGCGCTGTCTTCAGCCGGTCGCCGTGTGTTCGCCATTGGAGGCCCGAACCGTGTCAAAGCCGCCCTTCACGCACCTGCACGTCCACACCCAGTACTCGCTGCTGGACGGTGCCGCGCGGCTGAAGGACATGTTCCAGGCGTGCAACGAGATGGGCATGACGCACATCGCGATGTCCGACCACGGCAACCTCCACGGGGCGTACGACTTCTTCCACACGGCGCAGAAGGCGGGCGTCACGCCGATCATCGGCATCGAGGCCTACGTGGCCCCGGAGTCCCGGCGCAACAAGCGGAAGATCCAGTGGGGCCAGCCGCACCAGAAGCGCGACGACGTCTCGGGTTCCGGTGGTTACACCCACAAGACGATCTGGGCGGCGAACAGCACGGGGCTGCACAACCTCTTCAAGCTGTCCTCGGACGCGTACGCCGAGGGCTGGCTGCAGAAGTGGCCCCGCATGGACAAGGAGACGATCTCCCAGTGGAGCGAGGGCCTGATCGCCTCCACCGGCTGCCCCTCCGGTGAGCTCCAGACCCGGCTGCGCCTCGGCCAGTACGACGAGGCCCTGAAGGCGGCCTCCGAGTACCAGGACATCTTCGGCAAGGACCGGTACTTCCTGGAGCTGATGGACCACGGCATCGAGATCGAGCGCCGGGTCCGCGACGGCCTGCTCGACATCGGCAAGAAGCTCGGCATCCCGCCCCTGGTGACGAACGACTCGCACTACACGTACGCGCACGAGGCGACCGCCCACGACGCCCTGCTGTGCATCCAGACCGGCAAGAACCTCTCGGACCCCGACCGCTTCCGCTTCGACGGCACGGGCTACTACCTGAAGTCGACCGACGAGATGTACGCCGTCGACTCCTCGGACGCCTGGCAGGAGGGCTGCCGCAACACGCTCCTTGTGGCCGAGCAGATCGACACCTCCGGCATGTTCGAGAAGCGCGACCTCATGCCGAAGTTCGAGATCCCGGACGGGTACACCGAGGTCACCTGGTTCCAGGAGGAGGTCCGGGTCGGCATGGAGCGCCGCTACCCGGGCGGCGTCCCCGAGGACCGCCAGAAGCAGGCCGAGTACGAGATGGACATCATCATCCAGATGGGGTTCCCGGGGTACTTCCTGGTCGTCGCCGACTTCATCATGTGGGCGAAGAACAACGGCATCGCGGTGGGCCCCGGCCGAGGCTCCGCGGCCGGCTCGATCGTCGCGTACGCCATGGGCATCACCGACCTCGACCCGATCACGCACGGACTGATCTTCGAGCGGTTCCTCAACCCCGAGCGCGTCTCCATGCCCGATGTCGACATCGACTTCGACGAGCGCAGGCGCGTCGAGGTGATCAGGTACGTGACCGAGAAGTACGGCGCCGACAAGGTCGCCATGATCGGCACCTACGGCAAGATCAAGGCCAAGAACGCGATCAAGGACTCCGCGCGCGTGCTCGGCTACCCGTACGCGATGGGCGACCGCCTCACCAAGGCGATGCCCGCCGACGTCCTCGGCAAGGGCATCGACCTCTCCGGCATCACCGACCCCAAGCACCCGCGCTACAGCGAGGCGGGCGAGATCCGGGGGATGTACGAGAACGAGCCGGACGTCAAGAAGGTCATCGACACCGCCAAGGGCGTCGAGGGCCTGGTCCGGCAGATGGGCGTGCACGCCGCCGGCGTCATCATGTCCAGCGAGCCGATCGTCGACCACGCCCCGATCTGGGTGCGGCACACCGACGGCGTGACCATCACGCAGTGGGACTACCCGCAGTGCGAGTCGCTCGGCCTGCTGAAGATGGACTTCCTCGGCCTGCGCAACCTGACGATCATGGACGACGCCGTCAAGATGGTGAAGTCCAACAAGGGCATCGACCTGGAGATGCTCTCGCTCCCGCTCGACGACCCGAAGACCTTCGAACTGCTCTGCCGCGGTGACACGCTCGGCGTCTTCCAGTTCGACGGCGGCCCCATGCGCTCCCTGCTGCGCCAGATGCAGCCCGACAACTTCGAGGACATTTCCGCCGTCTCGGCCCTGTACCGGCCGGGCCCGATGGGCATGAACTCGCACACGAACTACGCGGAGCGAAAGAACGGCCGGCAGGAGATCACGCCGATCCACCCGGAGCTCGAAGAGCCCCTGAAGGAGACGCTCGGCCTGACCTACGGCCTCATCGTGTACCAGGAGCAGGTGCAGAAGGCCGCCCAGATCATCGCCGGGTACTCGCTCGGCGAGGCCGACATCCTGCGCCGCGTGATGGGCAAGAAGAAGCCCGAGGAGCTGGCGAAGAACTTCGTCCTCTTCCAGGAGGGCGCGAAGAAGAACGGCTACTCGGACGCGGCGATCCAGGCCCTGTGGGACGTCCTGGTCCCCTTCGCCGGATACGCGTTCAACAAGGCGCACTCCTCCGCGTACGGCCTGGTCACCTACTGGACCGCCTACCTGAAGGCGAACTACCCGGCCGAGTACATGGCCGCGCTGCTCACCTCCGTGAAGGACGACAAGGACAAGTCCGCCGTCTACCTGAACGAGTGCCGGCGCATGAAGATCAAGGTCCTCCCGCCGGACGTCAACGAGTCGGTGCACAACTTCGCCGCCCAGGGCGACGACGTGATCCTCTTCGGCCTGGAGGCCGTGCGCAACGTCGGCACGAACGTGGTGGAGTCGATCGTCCGGGCCCGCAAAGCGAAGGGGAAGTTCAGCTCGTTCCCCGACTACCTGGACAAGATCGAGGCCGCGGCCTGCAACAAGCGGACCACGGAATCACTGATCAAGGCCGGCGCCTTCGACGCGCTCGGGCACACGCGCAAGGGCCTCACCGCCCAGTACGAGCCGATGATCGACAACGTGGTCGCGGTCAAGCGCAAGGAGGCCGAGGGCCAGTTCGACCTCTTCGGCGGCATGGGGGAGGAGGACAGCGACGAGCCGGGCTTCGGCCTCGACGTCGAGTTCTCCACCGACGAGTGGGACAAGACGTACCTGCTCGCCCAGGAGCGCGAGATGCTCGGCCTCTACGTGTCCGACCACCCGCTGTTCGGCCTGGAGCACGTGCTGTCCGACAAGGCGGACGCGGGCATCGGCCAGCTCACCGGCGGCGACTACTCGGACGGTTCCGTCGTCACCGTCGGCGGCATCATCTCGGGCCTCCAGCGCAAGATGACCAAGCAGGGCAACGCCTGGGCGATCGCCACCGTCGAGGACCTCGCCGGTTCCATCGAGTGCATGTTCTTCCCGGCGACGTACCAGCTGGTGTCCACCCAGCTCGTCGAGGACGCCGTCGTCTTCGTCAAGGGCCGCCTCGACAAGCGCGAGGACGTGCCGCGCCTGGTCGCCATGGAGATGCAGGTCCCCGACCTGTCGAACGCGGGCACCAATGCGCCGGTGATCCTCACCATCCCCGCCCTCAAGGTGACCCCGCCGATGGTCAGCCGCCTCGGCGAGATCCTCGCCAACCACCGGGGCGACAGCGAGGTCCGCATCAAGCTCCAGGGCCCCCGCAAGACCACCGTGCTCCGGCTCGACCGGCACCGGGTCAAGCCCGACCCCGCGCTCTACGGCGACCTGAAGGTGCTGCTCGGCCCGTCCTGCCTGGCCGGCTGAGCCGCCGCACCACGCCGCGAGGGGCGCGCCCGGGTCCTCCGGGTGCGCCCCTCGCGCGTGCCGCGTGCGGCGGGATCAGTTGTGGCCGAAGCGACGCTCCCGGTGCTTACGGGCCATGTCCATCGGCGACGCCTGCTGCTGAGCCGACTTCGCCTCGGCCTCCATGGCCTGCGACCGGGACTGCTCCTGCGGCGACGACGCCTGGGACTGCTTCTGCTGACTTCGGTTCTGCTTACGGTTCTTGGCCATGGTGATCTGCCTCCTGCGGGGGATCTAGGGGCCAGGGCCGCGTTCAGACTCACATAAGTCGACAAAGGTCGCATTTCAGGGATTCACGGTGTGTGACAGGGGGTGCGGCCGCGGACCGCGCGGGTCCGCCACGCCGAAGATCGAGTTCGGGCCGTTAACCCCGGCGCGGTCGGGCAGACTCGAAGGAAACCCCAAGCGAACGCGCGGGCGTGTCGGCGAAAGAGGGTGGATCGCGTGGACCGTTGCATCGTCCTGGTGGATGCCGGATACCTGCTGGGAGCAGCCGCGAGCCTCCTCGCCGGCGAGCCCTCACGCTCCCGCATCCACGTCGACCACGCCGCACTCATCCAGGGGCTGCGCGAGCGCGCCGAGACGGAGACCGAGCGGCCGCTCCTGCGCATCTACTGGTTCGACGGCGCCCCCGACCGGGTGCCGCAGCCCGAGCACCGCCGGCTCCGCGTCATGCCCCGCGTGACGGTCCGCCTGGGCGCCCTGACCCGCAGCGACGGGCGCTGGGCGCAGAAGGGCGTCGACGCCGCCATGCACGCCGAGCTCACCGAGCTCGCCCGCAACCGCGCCTGCTCCGACGTCGTCCTCGTGACCGGCGACGGGGATCTGCTGCCCGGCATGATGGCCGCCAAGGAGCACGGCGTCGCCGTCCACCTCTGGGCCGTCCAGGCCGCCGACGGCGACTACAACCAGTCCGAGGACCTCGTCGCCGAGGCCGACGAGCGGCGCGTCCTCGACCGGACCTGGATCACCAAGGCCGTCCGCGCCAAGGAACTCGGCGGGGTCTGCGCGCCGCCGCCCGTCCCGCGCCCCGAGATCGCCGCGATCCTCTCCGCGCCGCTGCCCGAATCCGCGCTGCCCTCCGCCGGGCGCCCCTCCGACGAGGCCCCGTCCGCGCCGTCCGCGCCGCACGCGCCGGCCGCGCGGGCCGAGGGCGAGGCGGAGGAGCGGGCCGGGCACCCGAAGGGCGTGCCGACCCCGAAGGACCTGGCCGCGCTGCGGGGGCCCGGCGCCGCGCAGCCCGCTCCGCAGCCCGCGAACGCGACGCTGCGCTGGTCCTCCGACAAGGGCTGGGTCGAGCGGCCCTCCGGCGGCGGCGAGCCCCCGGAGGCCGCCTCGCTGCCGACGCTGGCGCAGCTCACCACCGCCGAGCAGCGCTGGGCGGACCGTGAGGAGGACATCACGACGGTGGGCGGGGACCCGTACGAGGTGGGGCAGGTGTTCGCGCGGCGCTGGATGGGGCGGCTCGGGGATCCGGCGGCGCTCCAGAAGCTGGCCACGCAGTATCCCCGGGTGCCGCATCGGATCGACGGGGAGCTGCTGCGGTACGCCGCGCGGTTCGGGCTCCTCGCGCACAAGGACGATCAGATCGACGAGCACGACCGGTACGCGATCCGGGCCGGGTTCTGGCGGGAGGTCGATGTGCGGACCGGCTCCGCCGGGCAGCAGGTCGGGGCGGTGGGCTCCGCCGGGGAGTGAGGTGCGGGGGGCCGCCGTTGCCGGTCGGCGGTTCGTTGCCGGGTGCGGGTTTCGTCGTGGCTGGTCGCGCTCCGCGACGGAGTCGCTGATCGGATACGGCCCCGCGCCCCTGAAAGCGCACTCCGTGCGCCCCAGGGGCGCGTTTTGTCCGACCCGGGCATGAGGGTGGGGTCGGGACCCCGTACCCTCGTTGCTCGTGAATACGTGCACCAAGGTGGCTGACCCGAATCCGGACGGGGACGCCGTGGTGTGTGCCGTGCGGGGGCTGCGGAAGACGTATCCCGCCGTGCGCGGGCGGCGCGGCGCCCCGGGCACGCCCGAGGTGCGGGCCACGGACGATGTGCGGCTCGACATCCGGCGCGGCGAGATCTTCGGACTGCTCGGGCCGAACGGGGCCGGCAAGTCCACCCTCGTGCGCCAGCTCACCGGGCTGATGCGGCCCGACGCCGGCAGCGTCACCCTCCTCGGGCACGACATCGTGCGCCACCCCGAGCGGGCCGCGCGCATCCTCGCCTACCTCGGCCAGGAGTCGACCGCCCTTGACGAACTCACCGTGTCCCTCGCCGCCGAGACCACCGGCCGGCTGCGCGGGCTCAGCCTCAAGGAGGCGCGGGCCGAGCGCGACGACGTCCTCGACGAACTCGGCCTCGCCCCGCTCGCCGGGCGCCCCCTGAAGAAGCTGTCCGGCGGCCAGCGGCGGCTCGCCTGCTTCGCCGCCGCGCTGGTCGGCGAGCGGCCCCTGCTGGTGCTCGACGAGCCGACCACCGGCATGGACCCCGTCGCCCGGCGCGCCGTGTGGGGCGCCGTGGACCGGCGGCGCGCCGAGCGCGGCACGACCGTCCTGCTCGTCACCCACAACGTCATCGAGGCCGAGACCGTCCTCGACCGGGTCGCCGTGCTCGACCAGGGCCGGGTCATCGCCTGCGACTCCCCGGCCGGGCTCAAGGAGCGCGTCGCCGGTGAGGTGCGGGTCGAGCTCGTGTGGCGGGAGAAGGCCCCCACGCAGCTGCCCGAGGTGGCCCGGCTGCGCGAGCGGGCCGTCGAGTCCGGGCGGCGCTGGTCGCTGCGGCTCGACCCGGACGCCGCCCGCACCGCCGTCGCGGCCGTCACCGGCGGACCGGCCTTCGACTACCTCGACGACTTCACGCTCGCGACGCCGAGCCTGGAAGACGTGTATCTGGCGCTCGGCGGGAGCCGCAGCAGCGTGAAGGGCCTGGTGAAGGCATGAGTGTCGTCCCCGCAGCGGCGGTACGGGGGGCCGTGGCGCAGCCCGCGCCGGCGGCCGGTTCCGGTGCGGCGGCGCTCGCGCCCCGGGCCCGCTTCCTGCCCTCGCTGGCCGCCGTCTACAAGGCGCAGCTCAGCCGCGCCCGGGTGGCCCGGATCCCGCTGCTGTTCGTGGCGACCTTCCAGTCCATCGGGATCATGATCCTGATGCGCGGGGTCGTCGATCAGGGCAGCGGGGAGGCGCGGGCGGTCGTCGCCGGGTCCGCAGTGCTGGTCGTCGCGTTCGTCGCGCTCAACCTGCTCGCCCAGTACTTCGGGCAGCTCCGCGCGGCCGGCGGGCTCGACCACTACGCGACCCTGCCGGTGCCGCCCGCCTCCGTCGTGCTCGGGGCCGCGGGGGCGTACGCCTCGTTCACGGTGCCGGGGACGCTGGTGACGGCGGTCAGCGGCTGCCTCATGTTCGACCTGCCGCTCACCCACCTGTGGGTGCTGGGCGCCGTGATCCCGCTGGCCGGGGCCGCGCTCGCCGGGCTCGGCGCCGCGCTCGGGCTGCTCGCGCCGCGGCCTGAGCTCGCGACGCTGCTCGGGCAGCTCGGGATGTCCGCCGCGCTGCTGCTCGGGGTGTTGCCGGCCGAGCGGATGCCGGTGTTCGTCCAGTACGCGCGGGATCTGTTGCCGTCCACGTACGGGGTCGAGGCGTTCGCACGGTCGTTCGCCGCGCGGCCCGACTGGGGGGTTGTTCTGCTCGACCTCGGGGTCTGCGCGGTGGTGGGTGTCGCCTCGCTGGGGGTGGCGACGTGGGCCTATCGCCGGGCCGCAGTGCGCTGAGCTGCGCTGGGCTTGGCGGGGTCTTCGGGGGCGCGCCGTTGCGGGTTCCCGGGTCGTTGCCGGGTGCGGGTTCGTCGTGGCTGGTCGCGCAGTTCCCCGCGCCCCTGAGGGGCACACTTCGTGCGCCCCCAGGGGTCCGCTGGTCGCGCCCTGCGATGGAGTCGCTGATCGGATGCAGTCCCGTGCCCCTGGCACCGAGGCTCTGCCCCGGGGAGATCGTTGGGGGTGGCGTCCGGTGACGCGGGTGTCAGGAAGGCCTGGCACGATGTCAGGGTGACCGCACCGCTGACACCGCCGCCGCATCAGCCCCCGCACGACGACGGGCGCCAGGACCCCTGGCAGGCCCCGGACCCGATGACCGGGCATCTCCCGCCCGTGCCGCCGCGCGAGGACGGACCCGGGCTGCGCACCGAGCTGCGCGAGGCGGCCGTGGTGACGGTCGGGGTGGCGCTGTTCGGGCTGGTGCTCGGCGCGCTGTGGCTGTGGCTGGCGCCGCGCGTGCCGCTCGTCTCGGACAGTTCCGCGGTGTACCTGAAGGACACCGAGGGGGAGCAGGCCATCGGCGCCGACGGCACGTTCGCGCTGCTCGCGCTCGGACTGGGTGTCGTGACCGCGGCCGCCGTGTTCCTGTGGCGCCGGCGCGGTGGCGTCCCGCTGGTCATCGGCCTCGCCGTGGGCGCGCTGCTCGGCGGCGTGCTGGCCTGGCGGTTCGGCGTCTGGCTCGGCCCCACGCAGGACGTCGCCGCACACGCCAAGGAGCTCGGCAAGGGCGTGGTCTTCGACGCCCCGCTGGAACTGAACGCGAAGGGCGCGCTGCTGGCCTGGCCGCTGTCGGCGATGATCGTCCACCTGGCCCTGACCGGCCTCTTCGGCCCGCGCGACCCGGACCCGTACGCCGGCTACTACACCTCGTACACGCCGCAGCCGCAGGAGCAGCCCCCGGCCCACTGAGCCCGGGGGATCAGACGCGGCCCACCGGGGCCAGGACCGCCCCCGTCAGCGCCGCGAGGTCCGTCGGGGAGAGCTCGACCTCCAGGCCCCGACGGCCCGCCGAGACGCAGATCGTCGCGTGGGACCCGGCCGACGCGTCGATCACCGTGGGCAGCTTCTTGCGCTGGCCCAGGGGCGAGATCCCGCCCCGCACATAGCCCGTCGTGCGCTCGGCGAGCGCCGGGTCGGCCATCGCCGCCCGCTTGCCGCCCACCGCCGCCGCGAGGGCCTTCAGGTCGAGCTGGCCCGCCACCGGCACCACGGCGACCGTCAGCCTGCCGTCCACGTCCGCGACCAGCGTCTTGAAGACACGGTCGGGGGAGACGCCCATCGCCTCCGCGGCCTCCTCGCCGTACGAGGGGTGGGACGGGTCGTGCTCGTACGCGTGGACCGTGAAGACGGTGCCCGCGGTGGTCAGTGCGACCGTCGCGGGGGTGCCCCCGGACTGCGCCTGCTGCTTCTTGGCCTTCTTCGCCAACGTGCTGCTTCTTCCTGCGTCAGTTCTGGCTGGTGGCCTGGCGGGTCAGTTCCGTCGCCGGGAGGGACGGGAGGTGCCGGATGATCGCGGCCTCCGCGCGCAGCAGCCGCAGCTCGTCGCGCAGCCGGGACGCCGCGTCCGGGGCCTGGAGCAGCCGCTGCTTGGTCGGTACGTCGAGCACCGCGGCCGCCGCCACCAGGTACGACACCACCGACGGCTCGTCCGGCAGTTCCGCGCCCGAGGTCATGGAGCGCTCACGGGCCCCGGCGAGCCGCTTCTGGTAGGAGCGGAACGCGCGCAGCACGCCCTCCGCGAGGGCGCCCGCCTCGTCGCCGTCCTCCTCGGGCAGCTCCTCCACCTCGGCCGTCAGATACGGGCCCGAGGCATCCACGGAGTGCAGCTTCACCCGGCGCGTGCCGGTGGCGAGGACCTCGAAGCCGCCGTCGGGCCGCTCGCGGATCGTCGCCGCGTCGGCGATGCAGCCCACGGAGTGGAAAGCCTTGATCGGATCGTCGCCGAACCCGGCGGCCGGGCCCGCGCCCGCCTCCTTCGTCGTCACGTCGTCCGGCATGCCGGCGGCGCTCGGGGCGACCTCGTGCCCGTCGCGGATCGCGACGACCACGAACTGCCGCGGCTCGTCGGAGACGGCCGGGTCGGTGTCGGGGATCTCGGGGGCTGCCTTCAGCAGGTCGCGCATCATGGCGCGATAACGCTCCTCGAACACGTTCAGCGGGAGTACGAGTCCCGGGAACAGCACCGAGTTGAGCGGGAAGAGCGGAAGCCGGACGGTGGTCACGACGCTCAAGCGTAATGGGCGCCGGGCGCGCCGGGACCGCCGAGCAGCGGCAAGACCGCGGCGACTTCGAGCCGCACCGTCGCCCGCAGCTCCACGAAGTGCTCCAGCGGGTCCTCCACGAGCCGGTCCCAGGGGAACGACGTGGCGTACGGGCCGATGAGCCGCAGCTGCTCGAGCGCGTCCGGCCAGCGCTCCAGCTCGACGAGGACGCAGGTCAGCAGATTGCGCACCTCGGCGGGCCACGGATCGGCCGCCTCGTAGGTGCGTGACAGCTCGACGGCCAGGTCGGCGGCCGCGTCGAGCCGGGCCCGCGGGATGTCCTGCGGGGCCCGCGCCGAGGTCAGACAGGCGAGCGCGGCCCGCACCGGAAGCGCCTTGAGGAGCGAACCGGGCAGCGCGTCCCGCGCGGCGCGCTCGGCGAAGGAGAAGCACTCGGCGTGCGAGCCGTACCAGGCGGCCGACAGGTACTGGAGCGCGGAGACATGACAGCCGTAGTGGTGCGGGGAGCGGCGCACCGCCTGCTCCCACAGCTCCTCGAACGCGCCGCGCGGGGCGCCCGCCCCGCGCGCCTGGTCGAGGGCGATCCGCCAGGGCACCGGATCGCCAGGCTCCGCCTCGGCGGCGGCCGCGATCAGCGGGGCCACGTCGCGCAGCAGCTCGGCGCGGGCGGGGGAGGCGAAGGCGCGGGCCACGGCCAGCTCGGACTTGACCAGGAGCAGGTCCGGGTCGTGCGGGGCCGCGCACTGCCAGGCGTCGAACCACTCGGTGCGGGCGGCGGCGAACGTGGCGAACCGCAGCACGTACCGGTCCCGGTTCTCCCACTCGGCCGCCTCCCGGGTGTGGGCCAGCAGCTTGGCGGCCGGGTCGTACTCGCCGCGCCCCGCCGCGACCAGGGCCGGGGCGAGCCGCTCGTCCGGGGCGTCGAGGAGCAGCTCGTCGTCCGGCGGCAGGCCCGCGCCGAGCGGGCCCAGGTGACGGATCATGCGCGCCGTGCGGACGAAGGCACGAAGGACGGACATGCCCTGCGTCCTCCTTGTGTGTGACCCGGCGGATGACCGGTGGTTCATTGGTTGCGCAGGGAGGACGGCCTGGGCGACCCGAAGGTTGCCTCGGCCGGCGCCGATTCCCCGCTGCGGGGGAAGACCCGCACTGACCTACGACGCGTTCACTCGCCTACGACGCGTTCAGCTTCGCGGAACTCAACTGCGCCGCAACAGTCTCGTCGCTCCCGCCGCGACCGTCGTCGCCAGGATCCAGCCGAGCAGCACGAGCACCGCCGCCACCCACTGCCAGCCGCCCCGCAGCTGCCAGTATCCGGTCTGGCCGAGATCGATCACCGGCAGCAGCAGGTCGAGGGCGAACAGCGGCGCGCTCCAGTTCGGCGCCTCGCCCTCCTTGATCGGCGGGTGCGCGGCATGGCTGAAAGCGACCGCGCTGATCGCCCAGAGCACCGCCATCCACACCGCGGCGCGCCCGGGCCGGTACCCGTACGCCACCGTCCAGTCCTGGATGTAGCCCCACACCTTCGCCGCGGCCGGCAGCGTCTCGCGGCGGCGGCGCTGCTTGGCGAGCAGCACCTCGCGGGCGTCCGCGTCCTCGCCGCTGTTGCGCAGCACCATGGCGAGCCGCTCGTACGGCTCCGGGTTGTACTCCGCGGTCGCGGCCGCCAGCCAGTCCAGGCGGCGGGAGAGCGGGAAGGTGCCGGACGGGATCAGGTTCTCGTAGACGAAGCCGCCCACGCGCAGCTGGCCGGGGCCGGGCCAGCTGGTCGCCTTGTCGATCAGGTTGACGACCTTGGCGCCGGACAGCACGACTGTCCCGCGCTGCGGCCGCTCCCCGCGAAAACGCAGCTCGGGGGTCTGCACGCGGCGCAGCGAGACCTCCTGGTCGCTCTCCAGCGTGAAGCGCGCCGAGTCCAGGTCGATCGCGTCGCCGAACCGACCGTCGTCGAGCCGCACCCCGCCCACGCACTCGAAGCGCTGCACGCGCGTGCCGCGGGCCGGGGTCGAGCCGCTGGTCTGGATCGGATTGCCGACGCCGGCCGGGGTCAGGTACAGGGTGCGCTCGACGGTCAGCTGCGGGGCGTTCAGGGCGCGCCGCCCGTGGGTGTTGCTCAGCCGGCTGCCGCGCAGCGAGAGCGACACCCCGACGACGGCGCCGCGCAGGCTCAGCTCGCCGTGCGTCTCCAGCATCTCCGCCTGGAGGTCCTGGCCGACCGTCATCCCGTCCGCGTTGATCGACTTGCCGTGCCGGTCGCGGAACACCACCGCCTGGTTCAGCAGCAGGTCCGTGCCGATGTGCGCGTCCGAGAGCCGCACCCCGTTGTGGAACCGGCAGCGCGGCAGGTGCAGGTCGCCCTCGGTGTGCACCCGGGCGCCCTCGAGCCGCGGCACCGAGCAGTCCACGAGCCGCACGGTCGTGAACCGTGCCTCCGGGACCCGCACCTCCTTCTCGAAGCGGCACTGCTTCAGCTCGACGTACGGGACGATCGTGCCGCCCGACAGATCGAGCACATCGGTGATCTGCACCCCCTGGAGCTTCAGCGAGGACACCCGGCCGTCGAGCGCGGGCGGCCCGGACAGCAGCAGCCAGGCCACGATCCGCGCCCGCACGCTGCGCTCCGGTCCCCAGGCGTGCCCGCCGTGCGGATCGTCCACGGCCAGGTCCCCGGTCCGCAGGTCGTACACGCTCCCGTTGCGGAACGCCTGCCACATGCCGACCTCGGTGGCGGTCAGTCCGTCCGGCACGTCCCCGTTGCCGGTCGTCACGTCGTCGACCACGACTGTTCTGCCTCCCCGTACATCCCACTGCTTCCCCGTCGTCCCACGCGGCTGATGCCCGCTGCGTGAGCGTCTGAACGCTAGTGGTGAACGGCAACCTCCGGAAACCCGACAACGGCCGGATCCGGACGTGTATCAGGGACCGGCACGGGGCGTATCAGCCACTGGAACGCGACGACGGTCACGATGGGGCGTCTGAGAGACTTGATACGTGATCTCTCGAATCGATCTGCGTGGCGCCGCCCTCCCCGAGGGCCAGGCCCTGCGCTCGCTGCTGCCCCGTGCCGACTTCGACGTCACGGCCGCCCTGGAGAAGGTGCGTCCGATCTGCGAGGACGTGCATCATCGTGGCGACGCGGCGCTGATCGAGTACGCGGAGAAATTCGACGGCGTGCGGCAGGAGTCCGTACGCGTCCCGGCCGAGGCCCTGGAGAAGGCCCTCGCCGACCTCGACCCCGCCGTGCGCGCGGCCCTGGAGGAGTCCATCCGCCGGGCCCGGATCGTCCACCGCGAACAGCGCCGATCCAGCCACACCACCCAGGTCGTCCCCGGCGGCTCCGTCACCGAGAAGTGGGTGCCGGTCGAGCGCGTCGGCCTGTACGCCCCGGGCGGCCGCTCCGTCTACCCGTCCTCCGTGATCATGAACGCGGTGCCGGCGCAGGAGGCGGGCGTCGAGTCGATCGCGCTCGCGTCCCCGCCGCAGGCCGAGTTCGACGGCCTGCCGCACCCGACGATCCTCGCCGCCTGCGCCCTGCTGGGCGTCGACGAGGTCTACGCGGTCGGCGGCGCCCAGGCCGTCGCCATGTACGCGTACGGCACCGAGTCCTGCGCCCCGGCCAACATGGTGACCGGCCCGGGCAACATCTGGGTGGCCGCCGCCAAGCGCTACTTCACCGGTCTCATCGGCATCGACACCGAGGCCGGCCCGACCGAGATCGCGGTCCTCGCGGACGCCACGGCCGACCCCGTGCACGTCGCCTCCGACCTGATCAGCCAGGCCGAGCACGACCCGCTGGCCGCCGCCGTCCTCGTCACCGACGACGAGGCGCTGGCCGCCGCCGTCGAGCGCGAGCTGGAGCCCCAGGTCGCCGCGACCAAGCACGTCGAGGACCGCATCAAGCCCGCGCTCGCGGGCCGGCAGTCCGCGATCGTGCTCGTCGACTCCCTCGAGGACGGCCTCAAGGTGGTCGACGCGTACGGCGCCGAGCACCTGGAGATCCAGACGGAGCACGCGGCGGAGATCGCCGGGCGCGTGCGCAACGCGGGCGCGATCTTCGTCGGCCCCTGGGCCCCGGTCTCGCTCGGCGACTACGCGGCGGGCTCCAACCACGTCCTGCCGACCGGCGGCTGCGCCTGCCACTCCTCCGGCCTGTCCGTCCAGTCCTTCCTGCGCGGCATCCACATCGTCGACTACACGAAGGACGCCCTCGCCGACGTCGCCCACCACGTGGTGACCCTCGCCGAGGCCGAGGACCTGCCCGCCCACGGTGCGGCGATCAAGGCCCGCTTCGAGTGGAAGGTCCCGAAGAACCAGTGACCCGGATCGACGACCTCCCCGTACGGGACGAGCTGCGCGGCAAGTCCCCGTACGGCGCACCGCAGCTGGACGTGGCCGTGCGGCTGAACACGAACGAGAACCCCTACCCGCTGCCCGAGCCGCTCGTGCAGCGGATCGCCGAGCGCGTCGCCGACGCCGCCCGCAGCCTCAACCGCTACCCGGACCGGGACGCGGTCGAGCTGCGCACCGAGCTGGCCCGCTACCTCACCCGCACCACCGGGTACGAGGTCGCCCGCGAGCAGGTCTGGGCGGCCAACGGGTCGAACGAGGTGCTCCAGCAGCTCCTCCAGGCCTTCGGCGGCCCCGGCCGGACCGCCCTCGGCTTCGAGCCCTCGTACTCGATGCACCCGCTGCTAGCCCGCGGCACCAACACGGGCTGGGTCAGCGCCCCGCGCAAGGACGACTTCTCGCTGGACGTGGACGCGGCCGTCGAGGCGATCCGCACCCACAAGCCGCACGTCGTCTTCATCACCAGCCCCAACAACCCGACGGGCAACGCGGTCGCCCGCGAGGACGTCCTCGCCCTGTACGAGGCCGCCGGGCCGGGCGCGATCGTCGTCGTCGACGAGGCGTACACCGAGTTCAGCCACGGCCCCTCGCTGCTCGAACTGATCGAGGGCCGGCCGAACCTCGTCATCTCCCGCACCATGTCGAAGGCCTTCGGCGCGGCCGGACTGCGCCTCGGCTACCTCGCCGCCGACCCGGCCGTGGTCGACGCGGTGCAGCTGGTGCGCCTGCCCTACCACCTGTCGGCCGTCAACCAGGCGACGGCGCTCGCCGCCCTGGAGTACACCGACACGCTCCTGAGCTACGTGGAGCAGCTGAAGGCCGAGCGCGACCGCGTGGTCGCGGAGCTGGAGACGCTCGGCTTCGACGTGACCGTCGCCGACGCGAACTTCATCCAGTTCGGCGTCTTCGAGGACCCGGGCGCCGTCTGGCAGTTCGTCCTCGACCGCGGCGTCCTGATCCGGGACAACGGCGTGCCCGGCAGGCTGCGCGTCACCGTCGGCACCCCCGAAGAGAACGACGCGTTCCTGGACGCGGCCCGTGAAGTGATGAAGGAGTTCGGCGCATGAGCCGCGTAGGACGAGTAGAACGCACGACGAAGGAGACCTCCGTCCTCGTCGAGATCGACCTCGACGGGACCGGAAAGGTCGACGTGTCGACCGGGGTCGGCTTCTACGACCACATGCTCGACCAGCTCGGCCGCCACGGCCTGTTCGACCTCACGGTCAAGACCGAAGGCGACCTGCACATCGACTCGCACCACACCATCGAGGACACCGCCCTCGCCCTCGGCGCCGCCTTCAAGCAGGCGCTCGGCGACAAGGTCGGCATCTACCGCTTCGGCAACTGCACGGTCCCGCTGGACGAGTCCCTCGCCCAGGTCACCGTCGACCTGTCGGGCCGCCCCTACCTCGTGCACACCGAGCCCGAGAACATGGCGCCGATGATCGGCGAGTACGACACGACGATGACCCGGCACATCCTGGAGTCCTTCGTCGCGCAGGCCCAGATCGCCCTGCACGTCCACGTCCCGTACGGGCGCAACGCGCACCACATCGTGGAGTGCCAGTTCAAGGCGCTGGCCCGGGCGCTGCGCTACGCGTCCGAGCACGACCCGCGGGCCGCCGGCATCCTTCCCTCGACGAAGGGCGCCCTCTAGTCATGAACGGCCTCGCGACCGTCCTCATCGTCCTCGGCCTGTTCCTGCTCGGCGGCGTCTACTCGTTCGTCAAGCAGGGCATCGGCAAGAGCGTCATCACGCTCCTCGCGGTCAGCGCGGGCTTCTGCCTGCTCGCGGGCGTGCTGCGGCTCGACTACTGGAATTGATCCGGCTGACATGACCGCCACACCTCAGAAGAAAGTCGTCGTCTTCGACTACGGGTTCGGCAACGTCCGCTCCGCCGAGCGGGCCCTGGCCCGCGCGGGCGCCGACGTCGAGATCACCCGCGACTTCGACAAGGCCATGAACGCCGACGGGCTCCTCGTGCCCGGCGTCGGCGCGTTCGCCTCCTGCATGCAGGGCCTCAAGGAGGCGCGCGGCGACTGGATCGTCGGCCGCCGGCTGTCCGGCGGGCGCCCCGTGATGGGCATCTGCGTCGGCATGCAGATCCTGTTCGCGCGCGGCATCGAGCACGGCATCGAGAGCGAGGGCCTCGACGAATGGCCCGGCGTCGTCGAGCCCCTCAAGGCCGAGGTCGTCCCGCACATGGGCTGGAACACGGTGGACGCCGCGCAGGGCTCCCAGCTGTTCGCGGGCCTCGACACCGACGAGCGCTACTACTTCGTGCACTCCTACGCGGTCCAGAAGTGGGACCTGGAAGTGCACAACCCGAACCTGCGCGCACCGAAGGTCACCTGGGCCACCTACGGCGAGCCGTTCGTGGCCGCCGTGGAGAACGGCGCACTGTGGGCCACGCAGTTCCACCCCGAGAAGTCCGGCGACGCCGGAGCGCAGCTGCTCAAGAACTGGATCTCCGTACTGTGACCGCATCCCAGCACAAGCTCGAACTCCTCCCCGCCGTCGACGTCCGCGACGGCCAGGCCGTCCGTCTCGTGCACGGCGAGTCCGGCTCCGAGACCTCCTACGGCTCCCCGCTGGAGGCCGCCCTCGCCTGGCAGCGCGCCGGCGCCGAGTGGCTGCACCTGGTCGACCTCGACGCCGCGTTCGGCACCGGTGACAACCGCGCGCTGATCTCCGAGGTCGCCCGCGCCATGGACATCAAGGTGGAGCTGTCCGGCGGCATCCGCGACGACGACTCGCTCGCCGCCGCCCTCGCCACCGGCGCCACCCGCGTCAACATCGGCACCGCCGCCCTGGAGGACCCCGAGTGGGTCGCCAAGATCATCGCCGAGCACGGCGACCAGATCGCGGTCGGCCTCGACGTGCGCGGCACGACCCTGCGCGGCCGCGGCTGGACCCGCGACGGCGGCGACCTGTACGAGACGCTGGCCCGCCTCGACAAGGAGGGCTGCTCCCGCTACGTCGTCACGGACATCGCCAAGGACGGCACGCTCCAGGGCCCGAACCTGGAGCTCCTGAAGAACGTGTGCGCGGCCACCGACCGCCCGGTCGTGGCCTCCGGCGGCGTCTCGTCCCTGGACGACCTGCGGGCCATCGCCGAGCTCGTCCCGCTCGGCGTCGAGGGCTCCATCGTCGGCAAGGCGCTGTACGCCAAGGCCTTCACCCTCGAAGAAGCCCTGGCGGCGGTCTCGTCATGACCGGTGCCGTGCGCCGCGTGCAGTCGGGGGCGCCGTGGGAGGAGGCCTTCGGGTACGCGCGCGCCGTCGAGCTGCCCACCGGTCTCGTCCTGGTCTCCGGCTGCACCTCGGTCGTCGACGGCGTGATCGCCGCCGGCGGCCCGTACGAGCAGGCGATGAACGCCTTCACCGTCGCGTTCGACGCCCTCGGGCAGCTCGGCCTCGGCCGCGAGGACGTCGTGCGCACGCGCATGTACGTCACCCACGCGCGGGACACGGACGAGGTGGGCCGGGCCCACAAGGAGCTGTTCGACTCCGTCCGCCCCGCCGCGTCCATGATCATCGTCTCCGGATTCGTCGACCCCAGCCTGGTCGTCGAGGTCGAGGTGGAGGCGTTCCGGTCCGATTCAGGAGCACCCTCAGCATGAGCCTCGCCGTACGCGTCATCCCCTGCCTCGACGTGGACAACGGCCGCGTCGTCAAGGGCGTCAACTTCCAGAACCTGCGCGACGCGGGCGACCCCGTCGAGATGGCGAAGGTCTACGACGCCGAGGGTGCGGACGAGCTGACGTTCCTGGACATCACCGCGTCCTCCGGCGACCGCGCGACCACGTACGACGTGGTGCGGCGCACCGCCGAGCAGGTCTTCATCCCGCTCACCGTGGGCGGCGGCGTGCGCACCGCCGACGACGTCGACAAGCTGCTGCGGGCCGGCGCCGACAAGGTCGGCGTCAACACGGCGGCCATCGCCCGGCCGGACCTGATCCGGGAGATCGCCGAGCGCTTCGGCCGCCAGGTCCTGGTCCTCTCGGTGGACGCCCGCCGCACCGACGCGGGCGCCTTCGAGGTGACGACCCACGGCGGGCGCCGCTCCGCCGGGATCGACGCGGTCGAGTGGGCGCACCGGGCCGCCGAGCTGGGTGCGGGGGAGATCCTGCTCAACTCGATGGACGCCGACGGCACGAAGGACGGCTACGACCTCGAGATGATCGAGGCCGTCCGCAAGCACGTGTCCGTGCCGGTGATCGCGTCCGGCGGCGCCGGACGCGTCGAGCACTTCGCCCCGGCCGTCGCGGCGGGCGCGGACGCGGTGCTCGCGGCGTCCGTCTTCCACTTCGGCGACCTGCGGATCGGCGACGTGAAGTCGGCGCTGCGCGAGGCGGGCCACCCGGTCCGGTAAGCGCCCCTGCGCCCTGAAGCGCCTCTGAAGCGCCCCCGAAGGCACTGCCTTCGGGGGCGCTTCGCGTTCGGTACCCGACGGGCGACGGGCACCCGTAATTGCGAAAGAAAAGTTGTGCAACTTATCTTGTGCAAGTTTTCTTTCGTATCTAGAGTCGTGGGTATGACGGAATACCGCCGCATCACCGACCTCGCCACGCTGAAGGCCTTCGGCCACCCGCTGCGCATGCGCCTCTACGGCGCGCTCTACATGCGCGGCACCGCCACCGCCTCACACCTCGCCGAGGACCTCGACGACGGCACGGCGGTCTCCCTCATCAGCTACCACCTGCGCAAGCTCGCCGAGCACGGCCTCATCGAGCCCGCCGAGCCCGAGGGCGCCGACGGCCGCGAGCGCTGGTGGAAGCCCGCGCAGGAAGCCCTGCGCATCGACAGCTCCGACTTCCGCGACACCCCCGAGGGCACCGCGGCCCACACCGCCCTGTCCCGCGTCATGTACGAGCAGCGCCGCGACCACTACCTGCGCTTCCTCGACCAGCGCGCCGGCTGGAGCGCCGACTGGCAGGACGCCCACGACAGCTCCGACTTCCTCGCCCGGCTCACCCCTGAGGAGCTGAAGGAGATGACCGCCGAGCTGCACGGCGTCGTCGACCGCTACGTGAAGGCCGGCAAGGCCGCCGACCCCGAGGGCCGCGAGACCGTCGCCGTGCACCTGTACGCCTTCCCGCTGAGGAACGCGTGATGGCCGCCCTCCTCGACGCGCGGGCCGCCCGCCGCCGCTTCGTCGCGGTCAACTTCCTCTTCTGGTTCCCGACCGGCCTCTACATCCCCGTACAGGTGCTGCTGCTCGCCGACCGGGGCGTGTCCGTCGCCACGATCGCCGCCCTGTTCGCCGTGCACTCCCTGACCGCCGCCGGGCTCGAACTGCCCACCGGCGGGCTCTCCGACGTCATAGGCCGGCGTGCCGTCCTCGCCGCCTCCGGGGTGCTCTCCGTCGTCGCGCTCGCCATGACCGCCCTGGCCACCGCCACCTGGGTGTTCGCCCTCGCCATGGTCCTCAAGGGCGCCGGACGCGCGCTCAACAGCGGACCCGCCGAGGCCTGGTACGTCGACACCGTGCACGCGGACCTCGGCCCCGACGCCGACCTGCGCGACGGTCTGGCCCGCGGCTCCGCCGCCTCCTCCGTCGCCCTCGCCCTCGGCACGATCCTCGGCGGCCTCGTGCCCTGGCTGCTCGGCCTCGGCCCCGACCTCGGCGCCTCCCTGCAGCGCGCCACGGGCGGCGTCGTCCCGCCGCTGTCCGTGCCGCTCCTCGCGGGCGCCGCCTGCAGCGTCCTCTACGTCGTCCACGTGCTGATCGCGCTGCCCGAGCCCGCCCGCCCCTCCGTCGGCCTGCGCGCCGTCCTCGCCGACGTGCCGCGCACCGCCCGCGCCGGCGTCCGGCTCGCCACCCGCGACGTCATGGTCCGGCGCATCATGCTCACCATGGCCGCCGCCGGAAGCGCCCTCGGCGTCGTCGAGCTGCTCACCCCGTCCCGCGCCGCCGACGCGACCGGCGCCGCCTCCTCGGGCGCCGTCCTCTACGCCGGTCTGGCCTGCGCCGGATTCACCGCCACCGCGCTCGGCAACCGGCTCTCGCCCTGGACGGCCCGCGTCGCCCGGAGCGGGGAGCGGGCCATCCTCGTGGCCGAACTGATCGTCCTGCTCGGCCTGGCCGTGCTCTGCGCGACCGCCGCGACCCGCACCGTCGGCCCGGCCGTCGCCGGATACATCCTCGTCTACATCGGCCTGGGCCTCGCCTCGCCCTGCCTGAACGACTTCCTGCACCGGCGCACCGACAGCTCCGGCCGGGCCACCGCGCTCTCCGTGCAGTCGCTCGCCCTCCAGCTGGTCGGCGCCCTCAGCGGCCTCGTCGCGGGCGTGCTGCCCGGCGGCCCCGCCGCCTGGCTGCCCGGCGTCGTGGGCGTGAGCGCCGGAGCCCTGCTCTGGCTCCGCACCCGCGAGACCCCGAAGGCCCCGCCGGCCACGGAGGCGCCGGCCACCGACGCGCGCGACGCCGTGGAGACGCCCCGCTAGATCCCCAGCGCCTTCGTCTCGCTCAGCCGCGTGATCGCCGCCTCGTCGCCCTCGACCTGCACCTTCGCCGACGACTGGCGGCCCATGATGAACATCAGCAGCTCGGGCGGCTCCCCGGTCACCGTCACCACCGGGGTGCCGCGGTGTGCGACCGCCGTCCGGCCGTCCGGGCGGCGCAGCACCAGGCCCACCGGCAGCTTGCGGCCCATCACCCGCGCCATCTTCTCCAGGCGGGACCAGAGCACGTCCGAGAACACCGGGTCCAGCGCCCGCGGGCTCCAGTCCTTCTGCGCCCGGCGCACGTCCTCCGCGTGGACGTAGAACTCCACCGCGTTCGCCGCCTCGTCGATCTGCTTCACCGAGAACGGCGAGAACCGCGGCGGACCGGTGCGGATGAGCTGGATCAGCTCCTCGTACGGCTTGTCCGCGAACTCGGCCTGCACCCGCTCCAGACGCGCGGCCAGCGGCTTCACGAACGCGCCGCCCGCCGCGTCCGGACGGCGCTCGCGCACCACCACATGGGCCGCGAGATCCCGCGCGGTCCAGTCCTCGCACAGGGTCGGGGCCTCAGGGCCCGCGGCCTCCAACAGATCGGCCAGCAGGAGCCGTTCACGCTTGGCATGGGTCGACATGTCCGCCAGCCTACGACCGCCCCCACCGTCCGGACAGTGGACCGCCCCCGGTGTACGCCGCCCGGCGCGGCACAATGGTCCCCATGACCAGCGCCTCCCGCCCCAGCGACCTCGACCCGGCCGTCGCCGCCCGCCTCAAGCGCAGCACCGACGGCCTCGTCCCCGCCATCGCCCAGCAGTACGACACCGGCGAGGTGCTCATGCTCGGCTGGATGGACGACGAGGCGCTGCACCGCACCCTCACCACGGGCCGCGCCACCTACTGGTCGCGCAGCCGCCAGGAGTACTGGGTCAAGGGCGACACCTCCGGCCACGTCCAGCACGTGAAGGCCGTGGCGCTGGACTGCGACGCCGACACCGTGCTCGTCAAGGTCGACCAGGTCGGCGCCGCCTGCCACACCGGCACGCGCACCTGCTTCGACTCCGACGTCCTCCCCGTGAGCCAGTAGGGTCGGCGGCCATGGACCTCGAGACCTTCCGCAAGCTCGCGACCGACCGCCGCGTGATCCCCGTCAGCCGCAAGCTCCTCGCGGACGGCGACACCCCCGTCGGCCTGTACCGCAAGCTCGCCGCCGAGCGCACCGGCACGTTCCTCCTGGAGTCCGCGGAGAACGGCCGCTCCTGGTCCCGCTACTCGTTCGTCGGCGTGCGCTCCGCCGGCACCCTGACCGCCCGCGACGGCCAGGCCCACTGGCTCGGCACCCCGCCCGTCGGCGTCCCCGTGGACGGCGACCCGCTCGCCGCCCTGCGCGCCACCGTCGAGACCCTCCACACCCCGCACCACGAGGGCCTGCCCCCGTTCACCGGCGGCATGGTCGGCTATCTCGGCTACGACATCGTGCGCCGCCTGGAGAAGATCGGCCCGGGGGAGCGCGACGACCTCCAGCTCCCCGAGCTGACCATGCTGCTCACCAGCGACCTCGCCGTGCTCGACCACTGGGACGGCTCGGTCCTGCTGATCGCCAACGCGATCAACCACAACGACCTCGACACCGGCGTCGACGAGGCCTACGCCGACGCCGTGGCCCGGCTCGACGCGATGGAGGCCGACCTCGGCAAGCCCGTCGAGTCCGCCCCCGCCGCGCTCCCGGCCTCCGAACTGCCCGAGTACACGGCCCTGTGGGGCGGCAAGCAGTACCAGGACGCCGTCGAGGACATCAAGGAGCGCATCCGCTCCGGCGAGGCCTTCCAGGTCGTCCCCTCGCAGCGCTTCGAGACCCCGTGCACGGCGAGCGCCCTCGACGTCTACCGGGTCCTGCGCGCCACCAACCCGTCGCCGTACATGTACCTCTTCCGCTTCGACGGCTTCGACGTCGTCGGCTCGTCCCCCGAGGCCCTCGTCAAGGTCGAGGACGGGCGCGCCATGGTCCACCCCATCGCCGGCACCCGGCCGCGCGGCGCCACCCCGCAGGAGGACCAGGCCCTCGCCGAGGAACTGCTCGCCGACCCCAAGGAGCGCGCCGAGCACCTCATGCTCGTCGACCTCGGCCGCAACGACCTGGGGCGGGTCTGCGAGCCGGGCTCCGTCGAGGTCGTCGACTTCATGTCCGTCGAGAAGTACTCGCACGTCATGCACATCGTCTCGACCGTCACCGGCCAGGTCGCCGAAGGCCGCACCGCCTTCGACGTCCTCACCGCCTGCTTCCCCGCCGGCACCCTCTCCGGCGCCCCCAAGCCCCGCGCCATGCAGATCATCGACGAGCTCGAGCCGTCCCGGCGCGGCCTGTACGGCGGCTGCGTCGGCTACCTCGACTTCGCGGGCGACTCCGACACCGCCATCGCCATCCGCACCGCCCTGCTGCGCGACGGCACCGCGTACGTGCAGGCCGGCGCCGGCGTCGTCGCGGACTCCGACCCGGTCGCCGAGGACACCGAATGCCGTAACAAGGCGGCGGCGGTGCTGCGCGCCGTACACACCGCGAACCGGCTGTGAAGTGACGCACGACTCCCACCCCCGGCGCCCGCACACCTGGACCGAGGGGCGATAGTGGAGTACGTGACTGCCGTACCGCACCCCCGCACCGAAGCCGCCGACACCGGGCCGAACCGGACCGGCCGGCGCAGCCTCGGCGTCGCGCTGCTCTTCGGCGCGGTGGGCGCCGCCGTCGCGCTGCTCGCCTCCCGCCAGGAATGGTGCTCGGGCGTCGCCGCCGTCGCGGGCGGCCGACTGCCGCTCACCGCGAAGGGCAGCGACGTCACCGGGGTACCCGCGGCCCTCGCGATCGTCGGGCTCGCCGCCCTCGTCGCCGTGTTCGCCGTACGCCGCGTCGGCCGCGTCCTGGTCGCCGCGCTGCTCGCGCTCAGCGGCGCCGGGGCCGTCGCCGCCTCCGTGCTCGGCGCGGGCGACAGCTCCGCGCTCGACGAGAAGGCCGCCCAGGCCGCGGGCGACGCGTCCACCACGATCGACGCCCTCTCCCACACCGCCTGGCCGTACGTCGCGGCCGGCGGCGGAGCGCTCATCCTGATCGCCGGCATCCTCGCCGTCGTCTACGGCGCGGCCTGGCCCTCGATGGGCGGCCGCTACGAGCGCTCCGGCGCCCCGCGCGCCCGCAAGGCCAAGGCCCTCGACCCGGACCGCCCCGAGGACCTGTGGAAGGCCCTGGACCGCGGCGAGGACCCCACCGGCACCGCGTAGACCCCCGCGGGCACCCCACAGACCCCCTGTACATCGCCGCATGGCGAGTACGGGACAATGGACCCTGAACGTCGTACGCCCTGCGTGCGCATGGGCCGTAAGAACACCCATCAGCAATGAGGAGCAAGCCATGGCGGATGCCAGCCACGGACACACCCCGGCCGCCTGGACCGGTGTCATCATCGCCTTCGTCGGCTTCATCGTCGCCGGCGCCTTCATGGTGATGGGCAGCGTCGTCGGATTCTGGGCCGGCATGGCACTGCTGGCCCTCTCCGCCGTCGTCGGTGGAGCGATGCACCTGGCCGGTCTCGGCAAGCCGCGCCGCGCCGAGCTGAAGATGCCCGCGGTCGCCACGCCGCAGACCGCCGGCTCGGAGGCCTGAGCCCCGGTACGCCTCGCGGGGGCGGCACGGCGCGACACGCGCGCCGGGCCGCCCCTTTCGCGTTCCCGGGCGGGCGCGCCCCGCACCGCCGGGCCACAATGCACGGGTGACCGTCGACAGCAGCGCACCGGCGAGCGACCGGACGAGCGGACCCCGGGCCGCCGCCCCCTCCGGCACCCCCGGCACCTCGGCCCTCGCCGCCCTGCGCCGGACCGCCGTCCCCGTCGGCCTGCTCGCCGGCGTCGTCGCCGCCTTCGGCTACGTCGCCGCCGTCGACCCGAACGAGCCGGGCCACTACCCGGCCTGCCCGTTCCTCCAGCTCACCGGCGCCTACTGCCCCGGCTGCGGCGGCCTGCGCAGCGCCCACGCCTTCGCCCACGGCGACCTCGCGGCGGCCCTGCACGCCAACGCCCTCGCGGTCGCCGGCTACGCCCTCTTCGCCGTCCTGTGGGCCGTGTGGGTGATCCGTGCGGCCCGCGGCAGACCGCTCGCACCGCGGCTCGGGAGGGTGCACCTGTGGGCGGCCGGCACCGTCGTTCTCGCCTTCACCGTGGCCCGCAACCTGCCGTTCGGAGCCTTCCTGCACCCCTGACCCCACGGTCCGCCCGATGTCCACCCAATGGGACCGGAGTCAACCGGATGCGGAGGCTTCGCCCTCCTGCGGATACCATCACAGTGACCAGCCGGTTGCCCGGGGAACTGCCAGAAGGGAGTCCGCTCGCGTGAGTGTGCTCGACGAGATCATCGACGGAGTCCGTGCCGACCTCGCGGAACGGCAGGCGCGCGTCAGCCTCGACGAGCTCAAGGAGCGCGCGGCGAAGGCTCCCGCGGCCAAGGACGGGGTCGCGGCCCTGCGCGGCGACGGCGTCAAGGTCATCTGTGAGGTCAAGCGGTCCAGCCCCTCCAAGGGCGCGCTCGCCGCGATCGCCGACCCGGCCGGACTCGCCGCCGACTACGAGGCGGGCGGCGCCGCCGTCATCTCCGTCCTCACCGAGCAGCGGCGCTTCGGCGGCTCCCTCGCCGACCTCGAGGCCGTCCGCGCCAAGGTCGACATCCCGGTCCTGCGCAAGGACTTCATCGTCACCTCGTACCAGCTGTGGGAGGCCCGCGCGTACGGCGCCGACCTCGCCCTGCTGATCGTGGCCGCCCTGGACCAGCCCGCCCTGGAGTCCCTCATCGAGCGCGCCGAGTCCATCGGCCTCACCCCGCTCGTCGAGGCCCACGACGAGGACGAGGTCGAGCGCGCCGTCGACGCCGGAGCCAAGATCATCGGCATCAACACGCGCAACCTGAAGGACCTCACGGTCGACCGCGGCACCTTCGAGCGCGTCGCCCCGGACATCCCGGACCACATCGTCAAGGTCGCCGAGTCCGGCGTGCGCGGCCCGCACGACCTGATCGCGTACGCCAACGCGGGCGCCGACGCCGTGCTCGTCGGCGAGTCCCTCGTCACCGGCCGCGACCCCAAGGCCGCCGTCGCCGACCTCGTCGCCGCGGGCGCCCACCCGGCGCTGCGCCACGGAAGGGCCTGACCCCAGCATGTCCATCGCCGCCCGCCTCGCCCCCGGCTGCCGCCCCCGCGGCTGCCGGGCGCCTGCGCGACGCGTGCGCGGCCGCCGGGTCCGCTACCACATCGGCTCGGAACCGGGCCAGATCAACGGCATGCGATGGCAGGCGGCGCTCTTTCACGGCGCCGCCTGAGCAAGAGCGCCCCGTCAGGGGCGCGGGGAACTGCGCGACCAGCCACGACGGCGCAGCTGTCGCACGGTTTCCTGACCACTCACGGCGCGTAGGCGTACCCCTTCATGCCCGCACCTTCATCACCCGTGAGGTACAACCGCATGCCCAGCCAATACTTCATCCCCGACCCCGAGGGGCAGATCCCGAGCCCCGAAGGCTACTTCGGCACCTACGGCGGCAAGTTCATCCCGGAGGCACTCGTCGCCGCCGTGGACGAGGTCGCGGTCGAGTACGAGAAGGCCAAGAACGACCCGGAGTTCGCCCGCGAGCTCGACGACCTCCTGGTCCACTACACCGGCCGCCCCAGCAGCCTCACCGAGGTTCCCCGGTTCGCCGAGCACGCCGGCGGAGCCAGGATCTTCCTCAAGCGCGAGGACCTGAACCACACCGGCTCGCACAAGATCAACAACGTGCTCGGTCAGGCCCTGCTCACCAAGCGCATGGGCAAGACCCGCGTCATCGCCGAGACCGGCGCCGGCCAGCACGGCGTCGCCACGGCCACCGCCTGCGCCCTGTTCGGCCTCGACTGCACCATCTACATGGGCGAGATCGACACCCAGCGCCAGGCCCTGAACGTGGCCCGCATGCGCATGCTGGGCGCCGAGGTCGTCGCCGTGAAGTCCGGCAGCCGCACCCTCAAGGACGCCATCAACGAGGCGTTCCGCGACTGGGTCGCCAACGTCGACCGCACGCACTACCTCTTCGGCACGGTCGCGGGCCCGCACCCGTTCCCCGCGATGGTCCGCGACTTCCACCGGGTCATCGGCGTCGAGGCCCGCCGCCAGATCCAGGAGCAGGCGGGCCGGCTGCCCGACGCCGCGATCGCCTGCGTCGGCGGCGGCTCCAACGCCATCGGCCTGTTCCACGCCTTCATCCCGGACAGCGACGTGCGCCTCATCGGCTGCGAGCCGGCCGGGCACGGCGTCGAGACCGGCGAGCACGCGGCGACCCTGACCGCGGGCGAGCCCGGCATCCTGCACGGCTCGCGCTCCTACGTCCTCCAGGACGAGGAGGGCCAGATCACCGAGCCGTACTCGATCTCGGCCGGTCTGGACTACCCGGGCATCGGCCCGGAGCACGCGTACCTCAAGGACAGCGGCCGCGGCGAGTACCGCGCGGTCACCGACGACGCGGCGATGCAGGCCCTGCGCCTGCTCTCGCGCACCGAGGGCATCATCCCGGCCATCGAGTCGGCGCACGCCCTCGCGGGCGCGATCGAGGTCGGCAAGGAGCTCGGCAAGGACGGCCTGATCGTCGTCAACCTGTCGGGCCGCGGCGACAAGGACATGGACACGGCCGCGCGCTACTTCGGCCTGTACGAAGAGGGCACCGACGCGGAGGTGGCGGCCGACGCCGCCGACGTCGCGGAGATCGAGGGGGACGCCAAGTGAGCGGCAACGTACAGCTGTTGAACGACACCCTGGCGCAGGCCCGGGCCGAGGGCCGCGCCGCCCTCATCGCCTACCTGCCCGCCGGCTTCCCGAGCGTCGACGGCGGCATCGAGGCCGTCAAGGCGGCCTTCGAGGGCGGCGCCGACGTCGTCGAGGTCGGCCTGCCGCACTCCGACCCGGTGCTCGACGGTCCGGTCATCCAGACCGCCGACGACATCGCGCTGCGCGGCGGCCTGAAGATCAAGGACGTCATGCGCACCGTCCGCGAGGCGCACGAGGCCACCGGCAAGCCGGTCCTCGTCATGACGTACTGGAACCCGATCTACATCTACGGCGTCGAGCGCTTCACCAGCGAGCTCGCCGAGGCCGGCGGCGCGGGCTGCATCCTGCCCGACCTGCCGGTGCAGGAGTCGGCGCTGTGGAGGGAGCACGCGGACAAGCACGGTCTCGGGACCGTGTTCGTCGTCGCGCCCAGCAGCAAGGACGAGCGGCTCGCCACCATCACGGCGGCCGGTTCGGGCTTCGTGTACGCCGCCTCCCTCATGGGCGTCACCGGCACCCGCGAGTCCGTGGGCAGCCAGGCCCAGGACCTGGTCCGCCGCACCAAGGCGACCACGGACCTGCCGGTCTGCGTCGGCCTCGGCGTCTCGAACGCGGAGCAGGCCAGGGAGGTCGCCTCCTTCGCCGACGGCGTCATCGTCGGCTCGGCCTTCGTGAAGCGGATGCTGGACGCCGAGGACGAGGCGGCCGGTCTCGCCGGGGTCCGCGCCCTCGCCGCGGAACTCGCCGAAGGGGTCAGGGCGGGCAGGTAGTACGCAGGGCCTGCCCGGCGGGTCAGGTCGCACTCCGGTGGCCTGCGCCGTTCTGTGCCGGCGAGCGGGGTCTGGCGCGTGCAGCTGCAAGGCGGAGGAGGGCGTCAACGCGGAGCGTTGGCAACCGACGACAACGCCGCAGATGTGCGTGCCAGACCCCGCGTCCGCGACAGGACCCGCCGGGCAGGCCCTTCACCCGTACGGGTGGAAGTGGGGTCGGGGAGGCGCGTTTGCGCCTCCCCGGTTCGTTGGCGCGGGTGTGAGCGAGAAGAACCGTGAGGGAAAGCGCACGGCCCGTGAGCGGCTGGCCGTAGAGCGCGAGAAGCAGAAGGCCGCGGAGAAGCGGCGCAGGACGTTGATCGTGGGCGCCGCCGTCGTCTGCGTGCTCGGCCTCGCCGCCGTGATCGGCGTGGTCGCCGCCAATTCCGGAGACAGTTCCAGCGACTCGTCGGGTCCCGTGACGGCCCCGAAGGGCGCCTCGGGCAAGGACAAGCTGGCGATCCCCGTCGGCCCGGCCTCGGCGAAGTCCACCCTCACGGTGTGGGAGGACTTCCGCTGCCCGGCCTGCAAGTCCTTCGAGGACAACTACCGCTCGACGATCAACGAGCTGACCGAGGCCGGGAAGCTCCGCGCCGAGTACCACACCGTCACCCTGATCGACGGGAACCTGAGAGGAAGCGGCTCCCTGCGCGCGGGCAACGCGGCGGCGTGCTCCCAGGACGCGGGCAGGTTCCGCGAGTACCACGACGTCCTGTTCGAGAACCAGCCGGAGGAGAGCGACGACGCCTACGCGTCGAACGCGAAGCTGATCGAGCTGGCCGGCAAGGTCGACGGGCTGACGACGGACACGTTCAAGAAGTGCGTGAACGACGGCACGTACGACTCCTGGATCCAGAAGTCCTACAAGGCGTTCCAGGACGCGGGCCACACCGGCACGCCGACCGTCCTGCTCGACGGCAAGAACCTGATGAACGACAACACGCTGACGCCCGCCAAGCTGAAGCAGATGGTCGAGGACGCGAACAAGTAGGGGACGCGCGGGAGATCAGGGGAGCGGGGGCAAGTCGTAATGGAGCCGTTGCCGGGCTGCCCGACGTGGGTGCGGCCCGGCACGGTAGCGTCGACACTGCCATGGAACTTGCCTATATCCCCAGTCCGTCCCGCGGAGTGGTCTACCTCGGACCCGTCCCGCTGCGCGGCTACGCGTTCTGCATCATCATCGGCGTCTTCGTGGCCGTCTGGCTCGGCAACAGGCGCTGGATCGCCCGCGGCGGCCGGACCGGCACGGTGGCCGACATCGCTGTCTGGGCGGTGCCGTTCGGCCTGGTCGGCGGGCGTCTCTACCATGTGATCACGGACTACGAGCTGTACTTCAGCGCGGGCCGTGACTGGGTGGACGCCTTCAAGATCTGGGAGGGCGGCCTCGGCATCTGGGGCGCCATCGCGCTCGGCGCGGTCGGTGCCTGGATCGGCTGCCGCCGCCGCGGCATCCCGCTCCCGGCCTACGCCGACGCCATCGCCCCCGGCATCGCCCTCGCCCAGGCCATCGGCCGCTGGGGCAACTGGTTCAACCAGGAGCTGTACGGCAAGGCCACCGACCTTCCGTGGGCGCTGCACATCACCTCCGACACCGACGGGCGCGTCCCGGGCTACTACCACCCGACGTTCCTGTACGAGTCCCTGTGGTGCATCGGCGTCGCGCTGCTCGTCATCTGGGCGGACCGGCGGTTCAAGCTCGGCCACGGGCGGGCCTTCGCGCTGTACGTCGCCGCGTACTGCGCGGGCCGGTTCTGGACCGAGTACCTGCGCGTGGACGACGCCCACCACGTCCTCGGCCTGCGGCTCAACAACTGGACGGCGCTGTTCGTCTTCGTGCTCGCCGTGATCTACATGGTGATCTCGGCGAAGACGCGGCCGGGCCGCGAGGAGGTCGTCGAGCCGGGTGCCGACGGTTCCGGCGACGACGAGGGCGGTGCCCCGGACGCGAAGAAGGAGCCGTCCGAGGACGAGGCCCCCGCCGCCGACACCACCGACGTCACCGACGCCACCGAGAAGCCCGATCTGAAGAAGGCCGAGCCGGAGGACGCGGCGAAGCCCGACTCGGACAGCGACACCGGCTCCGACGCAGCCGGAGCCGAGGCCGAGGCCGGGGCCAAGAAGGGCTGACCGCTCAGCTCCGTACGTCGACGGGGGCGCGGGACCGCACAGGTCCGGCGCCCCCGTTCGCGTGTCCGCCCCGCAGGGTCTCCCCGCACCGGGCCGCGAGGGCCAGCGTCCGGCGCGCCCCCGCCACCACCGCCGCGTCCACGAACCGCCCGTCCGGCAGCGCCAGCGCCCCCGCGTCACCGGCCGCCGCCCCGACGATGTCCTCCGCGGCCCGCACCTCCGCCGGGCTCGGCCGGAACGCCGCCTCGATCACCGGCAACTGACGCGGATGGATCGCCATCCGGCCCAGGAAGCCGAGCGCCCGGCCCGCCGCGCAGGAGCGGGCCAGCCCCGTCAGATCACGGATGTCCGGGTGGACGGACTGCGGCGGGGGCGGCAGCCGCGCCGCGCGGGCCGCCACCACCGCCCGGCCGCGCACCCAGGCCAGGCCCGCCGGATCCGCGATGCCGAGATCGGCGCGCAGGTCCGCCTCGCCGAGCGCGATGCCGTGGACCGCCGGATGCGCGGCGATCGCGTAGGCCCGCTCGACGCCGAGCGCCGACTCCAGCAGGGCGTACAGCGGCGGCACCACCACCGCCCAGCCCAGCGCCCGGTCCAGGTCGGACACGTCGTGGACCTTCGGCAGGCGCAGCGCGCCGAGGCCGGGCAGCGCGCTGAGGCGGCGTACCTCGTCCTCGGCGCGCGGCCCGTCCAGCGCGTTGACCCGGACGTGCACCGGCACCGGATGCCGGTCCGTGAGCAGCTCCGCCGTCGCGTCCAGGGCGTAGGCCTTGCGGTCCGGGGCGACCGCGTCCTCCAGGTCGACCAGGACCACGTCGGCCCCCGAACCGAGCGCCTTCGCGACCACCTCGGGCCGGTCCCCGGGCGCGTACAGCCAGGTCAGGAACAGCGGGTTCCGAGGGAAGCGCGTCACACCGCACCCGCCTCGCGCAGCGCCCCGATCTCGGTGCCCGTCAGGCCGAGGGCGCCGAGGATCTCGTCCGTGTCGGCGCCGTGCGGGCGGCCCGCCCAGCGGATCGCGCCGGGCGTCCCGGACAGCCGGAACAGCACGTTCTGCATCTTCACGGAGCCGAGCTCCGGGTCGGGCAGCTCGACGATCGAGTCCAGGGCCGCGTACTGCTCGTCGGCCATCACGTCCCGGATGTCGTGCACCGGGGCGATCGCCGCCTCCGCCTTCTCGAACGCGCTCAGCACCTCGTCGCGGGTGCGGGCCGCGATCCAGTCGCCGACCGCCTCGTCGAGCTCGTCCGCGTGGGCGGCGCGGCCGGCGCCCGACGCGAACCACTCCGCGTCGATCAGCTCCGGCCGCCCGACCAGATGCATCACGCGCTCCGCGATCGACTGGGCGGACGTCGACACCGCGACCCACCTCCCGTCGCCGGTGCGGTACGTGTTGCGGGGCGCGTTGTTCGTGGAGCGGTTGCCGGTGCGCTCCTGGACGTAGCCGAGCTGGTCGTACCAGACGGGGTGCGGGCCGAGCACGGTGAGGATCGGCTCGATGATCGCCATGTCGACGACCTGCCCGCCCCCGGTGAGGTCCCGGCCGCGCAGCGCCGCCATCACCGCGTACGAGGAGGCGAGCGCGGCGATGGAGTCGGCGAGGCCGAACGGCGGCAGCGTCGGCGGCCCGTCCGGCTCCCCGGTGATCGCCGCGAAGCCGCTCATCGCCTCGGCGAGCGTGCCGAAGCCGGGGCGGCGCGCGGACGGGCCGAACTGGCCGAAGCCGGTGACGCGGGCCAGGACGAGGCGCGGGTTGGCGGCGCTCAGCGCGTCCCAGCCGAGGCCCCAGCGCTCCAGCGTGCCGGGGCGGAAGTTCTCGATGACGACGTCCGCGTCGGCGGCCAGCCTCAGGAGCACGTCGCGGCCGCCCGGCGTGGACAGATCGAGGGTGATGTTCCGCTTGTTCCGGCCGAGGAGCTTCCACCACAGGCCGACGCCGTCCTTCGACGGTCCGTGCCCGCGCGAGGGGTCGGGGCGGCGCGGGTGTTCGACCTTGACGACCTCGGCGCCGAAGTCGCCGAGCATCGTGGCGCACAGCGGGCCCGCGAACAGCGTGGCCAGGTCGAGGACGCGGAGGCCGGTGAGCGGGCCGTCCGTGGGCGGGTGGTGCGTCATGCGCGGGCCTCCAGGGTGAGCCGGGCCAGTTCGTCGAAACCGATGCCGTCGAAGCCGGCGACCGTGCTGGCGAGACGGTTCTTCAGCGGGGCGGTCCACTGCTCGCCGAGCGCGCCGGGATGTCCGGCGAGCAGACCGGTGAGCGAGCCGGCCGTGGCCCCGTTCGAGTCGGTGTCCCAGCCGCCGGACACGACGCGGCAGATCGAGCCCGCGAAGTCGCCGTCGGCGTGGGTGAGCGCGGCGGCGAGCAGCGCCGCGTTGGGCAGGACGTGCACCCAGTGGTGATCGCCGTACGCCGCGTGCAGCCGGTCCACGACCGTCTCGAACCCGGCGGCGGTGCCCGTGCGTTCGGCCTCCGCGGCACCGATGCCGAAGCGGACCGCGCGGGCGTAGCGGGAGTCGGGCGGGACGTGCGCGAGGCCCGTGCGCAGGGCCTCGTGGACGGTGGGACGGCCCGGGCCCGCCGCGTGCGCGAGCGCCGCCGCGACGAACTGGGCGCCGTAGACCCCGTTCGCCGTGTGGGTCAGGACGGCGTCCCTGCGGGCGAGTTCGGCGGCGCGCGCCGGATCGCCCGGGGTGGTCCAGCCGTAGACGTCGGCGCGGATCTGCGCGCCGATCCACTCGCGGAAGGGGTTGCGGTGGGTGGCCGTGAGCGGGGGCTCGAGCCCGGCCAGGAGATTGCGGTACGCGATCCGCTCGGCGGTGAAGGCGCGGCCGGCCGGCAGCTCGTCCAGCCACAGCCGGGCCACGTCCTCCGTGGTGAAGTCCCGGCCGTGGCGCCGGAGCAGCAGCAGGCCGAGCAGGGGGTAGTCGAGGTCGTCGTCCTCGGGCATCCCGTCGATGTTCTCGGCGAGGCAGGTGGCGGCCGAGCGGCGGTTCCACGGATGGGCGCGGGCGATCTCCGGGTCGAGGCCGCGCGCGGTGAACCAGGTGCGCAGCGGGCGGTTGCCGGTGGAGGCGGCGATCGCGCGGATGCCCTCCAGGGGCAGCTTCTCCACCGGCTTGCCGAGCAGACAGCCGGCCGCGCGGCCGAGCCAGGCGGCGTGCAGCCGGTCCAGCTCACGCTCGGGCCGGGGCGCCGTCCCCCGAGCCCGGCCCGCGGGGCCGTGGAAGACCGCCGGTTCGGTGCCGCCCAGCGGGGCCGGCATCCGGGCCAGCTCGTCGAGCAACTCCTCGGCCAGGGCCCGCAGTTCGGGCCGCGCCCGGGTGGGTGAGGCGCCCGCGCGCAGCGGCGCGGGGTGGCCGCCGGCCGCGGCCCACCGCCGCGCCACCTCGCCCGCGTCCCGGCCGTCCTGCGCGGCCTGGCGCAGCTCGTGCCCGATCAGGTCCTCGGGCTGCACCCAGGTCAGGCGCAGCATCACAGGCCCGCGATCGACGCGAACGCCGCCTCGTGGGCGCGGCGCCGTGACAGGTCGCGGGCGTGCACCTCGCGGGCGACCAGGGCCAGGGACGCCGCCGGGCGGTGCAGATCGAGACGGCTGGCCCGGGCGACCTCGGCGCTCCACTCCTTCGGCACCGCGCTCTCGCCGCGCAGCGCGCCGACGATCGCCCCGGCCATCGTGGCGATCGAGTCGCAGTCCCGGCCGTAGTTGACCGCGCCGAGCACGGTGTGCCGGTAGTCGCCCGCCCCGACGAGCAGCATGCCGAGCGCGACCGGCAGCTCCTCGATCGCGTGCAGCCGGGAGGGGCGGCGGGCGCCGAGCGAGGGCCTGCGGTACTCGGGGCCGACCGTGTCGAAGGGGGCGACCGCCGCGCGCAGCGGGGCCAGCGCCGCCTCGAAGTCGACGTGGTTCACGGCCACGTCGCAGACCGCCTCGATCGCGGCGCGGGTGCCGTCCTTGGCCAGCGCGAGCGCGTCCTCGACCACCCGGTCCGGGGTCGCGCCGGGCTTGAACGCGGAGGCGACGGCCGCCGCGAACACCCCGGCCGCCTCACGCCCGTACGAGCTCTGGTGCGCGCCCGCGACGTCCAGCGCCTCCTCGTACGCCTTCCTCGGATCGCCCGCGTTCACCGCGCCGACCGGGGCCATGTACATCGCGGCGCCGCAGTTCACGATGTTCCCGACGCCGGCCTCGCGGGGGTCCACATGGCCGTAGTGGATCCGCGTCACGATCCACTTCTCGGCGAGGAAGATCCGTTGCAGGGGGAGGGCCTCCGCCTCCAGTTCCGGGATCCAGCGCGGGGTCGTCATCAGATCGGGGACCAGGTGGTCGGCGACCGCGTACGCGTCGAGGTGGTCGCGGACCTTCTCGTACACGCGGACCAGCGCGTGCGTCATCAAGGTGTCGTCGGTGACGTGCCCGTCGCCCTTGTGGTACGGGGCGATGGGGCGGGCCGTGCGCCAGTCGTCCTTGTGGAAGGGCTCCACGATGCCGCGGACCCGGCCGCCGTGCCGTTCCACGATGGCCTCCGGTGGCCAGCCCTCGACCGGTCCGCCGAGCGCGTCGCCCACGGCGGCGCCGACGAGTGTGCCGGTGACGCGGTCCTCGAGGGTCGGGCGGGGGGTGTTCATGGTGAAGTCCCTTCCATGGCGGGTGAGTTGAACGACGTACGGGCGAGCCGTCCGGCGAGCTGGACGAGGTCGGTGCCCGCGAACCGGGGGAGTGCGCAGCCGGCGAGGGTGCGGCAGGCGGCGCGCCAGGTGTCGGGCAGGGCGTCGGCGCCGCCGATCGCGCCGGTGAGGGCGCCGGCCAGGGCGGGGGCCGAGTCGGCGACGCGGGAGAGACAGGCGGTGGTGGGCACGGCCTCGGAGACCGCGCCCGCCGCGGCCGTCGCGACGGCCAGGGCGACGGGGACGGTCTCCGCCGCCGCGATGCCGTAGCTGTAGACGTGGTCGACGATCTCGTGCTCCAGGACCGGTACGAGGGCGAACGCGTTGCCGGTCAGGCCGGGGCGGGCGGCCGCGGCGGCGCGGCCCAGGCCGACCGCGCGGTGGGCGTTGCGGTGGATCTCCGTGCCCTCGGGGAGCTGGTCGAGCGCGGCGTCCGCGCAGGCGTCGACCGGGGCGCCGCCGAGCGCCGCCGCGACGGCCGCCGCCATGGCGCGGGCGCCGTGCACGCCGTCGCCGTCCTGGGTGTAGCGGGCGTCGAACTCGGCGAGATCCGCGGCGCGTTCGGGTTCGCCGGGGTGGACCACGGCGAGGACGGCGGCGCGGACGCAGGCCGCGTCGTCGAAGTAGTGCGGGTTGTCGTGGCCGGTCGCCGGGGGGCGCAGCCCGGCGGCGAGATTGCCCAGCCCGGCCCGCACCGAGATGCGGGCGCGCAGCGGGATCCTGGCCGACTCGATCTCGTCGGCCCGGGCCGCGGCGGCGGCGATCTCGTCGGCGAGGGCGTGCCAGGCGCGGGCCAGTGCGGTCCGTACGTCGTCGGGGCCCGCGTCGAGGATCGCGCAGGCGGTGAACGCGGCCCACTCGGCGTCGTCCGACGGGCCGAGCCGGAGCGGTTCCGGGGGCTGGTTGAGGGCGATCGGCACGGGGAGCGTCGTGGTGGCGTTCAACTCGGCGAACGTGTCCAGCTCCCGCGTCAGCCGCCGCGTCCAGTCCGGCAGCCGCGCCGCGCGGTGCCGCCCGGCGGGCCACCCGGCCGCGTCCCCGGCGGCAACCCCGAGCAACAGGCCTTCTACGCGACTGCGGCGCGGAACGAGATCCTCAACGGGATTCACGGGGCGCCTCCGGGGGGTTGGGGGCGACCGGGTGATGGGGCCGCCGGTGCTTCCTCGGCGCCGGGGAGGACGCGCCCGGTCGGGGTGCGGGGCGGCTTCTGTCAGCGGCGTTGCCGCGGGGCGCGATCGGTACGGCCCTGGGGCGCACGGAGTGCGCCTTCAGGGGCGCGGGGCTGTATCCGTCAGCGGCTTCGCCGCGGGGCGCGACCAGCCACGACGGCGCGGTAGTCGGCGACGGTGTTCGGCCCCTACGGCGGCTGCGCTGTAGCGGAGCCACGATGAATCGCGCACCCGGCGCCGGGGTGCCGCCTTGCCCACCCTCCCCCAAGCTCTCGGCTTCGCTCGAGCAGGGGGTACCCCCATCGCCCCAGGCGGCAGACTGCCCAAGGCTGGGTCGACCTGTGATCGCGGCCAGGGGCGCGTTCATGCCGCCGCCCCCTTTCCCGTCGGCGGCGGCGGCGGGGTCGGGGTCAGGCGGTCGGCCACGTCCAGGATGTGGCGGCCCGCCATCAGGGGAAGACAGGTGCCGCGGACGGGACCGATCGCGCGGGCCCAGGGAGAGGGGATGGCGCCCTCCCCGTTCAGGGCACCGGCAAGCGCCCCCGCAACCGCAGCCGTCGTATCGGCGTCCCGCCCCATGTTCACGGCGGTGAGCACGGCCCCGCGAAAATCCCCGCGCGCCACCGCGAACGCCCCGAACGCCAGCCCCACCGCCTCCGGCGCGAGATCCGTCCAGGGATAGCCGCCGATGACGACGGCCTTGCGGACCGCCCGTTCCATGGAGAGCTGGGTCGCCTCCGGGTCACGCCGCGCGAGCCGGGCCGCATGGACCGCACGATGCAGGGAGCGCGCCGTCCACGAGTCGTCGGGGACCACGGACAGCGCCGCCTGCACGACCGCGTCGGGATTGTGGCTGACCATCGCGGCGGCGACCCCCGCGGCGACGGCCCGCCCGCCGAGAATCCCCTCGCCGTCGTGCGACACCGTCCCGTCGATCGCGACGAGCCGGGCCGCCTCGGCGGGCCGCCCCGCCGCGTGCACCCCGAACGGCGCCGCCCGCATCGCGAGCCCGTCGCTCCACGCGTGCCGGTGCTGCGCCGAGATCGGGGCCGCGAGCCCGCGCCGCAGGTTCTCGAGGGTGCCGCGCTCGCTGAACCCGGCGCCCCGGAACGGCCCTTCGTCCCGGGGCGCGATCCAGGTGTGCCACGCCGCCTCGACGTCCGCCAAGGTGAGCGCCGCGCCCTTCTCGGCCAGCAGCAGCCCCGAGAAGATCGCGTACTCCGTGTCGTCCGTGCCCGCCGGATCGTCCGCGACGAAACCCTCGATCCGCCCCCAGCGCTCCCGGATCTGAGACGGCTTCAGGTTCTCGGCGGGCGCCCCGAGCGCGTCCCCGACGGCGAGCCCGAGCAGCGCGCCCCGCGCCCGGTCGCGCAGCGAGATCACCGCGGGCGGCCGGCGGTGCGGGACCGTACGCAGTCTGCGGGGCGGCGCTGCCGTGCCGTCCGCCGGGGGATCCGGGTCGACGCTGACGCTCATGAGGGGCCCGCGCTTTCTTCCGGTGCGGGTCCCTTCCCGGGAGTCGCGAGACTCCTGGAGAAAAGCCGCATTCCAGATATTTCGACCATGCTTCCCCGGTGTGGCGCCCGAGTGATCCCGTGATCCATCTCACGGGTGAGTCCGGGAAGATCCGGGGTCCTCGGAATCGCCCGACCTCAACCCCGCCGGAGAGGCCCCGCGCGGCGCAAAACCGCAGGTAAGTACGGCCTTCCTTGCTAGCGGAGATCGCGCCGGAGGCGTACTTTCATGGGCGTAGACAAAAGATCGAAGCGATCCGGGTCTGGATGAAGTCCAGAAATAGACGTCCGGGTCGGTAGTAGGGGAGCGGGGAACACAGGCATGGCGATCATCGAGACCGAGGCGACACTCCACGACGCGCACCGGGACAACCACACCCACCGCGATGTCAACGGGGGCTGGCTGCGCCCGGCGGTCTTCGGCGCCATGGACGGCCTCGTGTCCAACTTCGCGCTGATGGCCGGTGTCGCGGGCGGCGCCGTCTCGCAGCAGACGGTGATCATCACGGGCCTCTCCGGCCTGGCCGCCGGTGCCTTCTCCATGGCCGCCGGCGAGTACACCTCGGTCGCCTCCCAGCGTGAGCTGGTCGAGGCCGAACTGGACGTGGAGCGCCGGGAGTTGCGCAAGCACCCCGCCGACGAGGAGCGCGAGCTCGCCGATCTGTACGTGTCCCGCGGCGTCGAGCCCGAGCTCGCCCGCGAGGTGGCCCGGCAGCTGTCCCAGGACCCCGAGCAGGCCCTCGAGATCCACGCCCGCGAGGAGCTCGGCATCGACCCGTCCGACCTGCCCTCGCCGATGGTCGCCGCGGTGTCCTCGTTCGGCTCGTTCGCGCTCGGCGCCCTGATCCCGGTCCTGCCCTACCTGCTCGGCGCGAGCGCCCTGTGGCCGGCCGTGATCCTCGCGCTGCTCGGCCTGTTCGCCTGCGGCGCGGTCGTCGCGAAGGTGACGGCCCGCTCCTGGTGGTTCAGCGGACTGCGCCAGCTGGCCCTGGGCGGGGCCGCGGCGGGTGTGACGTATCTCCTGGGAAGCGTCTTCGGCACTTTTGCCGGTTGACGGGGCGCGGGTTCCCGCTCGAAGATGTGGCCCTGAAGATGGCTATACAGGTCCTTGCATAAGTAGTCGTTACCGTTCGGTTTCGGCAGTGCGACAGCGGGGCATGAGCCGTAAGCGCTGCGGGCAACGAAGCTCGCGGCGCACCCCCCGGCACATCCCGCCCCGGTCGACGATCTGTCCCTGAGGCCTCTCTCCACCGCCACCGCGGTGTCCGCATGATGGAACGCAGTATCCACTTCGCGAGAAGCACCCCATCATGTAACCTGCACGAAATTTTGCAGCAGCATCACCTCGCAGAGGGCCAACGTCGTCCCTCGGCACGCAAATGCCACGACGACGACGGGAGAGCCGATGCGTACGCCGCGCCAGCCGTCCCAGCACTCCACCAGCGGCCAGAACTGGTCGCACATGGATGCTCGCCCTGCCGCCCAGGGCATGTACGACCCGCGCAACGAGCACGACGCCTGTGGCGTCGGCTTCGTGGCCACCCTCACCGGAGAGGCGAGCCACACGCTGGTCGAGCAGGCGCTCACCGTTCTGCGCAATCTGGAACACCGCGGTGCCACCGGCTCCGAGCCCGATTCGGGCGACGGCGCCGGCATCCTGTCCCAGGTTCCGGACGCCTTCCTGCGTGAGGTCACCGAGTTCGACCTCCCCGAGGCGGGTGCGTACGCCGTCGGTATCGCCTTCCTGCCCGAGCACGGCACCGCCGAGTCCGTCTCGCGCATCGAGACGATCGCGGCCGAAGAGGGCCTGAACGTCCTCGGCTGGCGCGAGGTCCCGGTCGCCCCCGAGCTGCTCGGCGCCAGCGCCCGCTCGACGATGCCGGCCTTCCGCCAGATCTTCGTCGCGGACGGCACGTCCACGGGCATCGCGCTCGACCGCAAGGCGTTCGTGCTGCGCAAGCGCGCCGAGCGCGAGGAGGGTGTCTACTTCCCCTCCCTGTCCGCGCGCACGATCGTCTACAAGGGCATGCTGACCACCGGCCAGCTGGAGCCCTTCTTCCCCGACCTGTCCGACCGCCGCTTCGCCTCGGCCGTCGCGCTCGTCCACTCGCGCTTCTCCACGAACACGTTCCCGTCGTGGCCGCTCGCGCACCCCTACCGCTTCGTCGCCCACAACGGTGAGATCAACACCGTCAAGGGCAACCGCAACTGGATGCGCGCCCGCGAGTCCCAGCTCGCGTCCGAGCTCTTCGGTTCGGAGAAGCTGGAGCGGATCTTCCCGATCTGTACGCCGGACGCCTCCGACTCCGCCTCCTTCGACGAGGTCCTGGAGCTCCTGCACCTCGGCGGCCGTTCGCTGCCGCACAGCGTCCTGATGATGATCCCGGAGGCGTGGGAGAACCACGACTCCATGGACGCGGAGCGACGCGCCTTCTACCAGTACCACTCCACGATGATGGAGCCCTGGGACGGCCCGGCCTGCGTCACCTTCACCGACGGCGTCCAGGTCGGCGCCGTTCTCGACCGCAACGGTCTGCGCCCCGGCCGCTACTGGGTCACCGACGACGGACTCGTCGTCCTCGGCTCCGAGGTCGGCGTCCTCGACATCGACCCCGCCAAGGTCGTCCGCAAGGGCCGCCTCCAGCCCGGCAAGATGTTCCTCGTCGACACCGCCGAGCACCGCATCGTCGAGGACGACGAGATCAAGGCGGGCCTCGCCACCGGCCAGCCCTACGCGGAGTGGCTCGAGGCCGGCGAGATCGAGCTCTCCGACCTGCCCGAGCGCGAGCACATCGTGCACACGCACGCCTCCGTCACGCGCCGCCAGCAGACCTTCGGCTACACCGAGGAAGAGCTCCGCGTCATCCTCGCGCCCATGGCCAAGGCCGGCGCCGAGCCGATCGGCTCGATGGGCACGGACACCCCGATCGCGGCCCTCTCGCAGCGCCCGCGCCTGCTCTTCGACTACTTCACCCAGCTGTTCGCGCAGGTCACCAACCCGCCGCTGGACGCCATCCGCGAGGAGCTCGTCACCTCGCTGCGCTCCTCGCTGGGCCCGCAGGGCAACCTCCTCGACCCGACCGCCGCGTCGTGCCGCAGCGTCACCCTGCCCTTCCCGGTGATCGACAACGACGAGCTGGCCAAGCTCATCCACATCAACGCCGACGGCGACATGCCCGGCATGAAGGCCGCGACCCTGTCCGGCCTGTACCGGGTCTCCGGCGGCGGCGACGCCCTCGCCGCCCGCATCGACGAGATCTGCACCGAGGTCGACGCCGCCATCGAGGCCGGCGCCCACCTCCTCGTGCTCTCCGACCGGCACTCCGACGCCGAGCACGCGCCGATCCCGTCGCTGCTGCTCACCGCGGCCGTCCACCACCACCTCATCCGCACCAAGCAGCGCACCCAGGTGGGCCTGCTCGTCGAGGCCGGTGACGTCCGCGAGGTCCACCACGTCGCCCTGCTGATCGGCTTCGGCGCCGCGGCCGTCAACCCGTACCTGGCCATGGAGTCCGTCGAGGACCTGGTCCGCGCCGGCACCTTCCTGACCGGTGACGAGGACGGCGGCGCCGAGACCGCGATCCGCAACCTGATCTACGCCCTCGGCAAGGGCGTCCTCAAGGTCATGTCCAAGATGGGCATCTCGACTGTCGCCTCCTACCGCGGCGCCCAGGTCTTCGAGGCCGTCGGCCTCGACGAGGCCTTCGTCGAGAAGTACTTCAACGGCACCGCCACCAAGATCGGCGGCGCGGACCTGAACGTCGTCGCCGACGAGGTCGCCGCCCGCCACGCCAAGGCCTACCCGGCCTCCGGCATCGCCCCGGCGCACCGCGCGCTGGACATCGGCGGCGAGTACCAGTGGCGCCGCGAGGGCGAGCCGCACCTGTTCGACCCGGAGACGGTCTTCCGCCTCCAGCACGCGACCCGCTCGCGCCGCTACGACATCTTCAAGCAGTACACGGACCGCGTGAACGAGCAGTCCGAGCGCCTCATGACGCTGCGCGGCCTGTTCAACTTCAAGAGCGGCCGCGAAGCGATCTCCATCGACGAGGTCGAGCCGGTCTCCGAGATCGTCAAGCGCTTCTCCACCGGCGCCATGTCGTACGGCTCCATCTCGCGCGAGGCCCACGAGACCCTCGCCATCGCCATGAACCAGCTGGGCGCCAAGTCCAACACCGGTGAGGGCGGCGAGGACCCGGACCGCCTCTACGACCCGGCGCGCCGCTCCTCCATCAAGCAGGTCGCCTCCGGCCGCTTCGGTGTCACGAGCGAGTACCTGGTCAACGCCGACGACATCCAGATCAAGATGGCGCAGGGCGCCAAGCCCGGCGAGGGCGGCCAGCTGCCCGGCCACAAGGTCTACCCGTGGGTCGCCAAGACGCGTCACTCGACGCCGGGCGTGGGCCTCATCTCCCCGCCGCCGCACCACGACATCTACTCCATCGAGGACCTGGCTCAGCTGATCCACGACCTCAAGAACGCCAACCCGGTCGCCCGCATCCACGTGAAGCTGGTCTCCGAGGTCGGCGTCGGCACGGTCGCCGCGGGTGTCTCCAAGGCGCACGCGGACGTGGTCCTCATCTCCGGCCACGACGGCGGAACGGGCGCCTCCCCGCTGACCTCGCTCAAGCACGCCGGCGGTCCCTGGGAGCTCGGTCTCGCCGAGACCCAGCAGACGCTGCTGCTCAACGGCCTGCGCGACCGCATCGTCGTCCAGACCGACGGCCAGCTGAAGACCGGCCGCGACGTCCTGATCGCCGCGCTGCTCGGCGCCGAGGAGTTCGGTTTCGCGACCGCGCCCCTCGTCGTCTCCGGCTGCGTCATGATGCGCGTCTGCCACCTGGACACCTGCCCGGTCGGCATCGCCACCCAGAACCCGACGCTGCGCGACCGCTTCTCCGGCAAGGCCGAGTACGTCGTCAACTTCTTCGAGTTCATCGCCCAGGAGGTCCGCGAGCTCCTCGCCGAGCTCGGCTTCCGCTCCATCGAGGAGGCCGTCGGCCACGCCGAACTCCTCGACACCGAGCGGGCCGTGGACCACTGGAAGGCGCAGGGCCTCGACCTGGAGCCGCTGTTCCACGTGCCGGACCTGCCCGCCGGCGCCGTCCGCCACCAGATCGTCACCCAGGACCACGGCCTGGAGAAGGCGCTCGACAACGAGCTGATCAAGCTCGCCGCCGACGCCCTCGCGGCCGACGACCAGGCCGACGCCCGCCCGGTGCGCGCCCAGGTCGCCATCCGCAACATCAACCGCACGGTCGGCACCATGCTCGGCCACGAGGTGACGAAGAAGTTCGGTGGCGCGGGCCTGCCCGACGACACCATCGACATCACCTTCACCGGCTCGGCCGGCCAGTCCTTCGGCGCCTTCGTGCCGCGCGGTGTCACGCTCCGCCTGGAGGGCGACGCCAACGACTACGTCGGCAAGGGCCTGTCCGGCGGCCGCATCGTGGTCCGCCCGGACCGCGGCGCCGACCACCTCGCCGAGTACTCGACGATCGCCGGCAACACCATCGCGTACGGCGCGACGGGCGGCGAGCTGTACCTGCGCGGCCGCACCGGCGAGCGCTTCTGCGTCCGCAACTCCGGTGCCACGGTCGTCTCGGAGGGCGTGGGCGACCACGGCTGCGAGTACATGACCGGCGGTCACGCGGTCGTCCTCGGCGAGACGGGCCGCAACTTCGCGGCCGGCATGTCCGGCGGTGTCGCCTACGTCATCGACCTGGACACCGACCGGGTCAACGTCGGCAACCGCGGCGCGGTCGAGGCCCTCGACGCCACCGACAAGCAGTGGCTGCACGACGTCGTGCGCCGCCACGCCGAGGAGACCGGCTCCACCGTCGCCGAGAAGCTGCTCGTCGACTGGGACGCGTCGGCCGCCCGCTTCAGCAAGATCATCCCCAGCACGTACAAGGCAGTGCTCGCCGCCAAGGACGCCGCCGAGCGAGCCGGTCTCTCCGAGACCGAGATCACCGAGAAGATGATGGAGGCGGCGACCAATGGCTGACCCCAAGGGCTTTCTCAACCATGGCCGCGAGGTCGCGCAGACCCGCCCGGTCGGCGAGCGCGTCCGGGACTGGAACGAGGTCTACGTTCCCGGCTCCCTGCTGCCCGTCATCAGCAAGCAGGCGTCCCGCTGCATGGACTGCGGCATCCCGTTCTGCCACAACGGCTGCCCGCTCGGGAACCTGATCCCCGAGTGGAACGACTTCGCCTACCGCGAGGACTGGTCGGCGGCGCAGGAGCGCCTGCACGCCACCAACAACTTCCCGGAGTTCACCGGCCGCCTCTGCCCGGCGCCCTGTGAGTCGGCGTGCGTGCTCGGCATCAACCAGCCGGCCGTGACCATCAAGAACGTCGAGGTCTCGATCATCGACCAGGCGTGGGACCGGGGCGACGTCGCCCCGCAGATCCCCGAGCGCCTGTCGGGCAAGACCGTCGCCGTCGTCGGCTCGGGCCCGGCGGGTCTCGCCGCCGCCCAGCAGCTGACCCGGGCCGGCCACACGGTCGCCGTGTACGAGCGCGCCGACCGCATCGGCGGCCTGCTCCGCTACGGCATCCCCGAGTTCAAGATGGAGAAGCGCCACATCAACCGCCGCATCGAGCAGATGCGCGCGGAGGGCACCAAGTTCCGTACGGGTGTGGAGATCGGCCGCGACATCGACGCCGCCAAGCTCCGCAAGCGCTACGACGCCGTGGTCGTCGCCGCCGGCGCCACCATCTCCCGCGACCTGCCCGTCCCGGGCCGCGAGCTGAACGGCATCCACTTCGCCATGGAGTACCTGCCGCTCGCGAACAAGGTGCAGGAGGGCGACTTCGTCCAGCCGCCCCTCACCGCCGAGGGCAAGCACGTCGTCGTCATCGGCGGCGGTGACACCGGCGCCGACTGCGTGGGCACCGCGCACCGCCAGGGCGCGGCCTCGGTCACGCAGCTGGAGATCATGCCGCGCCCGAACGACGACCGGAACCCGGTCTCGCAGCCGTGGCCGACCTTCCCGATGCTCTACAAGGTCACCTCGGCCCACGAGGAGGGCGGCGAGCGGGTCTACTCCGTCTCCACGACCCACTTCGAGGGCGACGAGGACGGCAACGTCCAGTGGCTGCACCTCACCGAGGTCGAGTTCGTCGACGGCAAGCTGACCCCGAAGCCGGGCACGGAGCGGAAGATCCCCGCCCAGCTGGTCACCCTCGCCATGGGCTTCACCGGCACCGACCAGGAGAACGGCCTGGTCGCGCAGTTCGGCCTGGACCTCGACGCGCGCGGCAACATCGAGCGCGACGCCGACTTCCAGACGAATGTCCCCGGCGTCTTCGTCGCCGGTGACGCCGGCCGCGGTCAGTCCCTCATCGTCTGGGCCATCGCGGAGGGCCGCTCGGCCGCCCGCGGCGTCGACCGCTTCCTGACCGGCGTCTCGGAGCTCCCGGCCCCGATCCGCCCGACGGACCGCGCCCTGACGGTCTGACGGCCGGGCCCGACGGGCCCCCACCAGGTGTCCCGTACAACGGCGTACGGAACTGATCGCGACGCTCGCCCTCACTGTCCCCGACCGGACGAACTGGGCGGGCGTCGCGGTGCGTTCACCGCGGCTACTGGGTGATCAGCCGGAGGGGGTGGCGCGGGTCGCCGGGGCAGGTGGCGACGACCACGTGACTGCGCCACGGCCGGACCCCGGTCGGGCCGTAGGCGTACCGCAGATCGCTGCCGTCGCGGTCCTCGTACGGGATCCAGCTCGTGGTGCTGGAGTCCCACTCCCGGTCGGTGGCGGTCAGGAGCGGGAACAGCTCCGTGCCGCACTCGGCGCAGGGCAGGTCGGTGGGGCCGGTGAGGTTCCACGCGATGTGCCCGCCGGTCTTCCAGCCGGGGGCGGTGGACAGGTCCGACACGTAGACCTCCTCGTCGTCGCCCTCGTCCTCCTCCCAGGTCTCGACGCGCTCCTGGAGCTCGGGGGAGAGCTCCTCGAACCACGGGTACTCGGTGACCTCTTCGGGGTGCAGGACGCACGGGTCCGGGACGAGTTCCTCGCGGCCGACGACGTCCGGAACCGGCTGTTCGGCCAGTGTCTCCGTCACCTCGTCGGCGTGGCGCCGGCGGAGTTCCGCGTGCAGGTCGTAGGCGCCGTCCGTGTGCCCTTCGAAGCCGCACCAGAACACCTGGAGCACGTCGCCGAGTTCGGGGTGCGGAAGGCCGGGCACGTCGCGGCGGTACAGCTGGGCGACGCCGATCAACGGCAGCGGCCCGTCGGCACCCTTGTGCGGGGTCGGGCACACCGGCCAGGGCTCGTGCGCGGGCCACAACATCGGCCCGCCGACCGAACTGTCCTGTGCCGTAGGGGAACCGGGCCGCGGATGCAGGCGGGTCGCCGTGCGGCGCAGCGGGGCGAGGTCGGGGAAGAGGGCCTCGGCGTCGAAGGGCCGGGGCGGAGTGGTGCGTGACATGAGGGGAGCGTACGAGGGGGCAGGGCCGGGGTGGGGCGCGGCCCTGCGCGTGCTCAGTGGGGGATCAGCGAGTCAGCGGATCAGCTGTGGAAGCTGATGTAGCCGTTGCCGTCGGCGTCGTTGCCGGACTTCGTGTACTTGTGCGAGTCCGAGCCGGGGCCGGACGGCTTGTACACGTAGATCGTGTCGCCGCTGTTGTTCCACATGAAGTTGCAGTTGTCGCGGTAGACCACGTTGTTGGCGTCGGAGTCCGTGCCGTTGCCGCCGCGCAGCTTCACGTAGTCGCCGGGCTGGAGGCTGTGGCTCGCGGTGAACCGGAAGCTGTTGCCCGCGGCGTCCTTGACCAGGTAGCCCTTGAGGTTGATCGTCGCGGTCTTGGAGTAGTTCTTCAGCGTCACGTACTCCTGCGAGGTGTTGCCGCCCGAGCAGCGGTTGCTGTCCGTGCCCGGTGCGTCGTACTGGACCCCGCGGATCTTCAGCGCCGAGCTGTACTCGGTGGCGTACGCGGGGGCCGCGCCCAGCAGGGCCACGGCGGCCAGCGCGGAGACGGACAGCGCGGAGGCGGTGGCCAAGGTGGGGCGTATGTTCATGTGTTGTCCTCTTTTGAGTTGATCGGCGCACACGCGGGCGCCATGAGTTCGACACGTCATCTTCACAGATGGAACGGTCCCCGCGTGACCAAATCGGCCTGTATCACGGCACCTTGAACGTTTCGCCGTAGACCTGCCAGGTCAGCGGGGTCTTCAGCGACAGGTTGCCGTCGTAGAGGAACTGGCGCTGCGCCGTGTCGATGCGGCTGGTGTCGCGGTCCGCGCGCTTCGCCTTCATCTCCTTGCGCCGCAGGTCGAGAAAGATGTCGAGGAAGTTCTTCTCGCTGCCGCCCTGCGACGGGGTGTCCGCCTCCTTGATGGCGGCCTCGCGCAGACCGTAGAAACCGCTCGGTCCTGTGCCGGGGCCGTGCAGCACCATCGCGTCGTAGTAGATGAACTGGCCCAGCGTGCCGAGCCCGTCGAGCTTGGCGAGCCGGACCGCAGGCTCGAAGTAGGACCGGTCCCGCTCGGTGTTCTGTGCGTCCCGGAACGCCTTGTTCGCGGCCTCCGCCTTCCACGCCTCGGTGAAGCCCGGGTCCAGGCCCTCGTGCGAGTCCGACCCGTCGACCTTGCGCAGCGCGGGCAGATAGCGGGCCAGCCCGTTGCCCGGGTGTTCCTTGGTGTAGCGCTCCACCAGGGTCAGCAGGTCGTGGGTGCCGGTGCAGAAGCCGATGATCCCGGCCGTGTAGCCCTGGCCGTCGTCGATGTCCTCGATGTAGCCGTACTGGCCGCGCCAGTCCAGCGTCGAGTTCTCGGCGCTCGCCACGATCTGCTGCGCCAGCTCCTTCTTCGCGGGCGCGGCCAGGCCCGGCGGCAGCTCGGCTATCAGCTTGTCGTCGGCCTTGCGCTCGGCGGCCGACTTGTCCTTGTCGTACGGCCGCGCCGAGGCCGACGAGGAAAGGGCGGGCGAGTCGTCGGTCTTCCCGTCCGGGGACATGAGGAATACCGCGACCGTGGCGAGGGGTGCCACGGCGAGGAAGGAGAGGGCCAGACAGCCGGCGCGTTTCATGCGGGACAGAGTAAGCGGCGCCCCGGCCGGTTCAGGCAAGTGCTCCCGCTTTGAGCGCCGTGAGCAGCAGGAGCAGGGCGAGCAGCCCGACGCAGGCGGCCGTCTGCACGGCCACGCGGCGCTCGCGCGGGGCGTACACCAGGCCCACCGCCGCGACCGCGCCCGCGAGCAGTCCGCCCAGGTGCCCCTGCCAGGACGCGAACCCGGCGGAGATCAGCATCCACACCAGGAAGTACGCCATGAACTGGTTGACCCCGCGCATGTCCCAGCCGAGCCGGCGGGCGATCACGTAGTACGCGGCGGCGAGCCCGAAGATCGCGCCGGACGCGCCGACCGTCGGCGTCGCCGGGGCGAGCAGCAGGACGAGGACCGAGCCGCCGAGCGCCGAGAGCAGGTACAGGGCGAGGTAGCGGACCCGGCCGAGCTGGGACTCGACGAGCCGGCCCAGGTTCCACAGGGACGCCATGTTCAGCGTGATGTGCAGCAGTCCGTACCAGCCCTCCGTGGGCGGCAGGTGCAGGAACGAGCCGGTGAGCAGCCGGTACCACTCGCCCGCCGCGACGCCCTCCGGGTGGTAGGCCGCCGGGTGCGGATCCTGGTAGACGTACGCCCCGCCGTCGGGCCCGATCATCCAGAGCCCCAGCATCTGGAACCGGTCGACCAGCGCGGGGCGGACCAGCTCGCCGACGTACGCCAGCACGTTCACCGCGATGAGCACGTACGTGACCAGTGGCACGGCCGCGATCCGACCGCCGGCGACGGTGCGGGCCTGACGCACGGTGCGGCTGCCCTCGGCCACGCACTCCGGGCACTGGAAGCCGACCGACGCGTCCCGCATGCACCGAGGGCATATCGGCCGCTCGCAGCGGGCGCAGCGGATGTGCGTCTCGGTGCCGGCGTGGCGGTAGCACGTCGGGGTCGTGGCGGACTGGGGCGTGGGTTCCACGGCCGGCTCCTGAGGTCAGCAACGTCATGAACGTCGGGCGCCGCTCAAAATAGCGAACCCGGAGATCACGCCCACCGCGACCCCCGTCCCGGTCACCCCGCGGACGACGCCCTCCACGGCACCGGACCGCCCGCCGCCGGGACCAGCCGGGCCCGGCACTGTGAAGGGGTGCCCCAGGCGTCGCGCAGGGGGAGGGCCTTGCGGAGCCACAGGGAGAGGTCCAGCTCCTCCGTGTAGCCGACCGCGCCGTGCAGCTGGAGGGCGGCGCGGGCCGCGCGGTACGCCGCCTCGCCCGCCGCGAGCTTCGCCGCCGCGATCTCCTCCCCGTTCAGGGTGAGCGCCGCGCCGAACAGGAGCGGGCGGGCGAACTCCAGGCCCACCAGCGCGTCCGCGAGCCGGTGCTTGACCGCCTGGAACGTGCCGATCGCCACCCCGAACTGACGGCGCTGGCCCACGTACTCCACGGTCCTGCGCAGCAGTTCGAGCCCGACGCCGAGGGACTGGGCCGCCGTGAGGAACGCGGCCAGGTCGCCGGCGCGGGCCAGGGCCGACGCGGCCTCCGGGCCCCGGGCCAGCACCTCGCCGCCCTCCGGGACGAACAGGCGGCGGGCCGGATCGGCCGACTCCCGCAGCGGCCCGTGCCCGGCGGCCAGGCGTATCGCGTCGCCGTCCGCGACGAGCACCGCGTCCGCCGCGTCCGCGTCCAGCGCGTACGGGCCCGCGGCTCCCGAGGCCAGGGAGACCAGCGCGTCACCGGAGGCGATCCGCGGCAGCCACTCCTTCGCGGCGCCCGTCCCCTCCGGCAGCTCCGCCAGCAGCGCCGCCGCGGCCGCCGTCTCCACGACCGGGCCGGGCACCGCGTGCCGGCCCAGCTCCACGTACGCCACCGCCAGCTCGACCGGCAGCGGGCCGAGCCCCTCGTGCGCCTCGGGCACCGCGAGGGTGAACACCCCGGTCTCCGCGAGCCGCGCCCACAGCGCCCGGCCGGGCCCGAAGTCGCCGTCCGCCCAGGCCCTTACGGCCGCGGGGGTGTCGGCCGCGCCGAGCATCCGGTCGAGGGTGCGGCCGAACTCGGCCTGCTCCGTGTCCAGGAGGAACCTCATCAGCGGCGTCCCTTCGGCAGGCCGAGCAGCCGCTCGGCGATGATGTCGCGCTGGATCTCGTTCGTCCCCGCGTAGATCGGGCCCGCGAGCGAGAACACGTAGCCCTCCGCCCACTCGCCGTCCGCCAGCTCCGCGTCCGCGCCGAGCAGGTCGAGCGCCGTCTCGTGCAAGGCGATGTCGTACTCCGACCAGAACACCTTGTTCAGGCTGGACTCGGCGCCGATCTGCTCACCGGCGGCGAAGCGCGACGCGTTGGCGTACGTGAACAGCTGGTAGGCCCGCGCCCCGACCAGGGCGTCCGCCACCCGGTCGCGGACCGCCGGGTCCGCGCCGCGCTCGCGCCACAGCGCCGCGAGCCGGTCCGCGGCGGCGAGGAAGCGGCCGGGGGAGCGCAGCGTCAGGCCCCGCTCGTTGCCCGTCGTCGACATCGCGATCCGCCACCCGTTGCCCGGCTCGCCGATCACGTCCTCGTCGGGGACGAACACGTCGTCGAGGAACAGCTCGGCGAAGGCCGGCTTCCCGTCGAGCCGCCCGATCGGGCGGACCGTGACCCCGGGCGCCTTCAGGTCGAACATCAGGTACGTCAGGCCGTGGTGCGGCTTCGCCGCGTCCGGGTCCGTACGGAAGATGCCGAAGGCCCGGTCGGCGAACGCGGCCCGCGAGGACCAGGTCTTCTGGCCGCTGAGCAGCCAGCCGCCGTCCGTGCGCACCGCCCGCGAGCGCAGCGACGCCAGGTCCGAGCCCGACTCCGGCTCCGACCAGGCCTGCGCCCACACGACCTCGCCACTCGCCATCGAGGGCAGCACGCGGGCGCGCTGCTCGTCGGTCGCGTGGTCGAAGAGGGTGGGGGCCAGCAGATTGATCCCGTTCTGCGTGACGCGGCCCGGGGCGCCCGCCGCGTAGTACTCCTCCTCGAAGACCAGCCACTTGAAGATGTCGACGCCGCGGCCGCCGAACTCCTCGGGCCAGGACACGACCGCCCAGCGGTCCGCGTGCAGCTCGGCCTCCCACGCGCGGTGCGCGGCGAAGCCCTCCTCGGTCTCCAGGGAGGGCAGCGGCACGGCCGGCACGTGCGCGGCGAGCCACGCGCGGGCCTCGGCCCGGAACGCGTCTTCCTCGGGGGTGAAGTCCAGGTTCATCGCGTGCCCGCCTTCTTCATCGACCGGACGTCCATGCCGCCCAGGGAGTCCGCCGCCGTCTCCGCGTTGTGCGCGTGCGCCAGGTGGTGCAGGCCGAACACCGAGTCCATGCCGGTGTGCAGGCCCTGGAGGTCCTCCGCCTGGTTCACCGCGCGCTTGGTCAGGGCGAGGCCCAGGCGCGGCATCTCGGCGATCTTCAGTGCCAGTTCGTCGGTGCGCCCCGCCAGTTCGTCGCGCGCCACCACCCTGTTGACCATCCCGACCTCGTACGCGCGCCGCGCGCTCATCCGCTCGCCCGTGAAGAGGAACTCCTTGGCGATGCGCGGCGGCATCACCCACGGGTGCGCGAAGTACTCGACGCCGGGGATGCCCATGCGCACGACCGGGTCCGCGAAGAACGCGTCCTCGCTCGCCACGATCAGGTCGCACACCCAGGCCAGCATCAGGCCGCCCGCCACGCAGGCCCCGTGCACGGAGGCGATCACCGGCTTGGGCAGCTCGCGCCAGCGCCGGCACATGCCGAGGTAGACCTCCGACTCGCGGGCGAACCGGGAGTCGGCCCCCTGCTTGTCCGAGTGGTCCCACCACAGGCCGGCCTTCCGCTCGAACGGGAGGTGCGCGTCCCGCTCCGGCGTGCCGATGTCGTGGCCCGCGGAGAAGTGCTCGCCCGCGCCTGCCAGGACGACGGCCTTCACCTCGGAGTCCTCCGCCGCGCGGTAGAAGGCCGCGTCCAGGGCGTAGGTCATCGCCGAGTTCTGCGCGTTGCGGTACCGGGGCCGGTTCAGCGTCACGTACGCGACCGGGCCCCTGACCTCGTACAGGACGGGCGAGGAGGTGTCCTCCGTGGGGTGGGACAGGTCGGGCTGCGGTGCGGGCATCGGATTCATCCTTCCCTAACAAGTGTTTGGTAGGTTAGCTTATGCGCATGGACAGCGTCGAGGACTTCCGGACCGGCTTTCGCGGCTGGCTGGAGCGTGAACTCTCCGGCGGATTCGCCTCCTTGCGGGGAAAGGGCGGACCCGGCCGTGAGCACGAGGCGTTCGACGAGCGCCTCGCCTGGGAGCGGCACATGGCCGCGCACGGCTGGACGTGCGTCGGCTGGCCCGAGGAGCACGGCGGACGCGGCGCGAGCCTCGCGCAGCAGATCGCCCTCCACGAGGAGTACGCCCTCGCGGACGCCCCCGCCCGGGTCAACCACATAGGCGAGCAGCTGCTCGGCCCCACCCTCATCGCCTTCGGCACCGAGGAGCAGAAGGCCCGGTTCCTGGAGCCGATCCGCCGGGTCGAGGAGCTGTGGTGCCAGGGGTACAGCGAGCCGGGCGCCGGCTCCGACCTCGCGGGCGTGCGCACCCGCGCCGCCCTCAGCGAGGACGGCACCGAGTGGATCGTCGACGGCCAGAAGACCTGGACGTCGCTCGCGCACGAGGCCCAGTGGTGCTTCGTGATCGCCCGCACCGAGCCCGGCTCGCGCCGGTACGCCGGACTCTCCTACCTCCTCGTGCCGCTGGACCAGCCCGGCGTCGAGGTCCGCCCCATCGTCCAGCTCACCGGCACCAGTGAGTTCAACGAGGTGTTCTTCGACGGCGCCCGCACCGCGGCCTCGCACGTCGTCGGCGCCGTCGGCGACGGCTGGCGCACCGCCATGGCCACCCTCGGCTTCGAGCGCGGCATCTCCACCGTCGGCCAGCAGATCGGCTTCCGCCGCGAGCTGACGGACCTGATCGCGCTCGCCGAGAAGAACGGCACGCTGGACGACCCCCTGCTCCGCGACCGCCTCGCCCGCGCCTGGACCGGCCTGCGCACCATGGAGGCCAACGCGCGGCGCGGCGTTGACCCCTCCGTCGCCAAGCTCTACTGGGCCACCTGGCACCGCGGCCTCGGCGAGCTCGCCATGGACATATGCGGCGCCGCCTCCATGCTCGCCGAGGGCGAACCCTACGAACTCGACGCGTGGCAGCGCCTGTTCCTCTTCTCCCGCGCCGACACGATCTACGCGGGCTCCGACGAGATCCAGCGGAACATCATCGCCGAGCGCCTGCTCGGCCTGCCGAAAGAGGTGCGTGCATGACGACGCCGAAGTCCAGCGTTCCCGAGTACGTCCCCGGCCACCGGCTCCTGGAAGGCCGTACCGCGGTCGTCACCGCCGCCGCGGGCGCCGGCATCGGCGGCGCCACGGCCCGCCGCTTCCTGGAGGAGGGCGCCCGCGTCGTCATCAGCGACGCGCACACCCGCCGCCTCAAGGAGAGCGAGCAGGCCCTCGCCGAGGAGTTCGGCGCCGACCGCGTCTCCGCGCTCGCCTGCGACGTGACCGACGAGGAGCAGGTGCAGGCCCTGTTCGCCCACGTCACCGAGGTCCACGGCGGCCTCGACATCGTGTTGAACAACGCGGGCCTGGGCGGCACCGCCGCCCTCGTCGACATGACCGACGAGCAGTGGACCCGCGTCCTCGACATCACCCTGGGCGGCACGTTCCGCTGCACCCGCGCCGCCCTGCGCGCCTTCCGCGACACCGGCCGCCGAGGCGTCGTCGTCAACAACGCCTCGGTGATCGGCTGGCGCGCCCAGGAGGGCCAGGCCCACTACGCCGCCGCCAAGGCCGGCGTCATGGCCCTCACCCGCTGCGCCGCCCTCGAGGCCGCCGAGTACGGAGTCCGGGTCAACGCGGTGGCGCCCAGCCTCGCCATGCACCCCCACCTCGTGAAGGTCACCTCCGCCGAACTCCTCGCGGAGCTCACCGAGAAGGAGGCCTTCGGCCGCTACGCCGAGCCCTGGGAAGTGGCCAACGTGATGGTCTTCCTCGCCTCCGGCTACTCCTCGTACATGACCGGCGAGGTCGTGTCCGTGAGCAGCCAGCACGCATGAGCGCCTCGCCCGAGCGGCGGCGCCAGCTCCTCGACACCGCGGCCGCGGTGTTCGCCGCCCAGGGCTACGACGCCACGACCGTCCGCCGCATCGCGGACGCCGCGGGCATGCTCGCGGGCAGCCTCTACTACCACTTCGACTCCAAGGACTCGATCGTCGAGGAGATCCTGCGCGGCTTCCTCGACGAGCTTGCCGGCCGCTACGACACGGTGCTCGCCGCCGGGCTCGGGCCGCGCGAGACGATGCGCGCCCTGGTCACCGAGTCCTTCCGGGAGATCGACCGGCACGGCCCCGCGGTCGCCATCTACCAGAAGGAGTCCAAGACCCTCGCGGCCCGGGAGCGCTTCGCGTTCCTCGCCGCGTCCCAGAGCACCTTCGAACAGACCTGGCTCACCACGCTGAAGGACGGCGTGGCCGCCGGGGAGTTCCGGGCGGACCTCGACATCCGGCTCACCTACCGCTTCGTGCGCGACACCGTCTGGGTCGCCGCGTCCTGGTACCGGCCCGACGGCCGGCACAGCCCCGAGGAGATCGCCCGCCAGTACCTGGCGACCGTCCTGGACGGCATCGCCGCACCCGACCGATCAGACCATTCCCCAGCCCAGCAAGGATGAAGGAGCCGTCATGGCCGAGGCCTACATCGTCGAAGCAGTCCGCACCCCCGTCGGGCGGAAGAAGGGCGGACTGAGCGCCGTCCACCCCGCCGACCTGGGCGCCCACGTCCTCAAGGAGCTCGTCGCGCGCACCGGCGTCGACCCGGCCGCCGTCGAGGACGTCGTCTTCGGCTGCCTCGACACCGTCGGCCCGCAGGCCGGCGACATCGCCCGCACCGCCTGGCTCGCCGCGGGCCTGCCCGAGGAAGTGCCCGGCGTCACCGTCGACCGGCAGTGCGGATCCTCCCAGCAGGCCGTCCACTTCGCCGCCCAGGGCGTCCTGTCCGGCACCCAGGACCTCGTCGTCGCAGGCGGCACGCAGAACATGTCGATGATCCCCATCGCGTTCGCCTCCCGGCAGGCCGCCGAGCCGCTCGGCCTCACCGACGGCCCCTACATCGGCAGCGAGGGCTGGCGCGCCCGCTACGGCGACCAGCCGGTCAACCAGTTCCACGGCGCCGAGCTCATCGCCGAGAAGTGGGGCATCACCCGCGAGGCCCAGGAGGCCTGGGCGCTCCAGTCGCACCAGCGCGCCCTGCGCGCCATCGACGAGGGCCGCTTCGCCAAGGAGACCGTCGCGTACGGCGACGTCACCGTCGACGAGGGCCCGCGCCGCGACACCACCCTGGAGAAGATGGCCGGCCTCAAGCCCGTCGTCGAGGGCGGCACCATCACCGCCGCCTGCTCCTCGCAGGTCTCCGACGGCGCCGCCGCCATGCTGCTCGCCTCCGAGCGCGCCGTCCGCGAGCACGGGCTCACCCCGCGCGCCCGCATCCACCACCTCTCCGTGCGCGGCGAGGACCCGATCCGGATGCTGTCCGCGCCGATCCCCGCGACGGCGTACGCGCTGAAGAAGACCGGCCTGTCCATGGAGGACATCGACCTCGTCGAGATCAACGAGGCGTTCGCGCCGGTCGTCCTGTCCTGGCTCAAGGAGACCGGCACCGACCCCGCGAAGGTGAACGTGAACGGCGGCGCGATCGCCCTCGGCCACCCCCTCGGCGCGACCGGCACCAAGCTGATGACCACCCTCCTGCACGAGCTGGAGCGCACCGGCGGCCGCTACGGCCTGCAGACCATGTGCGAGGGCGGCGGCCAGGCCAACGTGACGATCATCGAGCGCCTCTGACATCCCCGGCGTCCGCGGCGCCGTGCGGTGACGGCCCGTCTCCCACTGAGCGGGAACGGACCGTGGAGCACCGGGCCGGGTGGGGACAGGGTGTGGGCCATGACCCGTACGTCTGTTCCTCCCGAGCCCGGTGACGCGTTCGCGCTGCGGCGCCTCGCCGAGAACTACGCCCTCGCGGTCGACGCCCGCGACCCGGCCCTGTTCGACGCCCAGTTCACCGCCGACGCGCGGATCGTCGCCCACGAGGCCGACGGCAGCCTCCTGTGGGAGCGCGGCGGCAGCGCCGAGCGCGCCAAGCTCCTCGACGACCTCTCCGTCTTCCCCCGCACCTTCCACCAGGTCGGCAACCACGTCGCCGAGATCACCGGACCCGACCGGGCCCGCGGCGTGACCTACTGCATCGCCCACCACCTCGACGCCGAGGGCGGCGACCTGCGCTGCCCCGTCCGGTACGAGGACGAGTACGAGCGCACCGCGGACGGCTGGCGGATCGCCGCCCGCGCCGTCTTCCCCCAGTGGTACGAGAGGAGCGAGACCCTGTGAGCGCACAGACCCCGCAGACCACCTCCTGGGACGAGACGGTCGACGTCCTCGTCGTCGGCTCCGGCGGCGCCGCCCTCACCGGCGCCTACAGCGCCGCCGCCCAGGGCCTCGACACCCTCGTCGTCGAGAAGACCGAGTACTTCGGCGGCACCACCGCCTACGCCGGCGCCTGCCTGTGGCTCCCCGGCAACCAGGCACAGGCCCGCGCCGGCGTCGAGGACAGCGCCGACCTCGCCCGCGCCTACTTCCGCTCCCTCGTCGGCGATGCCACCCCGCACGAGCTGCAGGACGCCTACCTCGACGGGGCGGGCCCGCTCGTCGCGTTCCTGGAGCGCGACGACCTCATCGACTTCGAGTACCGGCCGTTCCCCGACTACTACCCGGGCCCCGGCCGCTTCGACGCGGGCCGCGGCGTCTTCCCCGTACCGCTGGAGCGCCCCGAGGGATCGGCCGAACTGCTCGACGCGGTCCGGCCGCCGGCCTACGCCGAGCGCCTGCGACTGCCCACTCCCGAGGGCCCGTTGGAGGACGGCCGGGCGCTGATCGGCCGGCTGCTGCTCGCCCTGCACGGCGCGGGCGGCCGCGCCGAGCGCCACACCGCGCTCACCGGCCTCGTCCAGGACGCCACCGGCCGCGTCACCGGCGCCGAGGTGCGCACCGCGTCCGGCGCGACGCGCCGCATCGAGGCCCGGCGCGGCGTCCTGCTCGCCGCCGGCGGCTACGAGCGCGCCTCCGACCTGCGCCGCACCTGGGGCAACGGGCCGGGCGCCGACTGGACCATGGGCCCGGCCGGCGGCGGCACCGGGGACGCGCTGCGCGCCGCGACCGGCCTCGGCGCCGCGTCCACCATGCTCGACGAGAGCTGGTGGTGCCCGTCCGTGCTGTTCCCCGACGGCAGCGCCGCGTTCGCCCTCGGCTTCCGTGCGGGCGTCTTCGTCGACCCGCAGGGCCGCCGCTTCGCCAACGAGTGCCTGTCCTACGACCGGATGGGCCGCGCCATGATGGCCGCGGGCGCCGGCGACCGCCCCGACCGGCCCGTGTGGTGGGTGTGGGACGCGGCGCACGGCGAGGAGCCGCCCGGCATCGTCCTCGTCCCCACCGACCGGGAGTCCTTCGAGCAGGCCGGGGTGTGGCGCACCGCCGACACGATCGAGGGCATCGCCGCCGAGATCGGCGTGCCGGCGGACGCGCTGGCCGCGACCGTGAAGACGTTCAACGGGTACGCGGCCGAGGGCCACGACCCCGAGTTCGGGCGCGGCGACGATCCCTACGACCGCTTCTTCACCGACCCGGAGTCCACCGCGCCGAACCCCTGCCTGCTGCCGCTGGAGCGGGGTCCGTTCCACGCGGTGCGGATCGTGCTCGGCGACCTCGGCACGAAGGGGGGTCTCAGCACCGACGTGCACGCGCGCGTCCTGCGCGGGGACGGCTCCGCGATCGAGGGCCTGTACGCGGCCGGCAACACGGCGGCGAACGTCACCGGGCCCGTCTACCCCGGCCCCGGCGCCCCCATCGGCACAGGCATGGTCTTCGGCCACCGCGCCGCGACCCACATGGCCGGCGGCGCCTGAGGGGGCGCCGCCGTTGGGACCGGGGATCGTTCGCCGAGTGCCGCGCCGTCGTGGTTGCTCGCGCAGTTCCCCGCGCCCCTTACGGGGCGCATCTGCCCTGGGCACGCCTTCCGGCTGCCGCCGCCTTGGGCAGTCTGCCGCCTGGGGCGGCACGGGTGGGCAAGGCGGCACCCCGGCGCCGGGTACGCGATTCATCGGGCCTCGGCTACAGCGCCGCGTCCCTTGTGGGGCGCTTCCGGTTCGGCCGGTACCAGTACAGCCATACGTATCAAGGAGGCGGAACACGATGTCCGATGAACGAGGGCAGGTACGGGGCAGCTTGGAAGGGAAGGTCGCGCTGGTCACCGGTGCCGCCCGCGGCATGGGTGAGGCGATCGCGCGCGAACTCGTCGCCCGGGGCGCCCGCGTCGTGCTCGGCGACGTCCTCACCGAGCAGGGCGAGAAGACCGCCGCGTCGATCGGCACCGACGCGGCCCTGTTCGTGCCGCTCGACGTCACCGACCCGAGCTCCTGGGCGGCGGCCGTCACCGCCGCGACCGACCGCTTCGGCCGGCTCGACATCCTGGTCAACAACGCGGCGATCTACACGACGGCCCCGCTCCTCGACGAGACCGCCGAGCAACTGGAGCGCCTGCTCAAGGTCGACCTCGTCGGCCCCTTCCTCGGACTCCAGGCCACCGTGCCCGCCCTGCGTGCCGCGGGCGGCGGCGCGATCGTCAACATCTCCTCGCAGGCCGGCCTCCAGGGCATCATCGGCCACGGCGCGTACGGCGCGGCCAAGTGGGGCCTGCGCGGCCTCAGCCGCACCGCCGCCCTCGAACTCGGCGGCTTCGGCATCCGCGTCAACTGCGTCTTCCCCGGCGCCATCGACACCGCGATGACCGCACACCTGGGCACCACCGACCACCCCGCCGCCGCGCTCGGCCGCATCGGCCGGCCCGAAGAGGTCGCCACCCTCGTCGCGTTCCTCGCCTCCGACGACGCCTCCTACCTGACCGGCGCCGAGATCACCGCCGACGGCGGAGCGAGCGCGGGCCGCATGCCGGTCTTCGCCCAGAGGGGCACGGAGGCCGACGCATGACCCGTGTCCCGCGCCCCGACGTGCGGGCCCTCATCGACGCCTGCACCGCCGCGTTCCCGCCGCTCGGCACGGCCATGACCGACATCCGCGAGGTCCGGGCCTTCTTCGACGCCCGCACCGCGCCCGAGCCGCCCCGGCTCCCCGCGCTCGACCGGGTCACCGACACCGACGCGCACGGCGTGCCCGTCCGGGTCTACGAACCCGGCGGCGCCCCGGACGCCCCCGTCGTCGTGTTCTTCCACGGCGGCGGCATGGTGCTGTGCTCCCTCGACTCCCACGACGGCTTCTGCCGCGAACTCGCGGCGGGCACCGGCGCGACCGTGGTCTCCGTCGACTACCGGCTCGCGCCCGAGCACCCCTTCCCGGCCGCCTTCGAGGACGCGTACACCGCGCTGCGCTGGGCCGCCGACGCCCACCCCGGGCGCCCGCTGAGCGTCGCCGGGGACAGTGCGGGCGGCAATCTCGCCGCCGTCACCGCGCTGCTCGCCCGCGACCGGGGCGGCCCCGCGCTCACCGCCCAGCACCTCTACTACCCGATGCTCGACCCGGCCGCCGACACCGCCTCGTACACCGAGAACGCGCTCGGCTACTTCGTCACCGCCGACCATCTGCGCTGGTACTGGGAGCAGTACCTGACCGGCCCGGCGGACGCGCTCGACCCGCGGGCCACGCCCTTCGCCGCCCGCGATCTGGCCGGGCTGCCGCCCGCGTTCGTCGTCACGGCCGGCTTCGACCCACTGCGGGACGAGGGCCGCCGCTACGCCGAACTGCTGGCCGCCGCCGGAGTGCCGGTCGAGCACCACGGCTACGACGAGGCGTTCCACGGCTTCATGACGATGAGCGCGCAGGTGGCCATCCCCGAGGCGCGCGACGCGTGCGCCAAGGCGTTCACCGCGCTGCGGAACTGACGGGCGCCGAGCACGGCGAAGGGCCGGCGGGGGTGCACCCCGCCGGCCCTTCGCCGTAGGCCCCCCAGGGACCGTCAGCTCAGCAGCTCGAAGCCCTCGTAGCCGTCCGCCGCGACCTTCTCGATGATGTCCCCGTACGCGCCGAACCCGCCGACGAACGGCATGAACACCCGCGGCTTGCCCGGGATGTTGGCGCCCAGGTACCAGGAGTTCGCCGCCGGCATCAGCGTGCCGTCCGCGCGCCTGCGGCACTCCTCGACCCAGCCGTCGACCGCCGGCGTCCGCGCCTCCACGCCCGCGTGCCCCCGCTCCGACAGATGCGTCAGCAGGTCCGCGATCCAGTCCACGTGCTGCTCGCCGCACAGGATCATGTTGGCGAGCACCGAGGGGGAGCCGGGACCCGCGATGTTGAACAGGTTCGGGAAGCCGTCGACACCGAGCCCGAGGTATGTGCGCGGGCCGGCCGCCCACGCCTCCTTCAGGGTCCGCCCCTCGCGGCCCGTGATCCCGATCCGGTCGAGGGAACCGGTCATCGCGTCGAAGCCGGTCGCGTACACGAGGACGTCCAGCTCGACCAGTTCACCGCCGGCGAGCCGCACACCGGACGCCTCGATCCGCTCGATCGGCGTCGCCTTCAGGTTCACGAGACGGACGTCGTCGCGGTTGTACGTCGCGTAGTAGCCGTCGTCCGTGACGATGCGCTTCGTGCCGATGGGGTGGTCGGTGGGGACCAGGAGATCCGCGACGGCCGGGTCGTCGATCTCCGCCCGCACCTTCTCCTCCCAGAAGGCGCGCGCCACGTCGTTCGCCGCCTTGCTCGTGACCTGGTCCGGGAACGTCTTGGAGTACAGCACCCCGCCCAGCCGCCACCGCTCCTCGAACGCGGCCCGCCGCTCCTCGGCCGCCGCCTCCAGGGTGTTCAGCGGGTGCGCCATGTGCGGGGAGCCGCCGCCGGAGCGCCGCGACAGGGCCCGCCGCTCCGCGTACCCGGCCTTCTGCGCCGCCCGCTCCTCGTCGCTCAGCGGCTTGTTGCCCGCCGGGATCGAGTAGTTGGCGCTGCGCTGGAACACGGTCAGATGCGCCGCGTCCTCGGCGATCAGCGGGATCGACTGGATGCCCGAGGACCCCGTGCCGATCACGCCGACCCGCAGCCCCGTCAGGTCGACGCCCTCGTGCGGCCACTGCCCCGTGTGGTACGAGGCCCCGGCGAAGTCGGCGACGCCCTCGATCTGCGGCGTGTGCGCCGTCGACAGACAGCCCACGCAGGTCAGCACGTACCGCGCCGCCACGACCCGGCCGTCGTCGGTGCGCACGGTCCAGCGCAGCCGCTCCTCGTCCAGCTCGGCCGACACGACCGAGGTGCCGAACGTGAAGTGCCGCAGCAGATCGTGGCGTTCGACGACGTGCTCGACGTAGCGCAGGATCTCCGGCTGCGTCGCGTACTTCTCCGACCAGTCCCACTCCTGCTCCAGCTCCTGGTCGAAGGAGTACGAGTAGTCGACGGACTCCACGTCGCAGCGGGCGCCCGGGTACCGGTTCCAGTACCAGACGCCGCCGGGCCCTTCGCCGCGCTCGAACCCGGCGACGGTGAGACCGAGGGCGCGCATCCGGTACGCGGCGTAGAGGCCGGAGAAGCCGGCACCGACGATGACGACGTCCACCTGTTCAGGCATGACGGGTCCTTTCGTGAGACGTTCGGAAAGAGGTCCGAGGGGGAGGGGGATGAGAGGGGGCGCCGCGCGCGTCAGACCAGCGCCAGGTTCCGGCGGTGCCAGGACGAGGAGCCGAGCAGCCGGGCCGCCGAGTGCGCCCGCTTGAACCAGCGGTGCGCCGGGTGCTCCCAGGTGATCGCGATGCCGCCGTGCAGCTGGATCGCCTCACCGGCGATCCACTCGAAGCTCTCGCAGCACGCCGCCTTCGCCGCGCCCGCGGGTACCTCGCCGTCCACGGCCGCGGCCAGCAGCGAACGCGCCGACTCCAGCGAGGTGAACATGTCGGCCAGCCGGTGCTTGACCGCCTGGAACGAGCCGATCGGGCGGCCGAACTGCTCCCGGTCCTTGGTGTACTGGAGCGTCGTCTCGAACGCGACGGACGCCCCGCCCACCGCGTCCGCGGCAAGCACCAGCGCGCCCGCCTCCAGGGCCGCGGCCAACGCCGGTGCGGCGCCGCCGAGTTCACCCACCGGCACGCCCTCGGCCCGGCTCAGTTCGAGCCGCCACTGCGGCCGGCTGTCGTCCATCACCGGCACCGCCGTGAGGGTGACCCCCTCGGCGTCGGCCGGGACCAGGAACAGGCTCGGCCCGTGGTGCTCGGTGCGCGCCACGACGAGCAGCGTGTCGCCTGCCGCCGGCAGGTGCTCCTTCACGCCGGACAGCCGCCATGCGCCCTGTTGCAGCGAGGCGCTGGTGCGCTGGTTCGCGGTGTCCCACTCGGCGTCCTTCTCGGCCCACGCGAGCGATGCCGTGCGCGAGCCCTCCGCCAGCTCCGGCAGCAGCCCCGCGCACACCTCGGTGTCCCCGCTCGCCAGCAGTGCGGCCGGCACCAGCACGGCGCTGTCGAGGAACGGTACGGGACTCAGCGCCCGGCCCAACTCCTCACCCACCACGGCCAGTTCACCCGGCCCGGCGCCGAAGCCGCCGTACTCCTCCGGGATCGCGAGGCCCGCCACGCCGATCTGCCCGGCGAGCGGCTCCCAGGCCGCCGCGCCCTCGTGCGCGGCCAGCACCTGGCGGACCGCCGCCGCGAGCTCCCGCTGTTCCGGTGTGCGTGCGCCGCTCATCCGGCCACCTCCTGTGCGGCCCGCGCGCGCAGCGCCGGCTTGTCGACCTTGCCCGCCGCGTTGTGCGGCAGTTCCGTGAGCGGCAGGAACCGGCGCGGCACCTTGAAGTTCGCCAGCCGCTCCCGCGCCCAGCTCGTCAACTCCGCGTCGTCCGGCTGCTGTTCACCGTGCGCGGGCACGCAGAACGCGATCCCGACCTCGCCGAGCCGCCGGTCGGGCGCGCCGACCACCGACACGTCCGAGAGCCGCGGATGCGTGCGCAGCACCTGCTCGATCTCGGCCGGATAGGCGTTGAACCCGCCGACCACGAACATGTCCTTCAGCCGGTCCGTGATCGTCAGGAAGCCCCGCTCGTCCAGGACCCCGACATCGCCGGTGTGCAGCCAGCCGTCCGCGTCGACCGCCTCCGCCGTCGCCTCCGGATCGTCCAGATAGCCGCGCATCACGTGGAAGCCCCGGGTCAGGATCTCGCCCGGCTCACCCGGCACCGCGGAGTCGATCCGCAGCTCCGTGCCCGGCAGCGCCTTGCCCGAGGTGTGCGCGAGCCGCTCCGCCGACTCGGTGGGCGGACAGATCGCCACCGTGCCGTCCGACTCCGTGAGCCCGTACGCGGTGAACACGAGCCCCGCGCCCAGCTGTTCACGGATCTCCTCGATCAGCGTGGTCGGGATGCCGGCCGCGCCGGTCCCCGCCATCCGCATCGAGTCGACGGCGAACTCGGCCCGCCGCGGATGGTCCAGCACCGCGCGGAACACCGCCGGCGCCCCCGTCAGCACGCTCACCCGCTCGGTCGCGATCCGCCGCAGCGTCCGCTCCGCGTCGAAGACCTGCTCCGGCAGCATCGTCGCGCCCACCCGCAGACAGGCCAGGATCCCCGCCTTGTAGCCGAAGGTGTGGAAGAACGGGTTGACCAGCAGATACCGGTCCCCGCGCGTCAGCGTCACGCCCTTCGCCCACTCCGCGTACACCCGCACCGTCTGCCCGTGCGTGGTCAGCACCCCCTTGGGGCGCCCCGTGGTCCCGGACGTGAACAGGATGTCCGCGACGTCGTCCGGGCCCACCGCCTCCGTCCGGGCCCGCCTGGCCGCGCCGTCCACCTCGGACGCGCGGCCGAGGAACCCGGCCCAGGCGGCCTGGTCGTGCAGGATCACGACCCGGTCCAGGTCCGGCAGCTTCTCCCCGGAGTCCGTCAGCATCCGCGCGTAGTCGGTGCCCAGGAAGTCCGTCTCGGTGAACAGCACCCGGCAGCGCGCCCGGCGCAGCATGTCCGCCGCCTCCCGGGCCCGGTAGCGGGTGTTCACCGGCACGAGCACCCCGCCCGCGGCGAGCGCGCCGAGCGCGGCGACGACCCAGCGCGCACTGTTCGGCGCCCACAGCGCGACCCGGTCGCCCGGCGCGAGACCCTGCGCCATCAGCGCCCGCGCGGCCTCGTCGACCGCGTCCCGCAGCGCCTCGAAAGTCCAGCTCTCGCCCTCGTACGCGAGGGCCTCGTCGTCGCCCCAGGCGTCGGCCGCCCAGTCCGCGAGTCCGGCGATCGTCAGTGGCCCGTCCATCCGGCGCACCCTCCTCAGAAGTCCGTACGCCGGGGAGGTTCGCAGAGCCGGGGGCGGTGCGGCAGCCGCCCCTTCCCACTCACCGGGAAGTGACCGTCGCAGCGGGCCGCGCCCCCCGCCTACGGTCACGGCACCCGGGCAACAGCCACCGGCAACCGAGCAGTGAGGAGCGGGCGCGATGCTCACCGAGCAGGAACGGCACAAGGCCGCCGAGGCGCTGGCCGCGGCGGAGGCGGCACGCGCGCCGATCGCGCCGCTGACGGAGACCTTCCAGGGGCTCACCGCCGTCGACGCGTACGAGATCCAGCTCATCGGGATCCGCGGCCGCGTCGCCGCGGGCGAGCGGGTGCACGGCCACAAGGTCGGCCTGTCCTCGCCCGTCATGCAGCAGATGATGGGCGTCGACGAGCCCGACTACGGCCACCTCCTGTCCACCATGGAGCTGACCGAGGGCACGCCCGTCCCGGCCGCCCGCTACTGCGCGCCGCGGATCGAGGTCGAGATCGGCTTCGTCCTCGGAGAGAGCCTCCCCGGCGAGGACTGCACCGTCGCCGACGTGCTGGCGGCCACCGAACGCGTCGTCCCTGCCCTGGAGTTGATCGACTCCCGGATCGCGGACTGGCGCATCTCCATCGGCGACACCATCGCCGACAACGCCTCCTCGGCCGGCTACGTCGTCGGCGCCGGCCGCGCCCCCGCGGGCCTCGACCTGAGGGCCGTCGAGGCCCGGCTCACCGACGACACCGGCGCGGAGCTCGCCACCGGCCGCGGCGACGCCGTGCTCGGCGACCCCGCCGAGTCCGTCGCGTGGCTGGCCCGCACCGTCGCCCGGTTCGGCGTGCGCCTGGAGGCGGGGCACCTGATCCTGCCCGGCTCCTGCACCCGCGCCGTCGACATCGCGCCGGGCCGCACCTACACCGCCGACTTCACCGGGCTCGGCTCGGTGTCCCTTTCCTTCGAATGACCTTCGACTGACCCTTCGAGTGAGGCTGAGTATGACGACCGTACGGAAGAAGGCGACCGCCGCCATCGTCGGCTCCGGCAACATCGGAACCGACCTTCTCTACAAGCTCCAGCGCTCGGAGCTCATCGAACCCCGCTGGATGATCGGCGTCGACCCCGCCAGCGAGGGCCTCGCCAAGGCGCGTGAGGCCGGCCTCGACGCCAGCCACGAGGGCGTCGACTGGCTCCTCGCCCAGGACGAGCTGCCCGACCTGGTCTTCGAGGCCACCAGCGCCTACGTGCACGCCGCGAACGCCCCGCGCTACAAGGAAGCCGGCATCCGGGCCATCGACCTGACGCCCGCCGCCATCGGCCCCGGCGTCGTGCCGCCCGCCAACCTCACCGCGCACCTCGACGCCGACAACGTCAACATGGTCACCTGCGGCGGCCAGGCCACCATCCCCATGGTGTACGCCGTCTCCCGCGTCGTGCCCGTCGCCTACGCCGAGATCGTCGCGTCCGTCGCCTCCGTGTCCGCGGGACCCGGAACCCGGCAGAACATCGACGAGTTCACCCGCACCACCTCGCGCGGCATCGAGCGGATCGGCGGCGCCGAGCGCGGCAAGGCGATCATCATCCTCAACCCGGCCGAGCCGCCCGTGATCATGCGCGACACCGTCTTCTGCGCGATCCCCGAGGACTGCGACCACGAGGCGATCGTGCGCAGCGTCAAGGAGGTCGCCGCCCAGGTCGCCGAGTACGTGCCCGGCTACCGGCTGCGCGCCGACCCGCAGTTCGACGCACCCCGCCCCGAGAACGGCGGCATGGCCCGCGTCGCCCTGTTCCTCGAGGTCGAGGGCGCCGGCGACTTCCTGCCGCCCTACGCAGGAAACCTCGACATCATGACCGCCGCCGCGACCCGCGTCGGCGAGGAGTTCGCCCGCCGCGTTCAGCAGGGGAGTGGCAAGTGACCATCGAAGCGCCCTACTCGGCGGAGCTCGACCTCCGTATCACCGACTCGTCGCTGCGCGACGGCTCGCACGCCCACCGCCACCAGTTCACGGTGGAGAACGTCCGCTCGATCGTCACCGCGCTCGACGGCGCCGGCGTCCCCGTCATCGAGGTCACCCACGGCGACGGACTCGGCGGCTCCTCCTTCAACTACGGCTTCTCGCACACCCCCGAGCAGGAGCTCATCAAGACCGCCGTCGAGGCCGCAGAGCGCGCCAAGATCGCGTTCCTGATGCTGCCCGGACTCGGCGTCAAGGACGACATCCGCGCCGCGCAGGCGAACGGCGCCGACATCTGCCGCATCGCCACGCACTGCACCGAGGCCGACGTCAGCGAGCAGCACTTCCAACTGGCCCGCGAGATGGGCCTGGAGACCGTCGGCTTCCTGATGATGGCCCACGCCACCACCCCGGAGAAGCTCGCCAAGCAGGCCCGCATCATGGCCGACGCCGGCTGCCAGTGCGTCTACGTCGTCGACTCGGCCGGCGCCCTCCTCATGGACGACGTCACCGACCGCGTCTCGGCCCTCGTCGCCGAGCTCGGCGACGACGCCCAGGTCGGCTTCCACGGCCACGAGAACCTCGGGCTCGGCGTCGGCAACTCGGTCGCCGCCGTGCGCGCGGGCGCCCGCCAGATCGACGGCTCCACCCGCCGCTTCGGCGCCGGCGCCGGCAACACGCCCGTCGAGGCGTTCGCCGCCGTCGCCGAGAAGTCCGGCTGGCGCACCGGCATCGACGTCCTGAAGATCATCGACGTGGCCGAGGACGTCGTACGGCCCGTCATGGACGACGAGTGCCTCCTCGACCGGATGTCCCTGCTCATCGGCTACGCCGGCGTCTACTCCTCGTTCCTCAAGCACGCCGACCGGCAGGCCGAGCGCTACGGCGTCTCCGGCGCCGAGATCCTCCTCGAAGCCGGCCGCCGCAAGCTCGTCGGCGGCCAGGAGGACCAGCTCATCGACATCGCCGTCTCCCTCGCGGCCCGCTCCTGAGACCTCCGGAAGACACCGGAACAGATCCGCAGAGACCCGCAGAGACATGAAGTGATCCGAAGAGACCTGAAGAGAAGGGTGTGAAGAACATGACCACCGACAACGACGTCCGTGTCATCGAGGCCGGCACCGCCCCGGTCCGCTTCGCCCGCGGCTGGCACTGCCTGGGCCTCGCCGCGGACTTCCGGGACGGGAAGCCGCACGAGATCGAGGCCTTCGGCACCAAGCTCGTCGTCTTCCAGGGCGAGGACGACGGCGAGCTCCACGTCCTCAACGCCTACTGTCCCCACATGGGCGGCAACCTCGCCCACGGCACCGTCAAGGGCGACACCGTCGCCTGCCCCTTCCACGACTGGCGCTGGTCCGGCGACGGCAAGTGCGCCGCCATCCCGTACGCCCGCCGCGTCCCGCCGCGCGCCCGCACCCGCACCTGGCACGCCATGGAGCGCAACCGGCAGCTCTTCGTCTGGCACGACCCCGAGGGCAACCCGCCCCGCCCCGAGGAGGACATCCCCGAGATCGCGGGCATCCACGGCTCCGACGAGGAGCGGGCCCAGTGGTCCGACTGGCAGTGGAACACGATCACGATCGACGCCAACTGCCGCGAGATCGTCGACAACGTGGTCGACATGGCGCACTTCTACTACATCCACTACTCGTTCCCCGTCTACTTCAAGAACATCTTCGACGGGCACGTCGCCACCCAGCACATGCGCTCCGAGCCCCGCCCGGACATCGACCTCGGCTCCCTGTCCAGCGGCGCCATCCGCTCCGACGCCTCCTACTTCGGCCCCTCGTACATGATCGACTGGCTGTACACGGAGGTCGCGCCGGGCGCCGAGATGGAGTCCATCCTCATCAACTGCCACTACCCGGTGGGCCCCGACCGCTTCGTCCTCCAGTACGGCGCCATGGTCAAGAAGCTCCCCGGCATGAGCGACACCGAGGCCGCCGAGGCCGCCCGCCTCACCAGCGAGGGCCTCGCCGTCGGCTTCGAGCAGGACGTCGAGATCTGGAAGAACAAGACCCGCATCGACAACCCGCTCCTCACCGAGGAGGACGGCCCCGTCTACCAGCTGCGCCGCTGGTACGAGCAGTTCTACGTGGACGCCGCCGACGTCAAGGACGAGATGGTGCGCCGCTTCGAGTTCGAGATCGACACCCGCCGCGCCAACGAGAACTGGCGCGCCGAGGCCGAGGCCAACATGGCCCTCCGCGCCGCCGCCCAGCCCACGGAAGGAGACGGGGCATGACCCCCGTCGTCTGCGACACCTGCGGCAACCAGGTGCTCTGCGAGAAGTACAGCCCGGCCCACCTCCAGATCCAGTGGACGGCCGACACCGCCGCCGCCTGCCCGCGCATCGCGGCGCAGGCGGCCGGCGCCGCCGGGACCCCCGCCGCACGGGTCCCGGACTGCACCGCCCTGCGCACCGCGATCGACTCCGCCGTCGACACGGGCCGGCTGGAGGTGACCCGGCGTGAGCAGCCCTGACCTCCCGGGCGGCCCGCGCACCCTGAGCCTGCGCGTCGCCGAGATCGTCCCGGAGACCGAGGACGCCGTCACCGTCGTCCTCGACGCCCCGGAACTCGCCTACGCGCCCGGCCAGTTCCTCACCCTCCAGGTGCCCGGCGGCCACGCCCGCTGCTACTCCCTGTCCAGCTCTCCGCACACCGGCGAACTGCCCCGGGTCACGGTCAAGCACGTGCCCGGGGGCACCGGCTCCCGCTGGGTCTGCGAACAGCTGCGGGCCGGCGACACCGTCACCACGCTCGCCCCGGCCGGCACCTTCACCCCGGCCGACCTCGACACCGACCTGCTGCTCGCCGCCGCGGGCAGCGGCATCACCCCGGTCCTGTCGATCGCCGCGTCGGTCCTCGCCGCCGGCACCGGCCGCGTCACCCTGCTGTACGCCAACCGGGACGAGCGCTCCGTCATCCTGCGCGGTGCGCTCCAGGACCTGGCCGCCGCCCATCCGGGCCGGTTCACGGTCCTGCACTGGCTGGAGTCGCTCCAGGGCCTGCCCGCACCGGCGGCCCTCGGCCCGCTCCTCGCCCCGTACGCCGACCGGCCCGCCTACCTGTGCGGCCCGGCCCCCTTCATGGACGCGGCCGAGGAGGCCCTGCGCGGCGCGGGCGCCGGCGCCGTCCACCGGGAGCGGTACTTCTCGCTCTCCGGCGACGTGTTCACCGCACCCGCACCCGCCGCCCCGGCCGGTACGGGCCCCGTCTCCACCGCGATCGTCAGCCTCGACGGCGAGACCCACGAGGTGGCCTGGCCCGAGGACACCCCGCTGCTCGACGCGCTGCTCGCGGCCGGCGTCGACGCCCCCTTCTCCTGCCGCGAGGGCGCGTGCGCGGCCTGCACGTGCCGCGTCGTCACGGGCGACATCACCCTGATCCGCAACGAGGTCCTCGACGAACAGGACCTCAAGGAGGGCTACACCCTGGCCTGCCAGGCGCTGCCGCGCAGTTCGCGGGTGTCGGTCGAGTATTGAGTGCGGGCCGGTGGGGGCGGGCCGCGCAGTTCCCCGCGCCCCTGAGGTGCACGCCCTTCGGGCGCACCTCATCGATGAAAGGCTGAGCGGCGAAGCCGCAAGCCTTTCAGGGGCGCGGGGAACTGCGCGACCAGCCCCCACCGGCCCGCAGACGCCGACGTACGCGCTACATCCAGGAGTCCTGGCGCACCCAGCTCAACATGTTCGGCAGGGTCCGGTCCCCGGGCCCCATCGGCGCGACATCCGGCGCCTGAGCGAACCGCGCCGCCCGACCCGGCCCGTGCAGATCCCGCCAGATGGCCCGCGCAGCGGCCCGCAGCCGGGCCTCCTGATGCTCGAGCCCCCGCTGCGGCCCCAGCGACGACAAGGACACGGCCGCGACGGCCCGCCCCGCCCCGCGCAGCGGAACCGCCACACACACGAGCCCCGGGAACGACTCCTCCCGGTCATAGGCGAGCCCCGACGTCCGCACCCGCGAAAGCTCCGAGCAGAACACCGAGGCCCGGCTCACGGTCCGCGCCGTCCGCGGAGCGAGCCCCGCCGCGAGCACCCGCTCGATGTCCGCCTGGTCACCGAACGCCAGCATCGCCTTCCCCGCGGCCGTGGCATGCGCGGGCAGCCGCGCCCCGACCCGCACCTGGTGCGTACGGTCGGCCCGTTCGCCCGACGACGACGGCAGCGAACCGGACCGCTCCATACAGACGACGTCCGTCGCCCCGTCCAGGACGTACAGGTGCACCTGCTTGCCGGTCGCCTCGTGCAGCGCGTCCAGGTGCGGCGTGGCGGCCCGCACCAGCCGGTTGTGGTGCGCAGCCAGCCCGCCGTGCTCCAGCATCCGCAGCCCGAGCCGGTAGTCCCGGCCCTCCCGGTCCAGCCAGCGCAACTGCACCAGCTGGTCCAGGATGCGGTGCGCGGAGGTGCGCGACAGGCCCGAACGGTGGATGACGTCGGTGAGCGAGAGCCGGCCGCGGCCGCCGTCGAACGCGGCGAGCACCTTCTCGGCCTTCTCGAGCAGAGACAGCGGAGCCACGGCAGCCTCAGGGGCCATTTCGAGCACAGCACACCCCCAAACGGGACAGAGCAAAGGGGTACGAACCGCCACGACGCGGTCGTCCTTCAGCGTTGAGGGGACCTTGCCACGTCAGGGGCTGACATGGGAAGAGAGCGGACACGATGGATTTTCCGGGCCCGCCCGCCACCGCTTCCCGCTCAGCGGGAACCCCCGCTGTCGCCCCGCCCCGGGCCGCGCCTACGGTCCCCTCACATTCACCCCACCGCCCCATCGTGAAGGTGCCTCACATGACCGAAGACTCCACCGCCGCAGTCCTCGCCTCGGTCCGCGCCCTCCTGCCCGCCGTCGCCGAGCGCGCCGCCGAGGCCGAGGAGCTGCGCCGGATCCCCGAGGCCACGGTCAAGGAACTGGCGTCCACCGGCTTCTTCCGGCTCCTGCAGCCCCAGCGGTACGGCGGATTCGGCGCCGACCCGGCCGTCTTCTACGACTGCGTCAAGGAGATCGCCCAGGCCTGCGGCTCCACCGGGTGGGTCGCCTCCGTCCTCGGGGTCCACCCCTGGCACGTGGCGCTGTACGAGCAGGCCGCCCAGGACGAGGTCTGGGGCGAGAACGGTGAGCGCGCCGACACCCGCATCTCCTCCTCGTACGCCCCGACCGGCACCGCGGCCCGCGTCGACGGAGGCTTCCGGCTCAGCGGCCGCTGGCACTTCTCCTCGGGCTGCGACCACGCCCAGTGGATCATCCTGGGCGCCCTGGTCCCCGACGCCGACGGCAACCCGGTCGACATGCGCGCCTTCCTGCTGCCGCGCACCGACTACGAGATCAAGGACGTGTGGGACACCGTCGGCCTGCGCGGCACCGGCTCCAACGACATCCTCGTCGAGGACGTCTTCGTCCCCGAGCACCGCGCCCTGTCCTACGGCCCCGTCACCGCCCTCGCCGCCCCCGGCCTCGACATCAACCCCGAGCCGGTCTTCCGTCTCCCGTACGCCGCCGTCTTCACCACCACCATCTCCTCGCCGATCGTCGGCATCGCCCAGGGCGCCTGGGACGGCTTCGTCTCCGCCACCCGCGAGCGCATCCGCGTCTCCTACGGCCAGAAGGTCGCCGAGGACCCCTTCGCCCAGATCCGCCTGGCCCGCTCCGCCAGCGACATCGACGCCGCCTGGCGCCAACTGCGCGGAAACATCGGCGAGATGTACGACATCGTGCGCGCCGGCGGCGAACTGAGCACCGAGCTGCGCGCCCGCGCCCGCCGCGACCAGGTCCTCGCCACCGAGCGCTGCGCCGCCGCCGTCGACCTGCTGATGGAGAACGCGGGCGGCAACGCCATGCGCACCGGCGCGGGCCCGGCCGGTGTCCAGCGCGCCTGGCGCGACATCCACACCGGCCGCGGCCACGCCGCCAACGACCCCGAGCGTGCCCTGCTGATGTTCGGTCAGGACGCCCTCGGCCTCGACGTCCAGGACGTGATGCTGTGACCCCCGCCCTCACCGCCGACTCCACCCGGCGCACCGTCAAGGCCGGCGGCCACGCCCTCGCCTACCACGAGGCGGGCCCCGCCGACGGACCCGTCGTCGTCATGCTGCACGGCGGCGGCCCCGGCGCCTCCGGCTGGTCCAACTTCGGTGCCAACCTCGCCCCCTTCGCCGCCGCCGGCCTGCGCACGATCCTCCTCGACCAGCTCTGCTTCGGCGACAGCGACAAGCCCGAGCTCGACACCGACTACTGGACGGCCTCGGCCCGCGCCACCGTCGCCCTCCTCGACGAACTCGGCATCCGCCAGGCCGACTTCGTGGGCAACTCGCTCGGCGGCGGCACCGCCGCCCGGCTCGCCCTCGACTTCCCCGACCGCGTCGGCAAGCTCCTCCTGATGGGCCCCGGCGGCGTCACCCTCAACCTGTTCCACGCCGACCCCACCGAGGGCATCCAGCGGCTCTTCGACTTCAACATGTCGGCCGAACCGACCCGCGACCAGATGCGGGCCTTCCTCTCCGTCCTCGCGTACGACCGGTCGATCGTCACCGACGCCTTCGTCGAGGAGCGCTACCTGCGCGCCCTCGACCCCGAGGTCAAGCTCGGCGCCGCCCGCATGGGCGCCGCCTTCGCCAACCCGGCCTGGACCGAGCGCACCCAGCTGTGGCGCGACGCCCACCGCATCACCCACCCCACGCTGCTCACCTGGGGCCGCGAGGACCGCGTCAACCCGATCGACGGCGCCTTCGTCGCCCTCAAGGCGATGCCGAACGCCCGGCTCCACGTCTTCCCGCACTGCGGCCACTGGGCCCAGACCGAGCAGGCCGACGAGTTCAACCGCCTCGCCATCGACTTCTTCACCCACTGACCCCTTCAACAGGTCATACAACCAAGGGAGTTACGGATGGACATCCGCTCACTCGGCTATCTCCGCATCGAGACGACGGACCTCGCCGCCTGGCGCACCTACGTCCTGGACATCCTCGGCATGGTCGAGGCCCAGGGCAGCACCGACGAGCAGCTCAACGTCCGCATCGACGACCGCGTCCACCGCTTCCAGTTCGTCGCGGGCACCCAGGACCGCCTCGTCGCCGCCGGCTTCGAGGTGCCGAACGCCCGTGAACTCGCCCTCGTCGCGAGCGAGCTGGAGGCCGCCGGACACGCCGTCAAGGAAGGCGACGCCGCCACCCTCGCCGACCGCCGCGTCCAAGGGCTCCTCCACGTCAGCGACCCGGCCGGCAACCCGCTGGAGATCTACTGGGGCCAGGCCCAGGACCACAGCCCCCTCGGCACCCCCTACGGCAACCGCTTCGTCACCGGCACCACCAGCCCCACCACCGGCGACCTCGGCCTCGGCCACGTCGTCCTGCCGGCCGTCGAGATCGACGAGGCCCTCGACTTCTACGAGAACCTCCTCGGCTTCCAGCTGCGCGACTCCATGCAGCTGCCCCCGGTCGCCGTCCCCACCGGCAAGCCCGGCCAGGACGCGTACCGCATGTACTTCCTGTCGCCCAACCGCCGCCACCACAGCCTCGGCCTCTACCCCGGGGCCCTGCCCCCCGGCATCGTCCACTTCATGGTCGAGCTGGAGGAGCTCGACGACGTCGGCTACGGCCTGGACCGCATGAAGAAGGCCGGCATCCCGATCGCCTCGTCGCTCGGCCGCCACTCCAACGACCACATGGTCTCCTTCTACGCCCAGGCGCCCGGCGGCTTCCAGGTCGAGTACGGATGGGACGGCCTGATCGTCGACCCCGCCACCTGGACCGCCAGGGAGATCACCTCCGACTCGCTGTGGGGCCACGAGTGGAACGGCTGAGCACCACCATGGCGCCCGTCGATCCGGGGGAGTTCCGGGACGCCCTGTCCCGGTTCGCCTCCGGCGTCACCGTCGTCGCCGGCCTCGACGAGGCCGGCGCCCCGGCAGGACTCGCCTGCCAGTCCTTCGCCTCCCTCTCCCTCGACCCGCCGCTCGTGCTCTTCTGCGTCGCGCGCACGTCGTCCAGCTGGGCCCGGCTGCGGCCCACCGGCCGGTTCGGCATCTCGGTGCTCGCCGAGGACCAGCGCGGCGAGTGCCGCACCCTCGGCTCCCGCTCCGCAGACAAGTTCGCCGACCTCGACTGGCACACCGGCCACGACCCCGGCACCGTCCTGCTCGACGGCGCGCTCGCCCACCTCGAATGCACCGTGGAGCGCATCGCCGACGGCGGCGACCACGAGGTCGTCATCGGCCGCGTCACCGCCCTCACCACCCCGCGCCCCGACGGCCGGCCGCTGCTCTACTTCCGCTCCCGCTTCGGCACCGGCCGCTTCACCGGCGCCGGCCACGGCGAACTGACGGACGAACATCCGGCCCTGTGGCTCTGAGCGTCCCCCCGGGTACGACAATGGGCGCGTGCCTACCAAGAAGAAGCCCCAGTCGACGACGGCCGCGCCCGAGCGGCGCGGCGAGCTGCTCCAGACCGCGGCCGAGGTCTTCGCCGAGCAGGGGTACAACGCCACCACCGTCCGCAAGATCGCCGATCACGCGGGCATGCTCGCCGGCAGCCTCTACTACCACTTCGACTCCAAGGAATCGATGCTGGAGGAGATCCTGCGCACGTTCCTCGACGAGCTGTGGTCCGGCTACGACACCGTGCTCGACGCGGACCTCGGGCCCCGGGAGACGCTCCAGGCGCTGGTCACCGAGTCCTTCCGGGAGATCGACCGGCACCGGCCCGCCGTCGCGATCTACCAGAAGGAGTCCCGGCACCTCGTCACCCAGGACCGCTTCGAGTTCCTCGCCGAGTCCCAGCGGCGCTTCGAGAAGACCTGGCTGACGACCCTGGAGCGGGGCGTCGCCGACGGCGTCTTCCGCGCCGACCTCGACATCCGGCTCACCTACCGGTTCGTGCGCGACACCGTGTGGGTCGCCGCGTCGTGGTACCGGCCGGGCGGACACCACAGTCCCGAGGAGATCGCCCGCCAGTACCTGTCGATGGTTCTGGACGGGATCGCCACACGGTGAGAGAGCGTGTTAGAGTCGATGGCGTTGCAGTTTTGGTACCCATAGACTTTATGTGCGCCTGACGGGAATGTTCCTCAGGCGCATTATTGTTTTCCGAGGTGTTCTCGGAATGGGAGCTGCTACCTGTTCAAGGAGAACAACATGGCCACCGGTACCGTTAAGTGGTTCAACTCGGAAAAGGGCTTCGGCTTCATCGAGCAGGACGGCGGCGGCGCCGACGTCTTCGCCCACTACTCGAACATCGCCACCTCGGGCTTCCGTGAGCTCCAGGAAGGCCAGAAGGTCACCTTCGACGTGACCCAGGGCCAGAAGGGCCCCCAGGCGGAGAACATCCTCCCCGCCTGATCACGCAGCACACGGGCCGGGGTCCGCACCTTGCGGTGCGGGCCCCGGTTCGCGTTGTCCCCGCCTGTTCCTGTCAGGCCTGTTCTGTCAGACCCCGGAAGGCATGCCGCATGGCCAGCTCCCCCCGCCCGTCCCGCCGACGCAGTCCCCGCCCCGCGGCGGGTGGCCAGCGCCGCGCGCCCGAACAGCAGCGCAGGCGGCAGCCCAGCCCGCCGGCTGAGTTCACCATGCCGGAGAGCTCCACGCCCGCGCTGCCCCCGGCCGAGTCCTTCGACGTGCTCGACATGCCCGTCGCCCTCGTGAAGACCCTCGGTGAGCAGGGCGTCACCGAGCCGTTCCCGATCCAGGCCGCGACGCTGCCGAACTCCCTCGCCGGACGCGACCTGCTCGGCCGCGGCCGTACCGGCTCCGGCAAGACGCTCGCCTTCGGCCTCCCGCTGCTCGCCCGCACCTCGGGCCTGCGCGCCGAGCCGAAGCTGCCCCTCGCCCTCGTGCTCGTCCCCACCCGCGAGCTCGCCCAGCAGGTCACCGACGCCCTCACCCCGTACGCGACCGCGCTGCGGCTGCGTCTGGCGACCGTCGTCGGCGGCATGTCGATCTCCCGCCAGGCCGGCGCGCTGCGCCGCGGCGCCGAGGTCGTCGTCGCCACCCCGGGCCGACTCAAGGACCTCATAGAGCGCGGCGACGTCGCCCTCGGCGAGGTGCGCATCACGGTCCTCGACGAGGCCGACCAGATGGCCGACATGGGCTTCATGCCGCAGGTCACCGCGCTGCTCAAGCAGGTCGCGCAGGGCGGTCAGACGATGCTCTTCTCCGCGACGCTCGACAAGAACGTGGACCGGCTCGTCCGCCAGTTCCTCACCGACCCCGTCGTGCACTCCGTCGACCCGTCGGCCGGCGCCGTCACGACGATGGAGCACCACGTCCTGCACGTGCTCGACGAGACCGACAAGAAGGCCGTCACGGCCCGGATCGCCGCCCGCGACGGGCGCGTCATCCTCTTCGTCGACACCAAGCGCTCCGCCGACCGGCTCGCCAAGCGGCTCCTCGGCACCGGCGTCCTCGCGGCCCCGCTGCACGGCGGCCGCAGCCAGCCGCAGCGCAACCGCACCCTGGAGCAGTTCAAGGACGGCCGCGTCACCGCGCTCGTCGCCACGAACGTCGCGGCGCGCGGCATCCACGTCGACGACCTCGACCTCGTCGTGAACGTCGACCCGCCCACCGAGCACAAGGACTACCTGCACCGCGGCGGCCGTACGGCCCGCGCCGGCGAGTCCGGCAGCGTCGTCACCCTCGTCCTGCCCGAGCAGAAGCGCGACGTGCAGCGGCTCATGCGGGACGCCGGAGTGCGGCCGCAGACCACGCAGGTCCGCTCCACGGACGAGGAACTCGTCACCATCACCGGGGCGCGGGAGCCCTCCGGGGTGCCGGTCACCATCGTCGTGCCGGAACCCGCGGCTCCGACGGGCTCCGCGAAGCCGCGCCGGTCGCGGGGCGGTCGGGGCGGCCGCTCCGGCGGGGCCGGTGGCCGTGCCAATGGGTCGGCCGGTGGAGCCGGTGGCCGTTCCGCCGGGGCGTCCGGGGGAGCGGGGCGCCGCTCCGGCGGGGCCGGTTCGGGCGCCGGTGCCTCCGCGGGCACCGCGGCGCGCCCGCCCCGGAACCGCCGCCCCCGGCGTCCCGCCGCGGACTGATCCACCTGCGGGCCGGTGGGGTAGACACAGCCCCGCGCCCCTGAAATACAGACCCTCCGGGTCGCATTTCCCCGATGACAGGCGCCCCTGAGATGGCGCACGGAGTGCGCATCTCAGGGGCGCGGGGAACTGCGCGAGAAGCCCCACCGGGCCGGCACCCGGCGACGAACCGGGTCAGTCCACGAGCCGGCTCCGCAGAGCCCAGAGGTCCCGGCGATCAAGGCCCAGGCCAACGGCGACGTACCGCTCGAGGCTGCCGAAGTCCGCGCGGACCTGGTCGAGCCCCGCGCGCAGGTACTCCACCCGGACCTCCTGGACCGGGATCAAGAGGTCCGGGTTCTCCATCATTCCGGCCTGCTTCAGACCCGCCCGCGTCCGCGCATCCGCCTCCGCCCGGAATCCGTTCGACGCCAGATAGTCGGACACGGCGACCCGCGACGACACCCCGAGCACGCTGAGCAGCACATACGCCAGCCACCCCGTACGGTCCTTGCCCGCCGTGCAGTGGAACAGCACGGGCCCGTCCCCGCGCCCCGCGTCCCGCAGGGTCTCCGCGAACGCGCCCCGCGCGGCGGCATCGGACGCGAACGTCCGGTAGACCTGCCGCATCATCGCCGCCGCACGGTCACCCCCGAGGACGGCCTCCTGCCGCGCCGGGTCCTTGGACCCGATCGCCTCGATGATCGTCGCGGACAGCCCCCCGTCGGATATCGGCCGGGCCACCGCCGCCGCGGCGGGCGGCAGCCGGTCCGCCCCGTCCATCCGGACCTCGAACGGCACCCGGAAGTCCACCGACCGGCGCAGCCCGAGCCCCGCCAGCGCGGCGACATCTGCGTCGGTCAGCTTGCCGAGGGCGTCGGCCCGGTACACGGACCCGTACCGCACCCGGCCGCCGTAGCCGGCCCGGTACCCGCCGAGGTCGCGGACGTTCACCGCGCCCTGGAGCGGGATCTGCCGGATCGCCGGCGCCGCCGGTGCGGGCCGGGTGTGCGCGAAGGCGGCGCCCGCCGGAACGAGCGCCGCCGCGGTGGCCACGCCGAGCGTGGCCCCGAGCACCCGGCGCCGCGAGGGGCCGGGTGCGACTGTCTGAGGAGCGCGCATACGTGAACTCCCTTGCAGGAAGCGGCCGTCCGGCGCACCCCACGACCGGGGCCGCCGGGCGGCCCACGGTTCACCCTGGTGTCGGCAGGGTGTCGAGCACGTGCCGGGCCTCGGCCATCACACGGTCGACGAGCTCGGCACAGCTGGGCAGGTCCTCGATGAGCCCCGCGACCTGCCCGGACGCCATCACGCCGAGGTCCGTACGGCCCTCGACCATGGACGCCTTGAGGAGCATCGGCGTGTTCGCCGCCAGCAGGACCTGACTCCAGGACAGGTCCTTGCCGTGCTTCATCGCGAGCCCGTCCCGCACCATCTGCGGCCAGGACAGACCCGAGAGCTTCTTGAACCCGGCGGCCCGGCGCACGGCCTGGAGCAGAGCGCGAGCGCGCCCCGAATTCTCCAGCGCGTCCACCAGGTCGGTGCGCAGCATCCGGTGCGGCAGCCCGTCGACCGCCGTCGTCACCGTCACGTCCTTGACCGAGGCCGCCAGGTACTTGGCCTTCACCGCGTCCGGCACGGTGGAGTCCGAGGTCAGCAGGAAGCGGGTGCCCATCGCGACGCCCGCCGCCCCGTACGCGAGCGCCGCGACCAGGCCGCGCCCGTCACGGAAGCCGCCCGCGCCGACGACCGGGATGTCGACCGCGTCCACGACCTGCGGAAGCAGCACCGACGTGGCCACCTCCCCGGTGTGGCCGCCGCCCTCGCCGCCCTGCACGATCACCGCGTCCGCACCCCACGCCGCGACCTTCTCGGCGTGCCGGCGCGCCCCGATGGAGGGGATGACGACGACGCCCGCGTCCTTCAGCTCGGCGATCAGTTCCTTGGAGGGCGCGAGCGCGAAGGACGCCACCTTCACGCCCTCGTCGACGATGATCTTCACGCGGTCGCGCGCGTCGCCCGCGTCCGCCCGCAGGTTCACCCCGAAGGGCTGGTCCGTGCGGGACTTCACCTCCCGCACCGCCGACCGCAGCTGGTCGACGGTCATCGTCGCGGAGGCGAGGACGCCGAGCGCGCCCGCGTTCGCCGCCGCCGAGACCAGGCGGGGGCCCGCGACCCAGCCCATGCCGGTCTGCACGATGGGGTGACGCACCCCGGTGAGCTTGGTGAACGCCGTGGGGAGGGTGAAATCCGCGCTGTCGCTCATGCCGACCGGACCTCCCGCTCGCGCAGCGACTTCGGGTCGACGACCTCACGGATCAGCCGCAGCTCCTCGGCCGTCGGCTCCCGCGTGAACGGCACCTCGCCGCCCTCCGGCAGCGCGAGCGCGAACCCGGTCGCCTCCCGCACCTCCTCGACCGTGACCCCGGGGTGCACGGACGCGATCCGCATCGTGTGGTCCGGCGTCTCGAAGTCGAGCACCGCCAGGTTCGTCACGACCCGGGGGATGCGGTGGTAGCGCGTCGCCGAAGGACCGGCCGCGGCGGCGCTGTCGTAGCCCACCCCGCTGATCATGTCGACCTTCTCGACGAACACGCGCGGGCTGTGCTTGGGCACCCAGTAACTCACCGGATTGTTCAGCGTGTTCACCGGAGCGCCGCGCACGCCGAGGAGCTGGCGGTCGGGGCGCTCCCAGTCGCCGATGCACGAGATGTTCTGGTTCCCGAACCGGTCGATCTGGCTCGCGCCCATCATCACGTGGCGCCGGCCGCCGGTCACGAAGGTGAGGTGCTGGCGGTACGGCAGCCAGCCCTCGGCCGCGCCGTCGAGCCCGACGAGCAGGGCCTCGCCGTCGGTGAGGAGCAGGTCGGGGGAGAAGGTCCGCTTGGCGAGCCGGGCCCCGAATCCGGGGATCAGGCCCATCGGGCTGGCCAGTACCTCCCCGTTGTCCCGCCAGGCGTCGGCGCAGGCGATCACGCAGTACTCGGCCCGGGTCGCGGCCCGGGCGGCGGTCTCGGTGGTGGTCACTTCTGCTCCTCGTGCCAGGCCTGGACGGCGGACTGGTACTGCTTCTCGTCACCGCCGGGCGGCAGGAACCGCTCGGCGAACTCGGCCCACGGCGTGCTCGCGTAGAGCTTCTGGAGGGCCTCGTCCCGGCCGTAGTCCGGCGCGCACGTGGTGAAGTCCGCGCCGTGCGGCGCCTCCACCACGCCCGTCACCACATGCCGCTTGATCAGCAGCGACTGCGGCGGCGCCTCGTCACCGAACCCGTCGACGAGGCGCTCGCAGGACACGTACGCCTCGTCCGCGGCCTCGCAGAACAGGTCGTCGAAGTACGGGTCGGGGCCCAGGTACTGGCCGTTGCCCCGGCGGTCCGCGCGGTTCATGTGCACCAGCGCCGCGTCCAGGCGCAGCGCGGGCATCGCGACGAACGTCTCCCCGTCCTCGTAGGGCGAGGTGACCGTGCGCAGCTCCGGATTGACCCGCATCACGTCCGAGCCGATGCCGGCCCGCACGGGCAGGAACGGCAGCCTGTTCGCCGCGGCGTGCAGGCCCCACATGAACATCGCCTCGTCGATCTCCGTCATCTTCAGGGCGCCGCTCTGGCGGGCCGCCCTGAAGTGCGGCTCCAGCGGGATCGAGTCCAGCGTCACGAACGCGGCCACCAGCTTGCGGATCTTCCCCGCGGCCGCCAGCATCCCGACGTCCGGGCCCCCGTACGAGACCACGGTCAGATCCGTGATGTCACTGCGCAGCAGCGCCCGGACCAGGGCCATCGGCTTGCGGCGCGAACCCCAGCCGCCGATGCCGATCGTCATGCCGGAGCGCAGCCGGCCGACCACCTCGTCAGGCGTCATGAGCTTGTCGGTCTTGTCGGTCATGGTCACTCGGCTCCCTGTCCGAAGGTGTCGCGAACCCGGTCGGCGACGCCGCTGAGATTCGCCTCGAAGGTGAAGCCCTGCTCGAAGCGGTAGCTGCGGTGCACGTCGACGGGGTCGATCCCGTTCAGCGCGGACTTGGCGAGGCGGATGAGATAGCCGTCCTTGCGGGCGATGTCCCGCGCCAGCTCCAGGGCCGTCTCGCGCAGCTCGGAGCGCGGCACGACCTGCCACACCGAGCCGTGCGCGTGCAGTTCGGCCGCGGTGGCGGTGCGCGAGGTGTAGAAGAGGGCGCGCATCAGGTGCTGCGGCACCAGGCGGGCCAGGTGCGTGGCCGCGCCGAGCGCGCCGCGGTCCAGCTCGGGCAGGCCGAACGTGGCGTCGTCACTGGCGACGATCGCGTCCGCGTTGCCCACGAGTCCGATGCCGCCGCCCAGGCAGAAGCCGCCCACGGCCGCGATCACCGGGACCTCGCACTGGTACACGGCGGAGAAGGCCTCGTAACAGCCCTTGTTCGCACCGATCAGCGCGCGGTGGCCACCACCGGGAGACGCGGTCTCGCGCTGCATCTCCTTGATGTCCACTCCCGCGTTGAACCCGCGGCTGTGCTCGGCCGCGGTGAGGATCACGCAGCGCACGTCGGGATCGCGGCCGGCGGCGCGCACCGCGTCGGCGAGGTCGTACCAGCCCTGCACCGGCAGTGCGTTGACCGGAGGGAAGTCCACCGTGACGACGGAGATCCCTTTTTCGGGTGAGGAGGTGGAGACACCCATGGCGTTCAGCTACCTTTCCACCTAACGTTTGTTTGGTAGGTCATGACCGTAGCAGGTGACGGAGGCCGGCGGAATGGGTCGGGGAAAGGGGTCCGGGATGGATCTGAGCGGACGGGTCGCCGTCGTGACGGGCGGTACCAGGGGGGTGGGGGCGGGGATAGCGCGCGCCTTCACCCGAGCCGGGGCGAAGGTGGTGGTCTGCGCCCGCAGACCTCCCGAAGTCCCGGTCGAGGGCTGCGAGTTCGCGCCGGTGGACCTGCGCGACACGGCCGCCGTACAGGACTTCTTCGGGGGCCTGGAGCGGCTGGACGTACTGGTGAACAACGCGGGCGGCACCCCGTACCGGCTGCTCGGCGAGACGGACGCGGAGCGGCACGCGCGCGTGATCGAGCTGAATCTGACGGCGCCGCTCACGGCGTCCCTGGCCGCCCGCGAGAAGCTCGCGGCGGCACGCGGATCGATCGTCATGATCGGCAGCGTCAGCGGCACCCGCCCCTCCCCGGGCTCGGCCGCCTACGGGGCGGCGAAGGCGGGCCTGGAGAACCTGGCGCGGTCGATGGCCGTGGAATGGGCCCCGGACATCAGGGTGAACACGCTGGTGCTCGGCATGGTCCGCACCGAGCTGTCGGCCCTGCACTACGGGGACGAGGAGGGCATCGCCGCCGTCGGCGCGACGGTGCCCCTGGGGCGGCTCGCCGAGCCCCGTGAGATCGGCGAGGCGGCGGTGTTCCTGGCGTCGGACGCCGCCGCGTACATCAGCGGGGCGAGCCTGCTCGTGCACGGTGGCGGCGAGCGCCCCGCGTTCCTCGACGCGGCAACGGTCAACAAGGAGGCGTGAGATGACGGATTCTGTGGCTACTGACGCGGTGGGTTCGGGCGGGCTGTGCGCGGGGCGCGTGGTGGCCGTGACCGGCGCGGGCCGGGGCCTCGGCCGCGCGCACGCGCTGGCCTTCGCGGCGGAGGGCGCCAAGGTGGTGGTGAACGACCTGGGCGTCGGCCTCGACGGCGCGCCCGCCCCCGACAGCCCGGCGGCCCTGGTCGTCGAGGAGATCCGCGCGGCGGGCGGCGAGGCCGTGGCCCACGGAGGCGACATAGCGACATCGGAGGGGGCCGCCTCGCTGGTCGCCGCCGCCGTCGACGCCTTCGGCCGGTTCGACACCCTGGTGAACAACGCGGGCTTCCTGCGCGACCGCATGCTGGTGAACCTGGCGGAGGACGACTGGGACGCGGTCATGCGCGTCCACCTCAAGGGCCACTTCCTGCCCCTGCAGGCCGCCGCCGCGCACTGGCGGGCCGAGGCCAAGGCCGGCCGCACGCCGGTCGCCCGCGTCGTCAACACCTCGTCCGGGGCGGGCCTGCTGGGCTCGGTCGGACAGGGCAACTACAGCGCGGCGAAGGCCGGCATCCTCGGCCTGACCCTGGTCGCGTCCGCGGAGATGGGGCGCTACGGGGTGCAGGTCAACGCGATCGCACCGGCCGCCCGCACCCGGATGACCGAGGCCACCTTCGCCGACACGATGGCCGCCCCCGAGGACGGCGCCTTCGACGCAATGGCTCCGGAGAACGTGTCGCCGCTCGTGGTCTGGCTCGGCTCCGGCGCCGCCAGCGACGGCGTCACGGGCCGCGTCTTCGAGGTCGAGGCCGGCCGCATCACGGTGATGGAGGGATGGCGCCCCGGCCCGACCGTCGACAAGGCCGAGCGCTGGACGCCGTCCGGCGCGGGCGACGCGGCACGCGACCTGCTCGCGCGCGCCGAGACGCCGGGGGCGGTGTACGGCGCCTCCTGATCAACCCTGTCCGTCGGAGCCGGCCGGGTCACTCCGGCTGGGGGAGGCGGGTGGCGGCGTCGCGTTGCAGCGCCGCCGTCACCGCCAGGAACCGCGTCACGGTCCGCAGCTCCGCCGTGCTGAACTCCTCGCACGCCGCGACGACGTCACGCGCCCAGTCGTCGAAGAACGCGGCGAGCTCGGTGATCTTCTCCCGCTGGAGCTCCACGACCACGCGCCGCTTGTCCGTGGCGTGCTTGACCCGCCGCACGAACCCCTTGGCGGCGAGCCGGTCCACCAGGCCCGTCACCGAGGCGGGGGCCAGGCCCGTGTACTCCACCAGGTCCTTCGCGGTGAGCGCCCCGTGCTTGGCCAGCAGGTCGAGGGTCTTGCTCTCGGTCGGGCTGAGGCCCTGCGACGCGGCGACGGCGGTGTGGAACATGATCGTCGCCGCGCTCTGCTCGCGCCCCGTCTCCATCATCTCCTTGAGAACGCTCTCCCGGTCCTCGTCGCCGTCCCGCCCCGGCCCGGTCCGCTCGCTCTTCTCGTCGCTCGTCATACGGTCCAGGCTAGCCAATATTTCGTTCGCCCGAAAGAAAGGGTTGCGATCACGGGAGTGCCGGTGCAAGTATTTCGTTAGTCCGAACGAAATACTTCGTGCCGAGCCCCGACCTGGAGGCGTCATGTCCGCCGCGCTCGCCCCGCCCGCCGTCACCGAGACCCCCGCGCACCCGCGCCGCTGGGCCGCCGCCGTCGTCATGATGGTCGCGGCCCTGATGGACCTCCTCGACGTGACGATCGTCAACGTCGCGATCCCGTCCATCGGCCGCGAACTGCACGCCTCCGAAAGCGCGTTGCAGTGGCTCGTCTCCGCCTACCTCCTCGGCTTCGCCGCCACCCTCATCGTCTCCGGGCACCTCGGCGACCGCTTCGGCCGCCGGGGCCTCTTCCTCGCCGGCACCGCCGGCTTCGGCTTCGCCGGCCTGGCCTGCGGCATCGCCCAGACGCCGGGCCAGCTGATCGCCGCCCGCGCCTTCCAGGGCGTCATGGCCGCGGTGCTCGTACCGCAGGTCATCGGCTCCTTCCGCACCATGTTCCAGGGCAAGGAACGCGGCGCCGCCTTCGGCATGTACGGGGCCGTCGCCGGCTTCGCCTCCGCCGTCGGACTGCTCCTGGGCGGACTGCTCACCGACGCCGACCTGTTCGGCCTGGGCTGGCGCTCGGTGTTCCTCGTCAACGTGCCGGTCGCCGTCGCCACGTTCGTCGCCGGATGGATCCTCGTGCCCGCCACCCGTGAGCGCGGCGCGCGCCGCCCCGACGTCCTCGGCAGCGTCGTGCTCGCCGCCGGACTCGTCGCGATCGTGCTGCCCCTCGTCCAGGGACACAGCGACGGCTGGCCGCTGTGGGGCTGGATCTGCCTCGCCGCGGGCGTGTGCGCCGTCGCCGGGCTCGGGGTGTTCGAGGCGCGGCGCGAGCGCCGCCACGACGAGCGGACCGTGCCGCTGCTGCCCGCGCAGGCCTTCCGGCTGCCCGCCTTCAGCGTCGGCGTCCTCGTCCAACTCCTGTTCTCCGTCGGCATGCAGGGCTTCTTCCTCGTCTTCGCCATCTGGCTGCAGGCCGGTCAGCACTACACGCCGATGCAGGCCGGCGTCCTCACCGTCGCCTTCTCCGCCGGCGGCTTCCTCACCGCCCCCGCCGCCGACGCGCTCGCCGTCCGGTTCGGCCGGCTCGTCCTCGGCGCCGGAGCGCTTCTCATGGCGGGCGGCCTCGGCTGGGTCTGGTACGCCGTCGAACAGGCGGCCGCCACCCACACCGGGTCCTGGCCGATGGTCCCCGGGCTCGTCGTCGCCGGTGCGGGCCTGGGCTTCCTCGTCGTCCCGCTGGTCAACGTCGTCCTGTCCGCCGTCCCCGCCGAGCTCGCCGGCGGCGCCTCCGGCATCTTCTCCACCGCCCAGCAGTTCGGCGGGGCGCTCGGCGCCGCCGTCATCGGCACGATCTTCTTCGGGCGGCTCTCCGACGGCGCCGGGTTCGGGGGCGCCCTCTCGGCGGCGGCGCCCTGGGTCGTGGGCGGGTTTCTCCTCTGCGCCGCGCTGTGCGCGCTGCTTCCGCGCACGGCCCTGACGGAGCCGCACGCCTGACGGCGGGGCGTCTGCGGCTGAGTGGGGGCTGGTCGCGCAGTTCCCCGCGCCCCTGAAATGCAGACCCTTCGGGTCGCATTTCAGGGGCGCATCAGCGCCGCCTGTGGAGATAGCGCACGAAGTGCGCATCTCCAGGGGCGCGGGGAACTGCGCGACCAACCCCCACCGGAGCCGCACCCCGCGACGAACCGCCTCACCCCCTACGTGTCGCACTCCAGAACCGTGCGGCACAACCCACACCGCGCCCGCACCCGCCCGCGCACCGGCACCCGGATCCGCTGATGACAGGTCGGGCAAGGGAACGCCACCCGCAACCCCGGAGGGCCCGCCGAGAACGTGTACGAGGCGGAGGGCGAGGGCCCGGTCCCCTGGGACTGGGCCTCGCGGCGATCCTTGGCGTAGCGGCGCCGGCCCGCCCAGCCGGCCGCCGTCAGCGGAGGCTGCCGCGCATCCTGTCGGGCCCGCGCCAGCCCCTCCGTGTACGCCGTGTACGCCTGCGGGCTCGTGAACCACGTCTCCGGCGCCTCGCCGAACGCCAGCGACCGCTTCGCCAGCACGTACCCGAACTCCTCCGGCGTCAGATAGCCCAGCTTCTGCGAAGACGCCCGGTCCTCCCGGAACGCGTCCAGGAGCAGCCAGCCCGCCCCCAGGTACGTCGTCGCGGTGTCCGTCAGGATCTCGTTGTCCCGCGTCCCCGGGAAGGAGAGGTCGAGCCGGTGCAGATACACATGCATGATCTCGTGGGCCAGCGCCGCCCCGATGTCCCGCCGATGTGTACGGAACCGGTCGTTCAGCTCGATGAAGTACTCGGGCCCCGCCGCCAGTTCGACACTCGCCGCGTGCTGCATCTCCCGGAAGCTCACGATCATCCGCGCGTCCGGCAGCCGGTAGTGCCGCACCAGCTCCCGCGCCACCCGCTGCGTCCCCAGATACAGATCGTCCGTGTCGCAGAACGCCACGTCGACGGGCGCGACACTCGTCGCGAACGTGTGCACCGTGTCGTACGACAGCCGCCGGTACAGCGCGGTGATCGCCGAACGCACCGTCTCCAGATGCGGATAGCCGTGCACCACCGGCCCGCCGTTCGCCACGCGCGCACCCCCTGGGGCCGCCGGGCCGTGTCCCCCCGGGGACGGCCCCCGGGCCCGGCCACTCCAGCGTACGGCGACCCCACCACCCCGGAACAGCACGCGAGTCCGCCCCCGCGCCCGCTGGGGGAGCGGGGCGGAGGCGGCGGACACCCGCACCCCGCCGCCCACGGGGGGACGGGGACGGACCGGGCACAGGGCCGTACTCCTCCAGCGCACCACCCCCGCCAACCGTCACATCCCCCACCACCGCCCGCCCCGGGACCCCACCCGCGCGCACCCCGGAACCCATTAGTCCAAGTCCTTCCGCTTCTTTGTCCATGGGCCCGCACCCGCCCCCCGGCGCATCGTGAGCGGCACGTCGAGACGTCGTGAGAAGGAGGGCAACCGTGCCGCCCACCGGCCAGCCGCCGCAAAAGCAGGGACCCAGCCGCAGGGCGGTCGTGGCCGTCGGGGCCGTGGGGGGAGCGGGGCTCGCGCTCGGACTGGGAGGCGTCGCCCGGGCCGCCAGTCTGGAGACGACGGCGGCGCCCGTCGCCGCCGACACCGAGGCCGTCATCCGCTCCGCTGCCCTCACCGTCCGCGTCGGCACCGCCTTCCCGCGGATCGCCTCGTACACGGCCCGCGCCACCGACCGCACCCTGTACGCCCAGGAGGACGCGGTCACCCAACTCCTCGTCAACAACACCCCGTACACCCCCCGTGTCACCAGCCGCACCGAGGCCGACCGGATCTCCTACACCCTCACCCTCGACGAAGGCCCCCGCCTCGACGCCGAGATCACCGTCGAGGAGTGGACCGTCACCTTCCGCATCACCGCGATCCACGACACCGACGCCCTGCGCGTCCGCACCCTGCAGATCCCCGGACTGCAGCTGGTCAGCGTGCGCTCGACGCAGGACAGCGCCACCCTCACCACGGCCCGCGTCGAGATCGACAAGGCCAAGAGCGGCGATGCCACCGTACGAGTCACCACTGACAGCCGGCCCGACGAGACGGCCGCCGGCATCGCCTACGCCGTCGCCCACACGAATGAACTCGGCGCCGCCGTCGAGAACAACGTCAGCTACGACTACCCGTCCAAGACCCCCGGCGCGAGCTGGGAGAACGGACGCTTCTGGCGTCAGGTCGTCCAGCGCGACGGCTACGTCAAGGGCGGCATCGGCAACGGCCAGTGGACCTACCGCGCCGACACCGCCGCCGCCGACGACACCGAACCCCTGCCCTGGGCCAAGGTGATCATCACCGGGGACCGCAACGGCGACGGCGTCGTCGACTGGCAGGACGCCGCGATCGCCTTCCGCGACATCGCCCACACCCCGCTCGGCGCCGACCGCCAGTACCAGCGCGTCGTCGCCCACATCACGTACAACATCGGCTCCGTCGCGGGCAATCCGTTCCTCGTCACCCTCGACCACGTCAAGCGCATCCACCTCGCCACCGACGGCCTGCGCCAGTTCACCCTCCTCAAGGGCTACCAGTCCGAGGGCCACGACGCCGCCCACCCCGACTACGGCGGCCACTACAACGAGCGCGCCGGCGGCCTCGACGACCTCAACACCCTGGTGCGCACCGGCAAGAAGTGGGACAGCGACTTCGCGGTCCACATCAACTTCACCGAGTCCTACCCCGAGGCCCGCGCCTTCTCCGAGCAGCTCGTCGACAAGACGAACAAGCAGTGGGCGTGGATGGACCAGAGCTACCGGATCAACAACCGCTGGGACCTGATCAGCGGCGGCACCGAGAAGCGCCTGAAGCAGCTGCGCGACGAGGTCGACGACGGGCTCGACACCCTGTACGTCGACGTGTTCCGCGACTCCGGCTGGATCGGCGACCGCTTCCAGCGCATCCTGCGCGACCAGGGCTGGCAGGTCACCACCGAATGGGGCCACGGCCTCGAACGCTCCGCCCTGTGGGCGCACTGGGCCAACGACGTCACCTACGGAGGCGACTCCTCGCGCGGCATCAACTCCCGGCTGATCCGCTTCATGCGCCACCACCAGAAGGACGTCTTCGCCGACAAGTTCCCCCTCCTCGGCACCGCCCGCCTCGGCGACTTCGAGGCCTGGCAGAACAAGACCGACTGGACCGCCTTCTACCGCCTCATCTGGTCCCACACCCTGCCCGTCAAGTACCTCCAGGCCCGAGCGATCAAGACCTGGGCCGACGACGAGATCACCTTCTTCGGCGCCGGCGGCACCAAGGTCACCACCTCCGCCGACGGCACCCGCACCGTCACCACCGACGGCCGCACCGTCCTCACCGGCGACACCTACCTGCTGCCCTGGGACCCGCGCCGCGCCCTCGACCCCGAGAAGCTCTACCACTACAACCCCGGGGGCGGCAGCACCGATTGGAGCCTCCCGCGCGCGTGGGCCGCCGCCCGCACCCGTGTCGCCCTGTACCGGCTCACCGACCAGGGCCGCGTCTTCGTCGCGTACGTGCCCGTCACCGGCGACGGCACCGTCACCCTGAAGGCGGACGCCGACCAGCCGTACGTCCTCTACAAGGACCGCGCCGACCTGGACCGCGACCCGGTGTGGGGCGAGGGCACCCCGGTCCACGACCCCGGCTTCAACTCCGGTTCCCTGCACGGCTGGACCGTCACCGGCGCCTGCACCGTCGAACGCAGCGCCACCGGCCAGTACGAGGCCTGGGCGGGCACCGACGGCGCCGCCGCGTCCCTCGGCCAGAAGCTGCGCGGCCTGCGCCCCGGACAGACCTACGTCGCCTCCGTACAGGCGCTCGTCGGCGACACGGCGGGGGAGCGGCGCACCGCCTCCCTGGAGATCGCCACCTCCGAAGGCGCCCGCAAGGTGGTCATGGAGTCGTCCACGGCCGTCAACAAGCAGTCCTGCGACCTGAAGCTGAACACCCGCTTCCAGCGCATGTTCGTCCACTTCACCGTCCCCGAACAGGGCGGCGACGTCACCCTCGCCCTGAAGGTCGCCGACGGCCACGCGCGCGTGGCGTTCGACAACGTCCGCGTCGCCCGCGCCACGCTCCCGGCCACCCTGCCCGGCACGCTCGTGCACCAGGACTTCGAGGCCGTGCCCGACGGCATCTTCCCGTTCATCGCCTCCACGAGCCGCGCTCACCTCGCGGAGAAGCACGCGCCCTACACCCAGGCCGGCTGGAACGGCACGAAGACCGACGACGTGCTCACCGGCACCTGGTCCCTCAAGGCCCGCCTGACCGGCACCGGCCTCGTCTACCGCACCATCCCGGCGACCGTCCCCTTCACCCCCGGCAAGCGCTACAAGGTGGCCTTCCTCTACCAGAGCGAGACCACCGCCACCTGGACCACCGCGGTCGACGAACCGGCCGCACGGACCCTGCGCTCCGACGCCCTCGCGAAGACCACCGAGGGCACCGCCGAGTTCGCCTACGAGTTCACGGCGCCCGACCAGGGCGACGCGTGGGTGGGCCTGACCTCGAACGCCTCCGACGGCGGCGCGGTCGTCATCGACCGGTTCACCGTGACCGAGCTCGACTGACCCACCCGGACACCAGAGGAAGGGCCGGCCCCGCGATCCGGGACCGGCCCTTCCACACGCCTCGAGGTGTCAGGACAGGAGTGTCAGAACAGGAGCGTCAGGACAAGCGCACCTGCGGCGGACCCGAGCGGTCCGTCTCCAGCACCCACACCTCGTTCGCGCCCGCCCGCAGCACCGGCCCCGGCACGTACAGCGACTCCTGCGGACCGGCCGCCGGCCAGTAACGGCCCAGACAGAACCCGTTGACCCACACGAACCCCCGCGCCCAGCCCGGCAGTTCCAGCGCCGCGTCCCCCGGGCCCGTCACCTCGAACCCGCCCCGGAACAGCCCGCGCCGCCCCTCCTCCGGCTCCCCGGACGGCAGCCCCGCCACCGCCTCCGCGGTGAACGCGTCCAGGCGCAGCGCCCGCGCCGTCACCCCGTGCAGATACTGCCGCTCGTGCAGCAGCCCGCCCGTCAGGCCCTTGAGCTCACCCGTGCGCGGCCCGTAGTTGACCCGCCCCAGGGACTCCACCCACAGCTCCACGCGCGCGTGCCCCGCGACCGGGACCGGCAGCTCCGGTTCCGCCTCCGTGAGGACCCCGACCCGCTCCCCGTCGACCTCCACGACCGCGAGGTCCCGCAGCCCGTTCGCCCGCAGCGGCAGCCCGCCGCGCGGCCCCGGCACCGTCACCGCGTACCGCACCAGACCCCGGTCCACGTCCAGCTCCTCGAACGACGGCGGCGTCGCCCACCGCGACTCCGGCCCGCCCAGCGCCTCCAGCACCCCGTCCAGCGCCGTGAACGCCGTCAGCTCCGCCGTCACCGGCGCCGCGAGCCCCGCCGGCTGCTCCGGCACCTCCGGCAGCGGACCCTCCGCGTACTTGCCGAGGATCTCCCGGAACAGCCAGAACTTCTCCGTCGGCCGCCCGAACTCGTCGATCGGCGCGTCATAGTCGTACGAGGTCACATCCGGCTCAAGCACCCCGTCGTGCAGCGCCCCGCCCCCGCGGTTCGCCCCCGCCCAGCCGCCGAAACTCGTCCCCCCGTGCGCCATGTACAGGTTCACCGACGCCCCGCACTCCAGGATCTCCCGCAGCGCGTCCGCAGCGTCCCCCGCATCCCGTACGACATGCTCCGCGCCCCAGTGGTCGAACCAGCCGCACCAGAACTCCATGCACATCAACGGCCCCGACGGACGGTGCCTGCGCAGCGTCGCGAAGCCCTCGCGCGCCTGCGAGCCGAAGTTCGCCGTCGCCAGGATCCCCGGCACCGACCCGCCCGTCAGCATGTGGTCCTCGGGCCCGTCCGACGTGAACAGCGGCACCGTCACCCCGAGTTCGAGCAGCAGATCCGCCAGCGCCCGCAGATACACCGCGTCCGAGCCGAAACTGCCGTACTCGTTCTCCACCTGCACCATGATCACCGGGCCGCCCCGGTCGATCTGCCGCTCCGTGATCTGCGGCAACAGCACCCGGAACCAGTCCTCCACCAGCGACAGGAACTCCGCGTCCCGCGACCGCAGCCGCGCCCCCACCCGGCCCGTCACCCAGTGCGGCAGCCCCCCGTTCTCCCACTCCGCGCAGATGTAGGGACCCGGCCGTGCGATCACCCACAGACCCGCCTCCCGCGCGGCGTCCAGGAAACGGCCCACCGCCGCCACGTCCCGCACCTCACCCGCACGCGGCGCGTGCAGATTCCACGGAACGTACGTCTCCACACAGTTCAGGCCCATCGCCTTCAGCATCCGCAGCCGGTGCCCCCACTGCTCCTCGTGCACCCGGAAGTAGTGCAGAGCCCCCGACAGCAGCCGCACCGGCCGACCGTCCACCTCGAAGTCGTCCTCGCCCACCCTGAACTCGGTCATCAGGTCCCTCTCGCTCACGTACAGGCGGCCACCATCACCTCTGGCGGGCAACGGGGTCCATGGACAAAGATCGGCTGGTGTTGGACGGGGCTACGCGGTCACGACCCAGGCGCGCGAAACACCACAGGAGGGGACACATGTCCACATATCACACCTGGATGCGCTACTTCACACCCAGCCCGGCCCACCACCGCCTCGGCCTCGTCTGCCTCGGCGTCGGACTCCAGCACGGCCTCCTGCCCACCGTCGGACCCCGCACCCTCGACCACCACGTCGCCGTCGTCATCACCGCCGGCACCGGCTGGTTCCAGAACACCGACGGCCGCCGCACCACCATCACCGCCCCCGCCCTCATCTGGCTCACCCCCGGCGTCCCGCACCACTACGGCGCCGACCCCGACAGCGGCTGGGACGAGTGCTTCGTCGACTTCACCGGACCCGCCGCCGCCACCTACACCGAACTCGGCTACATAGAACCCGACCGCCCCCTCGTCCCCCTCGCCGACGCCGCCGCAGCCCGAGCCGCCGTCGGCCGCATCGCCCGCGCCGCCCGCCGCGGCAACCCCCTCCTCGAAGTCGAGACCGGCGCCGCCGTCCACGAACTCCTCGTCGCCCTGCGCCGCGCCCGCGCCGACGTCGCCCCCGACGGCGACCCCGTCCTCCAGGCCCTCGCCCGCGACGCCTTCCAGCCCCTCTCCGTCGCCGAACACGCCGCCCGCCACGGCATGACCCCCGCCGAACTGCGCACCGCCGTCCGCCGCGGCGCCGGCTGCAGCCCCAAGGACTACCTCCTCGGCATCCGCCTCGGCCGCGCCAAGGAACTCCTCGCCGCCACCGAACTCCCCGTCGCCGCCGTCGCCCGCCGCGTCGGCTACGACGACCCCGCCTACTTCTCCCGCCTCTTCACCCGCCGCGTCGGCACCGCACCCGTCCGCTTCCGCGAACAACAGGGCCGCGCCGTCCCCGGCGGCTGGTCCGACAAGATCCCCGACCCCGACCACCCGCCGATGCTCCACGTAGGCTGACCTCCCATGACCACCAGCGACCCCGCACCCCAGACGGAAGTCGACCCCGCCGTCCGCGCCCAGCTCGGCCGCCTGCGCGACAGCATCGACAACATCGACGCCGCCGTCGTCCACATGCTCGCCGAACGCTTCAAGGCCACCCAGCAGGTCGGCCACCTCAAGGCCGAGCACGCCCTGCCGCCCGCCGACCCGGCCCGCGAGGCCCGCCAGATCGAACGCCTGCGCCAACTCGCCGAGAACGCGAAACTCGACCCCGCGTTCGCCGAGAAGTTCCTGAACTTCATCATCAGCGAGGTCATCCGCCACCACGAGCAGATCGCCGAGGGCACCAAGAAGTGACCCGGGGGTGACCTGGCGGGGCGGCTCAGTCCCCGAACATCCGGTGGTGGTTCTCCCCCATGGTCCACGCGTACAGCACCAGCACGGTGATCGCGGCCAGGGCGAGCAGGACCACCACCGCGCCGCAGCCCCACAGGACCATGCGCCCCGCAGAGCGCCGCCGGTACGGCAACCCCGTCACCCGAGGCGCCACCGGATGCCGCCCCGCCCGTTCGCCACGCCTGTCCATCGCGCCCCCTCACGACCAGGGCCCTCACGGTACTCGGCCGCGCACACCCTGTCCCGGCGCCGCAGCCATCGGGCACGATGACCCTCATGCCCGTACTGACGCGCGACGAAGCGCAGACCCGCGCCCGGCTCATCGAGGTCCAGCGGTACACCGTGGACCTCGACCTCACCCGCGGCCCCGACACCTTCGACTCCCGCACCGCGATCCGCTTCACCACACGCACCGCGGGAGACACCTTCGTCGAGCTCAAACCCGCCGAGCTGCGCTCCGCCACCCTCGACGGCAAGGCCCTGGACCCCGCCGCCCTCGACGGCAACCGCCTGCCCCTCACCGGCCTCACCGCCGGCGAGCACGAGCTCCGCGTCGACGCCGCCATGCGCTACTCGCACACCGGCGAGGGCATGCACCGCTTCACCGACCCCACCGACGGCGAGACCTACGTCTACACCCAGCTGTTCATGGAGGATGTCCAACGCGTCTTCGCCGCCTTCGACCAGCCCGACCTCAAGTCCGTCTTCGACCTCACCGTCACCGCCCCCGAAGGCTGGACCGTCCTCGCCAACAGCGTCACCGAGCACCTGGGGGAGGGGAAGTGGCAGGCCGCCACCACCTCGCTCCTGTCGACCTACCTCGTCGCCGTGGCCGCCGGCCCCTGGCACTCCGTCCGCACCGAACACCGCGGCCTGCCCTTCGGCCTCCACTGCCGCCGCTCCCTCGCGCCCCACCTCGACGCCGACGCCGACGAACTCCTCGACATCACCCGCGCGTGCTTCGACCGCTACCACGAGAAGTTCGCCGAGCCCTACCCCTTCGACTCCTACGACCAGGCCTTCGTCCCCGAGTTCAACGCCGGCGCCATGGAGAACCCCGGACTCGTCACCTTCCGCGACGAGTTCGTCTACCGCTCCGCCGTCACCGACACCGAACGCCAGACCCGCGCCATGGTCATCGCCCACGAGATGGCCCACATGTGGTTCGGCGACCTCGTCACCCTCCAGTGGTGGGACGACATCTGGCTCAACGAGTCCTTCGCCGAGTACATGGGCTACCAGACCCTCACCGAAGCCACCCGCTTCACCGACACCTGGGTCGACTTCGGCATCTCCCGCAAGAACTGGGGCTACGAGGCCGACCAGCGCCCCTCCACCCACCCCGTCGCCCCCGAAGCCGTCGAGGACACCGCCTCCGCCCTCCTCAACTTCGACGGCATCTCCTACGCCAAGGGCGCCTCCGCCCTGCGCCAACTCGTCAACTGGCTCGGCGAGAAGGACTTCCTCGCCGGCATCAACACCCACTTCGAACGCCACAAGTTCGCCAACGCCACCCTCGCCGACTTCATCGACTCCCTCGCCCACCACACCGACCGCGACGTCCACGCCTGGGCCGACGCCTGGCTCCGCACCACCGGCGTCGACACCCTCACCCCCCGCGTCACCGAGGCCGAGGACAACTGGACCCTCACCGTCGACCGCACCGGCAGCCGCCCCCACCGCATCGCCGTCGGCCTCTACGACCGCGACCCCGCCGACGGCCGCACCCTCGTCCTGCGCGAACGCGTCGACGTCGACGTACCCGGCGACCCCGTCACCTTCCGCGGCCCCCGCCCCGCCCTGATCGTCCCCAACGACCAGGACCTCACCTACGCCAAGATCCGCCTCGACCCCGCCTCCGAGGAAGCCGCCCTGCGCGGCCTCTCCGGCATCCCCGACCCGCTCACCCGCGCCGTCCTGTGGAACGCGCTGAGCGACATGGTCCGCGACGGACAACTCGACGCCGTCACCTACCTCCACGCCGCCGAGGCCCACCTCCCCGAGGAGACCGACCTCGCCCTCGTCCAGGGCGTCCTCTCCTTCGCCCACCACCAGGTCGCCGACCACTACAGCACCCCCGAACAGCGCCCCGAAGCCCTCACCCTCCTCACCTCCCTGTGCGAGGACATCGTCCGCCGCACCGAGGACGGAGACCGCCCCGGCCTGCGCCTCACCGCCGTCCGCCACCTCATCGACGCCGCCCAGCACGCCGACGTCATCCGCGGCTGGTACGACAGCGGCAGCGTCCCCGGCGGACCCGAACTCGACCCCGAACTGCGCTGGCGCATCCTCGGCCGCATGAGCGTCCTCGGCGCCGTCGACGACGCCGTCATCGAGGCCGAACTCGCCCACGACCCCAGCGCCACCGGCCAGGAGGGCGCCGCCCGCTGCCACGCCGCGCTGCCCGACCCGCAGGCCAAGGCCGCCGCCTGGGACGCCCTGTTCACCGACGACCCCGCACGCGAACTGTCCAACTACCTGTTCGCCGCCACCGCCCAGGGCTTCTGGCAACCCGAACAGAACGACCTGCTGCGCGGCTACGTCGCCCGCTACTTCACCGACGTCGTCCCCCTCGCCGAACGCCGCGGAGCCGCCCTCGCCGCAGCCGCCGGCCGCTACGCGTTCCCCTCCACCGCGATCACCCCCGAGACCCTCGCCCTCGGCGAACGCTGCCTCGCGGAGTCCGACCCGACACCCGCGCTGCGCCGCCGCCTCGTCGACCAACTCGACGACCTGGCCCGCGCCCTACGCGTCCGCGGGGCCGCCTGACCTCTCCGCACGGGGTGCGTCCGGCGCCATAGTTCGCGCCCGGAGCCTGACGCACCCCCAGGGGCTCCGCCCCGGCCCCCGCTCCTCAATCGCCGGAGGGGCTTGATTTCTACCGACCGCCGCCGCCAGGTGCGCCGCCCCTGGGGCGCACGAAGTGCGCCTTCAGGGGCGCGGGGAACTGCGCGACCAGCCACGACGAAACCCGCACCCGGCAACGAAACCGCCAGCCCCCTATACAACACCCGCCCCTCAAAACCCCCCACCCGTCCCCCTTTCGGGTCCACTTCACGTGATCACCCCGAGCACGCTCCCGCCCCGTCGAAGACTGGCCGCACCCACATGACCGCCCAGTCCCCGAAGGGCCCCGCATGCGCACCTTGCCGCCCCTGGCCGGAGGCACAGACGGCCCCGACGCCCTGCGGCCCCTGCTCGACACCGTCCTGGACGCCCTGCGCACCGGCGGAGCGAACCGCGGAGGCCCCCTCCCACCCGGCGGCCCCGAAACGGTCGCCGCCCGCGTCGAAGAGGCGGCCGGCGACCCGCTCCCCGAACACGGCACCGGCGCCGAGACCGCCCTGCGCACCCTCGTCACCGCCCTCACCGAAGGCGCCGCCGACCCCGCCGACCCCCTGTGCGCGGCCCACCTCCACTGCCCGCCCCTCGCCGTCGCCACCGCCGCCGACCTCGCCGCGAGCGCCCTCAACCCCTCCATGGACTCCTGGGACCAGGCCCCCGCCGCCTCCACCCTCGAAACCCTCATCACCAGCGCCCTCGCCCGCGAGGTCTACCCGGACACCGAGACCGACACCGGCACCGCCCCGGACGCCCTCGTCACCACCGGCGGCACCGAAGCCAACCAACTCGCCGTCCTCCTCGCCCGCGAGACCACCCGCACCACCCGCCCCGTCCAACTCATCACCGGCGCCAACGCCCACCACAGCCTCACCCGCGCCGTCTGGCTCCTCGGCCTGCCCGAACCGATCGTGCTGCCCACCCCCAACGGCACCCTCGACCCCGCCACCCTCGACGAGGCCCTCACCGACCTCCCCGGCCCCCACCTCGTCGCCGCCACCGCCGGCACCACCGACGCCGGCCTCATCGACCCCCTCCCCGAGATCGCCGACCGCTGCACCGCCCACGGCGCCCGCCTCCACATCGACGCCGCCTACGGCGCGGGCCTCCTCCTCAGCCCCCGCCACCGCGCCAAACTGACCGGCCTCGCCCGCGCCCACACCGTCACCCTCGACCTGCACAAACTGGGCTGGCAACCCGTCGCCGCCGGACTCCTCGCCGTACGCCGGCCCACCGACCTCGCCCCCCTCACCCACCAGGCCGACTACCTCAACGCCGACGACGACACCGAAGCCGGACTCCCCGACCTCCTCGGCCGCTCCCTGCGCACCACCCGCCGCCCCGACATCCTCAAGATCGCCGTCACCCTCAAAGCCCTCGGCCGCACCGGCATCGCCGCCCTCGTCGACCAGGTCATCGCCCTCGCCCACCACCTGGCCCGCCTCGTCGACCTCCACCCCGGCCTCGACCTCTACGACACCCCCACCCTCACCACCGTCCTCTTCCGCCCCACCGGCGCGAGCGACGACGACATCGCCGACATCCGCCGCAGCCTGCTCACCGAAGGCCGCGCCGTCCTCGGCCGCGCCCGCATCGACGGCCACCTCTGGCTCAAAGCCACCCTCCTCAACCCGCACACCGACCCCGGCGACCTCGCCGCGCTCCTGAAACTGGTGGAAGGACACACCCCCCGATGACTGCCGCGCCCGCACCGCAGCCCCCACACACCCCCACCGACGCACCCCGCGACCTCGTCGGCATCGGCATCGGCCCCTTCAACCTCTCCCTCGCCGCCCTCGCCCACCCCCTCACCGAACTCGACACCGTCTTCTACGAACAGCGCCCCGCCTTCCACTGGCACCCCGGCCTCCTCATCGACGGAGCCACCCTCCAGGTCCCCTTCCTCGCCGACCTCGTCACCCTCGCCGACCCCGCCAGCCCCTGGTCCTTCCTCAACTACCTCAAGACCCGCGAACGCCTCTTCCCCTTCTACTTCGCCGAGCGCTTCCACATCCAGCGCGCCGAGTACGACGCCTACTGCCGCTGGGTCAGTGAGAACCTCCCCGGACTCCACTACGGTCACCAGGTCGACGCCGTCCGCTGGAACCCCGAACGCGCCCTGTTCGAAGTCGACTTCACCCAACTCGACACCCACGGCGAAGCCGAAGCCCTCGGCCGCACCTACACCCGCAACATCGCCCTCGGCATCGGCACCGAACCCTTCGTCCCCGCCCCCCTCAAACCCCTCGCCGACGCCCCCGCCGTCCCCGTGATCCACTCCGCCGACTACCTCACCCACCGCGAACGCCTCCTCGCCGCCGACCACGTCACCGTCATCGGCAGCGGCCAGTCCGGCGCCGAGATCTTCCTCGACCTCCTGCGCCGCCGCCCCACCGGCCGCGAGAACCTCCACTGGCTCGCCCGCACCCAGGCCTTCGCCCCCATGGAATACAGCAAACTCGGCCTCGAACACTTCACCCCCGACTACACCCGCTACTTCCACGCCCTGCCCGAACCCGTACGCGACGGACTAGTCCCCGCCCAGTGGCAGCTCCACAAGGGCATCGACGCCGACACCATCGCCGCCATCCACGAAGAGCTCTACCAGCGCACCCTCCACGGCGGCTGGCCCGACGTCACCCTCACCCCCGGCATCGGCGTCCGCACCGCCGGCCGCCTCGCCGACCAGCGCATCGAACTCCACCTCGAACACCAGGAACAAGGCGTCCGCAGCCGCCTCACCACCGACGCCGTCGTCCTCGCCACCGGCTACAAGGAACGCCCCCTCGGCCGCATCCTGTCCGGCCTCGACCCCCACATCCGACGCGACAGCTCCGGCCGCCCCCGCATCGACGACCAGTTCCGCCTCGTCCTCGACGACACCGTCCAAGGCGCCGACGGCCGCGTCTACGTACAGAACGCCGAACGCCACACCCACGGAGTCGGCGCCCCCGACCTCGGCCTCGCCGCCTGGCGCAGCGCCACCATCCTCAACAGCCTCACCGGCAAGGACCCCTACCCCCAGCCCCGCCGCACCGCCTTCACCACCTTCGGCCTCACCCCCCACGACGAACGCGCCCCCCAGGACCAGAACACCGGACCCGGAGAGCGCGCTCTCGTAGAACTTCAGGACGACCTCGACCGAGGCTGACCCCGGCCGCCACCACCAGCCGTGACTACTGGGCGAACACCGGCGTCCCCGCCCGCGTCAGCCGCCAGTCCACCGACGCGAAGTCCACCGGATCCAGCACACCCTTCGCCGTCACCCACTCCGCGATCCGCGTACGGATCTCCGTCGACTCCGACCACAACTCCTGGGCGTTCGCCACATGCGGGAACGCACCACCGCCGTTCGCCCGGTAGTTGTTCACCGCGAACACGAACCGCGCCGCGTCGTCCAGATCCTTACCGCCGAACTTCAGGTTCTTGATCCGCGAACCGGCCGGCTGCGCGATGTCGATGTCGTACGACAGACCCGACACATAGTCGTAGTTGTAGTCAGGCCGGTTCCCCGCGTTCGTCAGCTTCTCCACGTCCACCGGCGCATCCGGCGCCGTCTGCACGAAGTACTCCGCCGAGAACTCCAGGTACGCCCGCATCTGCGCACCCGTCATCACCTTCGCCACCAGCGTGTTGTCATACACGTACAGGCTCGACAGATCCCGGATCGTCACCTCACCCGCCGGAATCGCCGACGTCCGCGAGAACGGCGACGCCTGCGACAGCACCGGCAACGACGCGTACTCCGTCGACTTCAACGCCTCCGTCACCACATCGGCCTGCACCTTGTTGATCAGATCGATGATCGCCGCGTCCTTGTACCGCGCGTCCACCGTCGTCAGCTCGACCTTCGCCGAACCCACCACCTGATTCACGTACTTCACCACCAGCGCGTGCTGCGCCGCCAGCAGCTCCGTGATCTCCGGATCGTCCGGCACCGTGTTCGAGTTCAGGAGCTTCGAGGTCACCGACGCCACCGTCCAGCGCCCCTTCACCCACTCCAGCTCGAAGTCGAACCGCGCGAGCCGCTCCGCGTAACACAGCGGCTCCGCCAGCACGACCGGCCGGCCCGTCTCCTCGTTCGTCACCACCTGCTGCTCGATCTCCACATGCGCGTGCCCCACCAGAATCGCGTCGATCCCCGGCACCTTCGCCGCCACCCGCGCCGCCGCGTTCTCCACGTACGGCAGCTGGTCACCCCACGACGACGTCCCCGACGCACCCGAGTGCGCCGACACGACCACCACGTCCGCACCCATCGACCGCAGCTTCGGCACCCACTTCGCCGCCTGCTCCTCCAGACCCGGGAACTTCAGCTTCCCCTGCACGTACGCCTTGTCCCAGATCGCGATCCCCGGGTTCGTCAGCCCCAGGATCGCCACCTTCACGTCCTTGCCGTGCGGCGTACGCAGCGTCTTCATCACGTACGGGGCGAACGCCGGCTTCTCCGTCCTCGCGTCCACCGCGTTCGCCCCCAGCAGCGGAAAACGCAGCTGCGACTCGAACTTGCGCAGCGTGTCGATGCCGTAGTTGAACTCGTGGTTGCCGAGCGCCGCCGCGTCGTACCCGATCGCGTTCATCGCCTGCGCCATCGGATGCACCGGACCGTTCGCCGCCGTGATCGGATCCACGCGCGCGAAGTAGTACGTCAGCGGAGTGCCCTGGATCGTGTCACCCGCGTCGATCAGCAGCGTGTTCCCGCGCCCCTCCTCCTCACGGATCCGCGACACCAGCGTCGAGATCCGGGACAGGCCCCGCGCGTTGCCCGCCGCGTCCTTGTACTCGGCGTCCTTGTAGTAGTCCCAGTTGAAGACATGACCGTGCAGATCCGTCGTGCCCATCACCGTGAACGCGTACCGCTTCCCCGGCTTCCCGCGCCCCGGAGCGGCCGCGGCCGCCTCCGCCGACGGCGCCACGACACCACCGGCCAGCGCGACACCCGCACCGGTCGCGGCGGACTTGCCCAGGAAGGATCTGCGGTTCAACGACATGGACGGGCTCCTGACCTACGGACGAACGACAGTGGTGACGCGCGTAGATTCTGGACCAGGAACCCCAACACGCAACACCCCCCGCACATTTCGATCCGATGACCAGCAGCCGACCCACCCCCCACACCCGCTCATCAGAGCAGCCGCGCGCACAGATACAAGACTTGTCAACAGTCCTTCAGGTAAAGCTTGTTGAGTCGTCATGTCGCACCAAATCTCTACCCACCGGTAAGCCCTAGGCTCGAACCATGCGCCGAGCAAAAATCGTCTGCACCCTGGGCCCCGCCACCGACTCGTACGACCAGATCAAGGCACTCGTCGAAGCCGGCATGGACGTAGCCCGCTTCAACCTCAGCCACGGCACCTACGCCGAACACGAGGAGCGCTACCAGCGCGTGCGAAAGGCCTCCGACGAGACCCGCCGCAGCGTCGGCGTCCTCGCCGACCTTCAAGGCCCGAAGATCCGCCTCGGCCGCTTCAGCGAAGGACCCGTACTCCTTGAACGCGGCGACCAGTTCACCATCACCGTCGAACGAGGAGTCGAGGGCGACCGCCAGACCTGCGGCACCACCTACGACGGCCTCGCCGCCGATGTCACCCCCGGCGAACGCATCCTCGTCGACGACGGCAAAGTCACCCTCGAAGTCACCCGCGTCGACGGCCCCCGCGTCCACACCACCGTCATCGAAGGCGGCATGGTCTCCGACCACAAAGGCCTCAACCTCCCCGGCGTCGCCGTCTCCGTCCCCGCACTCAGCGAAAAAGACGAAGCAGACCTCCGCTGGGCCCTGCGCACCGGCGCCGACATCATCGCCCTCTCCTTCGTCCGCACCGGCCGCGACATCGAAGACGTCCACCGCATCATGAACGAGGAAGGCCGCCGCCTCCCCGTCATCGCCAAAATCGAAAAACCCCAAGCCGTCGAGAACATCGAAGACATCGTCGCCGCATTCGACGGCATCATGGTCGCCCGCGGCGACCTCGGCGTCGAAATGCCCCTCGAACAAGTCCCGATCGTCCAGAAGCGCGCCATCAAACTCGCCAAACGCAACGCCAAACCCGTCATCGTCGCCACCCAGATGCTCGACTCGATGATCGACAACTCCCGCCCCACCCGCGCCGAAGCCAGCGACGTCGCCAACGCCGTCATCGACGGCACCGACGCCGTCATGCTCTCCGGCGAGACCAGCGTCGGCAAATACCCCGTCGAAACCGTCGCCACCATGGGACGCATCGTCGAAGCCGCCGAAGAAGACATCCTCGCCAAGGGCCTCCCACCCCTCACCGAACGCAACAAACCCCGCACCCAAGGCGGAGCCGTCGCCCGTGCCGCCGCCGAAATGGGCGACTTCCTCGGCGCCAAACTCCTCGTCGCCTTCACCCAGTCCGGCGACACCGTCCGACGCCTCTCCCGCTACCGCTCACCCATCCCCCTCCTCGCCTTCACCCCCGACCCCGCCACCCGCTCCCAACTCAACCTCACCTGGGGCGTCGAAACCTTCCTCGGCCCCCACGTCGACTCCACCGACGCCATGGTCGCCCAGGTCGACGAAGAACTCCTCAAAATCGGCCGCTGCGCCAAGGGCGACACCGTCGTCATCACCGCCGGCTCCCCACCCGGCGTCCCCGGCTCCACCAACCTCGTCCGCGTCCACCACATCGGCGAGGACGACAGCCCCAAATAACACTGCGCTCAGTATTTGGGCCCCACATGGACGTCGAGCAGAGCGGCATCGGCCTTCCGGGCCACGGAGATGTTGTAGCGCCCTGCTTGCTTCCAGCCGACGCAGAGCTGGTCCAGCACGCCGGTGTACAGGTCTCGGATGCAATCGGACTTGTTGGTGAAGAAGTACCTCGGGTACTCGTACCGCTTGCGCTCGCCGCCGATGATCTTCTCGGTCCAGTTGGTGATCCGGCACCCGTCGGAGTGGATGAGGCCCCGGATGAACTCCCAGGGGTGCGCTTCGACGATCCCCTGTTGCCAGGGCTGGAGCATGATCTCGCGGGTGTGCTTCATGCCAGGGCCGTGCTGAGGGAAGAGGCAGGGCCAGTGTCGGCTGTAGCCGACGACCGAGACGTATCCAACGGCCTGCACGCGGGCGGACTTGCCGCTCGGGTTGATGGCGCGCATGGCGGTGGTGCACTGGTCGATGAGGCCCGGATAGACGTTGGCACAGGCGATCCGGAGGAAGTATCCGGGGCGCGCGCCGGCGCTGATGCAGCCGTCGCCGAGGTAGAGGCCCAGCAGGTAGCTGTACGCCGCTGGGTCAGTCGGCGGCTCGGGCTCGGGTCCGCAGCGGACGCAGGGTTCGGCTTGGATCCGCATGAGGGGTAACGGGTCGATGCGTGTCTGCCAGGCGCGGATGGCGGCCCGGGAGACGCCGGTCTCCTTGCTCACCGAGTTCAGGCTGCGGCCCTGTGCAACGAGTGCGAGTGCCCGTTTCCGTGTGTCCATGTCGTACATACGGGCACTCTGAGTGAGCGGAGGCCTCACCGCGCAGCAAAAAGCGGATGTTCACGAGAACGTGAGCATCCGCTATCAGGCGCTGACCTTGGAATCTTAGGAAAAGTGCCCCAGGTGGGATTCGAACCCACACTGTCCGCTGTTTGAGAGCGGCCTCTCTAACCAGTTGGAGTACTGGGGCCTTAGAAAGTAAGGGGAACGGGCACCCCCTCGGCACACCACCATATCGCAGCTAGGTAGGCTCTTGGGAGCACTACCCCCGCCCCGCTCAACCAAGGAGCGCCCCGTGACCGCCCCCGAGTCGCCCCAGCCTGTCGACGCTGTCGACGACGACCAGTCGCACGTGCCGCCGCTGACGACGCGCGTCGTCATCGCCGAGGACGAGGCCCTGATCCGCCTCGACCTGAAAGAGATGCTCGAGGAAGAGGGCTACACCGTCGTGGGTGAGGCCGGTGACGGTGAGCAGGCCGTCGAGCTGGCCCGCGAGCACAAGCCGGATCTGGTGATCCTGGACGTGAAGATGCCGAAGCTGGACGGGATCAGCGCGGCGGAGAAGATCGCCGAGGAGTCGATCGCTCCGGTGCTGATGCTGACGGCGTTCTCGCAGCGCGACCTCGTGGAGCGGGCGCGGGACGCGGGTGCGATGGCGTACCTGGTGAAGCCGTTCAGCAAGAGCGATGTCGTGCCGGCGATCGAGATGGCGGTGTCGCGGTTCACGGAGTTGAAGACGCTGGAGAAGGAGGTCGCGGACCTCACGCAGCGGTTGGAGACGCGGAAGCTGGTGGACCGGGCGAAGTCGGTGCTGCAGACGCAGTACGGGCTGACCGAGCCGGCGGCGTTCCGGTGGATTCAGAAGACGTCGATGGACCGGCGGCTTTCGATGCAGCAGGTCGCGGAGGCGGTCATCGAGGACGCCGAGGAGAAGAAGGCGGCCAAGGGCTGACTTCGTAGACGTACGTGACGAAGGCCCGCACCCCGGGATGATGGGGGTGCGGGCCTTCGCCGTGTGTGGGTCAGTCCTCGCCGAGGTAGGCCTTGCGGACGGACTCGTCGTGGAGGAGGTCCTGGCCGGTGCCGGAGAGGACGATGGAGCCGACCTCCATGACGTGGCCGTGGTCGGCCAGGGAGAGGGCCGCCTGGGCGTTCTGCTCGACCAGGAGGATGGTGGTGCCCTGGGTCTTGAGCTCGGAGATGGTGGCCATGATCTTCTGCATCATGATCGGGGAGAGGCCCATGGAGGGTTCGTCGAGCATGAGCAGTTTGGGCTGGGACATGAGGGCGCGGCCCATGGCGAGCATCTGCTGTTCGCCGCCGGAGAGGGTGCCCGCGGCCTGCTTGCGTCGTTCGCCGAGGATCGGGAAGAGCTCGTAGGCGCGTTGCATGTCTTTTTCGATGCCCGCGTTGTCCTTCCGGAGGAAGGCGCCGAGTTGGAGGTTCTCGGCGATGGTGAGGCGGGGGAAGATGTGGCGTCCTTCGGGGGAGTGGGCGAGGCCCAGTGCCACGATCTTGTGTGCGGGGACGGAGGTGAGGGGCTGTCCGGCGAAGGTGATTTTTCCGCTGGAGGGCTTGAGGAGGCCGGAGAGGGTGCGCAGGGTCGTGGTCTTGCCGGCGCCGTTGGTGCCGATGAGGGTGACGACCTGGCCTTCTTCGACGCTGAAGGAGATGCCCTTGACGGCTTCGATCTTGCCGTAGGCGACGTGGAGGTCTTCGACTTCCAGCAGCGCGGTCACTGGTTGTCTCCTTCTGTGGTGCTGTCCGTGGCGGCCTGTGCTTCGGCGGCCTGGACTTCTGCGAGTGCGGTGTCCTCGGGGGCGCCCTCGAAGGGGGTGCCGAGGTAGGCGGCGACGACGCGTTCGTCTCCCTGGACGACTTCGCTGGTGCCTTCGACGAGCTTTTCGCCCTGGACGAGGACGGCGACGCGGTCGCAGAGGTTGAAGATGAAGCGCATGTCGTGCTCGATGACGAGGACGGCGATGCCCTTGTCGCGGATGGCGAAGACGAGTTCTTCGGTGGCGCGGGTCTCCTGCGGGTTCATGCCGGCGGTGGGCTCGTCGAGGAGGAGGAGTCCGGGGTCGCTGGCGAGGGCGCGGGCGATCTCGAGCTTGCGTTGTTCGCCGTAGGGGAGGTTGCGGGCGAGGTGGTCGCGTTTGTGCTCGAGGCCGATGAACTCGAGGAGTTCCATGGCGCGTTCTTCGCTGGCGCGTTCGGCTTTCTTGAAGCCGGGGCCGCGCAGGAGGGCGGACCAGAGGCCTTCTTTGGTGCGGGTGTGGCGGCCGACGAGCACGTTTTCCAGGACGGTCATGTTGGCGAAGAGCCGGATGTTCTGGAAGGTGCGGGCGATGCCGGCCTGGGTGACGAGGTGGGGCTTGGGTGGCAGGACGGTGCCTTTGTAGGCGACTGTGCCCTCGGTGGGGACGTAGAGGCCGGTGAGGCAGTTGAAGAAGGTGGTCTTGCCGGCGCCGTTGGGGCCGATGAGGCCGACGATCTCGCCTTCGCGGACGGTGAGGTCGACGCTGCGGACGGCGGTGAGGCCGCCGAAGCGCATGGTGACGTCACGGGCTTCGAGGACGGTCTGCGCGGTCGGTGCGGTCTGCGCCTTCTGCGTGTTCTGTGTGGTCACGGTGGTCACGCCCCCGCCTTGGTGGTGGCCGGTTCGTCGGGCAGCCGTTGTTCCGGTACGTCGAGTTGGCCGGTCTCGTGGAATTCGAGTTGGCGGCGGCGGTTGGCGATGATGCCCTCGGGGCGGAAGCGCATGAGCAGGACGAGGGCCAGGCCGAAGGCGAGGAGTGACTTGTCCTGGAGGAAGACGAGCTTCTCGGGCAGGAGGTAGAGGAGGGCTGCGCCGAGGAGGGGGCCCGCGACGGTGCCCATGCCGCCGAGGACGACGGCGGCGAGGAGGAACGCCGAGTTGGGCGGGGTCGATCCGGCGAACTGGTAGGGGTTCGGGACGACGCTGTAGGTGACGTGGGCGCTGACGGTGCCGGCGAGTCCGGCGAGGGAGGCGCCGAGGGCGAACGCGACGAGTTTGACGCGGAAGCCGTTGATGCCCATGGCGGTGGCGGCGGTCTCGTCCTCGCGGATGGCGACCCAGCTGCGGCCGATGCGGGAGTCGGCGGCGCGGGTGTAGACGAGGACGACGATGGCCATGATCAGGACCATGAGCAGGTAGTAGTTGGCGAAGCGGCCCAGGGTGAATCCGGCGATCTCGTGGCTCTGGCTGAAGTCGATGCCGAGGAGGTTGAGGTCGGGGATGGAGGGGATGCCGTTGGGGCCGTTGGTGAGGTCGGGGCCGGAGTCGCCGTCCATGTTGTTGACGGCGATGCGGAAGATCTCACCGAAGCCGAGGGTGACGATGGCGAGGTAGTCGCCGCGCAGTCGCAGGGTCGGGGCGCCGATGAGGACGCCGAAGACGAGGGATGCGGCGGCGCCGGTGAGGGCGGCGGCCCAGAAGGGGAACTGGACGCCGGAGAAGGTGGAGAACTCGGAGCCGGAGACGAGGGCGGCGGTGTAGGCGCCGACGCCGAGGAAGGCGACGTAGCCGAGGTCGAGGAGTCCGGCGAGGCCGACGACGATGTTGAGGCCGAGGGCGACGGTGCCGAAGATGAGGATGTTGACGCCGATGTTGGCGTAGTGGTCGTCGGTCTGGGTGAAGGGGAAGGCGATCGCGGCGGCGAAGCCCATGGCGAGCGTGAACGGGCGGTTCTTGGCGGTGAGCCGGGAGAACACGTCGAGCAGGCCTGCGGTGTGGAGGGCCCAGATGGCGAAGACGGTGACGATGAGGAAGCCGATGAACAGCTCGCCGTACTCGGTGTCGATGCCGTAGGTGAAGACGGCGAGGCCGACGATGGTGGCGGCGGTGATGAGCAGGCGCTGGATCCAGGGGCTGGGGAGCGCGATGCGGGTGAGGTGGTCGGGTTTGGCGAGGTAGCTGCGGAAGGTGTCCTTGGCGCTGTGGGTGCCGGCTCCGGGTTGGGGGAGGGCGAAGGCGCCGAGGAGGGGCAGCAGGGAGGCGACGGCTGCGATCCAGCCACCGGGTTCGAGGTTGGCGAGGCCGCCGAGTTTGGCGGCGATGGCGATGACGGTGAACCAGGTGGTGCCGAAGGCGCCGAGTGCGGCGAGTGCGGCGGGTGCGTTGTTGCCGTTGTGGCCGAGGGCGCGGAGTCCGGGGACGCCGTAGTGGCCGAGGGCGGTGAGGGCGACGAGGATGCCGCCGACGAGGGTGAGCCACTGCAGGCCGCCGGGGTAGCCGGTGATGGTGAGGTCACCGGGGAATTCGGCGGTCCAGGTCCAGGCGAGGAAGGCGGAGGCCGTGGTGGCGATGCCGCCGGCGAGGACGAGGGCGCGGGCCGCGGTGGCCGGCAGGGGGAGGAGCCCGCGGGTGGGGGCGTCCGTCTTGTTCATGGTGGTGTCCGTCATGGTGGTCACGCCCTGTCCGCGACGCGTTCGCCCAGCAGGCCTTGGGGCCTGAAGAGGAGGACGAGGATGAGGAGGCCGAAGGCCCAGACGTTGGCCCAGGTGGAGCCGCCGAGCTGCTGCATGCCGGGGATGCCGTCGATGTAGGCGGAGGCGAGGGTCTCGGCGATGCCGAGGACGAGTCCGCCGAGCATGGCGCCGTAGATGTTGCCGATGCCGCCGAGGACGGCCGCGGTGAAGGCCTTGAGGCCCATGAGGAAGCCCATGCGGTAGTCGATGGAGCCGTACTTGAACCCGTAGGCGATCGCGGCGACGGCGGCGAAGAAGCCGCCGATGGCGAAGGCGATCACGATGATGCGGTTCGTGTCGATGCCCATGAGCTGGGCGGTGTCCGGGTCCTGGGCGGTGGCCTGCATGGCGCGGCCGGTGCGGCTGCGGCGGACGAAGAGGGCGAGTCCGGTCATGCAGAGGGCGGCGGCGATGATGAGGAAGAGGTCGCCGTCCCGGATGGTGATGCTGCCGAGGTCGTGGGAGCCGCCGAGGTCGGGGAAGGTGCGGGGGCGGTCGGCCTTCGGGTAGAAGTTGCGGACCGCTTCCTGGAGGGCGAGGGAGAGGCCGATGGCGGTGATGAGGGGTGCCAGTCGGGGGGCTCCGCGCAGGGGTCTGTAGGCGAATCGTTCCGCTCCGACTGCGATCAGGATGGCGACGAGGCCGCCTCCGATCAGCATGGCGGGGAGCAGGATCCACATCGAGGTGCCGGTGGGAAGGATCAGGGACATCGTGAGCGCGCCGAACGCTCCGGTCATGAATATCTCGCCGTGCGCGAAGTTGATGAGCTGGACGATGCCGTACACCATCGTGTAGCCGATGGCGATGAGCCCGTACATCGAGCCGAGGAGCAGCCCGTTGGCCAGCTGCTGCGGCAGGGTGTTCACCGCATGGCCTCCATGTCGCTGGTGGTCGTGTGCACCCATGGGGTGCTGGGTGGGTGTGAGAACGGGCCGCGCGGTCGGGGTCGTCCTGCCGCGCGGCCCGTGGTGGTGCTGGGGTCGTGGTTCAGCCGGCCGGGGCCGGCTCACGAGGGTGGGCCGACGTGGGTCAGCCTTCGTAGGTGCCGGTCTTGACGGCCTTCCAGGCACCCTTCTCGACCTGGTACACGGTCAGCTGCTTGTTCGTGGTGTCGCCGAACTCGTCGAAGGCGACCTTGCCGGTGATGCCGTCGAAGTTGGACTTCTGGACGGCGTCGACGACCTTGGAGCGCAGCTCGTCGCCGGAGGGCAGCTTGCCGCCGTTGGCCTCCTTGACGGCCTTGACCGCGTTGATGATGGCGGTGGTGGCGTCGTAGGAGTAGCCGCCGTAGGCGCCGTAGTCGCCCTTGTAGCCCTTGGCCTTGTAGGTCTCGACGAAGGTCTTGGCGGCGGGCAGGGTGTCGACGGGGACGCCGACGGAGGTGGAGAGGTCGCCCTCGGCGGCCTTGCCGGCGGTCTCGATGTAGGTGGTGGCGAACATGCCGTCACCGCCGAACAGCGGGATCTTGACGCCGGCTTCCTTGAGCTGCTTGGTGATCAGCTGGGACTCGTCGTACTGACCGCCGTAGTAGACGATGTCGGCCTTGGCGGCCTTGATCCGGGAGACGAGGGAGGCGAAGTCCTTGTCGCCGGTGTTGATGTGGTCGGTGCCGACGGCCTTGCCGCCCGCCTTGACGAACTGCTCCTTGAAGATCTTGGCGAGGCCGGCGCCGTAGGTCTGCTTGTCGTCGACGACGAAGGCCTTCTTCTTCTTGAGCGTGTTGTAGGCGTAGTCGGCCGCGAAGCCGCCCTGGAGGGCGTCGGTGGTGGCGGTGCGGAAGTACGTCTTGTAGGCGCGCTTCTTCGTGCCGCCCTGCCAGTCCTTGCCCTGGGTGAGGGAGGGGTCGGTGTTGGACGGCGAGATCTGCACCATGTTGGCGGAGGAGAAGACCTGCTGCATCGACTGGGCGACGCCGGAGTTCAGCGGGCCGACGGCGCCGACGACGGACTTGTCGCCGACGAGCGCGGTGGCGTTCTGCTGGCCGGTGGCGGGCTGGGCCTTGTCGTCGAGGGCCTTCAGCTTGAAGGTGACGCCGTCGACGGTCTTCTTCTTGTTGGCGTCGTCGATGGCGATCTGGGCGCCGTACTGGATGCCGAGGCCGGTCGTGGAGTTCTCGCCGGAGAGAGGGGCGTCGACACCGATGGTCAGTGTGGTGCCGCCGCTGTCGCCGCCCTTGGCGCCGCCTTCGTCGCGGGAACCGCAGGCGGTGAGGGTCAGTGCTCCGGTGGTGAGCACTGTGGTGAGTATGAGCAAAGAACGGTGTCGCACGATCATTCCTCTCCCTGGCGCGGCCCGCGTGGTCGGGGGCCGTGTGTCTCGCCGGGCCGTACTGGGGTGGTACAGGGGCCGTGCAAGTGACGCGCCCGGCGGCGCGGTGACTGGCCGTGACTATAAGCGCAGGTGGGGGAGTGGGGCACTGGGTGGGAGAGGCTGTGACGCTCTTGTTATGCCGGGGTGGTGATGAGGAGGAGCAGGAGGGATGATCGGACCTTTTCGGGCGCCTTGCGGGTGGGGTCGGTGGTTGAGAACGCCCTGTTCCGCTAAGGAACTTGAATGGATCTTGGTCCTTACCTGGTGCTCCGGCGGGGGTGGGGGTGCTGGTGGTGGGTGTTCTGTGGGCAGGGTGCGGTGTTCGTGTTGCGGTGCATTGCTGTGTTTCGACAGATGTAACGGTGTGTCACCGTCGGGCGGGGTCTGTTCCGGGGTGGCCGGCCGGGCACGCTGCGCTCAACTGCCGTGCGAGAGCGTGCGGGAAGGCGCCGCCGAACAGGAAGCTGTGCTGCTGCAGGGCGCGTTGGTTGCGCAGGGTCAGGTCGAGATGGGGGAGATCGATCGTGCGCGGGGGCCGTGCGCAGTGCCGTACGCGGATCTCCACGGTGAGCGGCGCGGTGTCGCCGGCGCTCACCGTCAGTGGCAGTCGCGGGGTCGTGCGGGTGGCGAACTCGGCGAAGGGCAGGCGCAGTCGGCTGACGGTGACGGGGCTGCCGGTGTCGACGCGGAGCAGGAACCGGTACGTGTTCTTCGCCGGGCCCGGGCCTTGGTAGTGCAGGTTCGTCGTCTGGGTGGGGTACGGGGACGACGCGGCCGGATCGGAGGGCGGCGGGCGCAGGAGGAGCAGGGCGGTGACGGCTCCGGCGAGGGCGAGGGCGGCCGTGACGGTGCGGCGGGTGCGGGGCTCGAGCGCGGCCCAGTGCTCCGCGGGGGTGCGGCGGTCGGGGTTGCCGGCGCCGAGCGTTTCTCCGGGTTCGGGCGGAAGGTGGTGGGGGCCTCGGGGTGCTGGAGGCTCGACTGGTTCGACGGGGCCGATGCCGGTCATGGTTGACGGTAAGCCGGAGGCGTTGGCTCCGCCAACGGGTGGGAACCCCTCGGGGCGCGGAGCCGCCGATGTCACGGCTCCGCGCCCCGAGGTGCTGCCCTGACTACTGGGTCGGGGCGTCCTTGAGGATGCAGGTCAGGCGGGCCGTGCAGACGCGGCGGTCCTGTTCGTCCGTGATGACGACCTCGTACGTGGCGGTCGTGCGGCCCCGGTGGACCGGCGTCGCCACGCCCGTGACCAGGCCGGAGCGGGCGCTGCGGTGGTGCGTGCAGTTCAGGTCGACGCCGACGGCGATCTTGCCGGAGCCGCCGTGCAGCATGGAGCCGACGGAGCCGAGGGTCTCGGCGAGGACGGCGGAGGCGCCGCCGTGGAGCAGGCCGTAGGGCTGGGTGTTGCCGGCGACGGGCATCGTGGCGAGGACCCGGTCCGCGGAGGCTTCCTTGATGTCGATGCCCATGCGCCTGCCGAGGTCCCCGGCCGAGAACAGGGCGGGCAGGTCCACGCCGAGCGCGGCGTACTCGTCGATGACCTCTTGCGGGAACTTCACGCTGTGCTGCTCGCCCATGGGGCCCGGCTCCGTTCGTCGTACCTGTTCCGAAGTGACGTCCCTGTCCGGAGTGACGTCTCGGCTGAGCGAACGCTCAGTCGGTCGCCGATTGTTCCAGGCGGACGACGACGGACTTCCCGGCGGGGGTGTTGCTCACGTCCGCCGTGGCGTCCAGCGGCACCAGCACGTTCGTCTCCGGGTAGTACGCGGCGGCGCAGCCCCGGGCCGTCGGGTAGTGCACGACGCGGAAGCCGGGGGCGCGCCGCTCGATGCCGTCGCGCCACTCGCTGACGAGGTCGACGTAGGAGCCGTCGGCCAGCGCGAGGTCGCGTGCGTCCTGCGGGTTGACGAGGACGACGCGGCGGCCGTTCCTGATGCCCCGGTAGCGGTCGTCGAGGCCGTAGATCGTGGTGTTGTACTGGTCGTGCGAGCGCAGGGTCTGCAGCAGGAGGCGGCCCTCGGGCAGGTGCGGGTGCTCGACGGGCGCGGCCGTGAAGTTGGCCTTGCCGGTGGCGGTGGGGAAGCGGCGCTCGTCGCGCGGGGCGTGCGGGAGGGTGAAGCCTCCGGGGTGCGCCACACGCGCGTTGAAGTCCTCGAAGCCGGGGACGACGCGGGCGATGCGGTCGCGGATCGTCGCGTAGTCCTTCTCGAACTCCTCCCACGGGGTGTGCGAGGCGTCGCCGAGGACGCGGCGGGCCAGGCGGGCCACGATGGCGGGCTCGGAGAGCAGGTGCCGGCTCGCCGGGTCCAGGCGGCCGCGCGAGGCGTGCACCATGCCCATCGAGTCCTCGACGGTGACGAACTGCTCGCCCCCGCCCTGGAGATCGCGCTCGGTGCGGCCGAGCGTCGGCAGGATCAGCGCGCGGGCGCCGGTGACGGCGTGCGAGCGGTTCAGCTTCGTGGAGACGTGGACGGTGAGGCGGGCGCGGCGCATCGCGGCCTCGGTGACCTCGGTGTCGGGGGACGCCGCGACGAAGTTGCCGCCCATGGCGAGGAAGACCTTGGCCTCGCCGTCGCGCAGGGCGCGGATGGCACGGACCACGTCGTACCCGTGGGCGCGCGGCGGCGCGAACGCGAACTCCTTCTCCAGCGCGTCCAGGAACGCGGGCGCGGGGCGCTCGAAGATGCCCATGGTGCGGTCGCCCTGCACGTTCGAGTGGCCACGCACGGGGCAGACGCCGGCGCCCGGGCGGCCGATGTTCCCGCGCAGGAGCAGGAAGTTGACCACTTCGCGGATGGTCGGCACGGAGTGCTTGTGCTGGGTCAGGCCCATCGCCCAGCACACGACGGTGCGGCGCGAGTCGAGGACCATCTCCAGGGCGCGCTCGATGTCGGCGCGCGAGAGGCCCGTCGCCTTCAGCGTCTCGTCCCAGTCGGCGGCGCGGGCGGCCTCGGCGAACTCCTCGTAGCCGTGGGTGTGTTCGGCGATGAAGGCCTCGTCGGTGGCGCCTTCCGTCTCCAGGACCAGCTTGTTGAGCAGGCGGAAGAGGGCCTGGTCGCCGCCGAGACGGATCTGCAGGAACAGGTCGGTGAGCGAGGCGCCCTTGGTGAGGCCCCTGGGCGTCTGCGGGTTCTTGAACTTCTCCAGGCCCGCCTCCGGCAGCGGGTTCACCGAGATGATGCGGGCGCCGCCCTCCTTCGCCTTCTCCAGGGCGGAGAGCATCCTCGGATGGTTCGTGCCCGGGTTCTGCCCGGCGACGATGATCAGGTCCGCCTTGTAGAGGTCCTCGAGCAGGACGCTGCCCTTGCCGACGCCGATCGTCTCGGTGAGGGCCGAGCCGGACGACTCGTGGCACATGTTCGAACAGTCGGGCAGGTTGTTCGTGCCGAACTCGCGGGCGAAGAGCTGGTAGAGGAACGCCGCCTCGTTGCTGGTGCGCCCCGAGGTGTAGAAGACCGCCTCGTCGGGGGAGGCGAGCGCGGTCAGCTCCTCGCCGATGATGTCGAAGGCGCGCTCCCAGGTCACCGGCTCGTACCGGTCCGCGCCCTCGGCCAGGTACATGGGGTGGGTGAGCCGGCCCTGCTGGCCCAGCCAGTACCCGGAGCGGCGCGCCAGGTCCGCCACCGGGTGCGCGGCGAAGAACTCCGGGGTCACCCGGCGCAGGGTGGCCTCCTCGGCGACCGCCTTCGCCCCGTTCTCGCAGAACTCCGCCGCGTGCCGGTGCTCGGGCTCGGGCCAGGCGCAGCCGGGGCAGTCGAAGCCGTCCTTCTGGTTGACCCGCAGCAGGGTCAGCGCCGTGCGCCGTACGCCCATCTGCTCGCGGGCGATCCGCAGGGACTCCTTGACGGCGGGGAGCCCGGCCGCGTGGTGCTGCGGCGCCGCGACCTGCGGCGCGTCCTGGACCGGGTCCGACGCGGGCGGCTTGCTGGCCATGGCTTGCTCCCCTTCGAGCGGGTGCTGCGGACGGGCTGTGAGCTGTGTCTCCGATCCTCGCACGGGCCACCGACAGCGCGGCCGCCCGCTGTGCGGTGGACCGGAGTGTCAGTGGGGTCTGGCAGGATCGGGGACGTGGCAGAAACAGCAGCGAAGACGGCGAAGACAAGCGCGACGAAGGCGACGGGCTCCGGTGCAGGGGGGCGCCCCCGGCTGATGCTCATGGACGGGCACTCGCTGGCGTACCGGGCGTTCTTCGCGCTGCCCGCGGAGAACTTCACGACGGCGACCGGCCAGCCGACGAACGCGATCTACGGCTTCGCGTCCATGCTGGCGAACACGCTGCGCGACGAGGCGCCCACGCACTTCGCGGTGGCGTTCGACGTGTCCCGCAAGACGTGGCGCTCCGAGGAGTTCACCGAGTACAAGGCGAACCGGTCGAAGACCCCGGACGAGTTCAAGGGCCAGGTCGAGCTGATCGGCGAGCTCCTCGACGCGATGCACACGCCGCGCTTCGCCGTCGACGGCTTCGAGGCCGACGACGTGATCGCCACGCTCGCCACGCAGGCCGAGGCCGAGGGCTTCGAGGTCCTCATCGTCACCGGCGACCGTGACTCCTTCCAGCTGGTCTCGGACCACGTGACCGTCCTGTACCCGACCAAGGGCGTCTCCGAGCTGACCCGGTTCACGCCGGAGAAGGTCCAGGAGAAGTACGGGCTGACGCCGTCCCAGTACCCGGACTTCGCGGCGCTGCGCGGCGACCCGTCGGACAACCTGCCGGGCATCCCGGGCGTCGGCGAGAAGACGGCGGCGAAGTGGATCAACCAGTTCGGTTCGTTCGCCGAGCTGGTCGAGCGCGTCGACGAGGTCAAGGGCAAGGCCGGCGCCAATCTCCGCGAGCACCTCGACGCGGTGAAGCTGAACCGGCGGCTGACCGAGATGGTCCGCGACGTCGAGCTGCCCAAGACGGTCGGTGACCTCGCCCGCGAGGCGTACGACCGCAAGACGGTCACGATGATCCTGGACACCCTGGAGATCCGGAACCCGTCGCTGCGCGAGCGCCTGTTCGCCGTCGACCCGGGCGCCGAGGAGGCCGAGGAGACCCCGGCCGAGCCCGGCGTCGAGCTGGACGGCACGGTCCTCGCCACCGGCGAGGTCGCGCCCTGGCTCGCCGAGCACGGGACCGCCGTCCTGGGCCTGGCCAGCGTCGACAGCTGGTCGCTGGGCACCGGCACGGTCACCGAGATCGCGCTCGCCGCCGCCGGAGGAAAGGCCGCCTGGTTCGACCCGTCGACGCTCGACGAGGCCGACGAGCAGGCCTTCGCCGCCTGGCTCTCCGACACCGCGAAGCCGAAGGTCCTGCACAACGCCAAGGGCGCCATGCGGGTCTTCGCCGAGCACGGCTGGCACGTCGAGGGCGTCACCATGGACACGGCGCTCGCCGCGTACCTGGTCAAGCCCGGCCGCCGCTCCTTCGCGCTGGACGCGCTGTCCCTGGAGTACCTGGGCCGCGAGCTGGCCCCCGCCCCGGCCGACGGGCAGCTCGCCTTCGGCACGGACGAGGACGAGCAGGCCGAGGCCGACGCGCTGATGATCAAGGCCCGCGCGATCCTCGACCTCGGCGAGGCGTTCGGCGAGCGCCTCAAGGAGGTCGGCGCGGCCGAGCTGCTCACCGACATCGAGCTGCCCACCTCCGCGCTGCTCGCCCGCATGGAGCGGCACGGCATCGCCGCGGACCGCGCGCACCTCGAGTCGATGGAGCAGATGTTCGCGGGCGCCGTGCAGCAGGCCGTGAAGGAGGCGCACGCCTCCGTCGGCCACGAGTTCAACCTCGGCTCGCCCAAGCAGCTCCAGGAGGTCTTCTTCGGCGAGCTCGACCTGCCGAAGACCAAGAAGACCAAGACCGGGTACACGACGGACGCCGACGCGCTCGCCTGGCTCGCCACGCAGACCGACCACGAGCTGCCCGTGATCATGCTGCGCCACCGTGAGCAGGCCAAGCTCCGCGTCACCGTCGAGGGCCTGATCAAGACGATCGCCGCCGACTCCCGCATCCACACGACGTTCAACCAGACGGTGGCCGCGACCGGCCGGCTGTCCTCCACGGACCCGAACCTGCAGAACATCCCGGTCCGTACCGACGAGGGCCGCGCCATCCGCCGCGGCTTCGTCGTCGGCGAGGGCTTCGAGTCCCTGATGACGGCCGACTACAGCCAGATCGAACTGCGCGTCATGGCCCACCTGTCCGAGGACGAAGGCCTCCTGGAGGCCTTCAACTCCGGCGAGGACCTGCACAACACGGTCGCCTCCCAGGTCTTCGACGTGGCGCCCACCGCCGTCGACGCCGAGATGCGCCGCAAGATCAAGGCCATGTCGTACGGCCTCGCCTACGGTCTGTCCGCGTTCGGCCTCTCCCAGCAGCTGAACATCGAGGCGGGCGAGGCGCGCGCCCTGATGGACACGTACTTCGAGCGGTTCGGCGGGGTGCGCGACTATCTGCGCCGCGTCGTCGACGAGGCCCGCGCCACGGGGTACACGGAGACGATGCTCGGCCGCCGCCGCTACCTGCCCGACCTGAACTCGGACAACCGGCAGCGCCGCGAGATGGCCGAGCGCATGGCGCTCAACGCGCCGATCCAGGGCACCGCCGCCGACATCGTCAAGATCGCGATGCTGAACGTGGACAAGGCGCTGACCGAGGCGGAGCTCACGTCCCGGATGCTGCTCCAGGTCCACGACGAAATCGTCCTGGAGATCGCCCCCGGCGAGGCCGGGGCGGCGGAGGAACTGGTCCGCCGCGAGATGGCCGCCGCGGTCACCCTCCGGGCCCCGCTGGACGTCTCGGTGGGCCTCGGCCCGGACTGGGAGTCGGCGGCCCACTGACCGGCTCCGCCGGGTGCCCGGAGACATGACGGGGCAGGACCACGAGGTCCTGCCCCGTTCTCATGCGCCGTGGGGGCTTTGCCTCATCGCCGGGTGCCGCGCCGTCGTGGCTGGTCGCGCCCACGCGGCGAGCCGCACACCGGAACAGCCCCGCGCCCCTGACGGGGCGCGTCTGCGTCGGCGTCCGGGGAAGTGCGGTCCCGCAGTCGGTGCACCGCCGCGAAGAGCACCGTGCCGACCACCAGCCCGGCCCCGGCCCCGAAGCACAGCGTCGGGATGATCTCCCAGGGCTTCCACTCGAGGCCCGACTCGTCCACGTACGCCAGCCAGCGCGCGACCCGCAGCACCGCGCCGACGCCCACGCAGCCGCCGATCAGGACCAGCGCCTGGCCGCGCGCGGCGGCGCGGGAGGCGTCGTCCGGTACGGCACCCGAGCCCACCTTGCGCAGCGCCCGCCACAGGAACAGGCCGATCACGCCGAGCGCCAGGGCCGAACCCCCGTACTGCGCGTACCAGTAGAGCGGCGATCCGGCGATCTTCTCGCCCAGGACCGGCAGGATGCGCATGCCCCAGCGGTCCAGGTGCGTGAACGCGTCCCAGACCACGTGCGTCAGCGCGCCGAGCACCGCCGAGACGTACCACCGGCACAGGCCCCGCCATCCGGACGGCCGGCGGGGCCCGCTTCCGGCCAGGGCCCGCACCCGGCCGCGTGCCCGCGCCGGCAGCAGCCCCGTCAACGGCCCGGCCACCAGCCGCCACAGCCCCACCAGCGCGACAGCGATCGGCACGTCGACCGTGAACACCCCGGGGAAGGAGTGCGTGACCTCGCCGAACCGCATCGCGCCCGGCACCGCGCTCGCCGCGAAGTACGTGACGTCCGGCGCGAACGACCCGGCGACCAGCAGCGACGGCACGAACGGACCCCGCCCCGAACCGTCGCGCCGGATCAGCGGCAGCACCGCCGCGGCATGGCTGAGAGTGAACGGCACGAAAGATCCTCCCCGTCCGGGACCCGATGGCGGGACCGACTGAGCCAGGCAGCGTACGGCAGCGGACATCTCCCCGATCAATCGGTGAATAGCGGACGCGAACAGGTGTCTGCGCACAGGAAGTTGTCGTAGGGTCGGCTGCGTCCGTGCGCCGCGGAGCGAACGCGTCCACGAAGCTCCACGAAGTCCCGCGATCCGGGGCGGACCGGGCACACGGGCGAAGTCGGGCGACTGGGAGGGGTTCGCGGCATGGCGGCGGTATTCGGCAGGCGGCTGCGCAGGGGCGCGGTGACCGCGGCGGTCGCCGCCGCGGCGGTGGCGGCGCTCTCCGCGTCGCAGGCCCCGGGGGTTCCCTCACCCCAGCCGGACAACGGCCGCTCGGCGGCCGACAGTTCCGACGAAGCCTCCGGCCCCGACGGCGCCTCGGGCCCGGACTACTACACCGACCTGCCGAAGCTGAACAGCCCGACCGACGACCCGACCGCCGGCCCCGGCGGCGGCGCCCCGGGCGACGCCGAGGCGGGCATACCGGCGACCGTCCTCGACGCGTACAAGAAGGCCGAGGCCGAACTAGCCCGCAGCAAGCCCGGGTGCAACGTGTCGTGGGAACTGCTCGCCGCGATCGGCAAGGTCGAGTCCGGCCAGGCCGGCGGCGGCAACGTGGACGCGAACGGCACCACGATCAAGGCCATCACCGGCCCGCCCCTCAACGGCAAGGGCTTCGCTCACATCAAGGACACCGACGGCGGTCTCTACGACGGCGACACGGTGTACGACCGGGCCGTCGGCCCCATGCAGTTCATCCCGACGACCTGGGCCTGGGCCGGCCGCGACGGCAACGGCGACGGCAAGAAGGACCCCAACAACATCTACGACGCGGCGCTCGCCACCGGCCACTACCTGTGCCGCGCCGACCGCGACCTGTCCGACGCGGGCGACCTGAACCAGGCGATCCTCAGCTACAACCACTCGTCGGACTACCTGGCCACGGTGCTGTCCTGGCTGGAGTTCTACCGCAAGGGCGCGCACCAGGTCCCCGACGGCACCGGCGTCCTCCCGCGCCACCCGAGCACCGGCGTCGGCGCGAACCCGTCGCCGACCTCCCCGTCCCTGCCCGGAGCGGGCGGCGGCGGCAAGAGCCCGTCCCCGTCGAAGCCCCCGAAGCAGACGAAGCCCCCGACCGACCCGACGAAGCCCACCGACCCGTCGGAGCCCACGAAGCCCACCGACCCCACCAAGCCCACGGACCCGCCGACGAGCACCAGCCCCGCCCAGACCGTCACCAAGCTCGGCGTCGCCGGCACGGGCGACCTCAGCGCCATGGCGGGCGACGTGTTCACCGACAAGGCCGCCGCGCGCGCCACGAACGCGCAGGGCCGGGGCGTCGGCGGCGTACAGATCCGCTTCGCGGTCGTCGGTGACACCGATGCCACGTTCTCCGGCGGCGCCACCACCGCCGTGGCGACGACGAACAGTTCGGGCGTGGCCACCGCGCCCGCCATGAAGGCCGGTGAGAAGACGGGCGAGTTCACCGTCCGCGCCACCGTCGTCGGCCGCTCCCTGTCCGGCGCCGACCACAAGGCGACCGTCACCGCGCGCGCCGCCGACGGACTGGCCCGGGTCGGCGACAAGGAGCTCAGCTGCGTCGCCGGCCAGGAGTTCGCCGACCGCGTCACCGTGAAGGCGACCTACAAGGGCGCGGCGGCCGACGGCGTCGCCGCCACCGCCACGCTGATCAAGTCCGCGGACGACGCGACCGAGGCCGACAAGGGCCCCTACTTCAAGGACGCCGACGGCAAGGCGATCCGCACCTTCAAGGGGCTCGAGACCGCCGACGACGGCACGCTCGTGCTGCCGAAGCTGTACGCGGACGACGCGACCGGCACGTTCCTGCTCCGCGTCACCACGACGGGCGGCGCGACGCTCACCGTGGAGCTGAAGGTGACGGCGGCCCCGACCGGCGGCGCCTCCGAGAGGCCCACGGCCTCCGAGTCCCCGTCGCCCTCCGCGAGCCCGTCCGCGTAGCGCGCGGCACCCCGCACGACCCGAGACGACCCGAGCCCCCGGCCCCTGAAGGCCGGGGGCTCGGGTCGTCCTGTTCCGCCTGTTCTCATCTGCCCCCGGCATTGCTACGGTGCACCGACCCAAGAGGCCTGACGCCCCATCAGATATGGAGGTCGGACATGCGCGCCCTCATCGCGGCCGTGATCGGACTGGCCGCGGCCCTCGCCCTCGTACTGACGATCACGGCGATCGGCGCCCCGGCGGGCAAGACCTCGCCGAAACCACTGCTCACCACCGTCCCCAAGCACGTCTGAACCGACCCCGCACGTCTGACCGGACCGCCGAGGAGGGCCGCCGAGATGCGCCGCAAGGCAAGCCTGATCCTGCTCGCCTTCGCCGTGTTCTTCACGGCGATGTCCCCGCTCATGCGCTGGTACGCGTTCCCGCGCCTGGCGAAGATCCCGCCGAGCCAGTACCAGAACGTCGTCCTGGAGGCCAAGAACCCCACGCTGCTCGACTACGGCACCATGCAGGCCAAGAAGGTCTCCAAGGTCAGCATCGTGCAGACCCTCAAGGGCGACGTCGAGAAGGCGAAACGGATCAGCGACAGCGCCGGCCGCGACGTCGTCGTCTGGGACGCCCTGTCCTACGTCGTCGGACCCGACGGCAAGATGGTCTCCAAGATCCCCGAGCGCTACATCTTCGACGCCCACAGCTCCGAACCCGTCCACGCCACCGGCGAGATGGTCGACGGCGACCCGGTCCGGCGCGACGGCATCGAGTTCAAGTGGCCCTTCCTCGCCGAGAAGCGGGACTACGAGTACTTCGACGCGCAGGCCCGCATCACCCGCCCCATCCACTACAAGGGCACCACGACCTTCCGCGGCATCAAGGTCTACTACTTCGAGCAGACCATCCCCTGGATGAAGGTCCCGCTGCCCAAGACCATGCCGGTGCCCGGCATCACACCCGAGTCCGTCGCCAAGACCGGCACCACCCGCTGGTACACGACCACGCGCAAGTTCTGGGTCGAACCCACCACCGGCGCCCCGGTCTACGGCGAGGAGATCATGGAGAACGAGCTGCGCGGCGGCACCCTGCTCGGCGGCCGCGACAAGGTCACCGTGTTCAAGGGACACGTCAAGATGCGCGAGGACTCCATCCAGGCCACCGTCGACCTCGTCAACTCCAACCGCGTCCTCGTCCTCCTGCTCACCTCGTACCTGCCCTGGGGCTTCCTCGGCCTCGGCATCCTCCTGCTCGCCCTCTCCCTGTGGCTGGAGGCCCGCAGCCGGCGCCCCGGCGACCCGGAGGGCACGGCCGTGCCGCACCCCGAACCGGTCAGCGCCTGAGCCGCGCGTTCGTGTGCCGGGTCGCCTCGGCCCCCGCCGGGTCCTCCGGCCACGGATGCTTCGGGTACCGGCCGCGCAGATCGGCCCGCACCGCGCGATAGCCCTCGCGCCAGAACGACGCCAGATCGGCCGTCACCGCCGCCGGACGCCCGGCCGGGGACAGCAGGTGCACCAGCACCGGCACCCCGGCCAGCCGCGGCGTCTCCTGCAGCCCGAACATCTCCTGCAGCTTCACCGCGAGCACCGGCCGCTCCGGATCTGCGTAGTCGACCCGGATCCGTGAACCGCTCGGCACCTCGAGCCGCTCCGGCGCCAGCTCGTCGAGCCGCGCCGCCTCACCGCCCGCCCACGGCAGCAGCCGCGTCAGTGCCCGCCCCGCGTCGATCCGCCCCAGATCCGCCCGCCGCCGCGCCGCGCTCAGCTCCGGCTCCAGCCACTCGTCGGCCCGCGCGAGCAACGCCTCGTTGCTCACGTCCGGCCACGGCTCCCCGAGCCGATGCCGCAGGAACGCCAGCCGCTCCCGCAGCCCCCGCGCGTCCCGGTCCCACCGCAGCAGCCCGACCCCCTCCCGCCGCAGCCCCTCCATCAGCCCTTCCCGTACGAGCCCGGGCGCGGGCTTCCTGATCGGACGCACGGCCAGCTCGACGGCCCCGAGCCGCTCGACGTGCCGGGCCACCAGCTCCCCGTCCGCCCACGCCACCTCGTCGCCCTCGCCGTACAGCGAGCCGGCCGCCCACCGCGCGACGTCCTCGTCCACGACGGCCCCGAGCCGCACGCGCGCGTGCCCGGCGCCCACCGGCCGGTCCGCCACCGCGACGGCCACCCACGCCGCGTCCCGCAGCGCGCTCCCGTCCCCGGTCTCGGCCCGCGTCCCGGACACCATGAGCCAGGACCCCTTGTCCTTACGGGCGATCCGCTCGGGAAACGCGAGCGCGGCCACGACCCCGGCGACGTACTCGTCCGTGCGGGAGCCACCCTGCGCAGCCCGCTCGGGGGCGTCCGCCAGGGACGCGAGCCGCCGCACCTCCTGGCGCCACCGCCCCGCGTACGCGTCACCCCCGCGCCGCGCCGCCCGCAGCGCCCCGGCCAGGTCGTCCCCGTACTCGCGCGGCGGCTCCTCGCTCAGCAGCGCCACCACCTCCGCGGCCCGCCGGGGCGACACCACCGGCGCCGCGTCGAGCAGCGCCCGGCCGAGCCGGGGATGCAGACCGAGACGGGACAGGCGCCGCCCCCGGTCGGTGACCCGCCCCGAGTCCGGCTCCACCGCGCCGACCGCCGTCAGGACCTCCCGCGCCGCCGCCATCGCCCCGGCGGGCGGCTCGTCGAGGAGGGCGAGCCCGGACGCGTCCGGGCTGCCCCAGCACGCCGCCTGCAACGCGAACGCCGTCAGGTCCGCCACCTTGATCTCCGGCGAGGGGAAGCGTGCCAGACGGGCGTCCTCCGCCTCGTCCCAGCAGCGGTACACGAACCCGGGCGCCTCACGCCCGGCCCGCCCCGCCCGCTGGGTGCCGGACGCCCGCGACGCCCGTACCGTCGTCAGCGCGCTCAGCCCCCGCGCGTGATCCACCCGCGGCTCCCGCGCCAGGCCCGCGTCCACGACGACCCGCACCCCCGGCACCGTCAGCGAAGACTCGGCGACCGCCGTGGCGAGGACCACCCGGCGCCGCGCACCGGGGGAGAGCACCGCGTCCTGCATCGCGGCGGGAGCCCGCCCGTGCACCTGGAGCACCTCCACGTCACCCAGTGCGCCCAGCTGACCGGCCACCCGCGCGATCTCGCCGACCCCGGGCAGGAAACACAGCACGTCCCCGGACCGCTCCGCGAGCGCCCGCCGTACCACCGACGCCACATGCGTCAGCAGCGCCGGATCCACCCGCATCCCGTGCGGCGGCCGCACCGGCCGGGCCGGCGGCGCCCACACCGTCTCCACCGGGAACGCGGCGCCCTCCGCCTCGACCACCGGCGCGCCCCCGAGCAGCGCCGACCAGCCCTCCGCGTCGGTCGTCGCCGACGCCGCGACCAGTTCGAGCTCGGGCCGCAGCGTCTCGCGCACGTCCCACAGGAACGCCGCCACCGTGTCCGCGTCCAGATGCCGCTCGTGCACCTCGTCGAGCAGGACCACGTCGACCCCGGCCAGCTCCTGGTCCCGCTGGAGCCGCTGCACCAGGACACCCGTGGTCACGACCTCCACGACGGTGCGCGGCCCGACGGTCCGCTCGCCGCGCACCGTGAACCCCACCCGCTCGCCGACCCGCTCGCCCAGCAGCCACGCCATGCGCCGCGCCGCCGCCCGCGCCGCGATCCGGCGCGGCTCGGCGACCACGACCCGGCGCACCGGCCCGTCCCCGCCGAGCAGCCCGGCCAGGAACAGCGGCACCAGCGTCGTCTTGCCGGTGCCCGGAGGGGCGACGAGCACCGCGACCCCGCCCGCGTCGAGCGCGGAACGCAGCGCGGGCAGCGCGGAACGGACGGGGAGGGCCTCCAGGGCGGCGTCACGGATCACGCCGCCAGTGTCTCGTGCCGGCTAGTCCCGCTCGCACACGAAGATGGCGGTGCCCGGGATCAGGTTCCCGCGCAGCGGCGACCAGCCGCCCCACTCCTGCGTGTTCCACGCGGGCCACTCCGGTTCGACGAGGTCCACGAGCCGGAAACCGCCCGCGACCACGTCCCGCACCCGGTCGCCGACCGTGCGGTGGTGCTCCACATACACGGCGCGGCCCTCCTCGTCCTGCTCCACATAAGGAGTGCGGTCGAAGTAGGAAGCGGCGACGCTCAGCCCCTCGGGGCCCGGCTCGTCCGGGAACGCCCAGCGGATCGGGTGCGTCACGGAGAAGACGAAGCGGCCGCCGGGGCGCAGCACGCGGCGCACCTCGCGCAGCACCCGCACCGGGTCGGCGACGAAGGGCAGCGCGCCGTAGGCGGAGCAGGCCAGGTCGAAGGAGCCGTCCAGGAAGGGGAGGGCCCCCGCGTCCGCCTCCACCAGCGGCACCTTCCCGCCGTCGATGCGCAGCGCGTGCTGCAGTTGGCGGTGCGAGAGGTCGAGGGCCACCGGGCGGGCGCCCTGCGCGGCGAGCCAGCGCGAGCACTGGGCGGCGCCCGCGCCGATCTCCAGCACGTCGCGGCCGGCCAGCTCCTCCGCGGGGCCGAGCAGCTCGGCCTCCACCTCGTCGAGGCCCTCGGGGCCCCACACGAAGCGGTCGTCGCCGAGGAAGGTGCCGTGCTCGACCTGGTACTCGTCGGCGTTCCGGTCCCACCAGCCGCGGTTGGCCCGGGAGCTCTCGCCCGTGCCGGCGTCGCGCCGGGTCGCCGTCGAATCCTCGTCCACGGAGGACTCCGGTGCCGCCGGCAGGGACTCGTGCTCTTGCATGCGTCCGGACTCTTGGATGATGAGCTCCCTCGTCGTACTCTTCCGTAACCCCGCCGCCGGGAAGAGGGCGCCGCGAGCGTTCGCTGCGGCCCTCGTAGCCTCGTGCGACTGGATTTCTGCCGGGATTGCGGCGATCCGCCCCTGGTGTGCGCCTTCGCGCATTGACCGTGCCCGGCAGCCCCCGTATGCTACAAGTTGCGCTGCGGGCCTGCGCACCTCAGACATAGCAGGCTGTGCTCGCATCTGTTGCATGTCCCCTCGGTTGTCGAGGCGCCCCCGGTTCCGGGCAGGCGCTTCCTAGGCTGTCCGGCTTCTTCGGTGCGAAACAGGTCCCCGGCGTAGCAGTACCCACCGACTTTCAATGTCCGCCGGAGCCCTTTCCCACATGACGAGCAGCACCGAGACCACCGCCACCACCCCGCAGGTTGCGGTCAACGACATCGGTAACGAGGAAGCTTTCCTCGCCGCCATCGACGAGACGATCAAGTACTTCAACGATGGCGACATCGTCGACGGCGTCATCGTCAAGGTTGACCGGGACGAGGTTCTCCTCGACATCGGTTACAAGACCGAAGGTGTCATCCCGAGCCGCGAGCTCTCGATCAAGCACGACGTCGACCCGAACGAGGTCGTGGCCGTCGGCGACGAGATCGAGGCCCTGGTTCTCCAGAAGGAGGACAAGGAAGGCCGCCTGATCCTCTCGAAGAAGCGCGCTCAGTACGAGCGTGCCTGGGGCACCATCGAGAAGATCAAGGAAGAGGACGGCATCGTCACCGGTACCGTCATCGAGGTCGTCAAGGGTGGTCTCATCCTCGACATCGGCCTCCGTGGCTTCCTGCCGGCCTCCCTCGTCGAGATGCGCCGCGTCCGCGACCTCCAGCCCTACGTGGGCAAGGAGCTCGAGGCCAAGATCATCGAGCTGGACAAGAACCGCAACAACGTGGTCCTGTCCCGCCGTGCCTGGCTCGAGCAGACCCAGTCCGAGGTCCGCCAGACGTTCCTCACGACCCTCCAGAAGGGTCAGGTCCGCTCCGGCGTCGTGTCCTCGATCGTCAACTTCGGTGCCTTCGTGGACCTGGGTGGCGTCGACGGTCTGGTTCACGTCTCCGAGCTCTCCTGGAAGCACATCGACCACCCGTCCGAGGTTGTCGAGGTCGGCCAGGAAGTCACCGTCGAGGTCCTCGACGTCGACATGGACCGCGAGCGTGTCTCCCTGTCGCTGAAGGCGACGCAGGAGGACCCGTGGCAGCAGTTCGCCCGTACCCACCAGATCGGCCAGGTCGTCCCGGGTAAGGTCACGAAGCTGGTTCCGTTCGGTGCGTTCGTCCGCGTGGACGAGGGCATCGAGGGTCTGGTCCACATCTCCGAGCTGGCCGAGCGCCACGTGGAGATCCCGGAGCAGGTCGTCCAGGTCAACGACGAGATCTTCGTCAAGGTCATCGACATCGACCTCGAGCGTCGCCGCATCAGCCTCTCGCTGAAGCAGGCCAACGAGGCCTTCGGCGCCGACCCGTCGGCCGTCGAGTTCGACCCGACCCTGTACGGCATGGCCGCGTCGTACGACGACCAGGGCAACTACATCTACCCCGAGGGCTTCGACCCCGAGACCAACGACTGGCTCGAGGGCTTCGAGACCCAGCGCGAGGCTTGGGAGGGCCAGTACGCCGAGGCGCAGCAGCGCTTCGAGCAGCACCAGGCTCAGGTCATCAAGTCCCGCGAGGCCGACGCTCAGGCCGAGGCCGAGGGTGCCGTCGCCGGCGCCGGTGCGGCTCCGGCCGCGTCCGGTGGCGGTTCGTACTCCTCGGAGTCGGACGACAACTCGGGTGCGCTCGCTTCGGACGAGGCGCTTGCCGCGCTGCGTGAGAAGCTGGCGGGCGGCCAGAGCTGAATCGCTCTGCGCTAGCAGCTAGTTGAACAGTGGGCCCGCACCTTTTGGTGCGGGCCCACTGTTTTTTTGCGCCCAATGGGTGGGGGGCTTCTCGTTGTTGGCGGGTGCTGCGCTGTTGTGGCTGGTCGCGCAGTTCCCCGCGCCCCTGAAGGGCACACTTCGTGCGCCCCCAGGGGCAGGTGGTCGCGCTCCGCGGCGGAGCCGCTGATCGGTACAGCCCCGCGCCCCTGACGGCACACTTCGTGTGCCCAGGGGCTGTTGGTCCTCAGGGTGGGAATGATCCGGGTGGCTCTGCTTGTTCTTCTGTCTGTTGAGGATGAGGAGGAGCGGTCACTGTGCTGGATCCGCAGGATTTGTATACGTGGGAGCCGGAAGGGCTTGCCGTGGTCGACATGGCGCTCGCCCAGGAGTCGGCAGGCCTCGTCATGCTCTACCACTTCGACGGTTACATCGACGCGGGCGAGACCGGCGACCAGATCGTCGACCGGCTCCTCGACTCGCTGCCCCACCAGGTCGTCGCGCGCTTCGACCACGACCGGCTGGTCGACTACCGGGCCCGGCGCCCGCTGCTGACCTTCCGCCGCGAGCGGTTCACCGACTACGAGGAGCCCTCGCTCGACGTGCGGCTCGTGCAGGACGCCACCGGCGCCCCGTTCCTGCTCCTCTCCGGGCCCGAGCCCGACGTGGAATGGGAGCGTTTCGCGGCCGCCGTGCAGCAGATAGTGGAGCGTCTCGGCGTCCGGCTGGCGGTCAACTTCCACGGCATCCCGATGGGCGTCCCGCACACCCGCCCCGTCGGCCTCACCCCGCACGGGAACAGGTCGGAGCTGGTCCCCGGACACCGCAGCCCGTTCGACGAGGCGCAGGTCCCGGGCAGCGCCGAGTCGCTGATCGAGTACCGCCTGATCGAGGCCGGTTTCGACGTCCTCGGGGTCGCCGCGCACGTCCCGCACTACATCGCGCGCTCCGCGTACCCGGACGCCGCGCTCACCGTCCTCGAGGCGATCACCGGCGCGACCGGCCTGGTCCTGCCCGGCATCGCGCACGGACTGCGCACCGCCGCGCACCGCACCCAGACGGAGATCGACCGCCAGGTGCAGGAGGGCGACGAGGAGCTCGTCTCGCTCGTCCAGGGCCTCGAGCACCAGTACGACGCCGCGGCCGGTGCCCAGTCGCGGGGGAACATGCTGGCCGAGCCGGTCGACATCCCCTCCGCCGACGAGATCGGCCTCGAGTTCGAGCGGTTCCTCGCCGAGCGGGAGGGCGACTCCTGACCGGCGGGTGAGCGGGCCCGGGGTCTGCCCTAAGCTTCCGCTCATGGTGAAGGTGGGGCTGACCGGCGGTATCGGCGCCGGCAAGAGCGAGGTGTCCCGGCTCCTGGTGGAGCGCGGGGCCGTCCTGATCGACGCGGACCGCATCGCACGGGAGGTCGTCGAGCCCGGCACGCCGGGACTCGCGGCCGTCGTCGAGGCCTTCGGCGAGGAGGTGCTCGCCCCCGACGGCACCCTGGACCGGCCCGGGCTCGGCGCGATCGTCTTCGCCGACGCGGACCGGCTGGCCGTGCTGAACAAGATCGTGCACCCGCTCGTGGGGGCCAGGTCGGCCGAGCTGGAAGCGGCGGCCGGCACCGACGCGGTCGTCGTCCACGACGTCCCGCTCCTCACCGAGAACGGCCTCGCACCCTTCTACGACCTGGTGATCGTGGTCGACGCGAGCCCCGAGACCCAGCTCGACCGGCTGACCCGGCTGCGCGGCATGACCGAAGAGGACGCGCGCGCCCGGATGGCCGCCCAGGCCACCCGCGAGCAGCGCCGCGAGATCGCCGACCTCGTCATCGACAACGACGGCCCGCGCGAGCGCCTCGTGGAGCAGGTCGACACCGTGTGGGCCGAGCTGGTGCGGCGAGCGCACACCGCGACGGCGTGATCCTTCTCGCCGCGTGCGTCGCGATGGGCGGACTGGTCGCACTGATCGCCGGGGCGTACGGGCTGCAGCGCACCCGGCGGCTGCGGAGCGCGGCCAATATCGCCGAGGCCCTGGTCAAGCCGCCCCAGCAGGGCTCCGGGCGGCCGCTGCTGCAGTTCGAGACCGGTGACGGACGCGTCGTCGAGGTCGCCTCGCCGGTACCGCCCAGCAGACGGCGCCCGCTGCCGCCCGGTGGCGTGGTCAGCGTCGCGTACGACGTCGACGATCCGCGCGAGACCGTGGTGCTCGGGGCCGAGCGGCCCGGCGTCGACCGGGCGTTCATGATCGCCGGTGCCGTGCTCGTGGTCGTCGGGATGGTGCTCGCGGTGGCGCTGAGCGGGCCCTGAGGCGCCCCCGGGGGCCGGCCGCGTGTTCGTGTAGGGCGTGGCTGGGCAGGAATAGGCCCTGCGGTCCGTGGTGTTGACGTGGTCGACACCAGGAGGGAGTTCACCGTGCCCGACGCCACCCCCGAGACGCACGTCATCGACTACCGAGCCGCCGAGCAGCTCCTCGCCGCACGTGACCCCCGGGGCGCGGTGAAGCTTCTGGACGACGTGATCGCCGCCCACCCGGAGAACACGGCGGCCCGGCTACTCAGAGCCCGCGCCTTCTTCGCAGCGGCCCAACTGCGCGCCGCCGAACTGGAGTTCTCCATCGTCCTGGAGCGCGAGCCGGACAACGCGTTCGCGCACTTCGCCCTGGCCAGGACCTACGAGCGCTGGGCGCGCCCGCAGCAGGCCCGTCGGCACTTCCGGCTGGCCGCCGCGCTCGACCCGCAGCCCGAGTACGTCGCGGCGGCCCGTTTCGACGACTGACGGGCGCACCCGTCGATCACGGGGCGTGGTGGTACGGCGGCACGTCGCGCCCGGGCTGGTAGTGCGGGCCCTGCCGGATGTGGCGGACGATCAGGTAGAGATCGATTGTCGTGATCAGCCACAGGATCCCGCAGGCCAGCGCCCACCACGGACGGTGCGCGATCAGGAACGCGACGGTGCCGAACACGGTCCAGACCAGGCCGAACAGGGCGAGCCCGAGCCGCATGCGCAGCGGGCTGCGGGCCGTGAGCGGCTCGTCACCGGTGCGGGACAGATGCGCGAGATGCATGGTCACCCTCCCTTCGGCCGACGAAGAGGTACCCCTTCCATGGTGCCTCTTCGCGGCGCGGAGCGGGGGAGCGGGAACGGCGTGGGCGGGCGGCTCGTTCCCCCTGCATGGACCTTGAGATGCGCGAGGGGTACGAGGCGACGGGGCCTGGGGCCATCACACCCGACGGATGCGCGGTGGAGCTGTACGCGCGGCTGCCCGTGGAGGACGAGCCGGACATCGTCGCGGCCGCCGTGCCCGCGGGTGCTACCTTCCTGGAGCTGGGCTGCGGGGTGGGCCGGGTGACGCACCCGCTGGTCGAGCGGGGCTTCCGGGTGACCGCCGTGGACGAGTCGCCGCAGATGCTGGAGCGGGTCACAGGCGCGCGCACGGTGCGTTCGACCATCGAGGGGCTCGATCTGGGCGAGACGTTCGACGTGGTGATGCTCGCGTCGATCCTGGTGCACACGGGGGACGCGGAGGTGCGGCGCGGCATGCTCGCCGCCTGCCGTCGCCATGTCGCCGACGACGGCTGCGTGCTGATCCAGCGCGAGCGGGCGGGCGCGCACGAGGACCTGCCGCGCGAGGTGGTCATCGACGACCGCTTCACGATCCGCAAGCTGTACTCGGAGCCGGTCGGTGACGGGGTGCGCGCGGTGAAGGTGGAGTACGTGTTCCCGGACGTGGTCTGGACGCAGACGTACCGGTGCCGGCCGCTGACCCCGGAGGAGTTCGAACAGGCGCTGGCGGAGGCCGGGTTGAAGGTCGACCGGCTGCTGACGCCGGACGGGTCGTGGGTGCGGGCGATTCCCGTGTGATCGCGGGCGAATCCCGTGTGATCAGGGGCGGGGACAGCGATGAGTTCTGGTGGCCGGGCGGGTCTGACCCTGCGTAAGAACACCGCACGTCAGTTCCCGAGGAGTCACCGTGTCGAACGCAGCCCCCGCCTCCGTAAATGCAACCTCCGTCTCCGTCAATGCCGGCGTCACCGCCCCGACCCGCTCCCGCGCCGCCCGGATCGCGCTGCGCACGGTCACCGTGCTGCTCGCCCTGTTCTTCGCCTTCGCGAGCGCCCTGCCCAAGCTGATCGGGCACTCCACGGCCGTCGAGGCCTTCGACAGAATCGGCTGGGGAGCGCCCGGCATGTACGCCGTCGGTCTGCTCGAACTGGCCGGGGCGATCGGCCTGTTGGTCCCGGTGCTCTTCGGGATCACCCCGATCGCCCTGTGCGGCCTGCTGGTCGGTGCCTTCATCATCCAACTGACCGTGTTCGACGGGGAGAACGCGGTGACGCCGCTGATCTTCATGGTGCCGCTCGCCGTCCTGGCGTGGGCGCGCCGTGCGCACAACCGCGACCTGGTCGCGCTGCTGCGACGCGCCTCCTGACCGGCCTCCTGACCCGTCTCCCGACCGGCCTCAGGCCTCGTCGCTGTCGCGGTCGCTGTCGTCGTCGGAGCCCGGGCCCTGCCCGAAGATCCCGCGCAGCCGCTCCAGCTCACGCCGGTCCCGCTTGGTGGGCCGGCCCGTGCCCCGGTCACGCACCCCGACCGGGGCGATCGCCCCGCGCGGCGGAGGCGGCGGCGAGTTGTCCACGTAGCACTCGACCGCGACGGGAGCGCCGACCCGCTTGCGGATCAGCCGCTTGACGATCACCAGGTGCTCGCGGTCCCCGGGCCGGCGCACCCGGACCTCGTCGCCGACGCGCAGGGTGTGGGCGGGCTTCACGCTCGTCCCGTTGACCTTCACATGGCCGCCCTTGCAGGCCGCCGCGCCCGCCGCGCGGGTCTTGACCAGGCGCACGGCCCAGATCCAGCTGTCGACCCGCACACCGGCACCGCCGCCGGGGGCCTCCGGCGATCCCGAACTCCGCGCATTCTCCGCTGCCATGCCTCGACCTTAGAGCCTCCCGCCGTCGCCGAACCCCGGTCCCGCCTACGGTGGAGAGATGGACGCGGCCGACGGAACGGACGGGACGGACGCGCTGGACGGACTGGACGGGCCGGACGGCCTGGACGGGATCGGGCGGCTCGACGCGCGGATCGTCCGGTGCCGGGCCTGCCCGCGGCTCGTCGCCTGGCGCGAGGAGGTCGCCCGCACCAAGCGCGCCGCCTTCGCCGACCAGACGTACTGGGGCCGGCCCGTGCCCGGCTTCGGCCCGCACGACGCGGCCCTGCTGATCGTCGGCCTCGCCCCCGCCGCGCACGGCGCCAACCGCACCGGCCGCATGTTCACCGGCGACCGCTCCGGTGACGTCCTCTTCCGCGCCCTGTACGACCTCGGGCTCGCCTCCCGGCCCGACGCCGTCGCCGCCGACGACGGCCTCACCCTGCACGGCGTCCGCCTCACCTCGCCCGTGCACTGCGCGCCGCCCGCCAACAAACCCACCCCCGCCGAGCGCGACACCTGCCGTCCCTGGCTCGTCACCGAGCTCGAACTGCTGCGGCCCACGCTCCGTGCCGTCGTCGTCCTCGGCGCCTTCGGCTGGCAGGCGACGCTGCCCGCGCTCACCGCGGCGGGCCTGGACGTGCCGCGCCCCCGCCCCGCCTTCGCCCATGGCACCCGGGTCGCTCTCGCCGACGGGCCCGCCCTCTACGGCTGCTTCCACGTCAGCCAGCGCAACACCTTCACCGGGCGGCTCACCCCGGCCATGCTGCGGGCCGTGCTGCACGCCGCGGCCACGGAGGCGGGCCTGCCCGTTCGCCCGAACGGAGCAGCAGATCAGGAGGGTGCGGGGGCCGATTCCTAGCGTGAAGGCGTGACGACTTCCTCCGCGCGCACGACGCGATCGGCGGCCGAAACACCGGCCGCGAGCGGGCCCTCGGCGGCCGCCTGTCGCAACCTCATCGTGGCCACCGTCGGTTTCGCGCTCACCTTCTGGGCCTGGAACCTGATCGCGCCGCTCGCCGGTGTCTTCGGCTCGGACCTGAACCTCAGCTCGTTCGCCCAGTCCTTCCTCGTCGCGGTGCCCGTGCTCGTGGGCTCGCTCGGACGGATCCCGGTCGGTGCCCTCACCGACCGCTACGGCGCCAAGCTGCTGTTCCCGCTGATCTCCGCGCTCACCATCGTCCCGGTGCTCCTCGTCATCCCGGCCCGGCACAGCTTCGGCGCGATGCTCGCCGTGGGCTTCCTGCTCGGGCTCGGCGGCACCACCTTCGCCATCGGCATCCCGCTGGTGAACTCCTGGTTCCCGCCCGCGCACCGGGGGCTCGCACTCGGCGTCTTCGGCATGGGCATGGGCGGCGTCGCGCTGTCCGGCTACTTCACCCCGCGCATCGCCAAGCACGGCGAGAACCTGCCGTTCCTCGTGGTCGCCGTCGCTCTGGCCGTCTACGCGGTCGTCGCCGCCCTCCTGATCACCGACCACCCCGACCGCAAGATCCCCACGACGTCGCTCGGCACGCGGCTCGGCGCGGCCGGCAAGCTGCGCGTGACCTGGGAGCTGTCGGCCCTCTACGCGATCGGTTTCGGCGGCATCGTCGCCTTCGGCGTCTACCTGCCCACCTACCTGAAGACCTGGTACGAGCTCAGCCCCACCGAGGCGGGCACGAAGGCGGCCGGATTCGCCCTGGTCACCGTCGTCTTCCGGCCCATCGGCGGCTGGCTCTCGGACCGGATCCACCCGGCCGTGGTCACCGCGTGCGCGCTCGCCGTCGTCGCCCTGTTCGCCATCATGCAGGCCTTCGACCCGGCCCTGAACCCCATGGGCACCGTCTGCTTCATGCTGATGGCGGCCGGTCTCGGCACCGCGAGCGGCAGCGTGTTCGCCCTCGTCTCGCAGGTCACCCCGCAGTCCCAGGTCGGCTCCGTCACCGGCATCGTCGGCGCCATGGGCGGCCTCGGCGGCTTCGTCCCGCCGCTCGTCATGGGCGCCATCTACAGCGCCAAGGACTCGTACAGCATCGGCTTCATGCTCCTGTCCGACCTGGCGCTCGCCGGCTGCGTGTACGCGTACGGGCGCATGCGGACGGTGTCCGCAGAGACGACGCCCTAGGACACCCCGTGCCCACTGCCCCGTGCCTGCCGTGCTCCTGTTCAGACGAGGGCGGTGACGAGGAGGGTGAAGGCGGCGACGATGACGGTGACGCGGGCGTAGTGGTAGCGGTCCCAGCGGTTCATCTGGTCTTTCCAGTCGGCGGGCCGGGTCTCGGGGGTCCAGTTCTTGCCCTGGTTGTTGATCGGGACGAGGAGCAGGATCGACATGATCACGCTGACGATGAGCAGGGCGCCGGCGGTGACGACGAGGCCGAAGCCGTCGTGGGTGTGTCCGGCGAAGGCCCAGACGGCGACGAGGGCGACGGAGCCGATGTACCAGAAGGGCATGAGGGCGCCGAGCATGCGGCCGCCGTGGGAGCGGGCCATCTGGTCGGCGTCCTCGGGGAGGGCGCCGAAGATGCGGTTCATGACGAAGGCGACGGAGAACTCGACCCCGACCATCAGGCCGACGGTCACGGTGGTGACGACCTCGAGTGCGGCGAGCATGCTGACCCCTCCCACTATTTTCTAGCGCTGCTAGCTGATGAGGCAAAGCTAGTACTAATGCCGCTCGATTGTCTAGCGGTGCTAGGATCGAAGCATGTCGGTACAGGAACGCAAGCAGCGTGAACGGGCGGACCGCGAGCGCCTCATCGTGGACACCGCCCGCGAGCTCGCCGAGCAGCAGGGCTGGGACGCCGTGACGACCCGCCGGCTCGCCGAGGCCATCGAATACAGCCAGCCCGTCCTCTACAGCCACTTCCGCGGCAAGCGGGAGATCATCGGCGCCGTCGCCCTCCAGGGTGCCGCCGACCTCGCGGTCGCCGTGCGGGCGGCGACCGCCGCCGCGGACGGCCCGCGCGAGCGCGTCACCGCCCTTGCCCGCGCCTATCTCGACTTCGCCGCTCGCAACCCGGCGGTCTACGACGCCCTGTTCCAGCTCGACGGCGGCCTCCCGTACGCGCAGGAGGACACGCCGGAGCCGCTGAAGGACGCCTTCGCCGCCCTCATGGAGACCCTCGGCGAGGTCGCGGGGGAGGGGGTGCACCCCGGGCTGTTCACCGAGGTGTTCTGGGCGGCCCTGCACGGCCAGGCGACCCTGACCCGGGCGGGCCGCCTCCCCGCCGGGGACGTCGAACGCAGAGCCCAGCTCGTGGTGGACCGGCTCGCCGTCCTCTGACCCGCGGTACCCGCGCCCCGCGAGCCCGGCCTGATCCGAACGAGAGGCCCTAGTCGTCCGGGGCCTCGCCGAACAGGTGCCGGACCGTGGAGCGGTGATTCATGCGGACGTGGGCCCGGGCGACAGCTCTGGCCCGCTCCGCGTCCCGGGCGGCCACCGCCGCGTACAGCTCCCGGTGCTCGGCGAGCTGCTGGGCCCACTCCTCGTTGCGCCGGGTCAGCCAGCGCAGGCGGCCGCCGACCGGGTGCATCACGTCGACCAGCAGGCTGTTGCCCGCCGCCGCCAACAGGGCGTCGTGAAAACGGGAGTTGACGTCCGTCAGGGTGTCCGCGTCGTCCCGCTCCGTGGCCCGCGCGGCCACGTCGAGCAGCTCCGCGAGCCGGTCCAGAGCGTCCTGGCCCGCCCGCTCGGCGGCGAGCCCGGCCGCGTGCACCTCCAACACCTCGCGCAGTTCGTAGAGTTCGGTCACATCGGTGCGGGTCAGGGTGCGCACGACGGCCCGCCGCGGTGTCTCGAACGTCACGAAGCCCTCGGTCAGCAGCGCCCTGATCGCCTCCCGCACCGGCACCCGTGAGACCCCGAAGCGCTCCGCGAGCTCCCGCTCGACCAGCCGCTCGCCCGGTCGTGACCGTCCACTGATGATGTCCTGCCGCAGGGTCGCGAGCACGCGCTCGCGCACCGCCCCCAGGGGTTCCGCCGTCGCCATGCGCCCATCTTCCCCGATCGGGCACGGGAGTTGGGGCCGTGGTTTTACCGAGCCGTAACCGTAGGGACATTGCCGGGGGCCGTCGGGGGCGGGACGATGACGCCGCTTTGGTATACCAAACCCCTTTCGCTGCTCGTCACAGCACTCTGCCCGTCACAGCACCCTGCTCGTCACAGCACCCTGGGAGGTACCCCATGCCCGTGGCCGAACCCACGCCCACGCAGGCCGTCGCCTTCACTCCCGACCCGCGCCTGGTCAACGAGGACCTCGCGCCCGCCGTGGAGCGCAAATGGAAGGTCTACGACCTCTTCGCCCTGTGGATGTCCGACGTCCACAACCTCGGCAACTACACCTTCGCGGCCGGTCTGCTGGTCCTCGGCCTCAACGCCTGGCAGGTCTTCAGCGCCCTGCTCATCGGCTTCGTCCTCATCTACGCCGGCTGCAACGCGATGGGCCGGATCGGGCAGCGCCACGGCGTCCCGTTCCCCGTCGTCAGCCGCATCAGCTTCGGCGTCTGGGGCGCCAACATCCCCGCCCTGATCAGGGCCGTCATCGCCATCATGTGGTACGGCATCCAGACCTACCTGGCCTCCGTCGCCGTCAACGTGATGGTGCTCGCCGCCTTCCCCGGGATGAAGTCCTGGACCGAGCACTCCTTCCTCGGCCTGCACGCCCTGGGCTGGGCGTCCTTCCTCGCGCTGTGGCTCGTGCAGTCGCTGATCATCACGCGCGGCATGGAGTCCGTCCGCAAGTTCCAGGACTTCTGCGGACCCGCGATCTGGATCGTGATGCTCGCCCTCGCGATCTGGATCTGGGCCAAGGCCGGCTGGACCATCTCCCTGACCACGACCCCGCACCCCGTCTCCACCGGCGAGCAGTTCCGCCAGTGGTTCGGCGCGATCGGCCTGATCCTCGCCACGTACGGCACGCTGATGCTGAACTTCTGCGACTTCTCCCGGTTCGCGCCCGACTACAAGACCGTGCGGCGCGGCAACTTCTGGGGCCTGCCCGTCAACTCCACGGCGTTCGTGGTCCTCTCGGTCGTCGTCACCGCCGGCAGCGTCGAGGTCTTCGGTGAGGCGATCACGGACCCGGCGCTCCTCGTCGCCCGCATCGGCAACACCTGGGTCCTCGTCTTCGGCGCGCTGACCTTCGCCGTCGCCACCATGGGCGTCAACATCGTCGCCAACTTCGTCTCGCCCGCCTACGACCTGGCGAACGTGTGGCCGCAGAAGATCAGCTTCAAGGTCGGCGGCGCGATCTCGACGGTCCTCGCCCTCGTCGTCACGCCCTGGAACCTGTACTCCAACCCGACCGTCGTGAACTACTTCCTCGGCGGCCTCGGCGCCTTCCTCGGCCCGCTGTTCGGCATCATCATGCTCGACTACTTCTGGGTGAAGCGCGGCCGCATCGACGACCGCGCCCTCTTCGACGCGACCCCCGGCTCCCGCTACCACTACCGTGGCGGCGTCAACCCGAAGGCCCTGGCCGCCTTCGTCCCCTCCGCCGGCCTGGCCGTGGTCCTGGCGCTCGTCCCGACCTTCGACGCGGTCGCCGGGTACTCGTGGTTCATCGGTACGGCGGTCTCGGCGCTCCTCTACGGGCTGATCTGCCGCGCGGAGCGAGCGGAGTCGGCGACGCCGGAGCAGACGGAACCGGCCGGGATCTGATCCCAGGGGGCCGCGCCGCCGAACGGGTGCACCTTTCGGCGCCGGGGCCCTCGGGCGCCCCGGCGCGGGCGGGGGCCGAGCATCATCCCGCCATGGCCAAGTCCTCGCGCCCGGTACTGGGCGCTCTGCTGGCGGCGTTGTTGAGTCTCGCCCCGGCCGCCGCCGGGCACGGGGCCCCGGCCGGCACCGTCTTCTGGGTCGACCCGGACAGCGCGGCGGCCCGCCAGGCCGCGGCGTACCGCGCACAGGGCCGCACCGCGGACGCCGCGCTCGTCGACCGCATCGCCACCCGCCCCCAGGCGGTCTGGCTGGGCGGTGCCGACCCCGGCCCCACCGCCCGCGCCGTCACCGAAGCGGCCGCCCGCGCGGGCAGCACCGCCGTCCTGGTCACCTATTACATCCCGCACCGCGACTGCGGCTCCTACTCCGCGGGCGGCGCCCCCGACGCCGCCGCCTACCGCGCCTACATCGACTCCCTCGTGTCCGGCCTCGGCAGCGGCGGCGCCTACGTCGTCGTGGAGCCGGACGCCGTCGCCTCGGCCGTCGCCGGCTGCCCCGGCGCCGACATCGAGGAGCGATACGCCCTCCTGGCCTACGCGGTCCAGCGCCTCGCCGCCCGCCCCGGCACCCGCGTCTACCTCGACGCGGGCAACGCGGGCTGGATCCCCGACCCCGCCCGCCTGGTCGACCCACTGCGCCGCTCGGGCGTCGCCGCGGCCACCGGCATCGCCCTGAACGTCGCCAACTACCGTACGAACAGCGAGACGTCCGCCTACGGCCACCGCCTCCTCGCCGCCCTCGGCGGCGCCCCGCACTTCGTCATCGACAGCAGCCGCAACGGCAACGGCCCCTACGAAGGCACCGACGCCTGGTGCAACCCGCCCGGCCGCGCCCTCGGCACCCCGCCCACCACCGGGTCGGCGGACCCGGCCCTGGACGCGTACCTCTGGATCAAGCGCCCCGGCGAGTCCGACGGGACCTGCCGCGGCGGACCCCCGGCGGGGCAGTGGTGGGAGAGCGGCGCGCTGGAGCTGGCCCGCAACAGCCCGGCCCGGCTCACGGGCGCGCCGGCGCCCCGCGGTTCAGGGCCCCGCGCAGCGTGATCCCGAAGTGCGTGCGCAGCCGTCTCAGCTCCCACCAGGACAGCGCCGTCACCGACAGCGGCGGACCGATCAGGAACAGGATCCGGACCGGCAGGGGAGCGGCGACCGGCGCGTCGTCGACCACCTGCACCCCGAACATGGCCCACACGAGCAGCGGGGACAGCAGCGGCGGCAGCACCTCGTGCACATCGGCGGTGCGGAACGCGTGGTGGACGCAGAGCACGCACGCGGTGAGCGCGAACGGCAGCGCGAACAGGACGAGCGGCAGCCCGGCGATCAGGAACACGTAGTACAGCGGACCGTCCAGCGCCGTGCCCCCGTTCGTCAACGAGGGCAGCGCCAGGGCGAGTACGGCCGCGAGCAGGGCCGCGAAGCCGCGCAGCGGACCGGTCAGCCGCCGCAGGTACACGCCCCGCAGCGGCGGCCGCGCGGCGGCCACGAACACCGCGAGCGCCAGCGGCCCCGCCACCACCAGGACCCCCGTGCTCAGCAGCGTCTCCGCGAACTTGTCCATCGCGAACGAACCGACCGACTGGCGCATCGGGTACGCGTAGACGAGCCAGAGCGTCGCCGCGATCCCGATCGCGGTGCGGGCGATCTGCGCCGACTCGATGGCACCGTCGGTGACCCGGTCCGGCCGGGTCGGCCGCAAGACCCGGCCGGCGAGGACGAACGGCGCCGCGAGACACCCGGGCCGCCGCCCGGCCCGCGCGGCGGGGTGCGGGGCACTCGGCCCGCGCAAGGTCGAACTCATGGCTGCGCATCCCCCGTGGATGTGGATCATGTGCTGGAACTGCGGCAACCGTACAGCGCGGCACCGACAGTCCGACCGGCGGCGAACTCCCGCTACCGTGCTGCCTCATGGACCCCAAGAGCACCGAAGGCATCCTCGACCAGGACGCCGGCTTCCTCGACTCCGTGGCCGACCGCCTCGCCTCCCTCCCGCACGTGCACGCCGTCGCCCTCGGCGGATCGCGGGCCCAGGGCACGCACAAGGAGTCCAGCGACTGGGACCTCGCCGTGTACTACCGGGGCGCCTTCGACCCGCAGGACCTGCGGGACCTCGGCTGGGAGGGCGAGGCGTCGGAGATCGGCGGCTGGGGCGGCGGGGTGTTCAACGGCGGGGCCTGGCTGGTCGTCGACGGTCGACGGGTCGACGTGCACTACCGGGACCTCGACGAGGTCGAGCACGAGGTGAAGGAGGCGGAGGCGGGCCGGTTCCGTTGGGAGCCGCTCATGTTCCACCTCGCCGGGATCCCCACCTACCTCGTCGTCGCCGAACTCGCCCTCAACCGTGTCCTGCGCGGCACGGCTCCCACGGTCGACCGCTACCCGCCGGCGCTGCGCGAGGCCGCCGCCGAGGAGTGGTGGGGCAAGGCCGCCATGACGCTCGGGTACGCGCGCGCGGGCAACGTGCCGAACGGCGGCCGGGCCGAGGTCGTCGGCGCCGTGAGCATCGCCGCGATGCAGGCCGCGCACGCCGTGCTCGCCGCGCGCGGGGAATGGGTCACCAACGAGAAGCGGCTGCTGGCCCGTGCCGGGCTGCGCGGCGTCGACGACGTCCTGGCCGAGCCGGACCTGGGCCGACTCGTCGACGGGGCACGGGAGTTGCTGGAGGGCGCGGTGCGCGCGGCGCGCGGTCAGGACTGAGCGGCGCCCAGCCGGTACGCGCGGACGTCCCGCCAGCCGGTCCCGGGCCCGTCCGTCACGATCAGCCGGACCTCCCCGACCCGGGTCCGGAGAGGCAGGGCCGCGCTGAAGTCGCGGGTGGGCAGGGAGTCCGTACCGTCGCCGCTCGCCAGCGTGAGATGCGGGTCGAGCCCCTCGTGTCCGAAGACGCCGCGGTAGGGGACGGCCTCCGGCCAGTGGTCGCGGACCGCCTTCGTCAGGGCGCGCAGCGGATTGTCCGGTTCCGGCGCCAGATACAGGACGCCCGGCCAGCGGCGCGGCTCATGGAAGGTCAGGGTGAAGGGGCGCACGGCGGCGAAGAGCGCGGCCAGCCGCGCGTCGGCGGCGCCGGTGAGGCGGGGGAGCGGCAGGAAGGGATAGAGCACCGTGACATGCGCCCGGGACGGGGTGCGCACCAGCCCGTCCGCCTCCGGGACGTGGATCGTCAGGGCGGTGTCGCCCGCGACATCCGGCCATCCTTCATGGTCCGCCGGCGTGGCGTCCGCTGCGGTGTCGTCCCTGGTCACGCGCCCAGTGTCACACCGGTGCCGAAGGCCCGTCCCCGCGCCCCCTGTGGGGCGGGGCGCGAGAACGGGCCGGTCAGGTCACGGCTTGGGCAGGGCGCAGCCCGGAGCCGACAGGTCGATCTTGTTGCCTATGCCGACGCACGGCACGATCCCGTACGTCTCCTGGGCGTAGTTGATGCCCTGGCGCACGGTCACCTGGCCGTTCTCGTCCACCTCGCACGGGTTGTTGTCCGTGCACTCCTCACCGCTCTCGTTGCCGGTGTTGTTGACCGCGACGACCTTGCCGGTCGCCTGGTCGAGCACCGGAGAGCCGGAGGTGCCGCCGATCGTGTCGCAGGCGGAGGTGTAGCGGACCGAGTCCTTCCAGGTCCAGTCGCCTTCCTTGAGACGGTAGGCGAAGCCGTCGATCGAGCAGTTGTAGATCTTCTTCCAGTAGCCCGAGACGACGCTGATCGCGGTGCCCTGGGTGGGGTGATCCGCGGACAGCTCCAGGGCCTTGATGCCGTAGGAGCTCTCGATCTGCTGGTACGTGCTGGTGAGTTCGTACAGCGAGACGTCCGTGTCGGTCATCGTCCCGTACGCGACCTTGCTCGCGCGCAGGGTCGCGACCTTGCTGCCCGCCGAGTTGAGCAGGCCGAAGGTGCGGGTCGAGGGCTGGTCGACGACGACCTCGCCGGGGCCGGGGAAGCCGGACTCCAGGCAGTGGCCGTTCGACATGACCAGGGCCGGGTCGGTCGGCTGCGAGTTGGGCACCCGCACGACCGAGCCGGAACAGTTGCTGAGCGCCACCGTGCCGGCGAAGCTGACGGCCCTGGGCTTGACCTTCGCCGTGTGCTGGGACGTCGCGGAGTCGCCGAGGGCCGTGGCCGGGGCGGCGGTCGCGCCCAGCAGGAGCACGCCGAAGAGCGCGCCGACGAGAGACTTGTTCATAGTGGGGGGTTCCTCTCCCGAGGTGAGAGTGGTGCACCGAGCGCCATGTTTGGCATGAGCATTGTGATGGTGTCAGGCTCAGCGGACAACAGTGCACCCTCAGCGAACATTCGGGGAACCCCCGGGAACCCCACGAGAATTGACGGAAAAAATCTTCGGCGGCAGCGATGAGTTCCGCGCACACCCCCGGTCACACCTCCCAGAGACCCCGATCCGAGGAGGAACCATGGGGCTGCCGAAGGTGGTCACGCACGAGGAGTGGCGCGCCGCCCGCGAGGAGCTGCTCGCACTGGAGAAGGCGGCGACCCGGGCGCGGGACGCACTGAACGCGCGACGGCGCGAGCTGCCCATGGTCGAGATCGACAAGCTGTACGTCTTCGAGGGGCCGGACGGCAAGGCCGAACTGCTCGACCTGTTCGAGGGCCGGACCCAACTCGTCGTCCACCACTTCATGTTCGCGCCCGAGTGGGAGGCCGGCTGCCCCAGCTGCTCCGGATTCCTCGACCAGATCGGGCACCTGGCACACCTGCGCGCCCGCGGCACCGCCTTCGCCGCCGTCTCCCGCGCCCCGTTCACCAAGATCCTGCCGTTCAAGGCCCGCATGGGCTGGACGGTGCCCTGGTACTCCTCGAACCTCAGCGATTTCAACCAGGACTTCGGCACCACCGTGGAGGTCGGCGGCTGCCTCCAGGAGCGCCCCGCGATCAGCTGCTTCCTGCGCGACGGCGAGCGGGTCTTCCACACGTACTCGACGTTCGACCGCGGCCTCGACGGCATCGGCTTCACCACGAACCTGCTGGACCTCACCGCACTGGGGCGGCAGGAGGAGTGGGAGCTCCCCGCGGGGCGGTCCTCGGCGCTCGGCGCCCCGGCGGGCAGCGCGGCGGTGCGCCACCACGACGAGTACGCCGACTGACAGGCCGGCTGACGCCCGCTCAGGCCGCCGAGCGCGACCAGGACGGCGTCGTCCCCGTCACCCGGCACAGCGCCAGGTACAGCGGGATCGGCGGCGTGTACGGCACGGCCCCGTCGGGGCAGTGGATGAGCGCGGGTGTGCGCCGGGCGTCCGGCACCAGCGCACCCGTCGTGTAGCGGGCGGGCGCGGGCCACTCCAGGGCCACGTCCGAGTCCGAGGGCACGATCCACCACCAGTGCGCGCCGTCCGCGTAGACACAGCCCATGCGGGGCAGCCGGCGCGTCATCGCGCGCGCGAAGTCCTCGGGGACGGACACGGCGTCGCAGCCGAGCGGTGCCGTCATGCCGTCAGGAACGCCCAGGCGCAGGGTCGGTGGGACGGGGCTCGATATCGGCCGTCGCCGCGCGAGGCCGACCAGCGAGTCCAGGTGCATCGTCCTCGTCGTCAACACGCCCATCCGTTCCCGCTCAGCACGCTCGTCGTTCTCCGCCAGACCGCTCGGGGCGGACGTTCACCAGCACGTTCAGGTCGTCCGTGCGGCCGTTCAAGCCGGCTGTACGCACCGGCCGTTCACCAGGACCACTCGGCGGGGCCGGAGTCCCCGGCCATCGGGCCCGGGACGGCGCCCTGCCCTCCGTCGCGCGGCAGTTCGGCCCACACGACCAGGCCCGGTCCGGTCTCCTGGGCGCCCCACGCGCTGGAGACCGCGGCCACGAGAAGAAGCCCCCTGCCGTGCTCCTCCTCGGGTGCGATCCGGCCCGCCGGAGCCGAGTCGCCGGGCATCCGGCCCTCGTCGCGCACGGCTATCCGCACGCGCTCGCCCGCGTCGTCGCACAGCTCGTGCAGCTCGCAGTGGATACGGCGGCTGGCGGTGTGCACGATCGCGTTCGTGACCAGCTCGGACACGACGAGAGCCGCCGCGTCGCAGGTGTCCTCGCACGCGCCCCACCCCGTGAGATGGGCACGCGTCATGCGCCGGGCCTGTGCGGCGGAGCCCGGGTGGGGAGCCAGTTCGAAGCTGCTGCGGCGGGCCGGTGGCCCGAACGGCGTACCGGAAAGGTCACCGAGCGTAGCTTCGCGGGCTGCTGTTCCTAAAGGCGCGGACGGAGTCACGCTTGCCACTATCTCCCCGTCGTGAACACTTGGCAAGAGCCACTCTGAAAAGTGCAGAGTGCAGTGTGCCGTTCCGGGCGGGCATGGCACACTGCTGCCAACAGCTCGTCGCGCGGCGCCCCATGAGGGTGGACCGCGGGGAATCGGCCGGTGACCTGATGGTTCCCGGCCTTCTTCCGCGGCTGGAACTCGACACAGGGACTACTGGGAGGGCAGGGGCGTGAGCGAACCGCGGTCCGCGCCGACGGTCGGCCAGGTCGTGCTCGGCCGGCGTCTCCAGGACCTGCGGGAGGGCGCGGGGCTCAAGCGCGAGGACGCCGCCCGTGTACTGCGCGTGACCGCCGCGACGATCCGGCGCATGGAGACCGCCGAGGTCGCCCTCAAGATCCCCTACCTCCAGCTGCTCCTGAAGTCCTACGACGTCGCCCGCGGCGAGGCCGACGCGTTCGTGCAGCTCGCCGAGGAGGCGAACAAGCCGGGCTGGTGGCAGCGGTTCCACGACATCCTGCCCGGCTGGTTCTCGATGTACGTCAGCCTGGAGGGCGCCGCCTCCCTCATCAGGTCGTACGAGCCGCACTTCGTGCCCGGTCTGCTCCAGACCGCGGACTACGCGCGTGGCGTGCTCCGCTCCGGGGCCGTCGGCCGGGCGCTCGTCGAGGACCCGGAGGTCGTGGACCGCCACGTCGACCTGCGGATGCGGCGCCAGGCCCTGCTCACCCGCGAGGACGCGCCCCGCGTGTGGATGGTCATGGACGAGACGGCGCTGCGCCGCCCGGTCGGGGGCGCGGACGTGATGCGCGCCCAGATCGACCGTCTGCTCGACGTGATGGAGCTGCCCAACGTCACGCTTCAGGTCGCGGAGTTCGCGTCCGGCCCGCACCCGGGCACGTACGGACCCTTCGTCCTGTTCCGCTTCGCCGTGCCCGAACTCCCGGACATGGTCTACAGCGAGTACCTGACCGGCGCCGTCTACCTCGACGCGCGCCCCGAGGTGGCCACCCACCTGGAGGTCATGGACCGCATGGCGGCGCACGCCGCGACGGCACAACGCACCAAGGAGATCCTGAGCGATCTCCGCAAGGAGATCTGAATGGACCGGATCAAGGACCGGATACGAGGCGTGGACGGTGAGCCGGTCTACAACGGCATGCCCGCGCGTGAACTCGGCACCGAGGGCTGGCACAAGCCCTGGAGCGGCGGCAACGGGGGCAACTGCGTGGAGGCCATGAAGCTGGCCGACGGCCGGGTCGCCGTGCGCCAGTCCTCCGACCCGGACGGACCCGCGCTCATCTACACCCCGGGTGAGATCACCGCGTTCATCGAGGGCGCCAAGGCCGGCGACGCGGACTTCCTGCTGTCCTGAACCCCCGCGGGGACGGCCTCGGGGGCCTCACGCGGTCATCGGCCGGTCGTACGCCCCGATCGGGGCCGGCAGCACCGTCGCCCCCGTCAGCCACCGGTCGACCGCCGCCGCGACCGCCCTGCCCTCCGCGATCGCCCACACCACCAGCGACTGCCCGCGCCCGGCGTCCCCGGCGACGAACACGCCCGGCACCGGCGTCGCGAACCCCGCGTCCCGGGCCAGCCCGCCCCGCTCGTCCGCCTCGAGCCCCAACTGGTCCACGAGGCCCCCGGGCCGCCGCTCCGGACCCTGGAACCCGAGCGCGAGCAGCACCAGATCGGCGGGCAGCACCTGCTCCGTCCCCGGCCGCGGCCGCCGACCCGCGTCCACCTCCACGAGGTGCAGTTCCCGCACCCGGCCCCGCTCGTCCCCCGTGAACCGCAGCGTCGACGCCGCGAACAGCCGCGCGTCCGCGTGCGCCAGCGGCGACGACTCCAGCGCGTCCGCCTCCTCGTGCGCCGCCGACAGCCGGTACAGCTTCGGATACGTCGGCCAGGGCTCCGCCTCCTCGTCGCGCTCGTCGCCCGGCCTGCCGTAGATGTCGAGCTGGGTGACGGACGCGGCCCGCTCGCGCAGCGCCGTGCCCAGGCAGTCCGCGCCCGTGTCGCCGCCGCCGACGATCACGACGTGCCGGCCTTCGGCGCGCAGCGGGGAGACCGGCAGATCGCCCTCGCCCACCCGGTTCGCCGGCGGCAGGTACTCCATCGCCTGATGGATGCCGGTCAACTCCCGCCCCGGCACGTCCAGTTCACGCCACTCGGTGGCGCCGGTGGCGATCACCACCGCGTCGTGCCGGGCCCGCAGCTCGGCCGCGCCGACGTCCCGGCCGGCCTCCGTCGACGTACGGAACCGCACGCCCTCGTCCGCCAGCTGCCGCAGCCTGCGATCCAGCCGGCGCTTGTCCATCTTGAACGACGGGATGCCGTACCGGAGCAGCCCGCCCGGCCGGTCGTCCCGCTCGTACACCACGACGGTGTGGCCCGCGCGGGTCAGCTGCTGGGCCGCGGCGAGCCCCGCGGGTCCCGAGCCGATCACGGCGACGCTGCGGCCCGACAGGCGCTCCGGCGGACGCACGGACACGAAGCCCTCGTCCCAGGCGCGGTCGGCGATCGCCAGCTCGACGTTCTTGATGGTCACGGCCGGCTGGTTGATCGCGAGCACGCACCCCGCCTCGCAGGGGGCCGGACAGAGCGTGCCGGTGAACTCGGGGAAGTTGTTCGTGGCGTGCAGCCGCTCGCTCGCCGCCCGCCAGTCGTCGCGCGCGACGAGGTCGTTCCACTCCGGGATCAGGTTCCCGAGCGGGCACGCGTCGTGGCAGAACGGGACACCGCAGTCCATGCACCGGTCGGCCTGCCCGCCGACGATCGGCAGCAGGCCGCCCGGCACGTACACCTCGTCCCAGTCCCGGACGCGCTCCTCGACGGGGCGGCGCGGCGCCTCCCGCCGGGGTGTCCTGAGAAAGCCCTTGGGGTCGGCCATGGCCGTCTCCCTACGCCGCGGCTCTTTTCGCCACGATACGTCCGCCCGGGCCGCGGGACATCTCAGGCCGGGGCGGATCGGCGCAGGTCGGCGCGGGCGCTCAGGTCAGCGCGAGCAGGAAGGAGGCGGAGGCGGCGAGGGAGGCGCCGCTGCGGATGTGGTTCCAGCCCGACCACTCGCTCAGATACGTCCGCCAGTACGTGGCGCTCGCCTCCGCCTCCTCGTCACCGGCCAGCTTCGCCAGCGCCTCGTTGCGCGGGACGTTCGCCAGCACCGTCACGCCGAACGACCCGACCAGATACAGCGCGCAGCCCAGCAGCAGCTCGACGGTGCCCTGCTCGGGCCAGAGCACGAACGTCACGACGGCGATCACGGCACACAGCGCCGCGGCGCCGAGGAAGACGACCATGAACGCCGGGTTCACGGCCGCCACGTTGATCGCGTTCATCGCGGCGATCGCGCGGTCCGGCGGCAGGGCGCCGAGGCCGCGCATTACGAACGTCGAGAACGCGACGAAGACGCCTGCGGCGAGCCCGCACCACAGGGCCCCGAACACCACGAGCACGAAGTACGGTCCTTCGATCATGCCAACCCCCTCGGCCGGCCGGCCCCCGGCCCCGTACGGCCCCGCCGCCACCGACCCCGAGATCATGCCGCAGTCCGGCGGAGACCGGCAGGGATTTAAGGGGAGGGGAGGGATTCGGGGGTCTGGGGATGTGGCGCAAGGATTCGGGGGTGCGGGGGAGGGGGAGTGCCTGCCGGTACCGACGGGGCGTTCCCGGGCCGGTACGGACTCAGGACGCCTCCGGGTCGGCCCCGGCCGGCTCGCGCTCCGCGTCCCGCGCCCGCCACACCGCGAGCACCGCCTCCACCGGCGCCGCCACCCGCGCCCGCGCCTCCCGCCACGGCACCCCGGACATCAGCAGCGCGTCGTACGGCGTCTCCACATGCCGGACACCCGCGCGGACCGCCGCCCGCACCGCGCCCTCCGACAACGCCCGGCCCGCCGCCGTCCGCCCGACCCGGCCGCTGCCCCGCGCCCCCGCGTGCCCGGCGATCGCCGCGGCCCGCTCCGCCGGGCACCCCGGGAACAGCCGCCGGATCTCCGCCGCGAACTCCGCCACGAACACCTCGTCCCGCACCACCCGCCGCGCCGCGTCCCGCGCCCGCCGCCGCGCCCGCGCCTCCGCGTCCGCCAGACAGCGGGCCTCCGCCCGCGCCAGCCCGGCCGGCTCGACCAGCACCCCCTGCCGCTCGTACCGGCCACGCCGCCGATGGAAGCGCACCACCACCGCCGAGAGCCCGCTCTCCTCCCGCGCCCGCCGCGTCAGCGCCGTGTCGCCGCGCGGCAGGAACACCAGATGCGCCAGATCCGCGCAGTCCAGACAGCGCGGCCGCCCCTCGTCCAGGACCAGCAGCCGCAGCGGCCCGCTCCGGCACACCGCGCACCTCTGGCGCCGCACGGGCTGGAACACGAGGGGGCCGCGCACCGCGAGGGGCGAGGACGGGACGACGCTGCTCATACCCGTTCCATGCCCGGCCGGGCACCGTCCGGCACCCCCTCGGCACCGCGCGTGGTCACCCGGCAGGGCCCCGGCATCATGGACCCGTGCGACTCCAAGCGATCACCTGGGAACGGCTCGGCGACACCCTCGCCGAGCGCCTGCTCGACCTCGCCCCGGCCGACGGCTCTGCCTGGCCGCGGATCGCCTTCGACGGCGCCCCGGCCGCCCGCCCCGGCGACCTCGCCGGCCGCGTCGCCGAGGCCCTGCGGGTCCGCGGCCGCTCCTCCCTGGTCGTGCCCGCGGACGGCTTTCTGCGCCCCGCGTCGATCCGCCTCGAGTACGGCCACCAGGACACCGAGGCGTACTACAGCGGCTGGCTCGACACCGGCGCCCTGTGGCGCGAGGTCTTCGGGCCCCTGGAAGCGGACGGCACCGGCCGCGTCCTGCCCGACCTGTGGGACCCGGCCACCGACCGCGCGACCCGCAGCGACTACGTCGAACTCCCGCCCGGCAGCCCCCTGTTGCTGCACGGCCCCTTCCTTCTCAATCACTGGTTCCCCTTGGACCTCACGGTGCACATCAGCCTCTCCGCCGGCGCGCTGCGCCGCCGCACCCCCGAGTCCGAGCGGTGGACCCTCCCCGCCTTCACCCGCTACGACGACGAGACCGGCCCGGGCAGCACGGCCGACGTCGTCATCCGCGCCGACGACCCCCGCCACCCCGCCTGGAACGGCTGACCCGAGGGATACCGGGCGCAAAGAGTGCGAAGGTGCAGGTCAAAGCCATGACATGCGCCCCGTACCGACCGGGACGAGAATGAGGGACGGCGCCGGGAACCCCCCTTCGACCCGGCATCGGGAGGTACCACCATGACCACCGCCGCGGACATCATGCACTCCGGCGCACGCTGGATCCCCGCCCACGAAACCCTGGACCGCGCCGCCCAGTTGATGCGTGAACTGAACGTCGGTGCCCTGCCCATCAGCGACGAGAACGAGCGGCTGTGCGGCATCCTCACCGACCGCGACATCGTGGTCGGCTGTGTCGCCATGGGGCACGACCCCGCCAAGGTCACCGCGGGCGAGATGGCCAAGGGCACCCCGCGCTGGATCGATGCCGGCGCCGACATCGGCGAGGTCCTCCACGAGATGCAGGACCACCAGATCCGCCGCCTGCCCGTGATCAGGGACAAGAAGCTCGTCGGCATGATCAGCGAAGCCGACCTGGCCATGCACCTGAACGACGACCAGATCGCCGCCTGGGTCGAGAGCGTCTACGCGAAGTCCTGACCCGGGCCGATCCGCCGCGGATTCCGCGCCGTCGTCATCTCGGTGGCCGTGCTCCCTTCCCCGGCGCGGCCACCGAGAACGCGCCGTCCCCGGTCACCCCGTAGAACACGTCACCGACCCGCAGCGGGCCGGTCCCGCTGGGCGACCGCTGGTCGATCGTGCCGCCGTTCTTCCCGGGCTTCCCGTGCTGTCCGGCGGGCTCCACGGGAGGCCGGGTGCGCCAGCGCTCCTTGCCGGTGCGGGTGTCGATGGCCACCACGCTGTTGCCCGGCGTCGTCGCGTACAGGGTGTCGCCGCTCACCGTCGGCTCGCTGAACAGCCGCAGCTCGCGCGAGGTCGTCCACAGCGCCTTCCCGCGCTCGAGGTCGAGCGCCAGCACGATCTCGTTCGCGTAGTCGAAGAGGTACATGGTGTCGCCCACGACCAGCGGCGGCGCCTCCGGCTCGACGGCCCAGGGGAAGTCCACGGAGCGGACCCGGCCGGACACGAGGTCCTGGACGAAGATGCGGGACGAGACGCCCGTGTCGTCCTCCCAGCGCGCGTAGTACGCCCGGTTCCCCCGCACCGTCGCCAGCCACAGATCGCCCCTCGGCGCCCGCGCCCGGCCCAGCGTCCGGCCCGTACGGGCATCGAGCCGCTCCACCGTGCGCACGCCCGCCTTCGCCCGGCGCAGATCCGCTACGAGCGTCCCGTCGGCCCCGGCGTACAGCGGGCTCGGCGAGTCCGTGGTGAGCGTGCGCCGCCACAGCTCCTTCCCGCTGCGCGGATCGAACGCCGCGTAGCCGGCCGCGGAGGACGGCCCCAACTCGCCCAGATGCACGACCAGTACGCCGCTCATCAGCGCGAACTCGGCGTGCGGGCCCTTCTTCCGCCACACCCGGTGCCCCGTGTCGGCGTCGTAGGCGTCCACGCCCTGCGTGCCGTCCCCGCTGAACGCGAAGACGAGCCCCTCGCCGGCCGCCACCACCGACTCGTCAGCGTGCCGCCCGACCGGCCCGCGTCGCCCATCGGCACCTTCCAGTCGACCTTGCCGGACGCCGGGTCCAGCCTGATCAGCGTCGTGGTGAACGACGAACAGTAGACGCCGAGCCGCGACGGCGTGCACTGGTACGAGTCCGGCATCAGCTCGCGCGGGTCCGGCACCTCGGACGCGTCCTTGCCGTCCTTCGGCGCCCTGGTGAGCGACGTCGTCCAGGGGCGCCAGCCCGCCACGGTCGCGGGTGCGTCCTGCCGCGCCACCGACGCCCCGCCGGCCGCGCCGCCCCGGACCGCGACGGAGATACCGGCGGCCGCCACCAGGGCCACGGCGAGCACGCTCGCCGCCACGGCGATCCGGCGGCGCCTCGACCGGTGAGGGGCCGGGCTGTCCGCCGCCGCCCCGCCCACCGCGGCCACCGGGGTGTCACCGCCGGAGGAGGACGCGGCCGTGCCGCCGCGATCGGCGCGGGGCGTGACGGGGGTGAGGTCGGCGCCGCCGCTCTCGTCCTTCTCGCCGCTCTTGCCGCCCCGCGTGGACACACCTGGCGCCGTCGCGTCACCGCCGCCGAGCGTCAGGGTCGGACCGCCCGGCGTCCCCGCCGGCGCGGTCCTGTCGTCACCGGCCACCCGCTCCGGCAGCGCGGCCAGCGCGTCCCGCAACGCGTCCGGCGTCGGCCGATCCTGCGGCGCCTTCGCGAGACAGGAAAGCACCAGGGGCCGCAACTCGACCGGCAGCGAGCCCAGTTCGGGCTCGTGATGCACGGTCTGGTACGCCGCCAGATACGCGTTCTCCGCCTCGAACGGGCTGCGGCCCGTCGCCGCGTACACCAGCAGCGCCCCGAACGAGAACACGTCCACCGGCGGACCCACGTCCCGCGGAGTGCTGAACTGCTCGGGCGCCATGAACGGCGGCGACCCCAGCACCATGCCCGTCTGTGTGCGCACATCGCTCTGCGCGGCCCGCGAGATGCCGAAGTCGATGACGCGCACCGCACCCGCGGCCCCGTCCGGATCCGGGCCGCCCTCGTCGCCCCTGCCCGAACCGAGCAGCAGCACGTTGCTCGGCTTCAGGTCACGGTGCACGACCTCGGCCCGGTGCAACTCCCGCAGCGCCTCCGCCAGTTCCACCCCGAGCCGGCGCAACCGCGTCCAGTCCAGAGTGCCGTGCTCGGCGACCCGCTGCGCGAGCGTGTCCCCGGCGACGTACACGGTCGCCATCCAGGGGCGCGCCGCGTCCGGGTCCGCGTCCACGACCGGCGCCGTGAACGCACCGCTCACCCGGCGCGCGGCCCTGACCTCCTGACGGAACCGCGCCCGGAACTCCGGGTCGTCCGCGTACTGCGCGTGCACCACCTTGACGGCGACCGTCCGGCCCGACGGAGTGCGGGCGCGATACACCACCCCCATGCCGCCGGTGCCGATCCGCGACTCGATCCGGTAGCCGCCGATCGACTCGGGATCGTCCTCCCGCAAAGGCATCGCTCACCCCCCTGGGCGCTGACATGGACGGTACAGACTAGTGCGCGCCGGCCGGCGTCACGTCACAGCCAGCCGTTGCGCTTGAACCCCCGGTACACGACGAGACAGAGCCCGGCGATCACCGACAGCATCAGCGGATAGCCGTAGCGCCAGTGCAGCTCCGGCATGTTGTCGAAGTTCATCCCGTAGATGCCGCAGCCCATCGTCGGCACGGCCACGATCGCCGCCCACGCCGTGATCTTGCGCATGTCCTCGTTCTGCGCGACCGTCACCTGCGCGAGATGGGCCTGCAGGATCGAGTTGAGCAGTTCGTCGAACGCCGCTATCTGCTCGGCCGCCCGCAGCAGATGGTCGGAGACGTCACGGAAGTACGCCTGTATCTCCGGCGGCACCGCCGGCAGCGGCCGCCCGGCCAGCTCGAGCACCGGCCGGGACAGCGGGACCACGGCCCGCTTCAGCTCCAGCAGTTCGCGTTTGAGCTGGTAGATCCGGCCCGGGTCGACCTTCGCTCCGTTCTGCGCGAAGACCGCCTCCTCGACCTCGTCTATGTCGGCCTGGAACTCGTCGAGCACCGTCAGATAGTCGTCGACCACGCCGTCCGCGATCGCGTGCAGCACCGCCGCGGGACCCTTGGCGAGCTGCTCCGGATCCGCCTCCAGGCCCTCGCGCACCGGGCCCAGCGAGCCGTGCCGCCCGTGCCGCACCGTGATCACGAAGTCGCTGCCGACGAACACCATGATCTCGCCGGTGTCGACGACCTCGCTCGTCGCGGTGACCTGGGTGTGCTCGACGTAGCAGACCGTCTTGAGTACGGCGAACAGCGTCTGCCCGTACCGCTCCACCTTCGGCCGCTGGTGCGCGTGCACCGCGTCCTCGACCGCCAGCGGGTGCAGGTCGAACAGCTCGGCGACCTCGGCGATCTCCGACTCCGTCGGCTCGTGCAGCCCGAGCCAGACGAAGCCCTCCTCGCTCTTGCGCACCCGCCGCACGGCCTCGCGGAGGTCGTGGTCGCCCGCCTCGCGCCGCCCGTCGATGTACGTCACACAGTTGACCACCGCGGACCCGAGCGGCGAGCGCGCCGGGTGGCTCAGGTCCACCCGGGGCTGCCGGCGCGCCAGCCGTGCCACTCTGCGCAGCCCGCCCACCTTGCGCAGGCTGCCGACCTTCCGCAGATTGCCCGCCATCGACATGCTCGGCTCCTCGCGCCGGATTCTCACGTACTCGTGTCTGACCGGGACGTCCTCGCGACGAGGACGACCTGGCGGGCCAGTCTGCCAGCGAACGCCGACCACGCGTCAGGGCCTGGGGGAACGGAGGATTCCGTTCCGAAATGTCCGGTGTGGCCGGGGCCTGCTGCGATGATCGGGTCATGATGCGATCCGGCGGCCACGCGTACCTCCTGGACAACCAGCAGCCCGAGGCCGGGCAGCGCTTCGACGCCCTGTCGACGCTGTTCGACCCCACGACGTTCCGGCACATCGAGCGGCTCGGCATCGGCTCCGGCTGGCGCTGCTGGGAGGTCGGCGCCGGCGGCACCTCCGTCGTCTCCTGGCTGGCCCGCAAGGTCGGCCCGACCGGACGCGTCCTCGCCACCGACATCGACACGTCCTGGCAGCACAGCACGCCGCGCCCGCCCGTCGAGGTGCGCCGGCACGACATCGGCGCCGACGAGCCGCCCGCCGAGTCCTTCGACCTCGTGCACGCGCGGCTCGTCCTCGTCCATGTCCCCGACCGGGAGCGGGCGTTGCAGTCGATGATCCGCGCCCTGCGGCCCGGCGGCCGGCTCCTCGTGGAGGACGCGGACCCGGCGCTCCAGCCCCTGCTCTGCCCCGACGAGCGCGGCCCCGAGGAGCAGCTCGCCAACCGCCTGCGCCACGGATTCCGCTCCCTGCTCGCCAAGCGCGGCGCGGATCTCTCGTACGGGCGCAAACTTCCGGGGCTGCTGCGGGCGGCGGGCCTGCGCCAGGTCGAGGCCGACGCGTACTTCCCCCTCGCCTCGCCCGCCTGCACGGCGCTGGAGACGGCCACGGTCGAGCAGGTCCGCGGGTCCCTGGTCCAGGCCCGCCTGGCCACGAACGAGGAGATCGACCGCCACCTCGCCAATATCTCCCACGGCACGATGGACCTGGCGACCTCCCCGCTGATCTCGGCCTGGGGCAAGAAGCCCTGACCCTCATGCCACCGGGCCTCGCCCGGCGGGCAGGGGCGCGTCGCCGGGTGCGCACGCTTTCTGAAGGCGCGGCGAAGCCGCATGCCGTCAGGGGCGCGGGGAACTGCGCGAGAAGCCCCACCGGCCGGCGGCCGCCGACGAAGCGAACGGCCGATCCGCTCGGTCGGCGCCCGAAGCCCCCGAACCTACGAACCCTCCGGCGGCCGCCCCCCGATCACCCCGACCGCCTCCGCCCCGGCCCGGCACCCGTCCCCCAATGCGGCCCCCCAGGACGCCCCCCGAACCAGAGCCCCCACGACCGCCCCCACAAACGCGTCCCCCGCCCCCGTCGCATCCCGCACCACCACCCCCGGCACCGCCTCCACCCACTCCCGCACCACCCCACCCCACGCCACACACGCCCCGTCCGCCCCCGCCTTCACCACGACCACGGGGAACCGCCGGCTCAACCCCGCCGCAGCCCCGCCCACTCCACCGTCACCGGCACCGTCGCCGGCAATGGCACCGGCACCGCTCGCGAGCAGCACCGCCTCGTCCCGGCTGGGCAGCAGCACGTCCACCCCTTCCGCGAGCTCCAGAAACCGCTCGGCGCCCAACTCCCGCAGAAACCCCGCCGACGCCGGATCCACACTCACGGGAACGCCACGCGCGCGTGCGTCCCGCACCGCGACCGCCACCAGCTCCCGCCCGGTCGCCGAGAAGAACAGATACCCGGACAGGTGCAGCCGGCCCACCCCGTCGAGCAGCCCGGCCGACCAGTCCTCGGGCCCGATCCGCAGACACGCCCCGCTGTCCGTCAGGAACGTCCGCTCACCCCCGTCCGCCGCGTCCACGAGACACACCACGGACCCGGTCGGCGCGTCGGGATCCACCACGAGGCGCGGCCGCACCCCGGCCCGTACGAGCGCCTCCTCGTGCCAGCGCACGGACTCCGCCCCGACCCGCCCCAGCAGCGTGACGTCCGGGCACCCCCGATACGCCGCCCAGCACGCCACGTTCGCCCCCGCGCCACCCGGCACCGTACGGATGGCGGCCGCCGTGTCCGTCCCGGCGGCGAGAGGCCCACGATGACGCGCCACGACATCCGTGACGACATCACCGACCACGAGCAGCCCGCGCCCCGTCACACCCCCGCCCAGGCGACCGCGATCCGGCCGGCGAGCCGCACGTTCCCGCGGACGGCCGCCAGGTTCGCCTCCAGGGACGCGCCGTCCGTGTGCCGCACCAGATAGTCGAGCAGGAACGGGGTCACCGCCTGCCCGCTCACCTCACGCTCCGCGCACTCCCGCAGCCCGTGCTCCAGCACGCGCGCGTGCAGCACCGGATCCAACTGCTCCGCCTCCGGTACGGGGTTGGCGACGATCAGCGCCGCGTCCGTGCCGGGCAGCTCGTCCTGGGCCCGCATCACCGCCGCGACCTCCTCCGGCGAGCGCAGCGTCCAGTCCACCGGCTCGCCCGAGTCGGCCAGGTAGAAGCCCGGGAAGCGGTCCGTCCCGTAGCCCGCGACGGACACCCCGAGCGTCTCCAGGCGCTGCAGCGTCGCCGGGACGTCCAGGACGGACTTCACGCCCGCGCACACCACCGTGATCCGCGTCCGCGCCAGCAGCCCGAGGTCCGCCGACTCGTCCTGCGTCTCCGTCCAGCCCCGGTGCACCCCGCCGAGCCCACCCGTGGCGAACACCCGTACCCCCGTGAGGGCCGCGAGCAGCGCCGTGGCCGACACCGTGGTCGCCCCGCTCGCCCCCGTGCCGAACGCGAGCGGAAGGTCCCGCCGACTGAGCTTGCGGATGCCGTCCTCGCTCGCGACCCGCTCCAACTGCCCCTTGTCCAGGCCGACGTACGGCTTCCCGTCGAGCACCGCGACCGTCGCGGGCACCGCACCCGCGTCCCGCACGAGCTGCTCCAGCCCGCCCGCGACCTGCAGATTGCGCGGCCTCGGCAGCCCGTGCGCGATGATCGTCGACTCCAGTGCCACCACCGGACGCCCCTGTGCGAGCGCGTCCCGAACCTCGTCCGCCACGACCACCATGCCGTCATCCCTCCGCCGGTCGGACCTGGATGTGCCGTCCCTGAGATCCCTGGCGGCCGAGCCTCCTCCTCAAACACCCCCGGGAGACGGCGACACGCGCGCCCCGGCTTCCGCGCGTGACGCTCACACGGCTCGACGGCCCGTCCAGTCGGCGGCCGCAGGACGCTACGAGGCGTCCAGTGAGCGAAGGGGTGCAGGTCAACTAGGGTGACCGGCCATGACCACGAACGCTCAGCCCACCACCGGCCCCGCCCCCTCCTTCGCCGTCCACGTCCCCGACGTGACCCTGGAGCCGGAGCCGCTCGACCCCGCCCAGATCGTCTCGGGCACCCCCGAAGTCACCGGCGCGGTGCTGTGGGAGTCCGCTGACGGCAAGCAGCTGCGGGGCATCTGGCAGATCACGCCGGGCGTGGTCACCGACACCGAGGCCGACGAGCTGTTCGTCGTCGTCAGCGGACGCGCCACCGTCGAGATCGAGGGCGGCGACACCCTGGAGCTCGGCCCCGGCACCGCCGCCGTGCTGCGCGAGGGCGACCGGACGACGTGGACGGTGCACGAGACGTTGCGCAAGGCCTACCAGATCAGCCTGAGCTGAGGCCTGAGCTGAACCGTCTCGTGAACAGGGCGAGCGCGCCGAGCGGCAGCAGCAGACAGGCCGCCGCCAGGTTCAGCCACGCGTAGCTCGCCGTCGCCACCACCAGACCGGCCGTCGCGCCGCCGATGCCCGCCGCCAGACTCGTCGTCAGGTCCGACAAGCCCTGCGCGGCGGCGCGCGCGGCCTGCGGCACCGAGTCGGTGAGCAGCGCGGAACCTGCGACCAGCCCCGCCGACCAGCCGAGCCCCAGCACGAACAGCCCGGCCGCGCTGCGCACATGGCTGCCGCCCGCCGTCCCCGCGAGCAGGGCGGCCAGAGCCAGCAACCCGACGGCGAGCCCGATCACGGTCAGCCGCCCGAACCGGTCCGCGAGCCGCCCCATCACCGGCGAGAACGCGTACATGCCGGCGATGTGACCGCTGATGACGAGCCCGATCAGCTCGATGCCGGCGCCGTGGTGCTCCAGGTCCACCGGCGTCATCGACATGACCGAGACCATCGCCGTGTGCGAGACCGCGACCGTCACGAGTGCGAGCCGGGCCATGGGCGACGCCGACACGGCCGCGAACCCCGCGCGCAGCGAGCGCGCCTCGGCCGACTGCTCCGCCGCCGGGGCCAGCGCCCTGGCGGTCAGCAGGGGGTCGGGTCTCAGCAGCAGGTGCACGAGGACCGCGGACACCAGGAAGACCCCGGCCGCCCACACGAACGGCCCCGCCTCCTCGGGGATGCCGAGCCCGGTCACGCTGCGGCCCGCGGGCGCCGCGATGTTCGGCCCGAGGACCGCGCCGATCGTTGTCGCCCACACCACCGTCGAGATGGCGCGCGCCCGCCGGTCCGGCTCGGCCAGATCGGCCGCCGCGTAGCGCGCCTGCAGATTGGCCGAGGACGCGGCGCCGAACCCGGCGAGGCCCACGAGCAGTAGCGGGAAGTTCCCCACCGCGGCGGCGGCCACCGTCAGCAGCGCCCCGGCCGTGCCGACCAGATAGGCGAGGACGAGACCGGCCCGCCGCCCGCGCGCGTTCATCAACGCGGCCAGCGGCATCGACAGCACCGCCGTCCCCACCACACTGGCGGTGGACGCGAGTCCGGACAGCGCCTCGTCGCCGCTCACCTTCTTGGCGAGCACCGCGGCCAGGGCGATCCCGGTGGCGGTGCCGAGCCCGCCGAGTATCTGCGAGGCGACCAGCACCCGCTGCGTACGCCTTTGAACGGCCTCGCCGACCCCGCCGGCCCGCCCCGCCGATGCCTCGGCCGGCTCGGCGCGCACCTCGTCCGCGCCCGGCGTCTCACCCGATCCCAGCGACCCCGCACCCAACGACCCCACCCCCTGCACACCCCGTACCGACCACCGCGTCCCGCCCCCGGGACCTTCTCAGAACAGCGGCTCGGGCAACACCCCTTCGAGCGCGAGCAGCCTGCGCTTCGTCTCCAGGCCGCCCCCGAACCCGCCGAGGCCCCCGTCGCTCTCCACGACCCGGTGGCACGGCACCACGACGGGCAGCGGATTCGACCCCATCGCCGCGCCCACCGCCTGCGCCGCCCCCGGCTGGCCGACCCGGCGCGCCAGATCCCCGTACCCGACGACCGCCCCGTACGGCACCCCGGTCGCGAGCTCGCGCAGCACCTCCCGGTTGAACCCCGCGCTGAGCGACCAGTCGAGCGGCAGCTCGAAGGCGTGCCGGCGCCCGGCGAAGTAGTCCGCAAGCTGCGCTCTCGCCTCGGCGAGCAGTGGTGCGTCGGGCGCCTCGACCGGCTCGGTCCCGAAGCGGGAGGCGAGCCGGCCGAGCACCTGTTCGCGCACGGTGTCCGTGGCGTGGAAGCCCACGGTCACGAGCCCCGCGTCCGTCGCCGCCAGCAGCAGCGGACCGATGTCGCTGCCCACGACGGTCCACACGACCCGTGCGCTCTCGTTCTGCCCGTCCTGCCCGGTGCGGCCGATGGAATCCATGCCGACCACGGTACGGCCGGGCACTGACAACGCCCGGCCGGAGCCGTTCACCCGGCGGTCGGAGCCGACCGGCGGCGGTCAGTACGACATGGCGTCCACGGCGTCGCGGACGACGTCCGGGTTGTTCGTGATGATCCCGTCGACCCCGAACCCGATGGCCTTCACCGCGTTCGCCGTGTCGTTCACCGTCCAGGTGAAGACCTCGAGCGGCTTGTCGTGCGGGCCCTTGAGCGCGTGCACCGCGTCGACGTAGCCGGCGGAGATCGTCGTGTGCGAGGGGTTGATCTGGTCCGCGAACTTCGCGTACGCGGGCAGGTCGGCCACGGCGGGCGTGCCGAGGAAGCCGGTCTTGATGTCGGGGCGGCGCTGGTGCACGGTCCGCACACTGTCCGCGCTGAAACTCTGGACGATGAGGCGGTGCTTGACCCGGCTGTGCCGCAGCCAGCCGTCCCGGCCGAGCTGACGCAGGATCTGGTCCTCGATGCCGGGATAGAGCTCGGGCGACTTGATCTCCAGGAGCAGCCGCTGGCGGTTGTGGTCGACGCGCTCCAGGTACTGATGGAGCGTCGGGATCCGCGCGCCGGTGAACTGGGCGCCCTTCCAGCTGCCCGCGTCCAGCTTGGCGATCTCGGCGGCCGTGAAGTCCCGTACGTTCCACGGGGCCCGGTCGGGGTACAGCTGCTCGACGTTCGTGGTGCGGGCCAGGGTGTTGTCGTGGATGACGACCAGTGCGCCGTCCTTGGTGCGCTGGACGTCGTTCTCGACCCAGGAGATCCCGAGTTCGTCCGCCTTGTCGACGGCCTCCAGGGTGTTCTCCGGGGCGTAGGCGGAGGCGCCGCGGTGCGCGATCACCACCTGTCTGTCGGATCCGTCGGCGGCCTGCGCGGTGCCGGGAAGGACCAGGACGGCGACGACGACGGATCCCGTCACCGAGGTGAGTGCGGCTGCTGCGCGTGCGTACACATCTGCTCCTCATGGGTCGTGACATCACGGACTCGCATGAGACTGACACCGCGGGGCCGACGCCAAACAGGCGAAGAATGGTCAGGGGTTGAACGGCGTTATCCAACTGCGACCCACCCCATGACGTACGCGCCAGGTCTTTGCCGGAAAATCGTTCGAACGTTCCTGTGAGGGTTCTACTCTCAGCCTCAACCACGGTCACCCCGGTGGCCGTTGGCAGAAGGGGAACGTGCAGGACATGTAGGGGCAAAAGGGTGGAAGGGCTGCGTCGTATGCAGGGCACGGTCGACGGCTTCAGTTATGGACTCGTCACTCCGGTGGTGGCGTATCTGATGGCCTGCCTGGGAGGCGCGCTCGGTCTGCGCTGCACCACGAGATCCCTCCATGTGGCGCACACCTGGCGGGCCGGCTGGCTCGGCCTCGGGGCCGCCGCCATCGGCTCCGGCATCTGGACGATGCACTTCATCGCGATGATGGGCTTCGCCGTGCGCGGGGTGCCGATCCACTACGACAAACCGACGACCTTCGCGAGCCTCGGCGTCGCCGTCGTCATGGTGGGCGTGGGCGTCTTCATCGTCGGCTACAAGGGTGCGACCGGCCCCGCCCTCTTCACCGGAGGGACGATCACCGGCCTGGGGGTCGCTTCGATGCACTACCTGGGCATGGCCGGAATGCGACTCCACGGGACGCTTCAGTACAACACGTACACCGTCGTGGCCTCCGTGGTGATCGCCATGGTGGCCTCCACCGCGGCCCTGTGGGCGGCCGTCCAGGTGCGCGGCATCCTGTGGAGCCTCGGCGCGAGCCTCGTCATGGGGCTCGCCGTGTCCGGCATGCACTACATGGGGATGGCGGGCGTCAGCGTCCGGCTGCACGGCGCCGCGACCGGAAGCCCCGCCGGGGACTCGGCCGCCGGCATCCTCGCCCCCATGCTGATCGGCCCCCTGTGCTTCCTCCTGCTGGCCGGGGTGGTCGTCCTGTTCGACCCGATGATGGTCATGGGCCGCCCCGACTGGCGCGACGCCCGGGACGCCGCCCGCCAGGTGGGCGCCCCCGCCGCCCGGATCCCGCGCCCCCGCCGCGCCCCCGACAAGCAGCCCTCCCGGACCCCGCAGCGCTGGTGACCGCGGCGCCGGGCGCCCGCCTCGGCGCCGGTTCGCACCCGGTTGTCAGTGGTGGGTCGTACGGTGGATCCCATGCGGCCCGTATCCAAGATCGAACGCACGGTGGCACCTTTCGAGGTCGTCAGCCCCTACCAGCCCAGCGGTGACCAGCCCGCGGCCATCGCCGAGCTGGACCAGCGCATCCGCGCAGGTGAGAAGGATGTGGTCCTCCTCGGCGCGACCGGCACCGGCAAGTCCGCCACCACGGCGTGGATGATCGAGAAGCTGCAGCGCCCCACCCTGGTGATGGCGCCGAACAAGACGCTGGCAGCCCAGCTGGCCAACGAGTTCCGCGAGCTCCTGCCGAACAACGCGGTCGAGTACTTCGTCTCGTACTACGACTACTACCAGCCCGAGGCCTACGTCCCGCAGTCGGACACCTACATCGAGAAGGACTCCTCGATCAACGAGGAGGTGGAGCGCCTGCGCCACTCCGCGACGAACTCGCTGCTGACCCGCCGCGACGTCGTCGTGGTCGCCTCCGTCTCCTGCATCTACGGCCTCGGCACCCCGCAGGAGTACGTGGACCGCATGGTCCAGCTGAAGGTCGGCGACGAGATCGACCGCGACGACCTGCTCCGCCGCTTCGTCGACATCCAGTACACGCGCAACGACGTGGCGTTCAGCCGCGGCACCTTCCGCGTCCGCGGCGACACCATCGAGATCTTCCCGGTCTACGAGGAGCTCGCCGTCCGCATCGAGATGTTCGGCGACGAGATCGAGTCCCTCTCCACCCTCCACCCCCTGACCGGCGAGGTCATCAGCGACGACGAGTCGCTCTACGTCTTCCCGGCCACGCACTACGTGGCGGGCCCCGAGCGCCTGGAGCGCGCGGCGAACGACATCGAGAAGGAGCTCGGGGAGCGCCTCACCGAGCTCGAGAAGCAGGGCAAGATGCTCGAGGCCCAGCGGCTGCGCATGCGCACCACGTACGACCTCGAGATGCTCCGCCAGATCGGCTCCTGCTCCGGCGTGGAGAACTATTCGATGCACTTCGACGGCCGCGAGCCCGGCTCCCCGCCGAACACGCTGCTGGACTACTTCCCGGACGACTTCCTGCTCGTCATCGACGAGTCGCACGTCACCGTCCCGCAGATCGGCGCCATGTACGAGGGCGACGCCTCCCGTAAGCGCACCCTCGTCGACCACGGCTTCCGGCTGCCGTCCGCCCTGGACAACCGCCCCCTGAAGTGGGAGGAGTTCCAGGAGCGCATCGGCCAGACCGTCTACCTGTCGGCCACCCCGGGCAAGTACGAGCTCGCGCGGGGCGACGGCTTCGTGGAGCAGATCATCCGCCCCACGGGCCTCATCGACCCCGAGGTCGTGGTCAAGCCCACCGAGGGCCAGATCGACGACCTGGTGCACGAGATCCGCAAGCGCACCGAGAAGGACGAGCGCGTCCTGGTCACCACGCTCACCAAGAAGATGGCCGAGGACCTCACCGAGTACTTCCTGGAGCTCGGCATCCAGGTGCGCTACCTGCACAGCGACGTCGACACCCTGCGCCGCGTCGAGCTGCTGCGCGAGCTGCGCGCCGGCGAGTACGACGTCCTGGTCGGCATCAACCTGCTGCGCGAGGGCCTCGACCTGCCCGAGGTCTCCCTGGTGGCGATTCTCGACGCCGACAAGGAGGGCTTCCTGCGCTCCGGCACCTCCCTCATCCAGACGATCGGCCGCGCGGCGCGCAATGTCTCGGGCCAGGTCCACATGTACGCCGACAAGATCACCCCGGCGATGGAGAAGGCCATCGACGAGACCAACCGCCGCCGGGAGAAGCAGGTCGCCTACAACGAGGCGCACGGCATCGACCCGCAGCCGCTCCGCAAGAAGATCAACGACATCGTCGCGTCCATCGCGCGCGAGGACGTCGACACCGAGGAGCTGCTCGGCAGCGGCTACCGCAAGGGCGGCAAGGACGGACAGGGCCTCAAGGCCCCGGTGCCCGCGCTCGGCAAGGAAGCGGCCAAGAAGAAGCGCGGCAGGTCCGAGCCGGCGAAGCCCACCGACCGCCCCGCCGCCGAACTCTCCGAGCAGATCGAGGAACTGACCGAGCGGATGCGGGCCGCCGCCGCGGACCTCCAGTTCGAGATCGCGGCACGCCTGCGCGACGAGGTGTCGGAGATGAAGAAGGAACTGCGGCAGATGAGGGAGGCGGGCATCGCCTGACCGGCGCCCGGGCGGGGCACCTGCTGTGTTGCAAGAACGACACAAACCCCGCCCGAGGTGGCGGCGCTGTCGGTGCCGCCCTCTAGGGTTTGGACCAACCGCGAGCGCAGGCCGCGGCAACAGGGGACGGTTCGAGAGGGGACAGCGCGTGGGCATCGACTTGACCAAGGGTCAGGCCATCAGCCTGGAGAAGCAGGACGGAGGCACCCTCACCGCGGTGCGCATGGGGCTCGGCTGGCAGGCGGCCCCGCGCCGGGGTCTGTTCGGCTCGCGCACCCGCGAGATCGACCTGGACGCCTCGGCGGTGCTCTTCGCCGACAAGCAGCCCGTCGACGTGGTCTTCTTCCGTCACCTCGTCAGCGACGACGGCTCGGTCCGTCACACCGGGGACAACCTGGTCGGCGGCGTCGGCCAGGGCGGGGACGACGAGGCGATCCTCGTCGACCTGCAGCGCGTCCCGGTCCACATCGACCAGATCGTCTTCACGGTCAACTCGTTCACGGGCCAGACCTTCCAGGAGGTGCAGAACGCGTTCTGCCGCCTGGTCGACGAGTCGAACGGCCAGGAGCTCGCGCGCTACACGCTGGACGGCGGCGGCCAGTACACGGCGCAGATCATGGCCAAGGTCCACCGTGCCGGAGCGGGCTGGAAGATGACGGCCCTGGGCAACGCGGCCAACGGCCGTACGTTCCAGGACCTGATGCCCGCGATCCTGCCCGCCCTGTAGCGGGCCCGAGATGGCGGCCGAACTGGTGAGGGGGCAGAACCACCCCCTCACCGAGACCCGTCTGGAGATCCGGGTGTCGGCCGGGCACCCGGTCGTCGCGGGCGCCACGCTCGCCGACGACCGCGGTGCCGTGCACGGCACCGCCCGCGTGGCCCACCCCGGCGCGCCCTCACTGCCGGGCCTGGAGGTCCCGCGGCAGGCGGCGGCCGACCACCGCATCGCCGTCGACCTCGACGCGATGCCGCAGGACGTGCACCGTGTCACCGTCCTCCTCGCCCTGCCGCCCGGCACCGGTGGCCCGACCCGCTTCGGCGCCGTCGCGGCCCCGTTCCTCGCCGTCACCGGCCTCGACGGCACCGAGCAGGCCAGCTACACGATCACCGACCTCGACACGGAATCGGCGGTCGTCGCCCTGGAGCTGTACCGCAGAGCGGGCGCCTGGAAGGTACGCGCCATCGGCCAGGGCTACGCCGACGGCCTCGCCGCACTCCTCGCCGACCAGGGCCTGACCGACGCGCCCGCCCTCGCCGGCGCCGTCCACGACGCGGTCGCCCGGGGACTGGCCCGCGCGGTCGCGCCGCCGCCCCGGTCGAGCGACGAGACACAGGTCCGCCAGACGGCGGCGGCCGGCGCCGCCACGGGCGTTCTGCCGCCCACCGCGCCGCCCCCGAGCGGCGCCGCGTCCACCGGCGGCCCGATCGACTACACCCACCGGGGCCGCCAGGCACCCTCGCCGCCACCGGCCGCCGCGCCGTCCGAGCCCGACCGCCCCGCGACCCCGATCGCGGGCGACGCCACCGGCTGGTCCATGGAGGAGCGGCTCTACAACCAGGTGTGGGGCATGTTCGAGGACATGGCCCGCAGCACCGCCGCCTACCGCAGCGCCGTCGACTTCGCCGACTCCCGCAGGGAGCAGGAGCTCGACCAGGTCCTCTCCGACCCGCGCAGCCGTATCGGCGGCCAGGCGGACGCGGCGCGCGAGGCCGCCCGGGCCAAGCATGCCTCCCTCGTCGACCGAGCGCGGGAGGCCCTGGACCGGGACCTGGCCCAGCTCGCCGCCGAGTCCGACGTCGTCGAGCCCGCCCTCCCGGCCCCGTACGCCCGCTGGGACAACCCGTGCTGGCACGCCTACCGCAGCCCCATGGAGATGCCCATGGCGGTCCGACTCGGCGAGCTGCGGCTGCCCGAGGGCGACGCCGCCGGGATCGGCATCCCGATGCTGGTGCGGCTGCCGCTGGAGCGCGGCCTGTGGATCGACTCCGGCGCCGCGGCCGGTGACGCGCTCACCGACGCCGACGAGCTGCGCTCCCGCGCGGCCCACACCGCGGTCCTGCACGCGGCCCGGCTCCTCGCCGCCTACCCCGCCGGCGAGTTCGGCGTCCACATCGTCGACCCCGCGGGCACGGCGGCGGGAGCCCTCGCCCCGCTCGTCGACGCCGGGGTGCTCGCCGGACCGGTGGCCAGGGGAGCGGCCGGTGTCTCCGAGACCCTCGCCCGGCTTACCGAGCGCGTCGACCTCGTGCAGATGGCGGTCCGGGCCGGCGCCGCCGACGCGCTCCCGCCCGACCTGGACCTCGCCGAGCAGCTCCTGATCGTGCACGACTTCCCGCACGGCTTCGACGACCGGGCCGTCACCCGGCTGCGCTATCTCGCGGACGAGGGCCCCCGGGTCGGCGTCCACCTGATGCTGGTCGCCGACCGCGAGGACGCCGCCGAGTACGGGCCGCTCCTGGACCCGCTGTGGCGCGCGCTGCTCCGCCTGACACCCGTGCCCGACGATCATCTGGCCGATCCCTGGGTCGGGCACGCGTGGACGTACGAGCCGCCCACCGTCCCGCAGGGCAGCGCGGTGCTGCGCCAGGTCCTCGCCGAGGTGGCCAGAGCCCGTACGGACCTCCGAAGGGAAAGAGGACTGTGAACCTCTGACCTGCACACTTGGAGATTCCTTTACTTAAACCTTTACCTTCCATGGTGCATTCGGGTACTCTCCTTTACGCGGAGGGGAGTACTCCCCATGCGCGACGTTCCCGTCAATACGGACCCGGCCCGATGCCGTGGATCCCGGGGCGTCGGCCCGCGGCGCGGCTCCCGCGCCCCGGGTGGAAGAGACCTCCGGCAGCGACGACGCTGATCAGTAGCCGTACGACGCCGGAGGCGCAGTGGACGTATCGATCACTCTCTGGGTACTGACCGTTCTCGGTCTGGGTGCCCTCATCGCGGTCGACTTCTTCATCGGGCGCAAGCCCCATGACGTGTCGATCAAGGAAGCGGGCATCTGGACGGTGGTCTGGATCGTGCTCGCCGCGCTCTTCGGCGTCGGCATCACGATCTGGGGCAGCGGACAGGCCGGCGGCGAGTTCTTCGCGGGCTTCATCACCGAGAAGTCGCTCAGTGTCGACAACCTCTTCGTGTTCATCCTGATCATGGCGAAGTTCTCGGTGCCGTCCCACCTGCAGCAGCGGGTGCTGCTCTTCGGTGTGCTCATCGCGCTCGTCCTGCGGGCGATCTTCATCGCGGCCGGCGCGGCGATCATCTCCAGCTTCTCGTGGGTCTTCTACCTCTTCGGTGCCTTCCTCATCTACACCGCCTGGAAGCTCATCAAGGAGGCCATGGCGGACGAGGAGGAAGAGGAGTTCGAGGAGAACCGGATCCTGAAGTCCATCGAGAAGAAGTTCGGCGTCGCGGACCGCTACCACGGCACCAAGCTCTTCATCCAGCAGCACGGCAAGAAGGTCATGACGCCGCTCCTGGTCGTCATGCTCGCCATCGGCATGACCGACGTGCTGTTCGCGATGGACTCGATCCCCGCGATCTTCGGCCTCACCCAGGACCCGTACATCGTCTTCACGGCCAACGCGTTCGCGCTGATGGGCCTGCGCCAGCTGTACTTCCTCATCGGCGGTCTGCTGCGCAAGCTGGTCCACCTCAGCTACGGCCTGTCGGTGATCCTCGGCTTCATCGGCATCAAGCTCGTGCTCCACGCGCTGCACGAGTCCGGGGTGCACGTGCCCGAGATCTCCATCCCGGTCTCGCTCGCCGTCATCTGCGGTGTCCTCGTCGTCACGACGATCACGAGCCTCATCGCCTCCAAGAAGCAGGCCCAGCGGGAAGCCGCCGAGGAGTCCGCGAAGGACAGCGTCGAGGCCTGACGGCGGCAGACGTAGAAAACACCAGCACCGGGAGGTGCGGCGTCCGGTTGCCGCACGCGCCTCCCGGTGCTTGTTTGGCTATGAGGGCTCCCCGCTCCGGGGAGCCACGGCACGACGGGGATGGACCCCATGAGCCAGAAATTCGTTCAAATCATCGACTTCGAGACGCAGCGGATCGACGAGGTGCGAGCGCTCCTCCTCGACTTCGAGCAGCAGATGATGGCGCAGTCGCCGCGCCCCGACAGCGCGCCCACACACCGCATGATGCTCGCGGACCGGGACACCGAGGGCCGCCACCTCGCGATCGTGGAGTTCGAGTCGTACGAGGACGCGATGCGCAACAACGAGCGGCCCGAGATCAACAAGCTCAGCGAGCGGCTCGTCGCCCTGTGCACGCGCCCGCCGGCCTTCACCAACTGCGACCTGACCGACTCCCGCGAGCTGAAGTGAGGCAGCCCGCCGCACCCGCGCCGGCCGCCGCCTGACCCACCCCGACAGCCCGCGCCGAAGTCGCGCCCCCGCCCGCCCCCGGGCACCATCGAGGCATGATCACCAGACTCCGGGCCCTCGCCACACAGTGGTACGTCGTCGCCCCGGTGGTGGCGGTCGTGCTGCTCGGGTTCACCTGGGGGCGCGATCTGCCCGGCGGCGTGGTCGCGATCGCCTCCGTCGTCCTCGCCGCGTCCGTCCTCTCGGCCGTCCACCACGCCGAGGTCGTCGCCCACCGCGTCGGCGAACCCTTCGGCTCCCTGGTCCTCGCCGTCGCCGTCACCGTCATCGAAGTGGCCCTCATCGTCACCCTGATGGCCGACGGCGGTGACAAGAGCGCCACCCTCGCCCGGGACACGGTGTTCGCCGCCGTCATGATCACCTGCAACGGCATCGTCGGCATCAGCCTGCTCTCCGCCGCCCTGCGCCACCGCGTGGCCGTCTTCCAGTCCGAGGGCACCGGCGGGGCACTCGCCACCGTCGCCACGCTCGCGACCCTCTGCCTGGTCCTGCCGACCTTCACCACCAGCAAGGTCGGCCCCGAGTTCTCCACCTCGCAGCTGGTCTTCGCGGCCGTCGCCGCGGTCGTCCTCTACGGACTCTTCGTCGCGACGCAGACCGTCCGGCACCGCGACTACTTCCTGCCGATCACCAAGCACGGCGAGGTCATCGACGCGGACGACCACGCCGACGTGCCGACCACCCGCACCGCCCTGATCAGCCTCGGGCTGCTCGGCCTCGCCCTCGTCGGCGTGGTGGGTCTCGCCAAGGGCGTCTCCAAGACGATCGAGCACGGCGTGGAAGCGGCCGGCATGCCGCACGCCGTCGTCGGCGTGATCATCGCGCTGCTCGTCCTGCTCCCGGAGACCATCGCGGCCCTCCGCGCGGCCCGCCGCGACCGCGTGCAGACCAGCCTCAACCTCGCGCTCGGCTCCGCCATGGCCAGCATCGGCCTGACCGTCCCCGCCGTCGCCATCGCCTCGTTCTGGCTGTCGGGCCCCCTCGTCCTCGGCCTCGGCGCCACGCACATGGTGCTGCTCGCGCTCACCCTGATCGTCAGCACGCTGACCGTCGTCCCCGGCCGTGCGACCCCCCTCCAGGGCGGCGTCCACCTGGTCATCCTCGCCGCCTACGTGGAACTCGCCGTCACGCCCTGATCCCGCGGACCGATACGCCCCGAAGGGCGGCGCGCCCGCGTGATAGACCCACAGGGAGCAAACGCCCGACGTACGGAGGTCCTCGTGCCGCACACCCTCGCCACCGCCCCGATCATGGTTATCAACGGCCCCAACCTGAACCTGCTCGGCAAGCGGCAGCCCGAGATCTACGGCCGGGACACGCTCGCCGACGTCGAGGCCCTGTGCGTCAAGGCGGCCGCCGCGCACGGCGCCACCGTCGACTTCCGGCAGTCCAACCACGAGGGCGAACTCGTCGACTGGATCCACGAGGCCCGCGAGAACCACGTCGGCATCGTCATCAACCCCGCCGCCTACTCGCACACCTCCGTCGCGATCCTCGACGCGCTCAACACCTGCGACGGACTGCCCGTGATCGAGGTCCACATCTCCAACATCCACCAGCGCGAGGAGTTCCGGCACCACTCCTACGTGTCGCTGCGCGCCGACGGCGTGATCGCGGGATGCGGCGTACAGGGCTACGCGTTCGGCGTGGAGCGGGTCGCCGCCCTCGCCGCTCCCGGCGCCGCGGGGGCCTGAGCGGGGGCTGCGCACGCCGGAGGCACGCGCGCGTAGGCGCTCAGTTCAGACGGCCCGCCTCCACGATGCGGCGCAGGAACTTCCGTGTACGTTCCTCCTGCGGGTCCTCGAACACCGCCTCCGGAGCACCCCGTTCGAGGACCACACCGCCGTCCAGGAAGCACACCTGGTCGGCGACCTCGCGCGCGAAGCTCATTTCGTGCGTCGCCAGCACCATGGTCATGCCCTCGCCCTTGAGGTCCCGTACGACGTCCAGGACCTCGCCGACGAGCTCCGGATCCAGGGCGGCCGTGATCTCGTCGAGCAGCAGCAGCCGGGGGCGCACGGCCAGGGCCCGCACGATCGCCGCACGCTGCTGCTGGCCGCCGCTGAGCCGGTCCGGGTACTCCGTGGCCTTCGCCCCGAGTCCGAGCCGCTCCAGGAGCCCCCTGGCCTGCTCCTCGGCCTTGTCCCGGGGGACGCCGTGCACCCGGCGCGGCGCGAGTGTCACGTTCTCCAGGACGGTCATGTGCGGGAACAGGTTGTAGGCCTGGAAGACCACCCCGATCCGCCGGCGCACCGCGTCCGCGTCCGTGCGCGGGTCGGTGATCTCCTCACCGTCCAGCCAGATCGCCCCGTCGTCGACCTCCTCCAGGAGATTGGCGCAGCGCAACAGGGTCGACTTGCCGGAACCCGACGCGCCGATCAGGGCGGTCACGGTGTGCTGCGGCACCTCCAGGTCGACGTCCCGCAACACCACCGTCTCGCCGAACGTCTTGCGGACGGACTCCATCCGCAGCACCGGCTCGGTCATACGAGACCTCCTTGCGCCCGGCGCCGGTCCATCCGGGCCGTCACCCAGTCGGTGAACCGGGTCATGGGGATCGTGAGGGCGACGAACACCAGGCCCGCCACTACGTAGGGCGTGTAGTTGAAGTCCTTGCTCGCGATGATCTGCGCCGCGTACACGGCGTCCACCGCCCCGCCGATGGAGACCAGACCGGTGTCCTTCTGGAGCGACACCAGGTCGTTCAGCAAGGGCGGCACGACGCGGCGCACCGCCTGGGGGATCACGACATGGCGCAGCGTCTGCCGGTTGCTGAGCCCCAGGGAGCGCGCGGCGGCCCGCTGCGAGGGGTGCACGGACTCGATGCCGGCCCGGAAGACCTCGGCCACGTACGCCGAGTACGTGAGCACCAGCGCGGCGCCGCCGAGCAGCACCGGATCCGTCGTCACGCCCTGGAGGCGCAGCGCGGGCACCCCGAAGATGACCAGCAACAGGCAGATGATGAGCGGCAGTCCGCGGAAGAAGTCCGTGTACGCCGTCGCCAGGGCGCGCAGCGGGAAGAACACCGGGCCGCGCAGCGTCCGCGCGAGCGCCAGCAGCATCCCCAGGACGAGTACGCACGCGCCGCACACCACAAGAAGGCGCACGTTCAGCCACAGCCCGTCCAGGACCTGGGGCAGCGCCACGCGCGCGTAATGCGCACTGAAGAACGTCTCCTTCGTCCGCTCCCAGCCGGGGGAGCTGACGACGACGAGGAACAGCACGGCGCCGGTCACCAGGGTGCTCACCGCCGCGACGGCCGTCGCCCGGCGCGCACGGGCCCGCTTGTGGCGTTCGCGCGCGAGGCGGCGCTCCGAGGGGACGTAGGCGTCCTCGACGGCGGACGCCTCCTTGGTGACGGTCACTTGAGCACCGGAGCGTCGACGGCCTCGGAGAGCCACTTCTTCTCCAGGGCGGCCAGCGTGCCGTTGTCGCGGAGCTTGTCCACGGCGCCGGAGACGCACGACGTCAGAGTGCTCTCCTTGTCGAGCACGAGACCGAACCGCTCGGGCGTGCCCGCGGAGTTCTCGAACTGTCCCACCACTTCGGCGTCGGTGACCTCGGCGCCCGTGATGTAGAAGGCGGTCGGCAGGTCGACGACGATGGCGTCCACCTGGCCGTTCTTGAGGGCCGACTTGGCGAAGTCGTTCTTCTGGTAGACGGCCGGCTTCTGGGTGGGCTTCACGAGGTCGTTGACGAAGTCCAGGCTGGTGGTGCCCACTTGGGCGCCCAGCTTCACGTTCTTGAGGTCGGCGACGCTCTTCGCCTTGGCGGCCTTGGACGTCTTCAGGGCGACGACGGCCTGGCGCACGTCGTAGTAGCCGGACGAGAACGCGACGGCCTTCTTGCGCTGGTCGCTGATCGACACCTGGTTGATGTCGAAGTCGAACTTCTTGGCGCCCGGGGCGAAGGAGCTGTTGAACGGCACGGTCTGCCAGGCCACTTGGCCCTTGTCGTAGCCGAGCTGCTTCGCCACGGCGTAGGCGACGGCGGACTCGAAGCCCTTCCCGTTGGCCGGGTCGTCGTCCTCGAACCACGGGGCGTAGGCGGGCTTGTCCGTGCCCACGGTGAGCTTGCCGGAGGCGACGGTGGCCAGCTCGCCCGGAGCGCAGGAGGCGGCCGTCGTGGCGTTCCCCGAGGCCTTCTTCTCGGGCTCGGGGGCGCAGGCCGAAGCGGTGACGAGGACGACGGCGGAGCAGACGGCGAGGCGCGCGGCGCGCCGGGCGAGAGGCATGGGCATGGCGGGAGACTGACAGTGCGCGGCCTCACCTGTCGAGATCGGCCCGCCAACTGTCCGCATAGTGGAACGATGTTGCTGCATTGTGAACAGCTGCCGACTCGCTCCTCTTTGGGCGCGCGCCCCGGAGTCACCAGCCGCGGGCGCGCCACTCCGGAAGGCCCGGACGCTCGGCGCCCAGCGTCGTGTCGTTCCCGTGCCCCGGGTAGACCCAGGTCTCGTCGGGGAGCACGTCGAAGAGCTTCGCCTCCACGTCGTCGATGAGACTGGCGAAGGCCTTCGGGTCCTTCCACGTGTTGCCGACGCCGCCCGGGAAGAGGCAGTCGCCCGTGAAGACGTGCGGGTGGCCGTGCGGGTCGTCGTAGACGAGCGCGATGGACCCGGGCGTGTGGCCGACCAGGTGGCGGGCCGTGAGCCGCACGTTCCCGAACTCGATCACGTCCCCGTCGGCGACGGTCACGTCCGTCGCCACGGGAATGCCCTCGGCGTCGTCGCGCCCCGCGTACGTGCGCGCGCCGGTCGCCTCGACGACCTCCGCCAGCGCCTGCCAGTGGTCGCCGTGCCGGTGGGTGGTGACGACGGCGGTGATGCCGTCGTCACCGATGAGGCGCAGCAGGGTCGCCGGCTCGTTCGCCGCGTCGATCAGGAGCTGCTGGTCGGTCGCCCGGCAGCGCAGCAGGTACGCGTTGTTGTCCATCGGGCCGACCGCGACCTTGGAGATCATCAGGTCCCGCAGCTCGTGCACGTCCGCCGGGCCGCCGACCTTCACTGCTCCGCTGTACGTCATGGACTCAGCCTATAGCGGGGGCAGTGCGGGCAGTGTGCCCCGGTCGACGGTCAGGGCGCTGCCGTCCCGGCGGCCGCAGAGCCAGCCCAGGAGGTCCGCCTGGCGTCCGCGCACGACGATGCCGAGCGGCGGCACCGCGCCGTCCTCGATCTCCTCCACGGTGGGGGTCTGCACCGCTCCGGTGGAGATCATCCGGCCGTCGTCCTGCTTGATCAGGACCGGCGGCAGGCCCGGGTGGTCGCGGAAGCGGCGGGCGAGGAAGTTGATCTCGCGCTGGGTGAACTCCGTGGAGAGGTCCTCCAGCTCGTAGCCGATCCCCAGATCCACGTGGTGCAGGTCGACCTCGATCCAGCGGCGGAACGGCACGTTGCCGGCCGCGTCCTTGACGCCGTTGCGCAGCTCGACGGTGCGGGCCCAGTCGGCCTCCTCGGCACCCTTGCGCTGGAACCGCTCGGCGCTCGCCCGCAGGTCCGCCACCTGATCGCGCAGCTCGCGCGGGGCGTCACGCACGATGTCGGCGTCGCGCGCCTCGGCGCTCGCGTACATGGGCAGGCCCGCGAGAACGTTGACGAGCGCGTCCGCGTTCCGGGAGAGATGGGCGAGGACGTGGCCCCGGCTCCAGCCGGGAAGCCGTGACGGCTCGGTCACAGCAGCGTTGTCCAGGGTGGCGACTGCGGCGAGCAGCCGGTCGGTCGCCTCGCGTACAGACACCAGGTCGCGCACATGATCACTCATGACGCCGACGATAGTCGGGCCACACGTTCGGGTGAAGGTCGCCTGCTCCACGCTAAAATCGAATGTACGTGCTATAAGCTCGCGTGCGGCGTCGGGCATTCTTGAAGGTCCGGGTTTGTTGTCGACCAGGGAATCCGACCGGCGTTGTCAGTGGCTCCCTCTAGTCTTCGTAAGGGCAGTCCTCCCGGGCCTCCCGCGTCCGCCGCGACGCGGCCCGCCCCGGGACGCCCGACCTCGGGGGACGGGGGCTCCGCCCCTGTCACTTCACTCAAGAAAGGTGCGGACCGGCGTGGCCGACCGTCTCATCGTCCGTGGTGCCCGCGAGCACAATCTCCGGAATGTCTCGCTCGACCTTCCGCGCGACTCCCTCATCGTCTTCACCGGTCTGTCCGGCTCCGGCAAGTCCTCGCTCGCCTTCGACACGATCTTCGCCGAGGGCCAGCGCCGCTACGTGGAGTCGCTGTCCTCGTACGCCCGCCAGTTCCTCGGCCAGATGGACAAGCCCGACGTCGACTTCATCGAGGGCCTCTCGCCGGCTGTCTCGATCGACCAGAAGTCCACGTCGCGCAACCCACGGTCCACGGTCGGCACCATCACCGAGGTCTACGACTACCTGCGCCTGCTCTTCGCGCGCATCGGCAAGCCGCACTGTCCGCAGTGCGGCCGCCCGATCGCCCGCCAGTCGCCGCAGGCCATCGTGGACAAGGTCCTCGAGCTGCCCGAGGGCAGCCGCTTCCAGGTCCTGTCGCCGCTCGTGCGCGAGCGCAAGGGCGAGTTCGTCGACCTCTTCGCCGACCTGCAGACCAAGGGCTACGCCCGCGCGCGCGTGGACGGCACGACGATCCAGCTCTCCGAGCCGCCCACGCTGAAGAAGCAGGAGAAGCACACCATCGAGGTGGTCGTCGACCGCCTCACGGTGAAGGACTCCGCCAAGCGCCGCCTCACCGACTCCGTGGAGACCGCCCTCGGCCTGTCCGGCGGCATGGTCGTGCTCGACTTCGTCGACCTCGCCGAGGACGACCCGGAGCGCGAGCGCATGTACTCGGAGCACCTGTACTGCCCGCACGACGACCTGTCCTTCGAGGAGCTCGAGCCCCGTTCCTTCTCGTTCAACTCACCCTTCGGCGCCTGCCCCGACTGCACGGGCATCGGCACGCGCATGGAGGTGGACCCGGAGCTGATCGTCCCCGACGAGGACAAGTCGCTGGACGAGGGCGCCATCCACCCCTGGTCGCACGGCCACACCAAGGACTACTTCGGCCGCCTCATCGGGGCACTCGCCGACGCCCTCGGCTTCCGTACGGACATCCCTTTCGCCGGGCTGCCGCAGCGCGCCCGGAAGGCGCTCCTGTACGGCCACAAGACCCAGATCGAGGTCCGCTACCGGAACCGGTACGGGCGCGAGCGGGTCTACACGACGCCCTTCGAAGGCGCCGTCCCCTTCGTGAAGCGCCGCCACAGCGAGGCCGAGTCGGACTCCAGCCGCGAGCGTTTCGAGGGCTACATGCGCGAGGTGCCCTGCCCCACCTGTGAGGGCACCCGCCTGAAGCCGATCGTCCTGGCCGTCACGGTCATGGGGAAGTCGATCGCCGAGGTCGCGGCCATGTCGATCAGCGACTGCGCCGACTTCCTGGCCCAGCTGACGCTGAACGCGCGCGACAAGAAGATCGCCGAGCGCGTCCTGAAGGAGGTCAACGAGCGGCTCCGCTTCCTCGTCGACGTCGGCCTCGACTACCTGTCGCTCAACCGCGCGGCGGGCACCCTCTCCGGCGGTGAGGCCCAGCGCATCCGGCTCGCCACCCAGATCGGCTCCGGCCTCGTCGGCGTCCTCTACGTGCTCGACGAGCCGTCCATCGGCCTGCACCAGCGGGACAACCACCGGCTGATCGAGACCCTCGTCCGCCTGCGCGACATGGGCAACACGCTCATCGTGGTGGAGCACGACGAGGACACGATCAAGGTCGCCGACTGGGTCGTCGACATCGGCCCCGGCGCCGGCGAGCACGGCGGCAAGGTCGTGCACAGCGGCCCCTTGAAGGAGCTGCTGGGCAACGCGGAATCGATGACCGGCCAGTACCTGTCGGGCAAGAAGTCCATCCCGGTCCCCGACATCCGCCGACCGGTCGACCCGTCGCGCCGCCTGACCGTCCACGGTGCCAAGGAGAACAACCTGCGGGACATCGACGTGTCCTTCCCGCTGGGTGTCCTCACGGCGGTCACCGGAGTCTCCGGCTCCGGCAAGTCGACGCTGGTCAACGACATCCTGTACACGCACCTGGCCCGCGAGCTCAACGGCGCGCGATCCGTCCCCGGCCGCCACACGCGGGTCGAGGGCGACGACCTGGTCGACAAGGTCGTGCACGTCGACCAGTCGCCCATCGGCCGCACCCCGCGGTCGAACCCGGCGACGTACACGGGCGTGTTCGACCACGTCCGCAAGCTGTTCGCCGAGACCACCGAGGCGAAGGTACGCGGCTATCTGCCCGGACGCTTCTCCTTCAACGTCAAGGGCGGCCGCTGCGAGAACTGCTCGGGCGACGGCACGATCAAGATCGAGATGAACTTCCTCCCGGACGTCTACGTCCCGTGCGAGGTCTGCCACGGCGCGCGGTACAACCGCGAGACCCTGGAGGTCCACTACAAGGGCAAGTCCATCGCCGAGGTCCTGGACATGCCGATCGAGGAGGCCCTCGGCTTCTTCGAGGCGGTCCCGGCGATCGCCCGTCACCTGAGGACGCTCAACGACGTGGGCCTCGGCTACGTCCGTCTCGGGCAGTCCGCGCCGACTCTCTCCGGGGGCGAGGCCCAGCGCGTGAAGCTCGCGAGCGAGCTGCAGAAGCGCTCCACGGGCCGTACGGTCTACGTCCTCGACGAGCCGACCACGGGTCTGCACTTCGAGGACATCAGCAAGCTGATCACGGTCCTGTCGGGCCTCGTCGACAAGGGCAACTCGGTCATCGTGATCGAGCACAACCTCGACGTGATCAAGACGGCCGACTGGATCGTCGACATGGGCCCGGAGGGGGGCAACGGCGGCGGTCTCGTCGTCGCCGAGGGCACCCCGGAGCAGGTCGCGGCCGTCCCGACCAGCCACACCGGCAAGTTCCTCCAGGACGTGCTGGGTGCCGACCGGGTGAGCGACGCCGTGGTACCGGCGGCGCGGACCCGCAAGACGGCCAAGAAGGCCGTAGCCGCGGCGGCCAAGGCCCCGGCGAAGAAGACCGCGACGGCGAAGACGGCCACGGCCACGAAGCCGGTCAAGGCGGCCAAGGCGGCCAAGACGACCAAGGCGGCGGCGAAGAAGGCGACGAGCCGGACGCGCAAGGCCTGAATGACACAGAGTGCGGATGCGTGGCGAGATCGTCACGCTCCGTGAAAATTATGGCGCCCCGTGGGAACTCCCCGCGGGGCGCCGTGCGTTCACTGATCAACCGGCCGACGCCGGACGCACGTTGACAACAGCAGAGAGAGGAAGGGTGAGAAGGGGGTGCGGGCGCGCGGGGAGCAGGCGGCTACAGGGAGCCGACCTCGGCGGCGTACGGCGGCTCCGCCCCCGCCCGGGAGCACGTGATCGCCGCGGCGCGGGCGGCGAAGCGCAGCAACCGGACCCAGTCGTCGCCGCTCAACTGCCCGAGCGCGGCGGGGGAGAGGGCGTCCAGCGCCGAAAACCCGTGCAGCAGCGCCGCGTTGACGGTGTCGCCCGCACCGATCGTGTCCACGACGTCGACGTTCTCGCCCGGGACGGCGTGGGTGCCGCCGTCCCGGGTGAAGACGGTCAGGCCCTCGCCACCCCGGGTGACGACCACGGCCGACGGGCCCGCGGTCAGCCATTCCTGTGGGGTGCCGCCCAGCCATCGGGCGTCCTCCTCGGACAGCTTCAGCAGGGCCGTCGAGGGCAGCCAGCTCTTGAACCGGGCCCGGTAGGCGTCCGCGTCAGGGATCAGACCGGCCCGGATGTTGGGGTCGAGCGCCGTGAAGACCCCCGAGGCGGCGGCCGAGCGCATCAGTTCCTCGTATGCGGTGGCGCCCGGCTCCAGCACGAGCGAGCAGGTGCCGAACGACACCGCGCGCGTCCCCACGGGCAGGGCGTCCGGCACCGCGAACAGCCGGTCGGCGGTGCCTTCCACGTAGAAGGAGTAACCGGCGGAGCCGTCGACGCCGATGGAGGCGACGGCCAGCGTCGTCGGCTCGTCGCCCCGCTGTACGGGGGAGACGTCCACGCCGGCCTCCCGGAGCCCGCCGAGAAGGGCCTCGCCGAACGAGTCACGGGACACGCGCGAACAGAAGGCGACGGGAGAACCGAGCCGGCCCAGCGCCACCGCCGTGTTGTAGGGGCCGCCGCCCAGCCGCGGAGCGAGATCGGGGAGCCGGCCCCGGTCCCCGACCAGCCCGGCGCCGGCGTCCGGCCCCTGCGGGACGAGGTCGATCAGGGCCTCTCCGGCGACGACGATCACGGTGGTTCCTCTCAGGTGGTTCGGGGTGCCTCGGGGGTGGTGCAGGGCGGTGCGGGCGGTGTGGGCGGTGCGGATTTCGGGCGTGGCGGGTGGCGCCGGGGATATGGCCGGCGCCACCCGTGGGCAGGCTAGAGCTTCGCGGGGAGCGGGGCCTCGCTCTTGTCCGGCGCCGACCGATTCTCGCGGGCAGCGGGTGCGGCGAGGGCCGGATCGGGCAGCGCGCTCACGGAGAGCGCCTTCGCGTCGGGCCGCAGCGTGAGGACCGAGAGGGCGGTGAACAGGGCGACGACCCCGGCCAGCAGCAGGTAGGTGCGGGCGAACCCGATGGAGTCGTAGCCGAGGCCGGCCAGGGGCGAGATCACGGCCGCGCCCAGCTGCGCGGCGAGCTGGAAGCCGACCAGGTAGATCGACGAGGACAGGCGCGACTCGAAGTGCAGGTTGATGTACTTGAAGATCGCGATGAGCATGATCGGCAGTTCGGCGGCATGCATCAGCTTGACCGCGGAGATGGCGGCCGGATCGGTGACGAGGCCGGACAGGCCGATGCGCGCGGCCATGATGCAGCCGGACAGCAGCAGGGACTTCTTGGGGCCGAGCCGGTTCACGAGGAAGGGGGCGAGCGCCATGCCGCCGGCTTCGAGGAAGACCTGCACAGAGTTGAGGTCGCTGTACATCCGGTTGCCCTCGCCGGCCGTCGAGAACAGCGAGGCGAAGTACGAGGGGAACATCTGGTCGTACGTGTTGTACGTCGCGGTCACGGCGATGACGAAGAGCAGCAGCCCCCAGAAGGCCGGGTAGCGCAGCAGGGACCGCACGTCGGTCATCGACACGGAGGAGGCGGCGGCTTCCACGGCGGCCGAGCGGCGCCCGTCGGTCACCCGGATCGAGACGATCAGAACGAGGAACACGGCGGCCGAGACGGAGGCGGCCCAGAAGTTCAGGCGGGGATCGATGTTGAACAGCCGGCCCGCGAAGAACGTCGCCGCGGCCCAGCCCAGCGAGCCGAACATGCGGGCGCGCCCGAACTCGAAGCCGTGGAAGCGGCCGAGGCGCTCCGTGTAGCTCTCCAGCGTGGCGACGGCGACGGCGAACGCCATGGCGAGATAGGCGGCGCCGACCAGCAGGCCGAGGGCGAACTGGGTCTTCAGCAGCGGCCCGTACACGTAGATGTACATGGGGCCCACGAGGAGCATCAGGCCGGAGACCCAGTACAGGAGGTTCTTGCGCAGGCCGAGCTTGTCCTGGAGGTAGCCGTAGACCGGCATGGTGACCAGGCAGCCGATGGCGTTGGCGCTGATCACGAGGGAGCTGCGGCCGGCTGACAGGCCGATGTCCTGGGTCAGCCAGATGGAGAAGAGTGACCAGGACAGCGACCAGGTCACGAAGAACATGAACAGGGCCGCGCTGACGAGCGTGAAGTTCAGCCGGCGGCGGCTCGGGCCGGTGGCGACCGCGGGGGCGCCGTGATGCCCCGTGGTCGGGCTCTGCCCGGTGGTCTGGTCGGTCATGTGCTGCGCTCCCTCGCGCCTGTGGCGCCCGTTCATGATGCCGGAACGAATGGCTCCGCCTGGAGTCCGTGTGCGGCCGCGGACGGCGACCGGGGGCGGGGCGGCGGAGTTCCGGGCGGTTCCCGGTGTTCCGGCGGGCGGTGATCGGAAGTCCCCGGCACCTTTCCTGTCACGTGCTAGGGCGGCACAACTATCACGTGTTAGGTTCGCGAAATCAAGACCTCGCCGGAACTCGGTGGAGTCGGCAGGAGTCAGCAGAAGCAAGGAGAAGGCGCATGTCCGACCGGGCCACTCGTCCGTACCCGCCCGCCGTCGCCGTCGACCGCGACGTTCCGCGTCTGCACGTACGGCCCGCCGCCGGCCGCTGGTGCAACGACCCCAACGGCCCGCTCTTCCACGACGGCCGCTACCACCTGTTCTTCCAGCACAACCCGCACGAGGCGGTCTGGGGCGACATTCACTGGGGGCACGCCTCCAGCCCGGACCTTGTGCGCTGGACGGATCACGGTGTCGCGCTGGCCCCCACGCCGGGCACGCCCGACGCGCTCGGCGCCTGGTCCGGGTGCGCGGTCGTGGACGACGGCGTCCCGACCGCCGTCTACACCGGAATGAACCGCCGCGACGGCATCGGCTCCGTCATGCTGGCCCGGGCCACGGACCCGACGATCGGCTCGTTCAAGGCCGAACCGGAACCGGTCGTCCCCGGTCCGCCGCCCGGCCTCGACCTCATCGCGTTCCGCGACCCGTATCTCTTCACGCACGCGGGGCGGCGCTGGGCGGTCGTCGGCGCGGGACACCGGGGCGGACGGCCCGACGTGCTGCTCTACCGCGTGGACTCGATGACGCGGTGGACGTACGCCGGTTCGCTGCTCGACGCGGCCGACCCCGTCGCCGCGCGGCACGCGGCGCCCGCGACGGCCTGGGAGTGTCCGGCGCTGCTGCCGGCGGGGGACGGGCGCTGGGTGCTGTTGCTCTCCCTGTGGATCGACGACATCACCTACGCGACGGCCTACCTGACCGGTGAGCTGAGGGCCGAGGGGGAGGGCGGAGGCGGGCTGCGGTTCGTGCCCTCCGCAGGGGGCCTGTTCGACCACGGCCGGGACTGTTACGCGCCCACCGCGCTCGTCGAGGGTGACAGGACCCTTGTATGGGGCTGGAGTTGGGAGTCGCGGAGCGAGGCCGAGTCCGTCGCGGCGGGCTGGGCCGGGTGCCTCACGTATCCGAGGGAGATCGGCGCGCATCCGGACGGTGCGCTGCGGGTGGCGCCCGCGCGTGAGCTTGTGGGGCTGCGCGGGCGGGCCGTCGCGGTGGGGGAGGAGCTGCCGGCGGGGTACGAGGTGCAGGTCGACCTCGCTGTCGCGCAGCCCGACACGGAGCTCGCGGTCCGGCTGGGGGCCGGGGCCGAGCTGCGGGTCAATCCGACCCGGGGCACGCTCACGCTGGACCGTTCGGCGACGCCGGCCTCAGGCACGCACCCCTACCCCCGCGCCTCGTCGGTGGTCGCGGCGACGGCGTCGGGCGGTACGGGCGGACGGCTGCGAGTGTTCGTGGACGGGCCGCTGATCGAGGCGTTCTGGGACGACCGGGTGGTGCTGACCGAAAAGGTGTACCCCGCTCCGAGCGGGCCCCTGTCGGTGGACGTGGTGCAGGGCGCGGGGAGTATCTCGGTGTCCGCGTGGGAGGCGGCGGTGGCGGGGGGCGTGTGAGGAGGCGGAGGGCGGCTCCTTGGCAGGGCCGGAGGCCGACCCCGCGCGGTGTGGCCGACCCCGCGCGGTGCGGCCGGCTCCGCTCCGTGCGGCTGGCCCCGCTCCGTGCGGCGGGCCTCGCGCGTGCGGCCGGTCTCGGCCCGGTGGACGCTCGGGTGTGCGTCCACCGGGGGCGCTCACCGCGGGGCTGAGGCAGATGCCGGAGGGGGCGTCGGGCGGCGGCACCGCGGATCGTGGGCCGCAGGTCGCGTGCTGCGGGTCGCGATGAGGGGCACCTGCGGGGACTGCTGCCACGCCGCCGTTGCTTCCGCGCCGCTCTTCAGCCGCCCCGGCGGCGCGTAGCCCGGCGGCCTGTTCCAGGCAGGACTTCAGCCGCCCTGCCGGCCCAGAGCCCGCCGACCAGTAGCCCGCCGACCAGTGGCCCGCCGGCCGGTAGCCCGGCGGTCTGTTCTGTGCCGGGCGGCAGCCGCTCCGCCAGACGGTTCCGCGCTGGACCGCAGCCGACCGGCCACCCGGTTCCGTGCCGCCACGCGATCGACCCCCCGCCGCACCCCGCACGGATGTCGTCCAGGTCACCTGGGGGCCCGTCGGGCGGCCCGTTCCCCGCCGGTATCGTCGCATCCGTACCCCCGTTCGGTACCTGGAGCCCGAGGTGGCGGCCATGGCGACCGTGCGGTGGTTTCCTGCTACCGAACCGCCATCGACCGTGGAGCCCAGATGCCCGGCACGCCCCTGTCCAGCAGTGCACGCCTGTCCCGCCGTACCGCGCTGCGCGGGGTGGCCGTAGCGGGGACGGTCGGGCTCGGGCTGACCGCGTGCTCGCCGGAGGACGGCGGCTCGGCGGCGGCGCCCAGCAAGCCCGTCGACCTCGGCAGCGCCGAGGACGTCCCGAAGGGCGGGGCGAAGCTCTACAACGACGACAACGTGGTGGTGAGCCGGGCCGAGGACGGGACGTACAAGGCGTTCAGCACGGTCTGCACGCACGCGGGGTGCCCGATCCGGATGCTGAAGGGCACGGAGCTGACCTGCAACTGTCACGGCAGCAAGTTCGACGCCACCACCGGCGAGGTGCTGCACGCGCCGGCGACCGTGCCGCTCACCGAGCTCAAGGCGAAGGCCGAGGGCGGCAAGCTCATCGTCTCGCCCTGACCCTCAGGCCCAACCCTCAGCCCCAACCCTCAGGCCCAAGTTCAGCCTCGACCCTCAGCCCTTGACCTCAGCCCTTCAGGCCGGAGGACGTGATCCCCTCGCGGAGCGGTCGCTGGCCGATGACGAACACGGCGACCGCGGGGATCATCGACAGCACGACCCCCGCGAGGACCACCGAGATCGACCCGGTGCCGAGGTTGCCCTGGAGCGAGACGAGGCCGAGCGGCATCGTGAAGTTCTCGTTGCTGGTCTCCAGGATCAGCGGTCGGAAGAACTCGTTCCAGTGATAGTTGAAGGCGAGCACCCCGACGATGGCCAGACCCGGTCTGGCCAGGGGTGCGTAGACGGACCGGAAGACCCGCCAGGGTCCGGCCCCGTCGATCATCGCGGCCTCGCCGAGTTCCTTGGGCATCGTCAGGAAGTACTGGCGCATCAGGAACGTCCCGAAGGCGGTCGGCACGGCCGGCACGATCAGGCCGAGCAGCGTGTCCGTCAGCCCCATCCCCTTGAGGATGAGGAACACCGGCACGATGGTGATCTGGACCGGCACCATCATCGTGGCGAGGACCAGCCCGAACAGCGGTTTCTTGAAGCGGAACTCGAGACGGGCGAAGGCGTACCCGGCGAGCGCCGCCGAGATCATCTGCCCGATCGCGATCAGGCCCGTCACGAGCGCGGAGTTCAGCGCGATCAGCCAGACGTCGAGCTGTTGGAAGACGCCTCGGTAGGCGTCGAGCGTGCCGTGCGCCGGGATGATCCTCGGCGGCAGATCGAAGGACTCGGCGGGCGTGCGCAGGGATGTGGACACCGTCCACACCACGGGCCCGATGGTCAGCAGCGCCACGAGCGCGAGCCCGGCGACGCGCCCGAGGACGCCCAGGCGGCGGGTGGTGAGCGAGCCCAGGCGCGCGGTGACGCCGCCGCCTGCGGGGCGCCGCGTCTTCTCGGTGTACGGAACTGCAGTCATCGCGGGTCGACCTCTCCAACCAGTCACTGGTAGTGCACGAAGCGGCGGCTGAGCCGGAACTGCAGCGCCGTGACGACGAGAATCAGGGCGAACAGGACGACGCCGACCGCCGAGGCCTCGCCGAACCGGAGCTCCTCGAAGGCGGTCTGGTAGAGGACCATCACCACGGTCCGGGTCGAATCGCCCGGCCCGCCGTCCGTGAGCACGTAGGGCTGCTCGAAGACCTGCTGCGCGTTGATCACGCCGACCACGGAGGCCACCAGGAAGGTGGGGGAGAGCAGCGGCAGGGTGATCCGCAGATGCTTGCGCAGCCCGGTCGCACCGTCGACGGCGGCGGCCTCGTGGAGCTCCTTCGGGATGTTCGCCAGTCCGCCGACGAACAGGAGGAACGAGAAGCCGAACTGCTGCCACACGTAGACGAGGACCACGGCCGCCAGCGCCCATGTCTCGTCCGTCAGCCAGGGCACGGGCGACGCGCCGGCCTGACCGATCAGCCAGTTCACGACCCCGAAGTCCTGGTTGAACAGGTACTTCATCACCACGGAGACCGAGGCCGCGCTCAGCACGAGCGGGAAGAAGAACGCCGAACGCAGCGCCTGCCGCACCCAGTTCGGCATCCTGCCCTGCAGGGCCAGCGCCAGCACGAGCGCGATGAGCAGTTGCAGCGAGACGGCGACCACCATGAACAAGAGGGTGTTGCCGAAGGAGGCACGGACCGAGGAGTCGGTCGCCAGGGCGCGGTAGTTGTCCAGGCCGGTGTAGCGCGCCGGGTCGATCACGTTCCACCGGAAGAACGACAGCACCACCGAGCCCGCGATCGGCACCACGGTGAACACGACGACGCCGATCACGGTCGGCGCCAGGAACAGCCAGGCGGTCCACCGCTGCCGCCGCTGCGACCCCCGGTCCCTCGCGACCCCGTCCGCGGCGCGGTCCGTCGTACGGCTGCTCATATCCCACGCTCCATGGCGCGCTCCAGGTCCGCCTGCATCGCCCGCAGCGCCGGCGCGACCTTGCGCGGCGAGGCGAGAGCGGTGGCGGTGTGCTTGGTCAGGGCGAGTTCCACGGCGGCGACCTGCGGAGGCGCGGGGATCGGGCCGGTCGTGGGGAAGCGGTCGAAGGTGTCGTAGAAGACGTCCCAGTGGGCGGGGCCCGTCCGCGCGTACCGCCGCGCGGTGAGCAGGGAACGACGCGCCGGGGTCGTCGTGTTCGCCGCGAACAGCGAGGCCATGACGTCCTTGCGGGTCGAGTACTTCACGAACTCCCAGGCCTCGTCCTGGCGCCGGGAGGTGCGCAGGATCGCGTAGCCCGCCCCGCCGAACTGGTGGCGCTGCGTCCGCCAGCGAGGGAAGTACGTGGCGTCGTACGCGTCGCGCGCCACGCCCGCCTGGTGCAGTCCGCCCGCCCAGAAGCCGCCGGCGGGCGTCGCGCCGACCCGGCCGGTGGAGAAGGCGCCGACCAGGTTCGTGCCGCTGCCGCCCTCGGGCCGTGAGCAGAGCCCGTCACGCACGAGACCGGCGAGATACTCGTACGTCTCGACGGTGCGGTCGGCCGTGGCGGTCGGCGTCGTCCAGCGGAAACCCCCGCCACGGCCCGCGCGTTGCCGGGCGTCGTAGAAGGAGTTCCACAGCCACTCCCCGCCCGGAGCCCTGGACTCGCGCAGGATGTTGGTGTCGTTGACGAACAGCCAGGGCACCACCCCGCCCCACAGGCGATTGGTCCAGTAGAACGGCGTGAAGTGCGCCCCGCCCTTGCGCTTCATGGCGCGCAGCAGCCGCGTGAATTCGTCCCGGTCCCAGTCGTCCGGCGGGAGTTCGACGCCGGTGCGCCTGAGGACGGGGGCGCTCAGGTACATGTCCGCGGCGTTGAACTCGACGGGCAGCTGGTACAGCGAGCCCTCGTACATCATCGATTCGACGAGCGACGGGTGGACGTCGGCGAAGTACTCCTTGAGCGTGGCGGCGTCCCGTTTCACGTGTGCGTCCAGCGGGACGCCGAGGCGGTCGGCGAACAGCTGGACGCCCTCGGTCGCGACGTACACCACGTCGGGCGCCCGGCCCGCGGCGATCTGCGTGAGGATCTTCGCGAAGAAGTCGTTCCAGTCCTTGGCCTGGACGGCCAGCAGCCGCACCGGGATGTCCGGGTGCAGTTTCTGGAAGCCGTCGGCCAGCACCTTCTGCATGGTCGGGTCGATCGCGGCGCCGAGGACCGCGACGGTGAGCATCGAACCGTCGCGCCCGGGTATGTCGGCGGCGGTCAGCCGGTCCCAGCTCGCCGCCGTGGCGGCGAGACCGCCGGCGGCCAGGGACCAGCCACCGGCGCGCAACAGGGTGCGACGGCTCGGCGGGAGTTGACTGCGGGTCATACCGAGAGGCCTAACTCGTGATAGTTGGCTTGGCCTCCGGATGATGGGAGCGCGTCGACGGCGCCGTCAAGAGGGCTGCGCGGGGTTCTTCGAAATCCATGAAGACCCTTGCGCGGCAAGGCCTATCACGAGTTAGGGTTGCGGCCTCCCTCCCTGGTTCCCCACTCGAACGCTCCCTTGGACGAAAGGTCGGTCCGTCATGCCCGCACGAGACGTGCCCGCGCAGGAGACGCCCGCGAGAAACGGGAAAGGCGCGGCCGGAAACACCGGCGGAGCGCGCTCGCTGAGCCGGCGCGCCGCGCTGCTGTCCGCCGGCTCCACCGCCCTCGCGGCGGCCGCACTGCCGTCCCGTCCGGCCGCCGCGGCACCGAAGGCGGCCGGCCTCGGCAGCTTCCGCGCCGACTACCACTTCACCGTTCCCGACAACTGGAAGAACGATCCGCAGCGCCCGATCTGGGTGAACGGCCAGTACCTGTACTACTACCTCTACAACGCCGACTACCTCACCGGATCCGAGGGCACCGCCTGGCGGCTCGCCACCAGCACCGACCTCGTCCGGTACCGGGACGAGGGAGTCGCCGTCCCCAAGGACGCCATCCCCGCCGGTGACGTCTGGTCGGGCAGCGCGGTCGTCGACGAGAAGAACACCGCCGGGTTCGGCGCGGGCGCCGTCATCGCCCTGATCACCATGGAGCCCGACGCCGGCACCGCCTCCCAGGCCCAGTACCTCTGGTACTCCACCGACCACGGCCGCACCTTCGCCTCCCACAGCGACGACCCGGTGCTCCCCAACCCCGGCGGCAAGGACTTCCGCGACCCCAAGGTGCTCTGGGACGAGGCCCGCGGACGCTGGGTCGCGGCCCTGGCCGAAGGGCACAAGATCGGCCTGTACACCTCCGCCGACCTGCGCTCATGGACGTACCGCAGCGGATTCACCCGCGACGACCTCGGCACCCTGGAGTGCCCGGACCTGTTCGAGATCCGGGCCGCGGACGGCACCACGCACTGGGTCCTCGCCGCCTCCGCCAACGGCACGCAGCGCGGCCTGCCCGCCACGTACGCCTACTGGACCGGCGACTTCGACGGCGTCACCTTCAGCCCCGACGCCCCCGAACCGCAGTGGCTCGACCACGGGCCCGACTTCTACGCGGCCGTCACCTGCGAGAAGCGCGCCGCCGACGGCACCGTCGACCCCGCCGCCCGGTACGCCTTCGCCTGGACCAACAACTGGACCTACCCGCACAACACCCCGACCCTCGTCGCGGACGGCTTCAACGGCACCGACTCCCTCACCCGCGAACTCACCCTGGAGCGCGCGGGCGACGGCACCTACCACCTCGCCTCCGAGCCCGCCCCGGCCCTCGACCGCTACGCCACCGGCACGAAGAAGCTCGGCGACGTCACGGTCGACGGCAGCAAGACCCTCGACGTCACCGGCACCGCCTACGAGATCCGGGCCCGGCTGCGCTGGACACCCGGCACCACCGAGAACCTCGGCTTCCAGCTCCGCAAGGCCCCCGGCGGGCTGCGCCACATCGACGTCGGCGTGTACGTCTCCGGCGGCTTCGCCTACGTCAACCGCGGCGGCACCATCACCCCGGGCGGCCCCGCCGAGACCCACACCCCCGTCGACGCCGCCGCCGGTTCCCTCGACGTGCGTGTCCTCGTCGACCGCACCACGGTCGAACTGTTCGTCGGCGACGGCCGCCACGTCCACACCCACCAGGCCTTCCCGCTCCCCGGAGACGACCGCATCGCCCTCTACTCCTCCGGCGGCCCGGCCGTCTTCGAGGACCTCAGGGTCATCACGTACGACCTCGGGTGACACCCGGGCGCCGGGCAGCCGGACCGACGGGCGCCGTTGTACGTATGACGGACCGAGCCGCTGATGGCCGGGCGCCCCGTGTTACGTATGACGTGCTGCTGCTCGGTGGTCGACTTCTCGGTGGTCGGAGCCGGGGCCGGGGCTGAGGTGCCCGGGTGGTCCGGAGCCGGTTCAGGCTCCGGCGGGCTTCGTCACCGACGCCCGCTCGACCAGGGGGCACGGCAGACGCACCACGTCGCCCGCGGCCACCGGCTCGTCCCGCTCGACCGCGTCGAGCAGCGCGTCCACCGCCGCCGCCCCCATCGCGTGATGGGGGAGGGCGACCGTGGTGAGCGCCGGGACGAGCCGGTCGGCCATGTGGTCCTGGTCGTCGTAGCCCACCACCGACAGCGCCTCCGGGACGGCGATCCCCAGCCGGGCCGCCGCCAGCAGCACCCCGGCCGCCACCCGGTCGTTCGCGCACACGATCCCTGTGGGCCGCTCCCGCTCACCGAGCACCCGCAGCGCCGCCGCGTGGCCCTCGTCGATCTGCCAGCCGGCCCGCAGCATCCACGCCTCGCGCACCTCCAGGCCGGCCGCGCTCAGCCCGTCGGTGAAGCCACGCGCGCGGTCCTCCGCCGCGATGTTGCCCACCGCCCCGCCCAGCAGCGCGATGTCACGGTGCCCGGCGGCGATCAGCGCGTCCACCGCGCGGCGCCCGCCCGCCCGTTCGTCGGCCACCACGGCCGCGTACGAACCCGCCTCGCGCGGCAGGCAGTTGGCGAGCACCGTCCGCGCCGGATCGACCCCCGCCGGCACCTCCGTCGTGCGCAGCTCCATCGACGCGTACACCAGACCGTCGACCCGGCGGGCCCGCAGCTCGGCGATCGCCTCGGCCTCCGCGGCCGGGTCCCGGCGCGACTCCAGGAGCAGGATCTGATGCCCACGCGCGCGTGCCGCCTCCATCGCGCCCAGCACCATGCGGCCCGCGAACGGGCTGGTGGCGATCTCGTCGCTGAGCATCCCGATCACCCCGGTCCGCCGTGCGCGGAGCGACCGCGCCACCTCGTCGGGCCGGTAGCCGAGCTCGTCGGCGGCCTCACGGATGCGCCGCTGCGTCTCGGCCGACAGGTTGCCCTGGGCGCGTCCGCTGAAGACGAAGGACACGGCGGCACGGGACACACCGGCCAGCTCCGCCACGTCACGGGCGGTCGGACGCTTCACGCGGGGTTCTCCTTCAGCGGTGGGGGATCCAGCGGTGGGGATCACAGGGCGCTCCCTAGTCTGCCCCGGTGATGTCCGTGCCCGACAGTAGGGTGTCTGACATGGCCGACCCCTCCAGCTACCGCCCCCAGCCGGGACAGATTCCCGACTCCCCAGGGGTGTACAGGTTCCGCGACGAGCACCGCAGGGTGATCTACGTCGGAAAGGCGAAGAGCCTGCGCCAGCGCCTGGCGAGCTACTTCCAGGACCTGGCGAACCTGCACCCGCGCACCCGCACGATGGTCACCACGGCCGCGTCCGTGGAGTGGACGGTGGTGTCCACGGAGGTCGAGGCGCTCCAGCTGGAGTACTCCTGGATCAAGGAGTACGACCCGCGGTTCAACGTCAAGTACCGCGACGACAAGAGCTACCCGTACCTCGCCGTGACGATGAACGAGGAGTTCCCCCGCGTCCAGGTGATGCGCGGCCAGAAGAAGAAGGGCGTCCGCTACTTCGGCCCCTACGGCCACGCCTGGGCCATCCGCGACACGGTCGACCTCCTGCTGCGCGTCTTCCCCGTCCGCACCTGCTCCGCGGGCGTGTTCAAGAACGCGGCCCGCACCGGACGCCCCTGCCTGCTCGGCTACATCGGCAAGTGCTCCGCACCCTGCGTCGGCCGCGTCACCCCCGACGAGCACCGCGAACTGGCCGAGGAGTTCTGCGACTTCATGGCCGGCCGCACCGGCACGTACATCCGCCGCCTGGAGAAGGACATGACGGCGGCCGCGGAGGAGATGGAGTACGAGCGGGCGGCCCGCCTGCGCGACGACATCGAGGCGCTCCGCAAGGCCATGGAGAAGAGCGCCGTCGTCCTCGCCGACGCCACCGACGCCGACCTCATCGCCCTGGCCGAGGACGAGCTGGAGGCGGCCGTCCAGATCTTCCACGTGCGCGGCGGACGCGTGCGCGGCCAGCGCGGCTGGGTCACCGACAAGGTGGAGGCCGTCACCAGCGGCGACCTCGTGGAGCACGCGCTCCAGCAGCTCTACGGGGAGGAGAGCGGGGACGCGGTCCCCAAGGAGGTGCTCGTCCCGGCGCTGCCCGACCCCGTGGAGCCCGTCCAGACCTGGCTCACCGAGCGCCGCGGGTCGAACGTGTCCCTGCGCATCCCGCAGCGCGGCGACAAGAAGGCGCTCATGGAGACCGTGCACCGCAACGCTCTGCAGGCGCTGGCCCTCCACAAGACGAAGCGCGCCTCCGACCTCACCACGCGCTCGCGCGCCCTGGAGGAGATCGCCGAGGCCCTCGACCTGGACAGCGCCCCGCTGCGCATCGAGTGCTACGACATCTCGCACCTCCAGGGAGACGACGTCGTCGCGTCCATGGTGGTCTTCGAGGACGGCCTCGCCCGCAAGAGCGAGTACCGGCGCTTCCAGATCAAGGGCTTCGAGGGGCAGGACGACGTCCGCTCCATGCACGAGGTGATCACCCGCCGCTTCAAGCGGTACCTGGCCGCCCAGGAGAAGTCCGGCGAATGGTCCGACACCGAGCTGGACGACGACGAGGGCCCGGTCGAGTCCCGGCTCACCGAGGACGACGGCCGGCCGAAGAGGTTCGCCTACCCGCCGCAGCTCGTCGTCGTGGACGGCGGCCAGCCACAGGTCGCGGCGGCCCAGCGGGCCCTGGACGAGCTGGGCATCGACGACATCGCGGTGTGCGGCCTCGCCAAGCGCCTCGAAGAGGTCTGGGTGCCCGGCGAGGACGACCCGGTGGTCCTGCCCCGCACCAGCGAGGGCCTGTACCTCCTGCAGCGCGTCCGTGACGAGGCGCACCGCTTCGCGATCACCTACCAGCGCAGCAAGCGGGCCAAGCGGTTCAAGGCGGGCCCCCTGGACGACGTACCCGGACTCGGCGACGCGCGCAAGCAGGCACTGATCAAGCACTTCGGTTCGGTGAAGCGGCTACGGTCCGCCACAATCGACCAGATCTGCGAGGTCCCGGGCATAGGCCGCAAGACGGCCGAGACGATCCTCGTGGCCTTCGCGCAAGCGGCACCGGCGGCGCCCGCGGTGAACACGGCCACCGGAGAGATCCTGGAAGACGAAGAGCACACACCGGCCGGCGCGACGGACGCGCCGACCGGCGAGGGACCCGTCACCGCGGGCACCTCGGAAGAACGACGGGGGCAGGAACCATGAGCGAGCACCACCCACAGAACGAGCGCGGAGCGGACATGAGCACCCCAGGCGCCAGCGACGGCAAGGCCGGGACGGACAGCCCCGGTACCGAGACCCCCGCTACCGACACCCCCGCTGTCGATACCCCCGGTACCGACACTCCCGGCGCGGCCCACCACGTGGAGGCGCCCGGCGTCCCCGAGGCCGCCATCCCCGAGCTGGTCATCATCTCCGGCATGTCCGGCGCGGGCCGCTCCACGGCGGCGAAGTGCCTGGAGGATCTCGGCTGGTTCGTCGTCGACAACCTGCCGCCGGCCCTGATCCCCACCATGGTGGAGCTCGGCGCCCGGTCCCAGGGCAACGTCGCGCGGATCGCCGTCGTCGTCGACGTCCGCGGCCGGCGCTTCTTCGACAACCTCCGCGACTCCCTCGCCGACCTCGAGTCCAAGAACGTCACGCGGCGCATCGTCTTCCTGGAGTCCTCGGACGAGGCCCTCGTGCGCCGCTTCGAGTCGGTGCGCCGCCCGCACCCGCTCCAGGGCGACGGCCGCATCGTCGACGGCATCGCCGCCGAGCGCGAGCTGCTGCGCGAGCTGCGCGGCGACGCCGACCTCGTCATCGACACCTCCAGCCTGAACGTGCACGAGCTGCGCGCCAAGATGGACGCCCAGTTCGCGGGCGAGGAGGAGCCCGAGCTGCGGGCCACCGTCATGTCGTTCGGCTTCAAGTACGGCCTGCCCGTCGACGCCGACCTCGTCGTCGACATGCGCTTCCTCCCGAACCCGCACTGGGTCCCGGAGCTGCGCCCCTTCACAGGCCTCAACGAGGAGGTGTCGAACTACGTCTTCTCGCAGCCCGGCGCCAAGGAGTTCCTCGACCGCTACACGGAGCTGCTCCAACTGATCGCGGCCGGTTACCGCCGCGAGGGCAAGCGCTACGTGACCATCGCCGTCGGCTGCACCGGTGGCAAGCACCGCTCCGTCGCCACCTCGGAGAAGCTCGCCGCCCGCCTTGCCGCGCAGGGTGTGGAGACCGTGGTCGTCCACCGGGACATGGGCCGCGAATGACGGGACGTACGCTGCGGCTCACCAGCCGGCTGCGCAGCAGACGCACGACGCCGGCCCGCCGCAGGGGCGCGACGCCCAAGGTCGTCGCCCTCGGCGGGGGCATGGGCCTGTCCGCGTCGCTGGCCGCCCTGCGCCGCATCACGGGTGACCTCACGGCGGTCGTGACGGTCGCCGACGACGGCGGATCCAGCGGGCGCCTGCGCGACGAGCTCGGCGTGCTGCCGCCCGGCGACCTGCGCAAGGCCCTCGCCGCCCTGTGCGGCGACGACGACTGGGGCCAGACCTGGTCCCGCGTCATCCAGCACCGCTTCCAGTCGCCGGGGGAGATGAACGGGCACGCGGTCGGCAATCTGCTGATCGTCGCCCTGTGGGAGCAGCTCGGCGACCATGTGCAGGCCCTCGACCTGGTCGGCAGGCTCCTCGGCGCGCAGGGGCGCGTGCTGCCCATGTCCGCGGTGCCGCTGGAGCTCCAGGCCCTGGTCAAGGGGCACGACCCGGACCGCCCGGACGACATCGACACCGTCCGCGGACAGGCCACGGTCGCGCTCACGCCGGGCGAGGTCCAGTCCGTGCACCTGGTGCCGCACGACCCGCCGGCCGTCCCGGAGGCGGTCGCCGCGGTGCTCGACGCGGACTGGGTGGTGCTCGGCCCGGGGTCCTGGTTCTCCTCGGTGATCCCGCACCTGCTCGTGCCGGAACTGCTGGACGCGCTGGTCGAGACGAAGGCCCGCCGGGTCCTCTCGCTGAACCTCGCGCCGCAGCCCGGAGAAACCGAAGGGTTCTCACCGCAGCGTCATTTGGAGGTTTTGGGACGACACGCCCCTAAACTCGCCCTGGACGTGGTGCTGGCCGACGAGGCCGCCGTGCCCGATCGTGAGTCCCTCACCGACGCCGCCAAGGAGCGCTTCGGTGCCGCGGTCGAGCTGGCGCCGGTGGCCAGGCCCGACGGAACTCCGAGGCACGATCCGGAGCTGTTGGCCGCCGCGTACGACCGTATTTTTCGGATGCATGGAAGGATCGGCCCATGGCGATGACGGCAGCGGTGAAGGACGAGATTGCCCGGCTCCCCGTCACCCGGACCTGCTGCAGGAAGGCCGAGGTGTCGGCCATTCTGCGGTTCGCCGGCGGCCTTCACCTGGTGAGCGGCCGCATCGTGATCGAGGCGGAGCTGGACACCGCGATGGCCGCCCGGCGGCTCAAGCGCGACATTCTCGAGATCTTCGGACACAGTTCCGAATTGATCGTGATGGCCCCCGGCGGACTGCGCCGAGGCTCGCGCTTCGTCGTACGTGTGGTGGCGGGCGGCGACCAGCTGGCCCGGCAGACGGGGCTCGTGGACGGCCGTGGCCGCCCGATCCGCGGTCTTCCGCCGCAGGTGGTCTCGGGGGCCACCTGCGACGCCGAGGCGGCCTGGCGCGGGGCGTTCCTGGCGCACGGCTCGCTGACGGAGCCGGGCCGCTCCAGCTCGCTCGAGGTGACCTGCCCGGGCCCGGAGGCCGCGCTGGCCCTGGTCGGCGCCGCCCGCCGGCTGTCCATCGCGGCGAAGGCCCGTGAGGTGCGCGGCGTGGACCGGGTCGTCGTCCGTGACGGCGACGCGATCGGCGCGCTGCTCACCCGTATGGGAGCGCACGAGTCGGTGCTGGCCTGGGAGGAGCGGCGGATGCGCCGCGAGGTCCGCGCCACGGCGAACCGGCTGGCGAACTTCGACGACGCGAACCTGCGCCGTTCGGCCCGGGCCGCCGTGGCCGCCGGGGCCCGCGTGCAGCGCGCCCTGGAGATCCTCGCCGACGAGGTGCCCGAGCACCTCGCGGCGGCCGGCCGGCTGCGCATGGAGCACAAGCAGGCCTCCCTGGAGGAGCTGGGCGCGCTCGCCGACCCGCCGCTCACCAAGGACGCGGTCGCGGGCCGGATCCGCCGGCTGCTCGCCATGGCGGACAAGCGCGCGCAGGACCTCGGCATCCCGAGCACGGAGTCGAACCTGACCGAGGAGATGGCGGACAACCTGGCGGGCTGAGCCTCCCGCGGCCCCGAAGCTCCACGAGCCGGTGGCGGCGCCCCACGAGGGCGCCGCCACCGGCTTTCGCGTTCCCGCGCCGCTCCGTGGTTCGCGTCTGCGAACTTTGCGAGGCGTCATGCGAGTGGCGGCCGCCGATTCACGCCATGGTGCGCAAGTGAGCGGAGATTCCTTCAGATGCGACTGAATGACAGCGTGACAAGAGTGACTGAAGGGGCTTCAGTGGCGCTTTGTGACGCCTTCAGGCCGGTTCTGGTAAGGGTGCGGCCGAGGCGGGGAATTGACGGACTTCGGTCCGTGCTCCCCGGTTCCCGCTTCTGCGGCCGGTGAACTCCCGGCCGTCGCTCGCGCGCCATGCCCGCTTCACCGGAACCAGGAAATCCGCAACCTCGTGATGGGCCGGACGGCCGTACGGCGCACGGGCAGTCCACGGGCGACCTGCCTTGATGGGTCGCCGCTCGAAAAAGCGCTCATCAGAAAGGGTGTGCGCTCAATTAGCGACCAGGGGGCCGAAAAATATCCCCGGAATAAGCGCCGCCCGAACGTTACCGGCGAGTAAGAATCTCGGATCCGCTATAGCTGCGCTCGATGTCACTCAGATCGCTTATGGGAGGTAGGGTCGGAGGCGGTCGGGGACATCCCATACAACTCGCCGGCGTCGAAAACCGGCGTACCAACGAGGAGATCGGTTCGTGACGATCCGCGTAGGCATCAACGGCTTTGGCCGCATCGGTCGCAATTACTTCCGCGCACTTCTCGAGCAGGGTGCGGACATCGAGATCGTGGCTGTCAACGACCTGGGTGACACCGCGACGACCGCACACCTGCTCAAGTACGACACGATCCTCGGCACGCTGAAGCAGCCCGTGTCCCACACGGCCGACACCATCACCGTCGGCGAGCACACCATCAAGGTGCTGTCGGAGCGCGACCCGGCCGACATCCCGTGGGGCGACCTGGGCGTCGACGTCGTCATCGAGTCGACCGGCATCTTCACCAAGCGCGAGGACGCCGCCAAGCACCTGGCCGGTGGCGCCAAGAAGGTCCTCATCTCGGCCCCGGCCAAGGACGAGGACATCACGATCGTGATGGGCGTCAACGAGGACAAGTACGACCCGGCCAAGCACGACGTGATCTCCAACGCGTCGTGCACCACGAACTGTGTGGCGCCGATGGCGAAGGTCCTCGACGAGAACTTCGGCATCGTCAAGGGCCTGATGACGACCGTCCACGCGTACACGAACGACCAGCGCATCCTGGACTTCCCGCACAAGGACCTGCGCCGCGCCCGCGCCGCCGCGGAGAACATCATCCCGACCACGACCGGTGCCGCCAAGGCCACCGCCCTGGTCCTCCCGCAGCTCAAGGGCAAGCTCGACGGCCTCGCCATGCGCGTCCCGGTCCCGACCGGCTCGGTCACCGACCTGGTCGTCGAGCTGGACCGCGAGGTCACCAAGGACGAGGTCAACGCCGCGTTCGAGAAGGCCTCCCAGGAGGGCACGCTCGAGGGCAAGCTCTACTACACGGCCGACCCGATCGTGTCCTCGGACATCGTCTCGACGCCGGCCTCCTGCACCTTCGACTCCCTGCTGACCATGGCCGACGGCAAGACGGTCAAGGTGATCGGCTGGTACGACAACGAGTGGGGCTACTCGAACCGCCTCGTCGACCTGACGGTCTTCGTCGGCGGTCAGCTCTGAGCCTCTAAGGTTCTAGAGCAGCAAGGCACTCAGATGTGAGCGAAGGGTCCGGACCCGCGCGACGCCGCGCGACCGTCCGGACCCTTCGCGCGTCAGCCGCAAGCCTCAGCCCTCACAAGGAAACGAGTCATGAAGACCATTGAGGAACTTCTCGCCGAATCGGTCGACGGGAAGCGGGTGTTCGTCCGCGCCGACCTCAACGTGCCGCTGGCCGACGGCCTGATCACCGACGACGGCCGCATCCGCGCCGTCCTGCCCACCGTCAAGGCCCTCGCCGACGCCGGCGCGAAGGTGATCGTCGCCTCGCACCTGGGCCGCCCCAAGGGCGCCCCGGACCCGCAGTTCTCGCTCCTCCCCGCCGCCGAGCGCCTTGCGGAGCTCCTCGGCAAGCCGGTCGCCTTCGCCCAGGACACGGTCGGCCCGGCCGCCCACGACGCGGTGAACGGGCTGGAGCCCGGCCAGGTCGCCGTCATCGAGAACCTGCGGTTCAACGCGGGCGAGACGAGCAAGGACGACACCGAGCGCGGCGAGTTCGCCGACCAGCTCGCCGCCCTGGCCGACGTCTACGTGGGCGACGGCTTCGGCGCCGTCCACCGCAAGCACGCCTCCGTGTACGACCTGCCGAAGCGGCTGCCCCACTACGCCGGCTACCTCATCGCCACCGAGGTCGGCGTCCTGAAGAAGCTCACCGACGACGTCAAGCGCCCCTACGTGGTCGCGCTCGGCGGCGCCAAGGTCTCCGACAAGCTGGCCGTCATCGACCAGCTGCTCGGCAAGGCCGACCGTCTCCTCATCGGCGGCGGCATGGCGTACACCTTCCTGAAGGCCAAGGGCTACGAGGTCGGCATCTCCCTCCTCCAGGAGGACCAGATCCCGACCGTCACCGAGTACATGGAGCGCGCCGAGAAGAACGGCGTGGAGCTCGTGCTCCCGGTGGACGTCCTGGTCTCGGCCGAGTTCCCCGACCTCAAGGGCAAGACCCCGGCCAACCCCACCACCGTCGCCGCGGACGCCATCCCGGCCGACGAGGAGGGCCTGGACATCGGCCCCGAGACGCGCAAGCTGTACGCGTCGAAGCTCGCCGACGCCGGGACCGTGTTCTGGAACGGGCCGATGGGCGTCTTCGAGCACCCCGACTACGCCGAGGGCACCAAGGCGATCGCCCAGGCCCTCATCGAGGCTCCGGGCTTCACCGTGGTGGGCGGCGGCGACTCCGCCGCGGCCGTCCGTACCCTGGGCTTCGACGAGAACGCATTCGGCCACATCTCGACCGGCGGCGGCGCCTCCCTCGAGTACCTCGAGGGCAAGACGCTTCCCGGTCTCGCCGCACTGGAGGACTGACCCCGCATGACTGCACCCGTAGAGGGCCGCACGCCGCTGATGGCGGGCAACTGGAAGATGAACCTCAACCACCTCGAGGCCATCGCGCACGTCCAGAAGCTCGCCTTCGCGCTCGCCGACAAGGACTACGAGGCCGTCGAGGTCGCCGTCCTGCCGCCGTTCACCGACCTGCGCTCCGTGCAGACGCTCGTCGACGGCGACAAGCTCAAGATCAAGTACGGCGCCCAGGACCTCTCGGCGCACGACTCCGGTGCCTACACCGGCGAGATCTCGGGCGCCATGCTCGCGAAGCTCAAGTGCACGTACGTCGCGATCGGCCACTCCGAGCGCCGGCAGTACCACGCCGAGACCGACGAGATCGTCAACGCGAAGGTGAAGGCTGCCTACAAGCACGGCCTGACCCCGATCCTGTGCGTCGGCGAGGAGCTGGACGTGCGGGAGGTGGGCGACCACGTCTCGCACACGCTCGCCCAGGTCGAGGGCGGCCTCAAGGGCCTGCCGGCCGAGCAGGCCGAGACGATCGTCATCGCCTACGAGCCGGTGTGGGCCATCGGCACCGGCAAGGTCTGCGGCGCCGACGACGCGCAGGAGGTCTGCGCGGCGATCCGCGGCAAGCTCGCCGAGCTGTACTCGCAGGACGTCGCCGACAAGATCCGTATCCAGTACGGCGGCTCGGTCAAGTCCGGTAACGTCGCGGAGATCATGTCCAAGCCGGACATCGACGGTGCCCTCGTGGGCGGTGCCGCGCTGGACACCGACGAGTTCGTCAAGATCGTCCGGTTCCGCGAGCAGTGATCGCGCCCCGGCGCGACCTGTGAGTATGCGCTAGCGGCGTTACGTCGTACCCTTGCGGGGCCGGGTGGCTGCCACCCGGCCCCGTCCGCCTGACAAGTCCGAGGAAGTTGGTCCAGCTGTGGTTATGGGGTTCTCGATCGCCCTGATCGTCTTCAGCCTGCTGCTGATGCTCCTGGTGCTGATGCACAAGGGAAAGGGCGGCGGTCTCTCCGACATGTTCGGTGGCGGCATGCAGTCCTCCGTGGGCGGCTCCTCGGTCGCCGAGCGGAACCTGGACCGGATCACGATCGTGATCGGTCTGCTCTGGTTCACGTGCATCGTCGTGCTCGGCATCCTGATGAAGATCAACAACTGACCTTCGGTCGCCAGGGCTTCGGCCCGACCGGGTCGTCATCTCACATTCCTCACGCAATGCCCCATGTAGGGTGCGCGCTCAACGGCGCGGCCTATCATGGGGCATTGCGTCTGTGCGAGGGGATGTAACTCCAATCACTGGACGCGCGTTGGGCCTTACGTAGACTGAGGCGCTCCGCGGCGAAGCGAGCCGACACGCTTCGCGGCACCATCAGGCAGGGAGTTACGACCGTGGCAAGTGGCAACGCGATCCGAGGAAGTCGGGTCGGGGCGGGGCCGATGGGCGAGGCCGAGCGCGGCGAGTCCGCGCCACGCCTGCGCATCTCCTTCTGGTGCTCCAACGGGCACGAGACGCAGCCGAGCTTCGCTTCCGACGCGCAGGTGCCGGAGACCTGGGACTGTCCGCGGTGCGGATTCCCGGCCGGACAGGACCGGGACAACCCGCCGGACCCGCCGCGCACCGAGCCCTACAAGACGCACCTCGCGTACGTCCGCGAGCGGCGCAGCGACGCGGACGGCGAGGCGATCCTCGCCGAGGCGCTCGCGAAACTGCGGGGCGAGATCTGACCAGCCGTACGGGCCGGGTACCGACAGGGTGCCCGGCCCTCTTCGCATGCCCCGGAGCGCGCCGCCGGAAGGCCCGGACCGCCCTGATCAACTAGGTTGGTGGCCAGTTGCGGGGCATCACACGCACGCGGGTACGAGAGAAGGCTGAAGTCAGACATGAACGCGTCCGACAGGCAGACAGGACCGACCCAGACGCCCGAGTGGCAGGCGCTGGTCAAGCATCGTGAGGAGCTGGGCGAGGTCCGGCTGCGCGAGCTGTTCGCCGCCGACCCGGAGCGCGGGACACGCTCCGTCCTCGAGGTCGGCGACCTGCACATCGACCACTCCAAGCACCTCGTCACCGACGAGACGCTGCGCCTGCTGCGCGACCTCGCGGCCGCGACCGACGTCTTCGGTCTCCGCGACGCCATGTTCCGCGGCGAGAAGATCAACATCACCGAGGACCGCGCCGTCCTGCACATCGCGCTGCGCGCCCCCGCGGACGCCGTGATCGAGGTCGACGGTGAGAACGTGGTGCCGGGCGTCCACGCCGTCCTCGACAAGATGGCCGCCTTCGCCGACCGGGTCAGGTCGGGGGAGTGGACGGGCCACACCGGCAAGCGCATCAGGAACGTCGTCAACATCGGTATCGGCGGATCCGACCTCGGTCCGGCGATGGCCTACGAGGCGCTGCGCTCCTTCACCGACCGCGACCTGACGGTCCGTTTCGTGTCCAACGTGGACGGCGCCGACCTCCACGAGGCGGTACGGGACCTGGACCCGGCCGAGACCCTGTTCGTCGTCGCCTCGAAGACCTTCACCACGATCGAGACGATCACGAACGCGACCTCGGCCCGCAACTGGCTGCTGACCGGACTGAGGGCCGGTCAGGACGCCGTCGCCAAGCACTTCGTCGCTTTGTCGACGAACGCGGAGAAGGTCGTCGAGTTCGGCATCGACACGTCCCACATGTTCGAGTTCTGGGACTGGGTCGGCGGACGTTATTCGTATGACTCCGCGATCGGCCTGTCGCTGATGATCGCCATCGGCCCGGAGCGCTTCCGCGAGATGCTCGACGGCTTCCACCTCGTCGACGAGCACTTCCGCACCGCCCCCGCCGAGTCCAACGTGCCGCTCCTGATGGGCCTCCTGGGCATCTGGTACGGCAACTTCCACGGCGCCCAGTCGCACGCCGTGCTGCCGTACTCGCACTACCTGTCCAAGTTCACCGCGTACCTCCAGCAGCTCGACATGGAGTCGAACGGCAAGTCGGTGCAGCGCGACGGCGAGCCTGTCGAGTACCAGACCGGACCGGTCGTGTGGGGCACCCCCGGGACCAACGGGCAGCACGCCTATTACCAACTGATCCACCAGGGCACGAAGTTGATCCCGGCCGACTTCATCGGCTTCGCCGAGCCCGTCGCCGATCTGGAGCCCGGGCTCGTCGCCCAGCACGACCTGCTCATGGCCAACTTCTTCGCCCAGACCCAGGCGCTGGCCTTCGGCAAGACCCCGGACGAGGTGCGCGCCGAGGGCGTGCCCGAGGAGCTGGTCCCGCACAAGACGTTCCAGGGCGACCACCCCACCACGACGATCCTGGCCACGGCACTGACCCCGTCCGTGCTCGGCCAGCTCGTCGCCCTGTACGAGCACAAGGTGTTCGTCCAGGGAGCGGTGTGGAACATCGACTCCTTCGACCAGTGGGGCGTCGAACTCGGCAAGGTCCTCGCCAAGCGCGTCGAGCCGGCCCTGAGCCAGGGCGCGGACGTCCCCGGACTCGACGGCTCGACCAAGGCCCTGGTCGCCAAGTACCGGGAACTGCGCGGGCGCTGACGGAGTTGGGTTAATCGGGTGCGGGAGTGCCGTCCGGCGAGCCAGACTGCGGGTCCGTGACCCTGCCGGGAGGCACCTCCGTGGACCACCTCATGTCGGCTCTCGCCGATCCCGAACGACTGAAGCTGTACGCACGGATCGTGCTCGACGATCTCCCGCCGAGCGAGGCCGACTCCCCGACGGCCCGCCGCCACCTGGGCAAACTCCTCGCGGCGGGCCTGGTCGAGCGGCTCGACGACGGTGCGCTGCGCGCCGGACCCGAGGTGTTCCGCAGGGCCCGCACCGCCGAGTCCGCAACCGGCGTGCCGCGCCACCTCGCCGGCTTCTTCGCACGCGGCCGCCTCACCGCGATCCCGGTCCGCCCCACCGTGCGGCACGACCTGCTCGTGCACCTCACGGACACCCTCTTCGAGGCCGACCGCACCTACAGCGAGACCGAGGTCAACGAGGCCCTGCGCACCGTCCACGACGACACCGCGGCCCTGCGCCGCTACTGCGTCATCGACGGCCTGCTCGTCCGCGCGAAGGACGGCTCCGACTACCGGGTGCCGCAGCACGCGTGAGGCCCCGCGCCCCGGAGCGGACTCCAGTGGGCGCGGGGCCTCGACGACGGGGCCACCGTCAGGCGATCGCCGGCGGGTACAGCGAGGACGGCAGCTGTGAGGCCGCCGCCGCGTCGAGCAGCCACAGCGTGCGCGAGCGGCCGTACGCGCCGGCCGCCGGCGCCTGGATCTCGCCCGCGCCCGACAGGGCGATCGCGGCGGCGTTCGCCTTGTCCTCACCGGCCGCGAGCAGCCACACCTCGCGCGCCGACCGGATCGCCGGGAGCGTGAGCGTGATGCGGGTGGGCGGCGGCTTGGGCGCGCCGTGCACGCCGACGACCATGCGCTCGGTCTCGCGGACCGCGGGCAGCTCGGGGAAGAGCGAGGCCACATGGGTGTCCGGGCCGACGCCGAGCATCAGCACGTCGAAGGTCGGCACCTCCCCGTGATCCTCGGGGCCCGCCGCGCCGGCCAGCTCGGCCGCGTAGGCCTCGGCCGCCGCGTCCGCCTCGAACGGGCCGTCCGACGCCGGCATCGGATGCACGCGGCGCGGGTCGAGCGGCACGCTGTCCAGGAGTGCCTCGCGCGCCTGCGTGTAGTTGCGCTCCGGGTCGCCGTCGGGCAGGAAGCGCTCGTCGCCCCACCACAGGTCGAGCCGGCTCCAGTCGATCGCGTCCCGCGCGGGCGCGGCGGCCAGCGCGGCCAGCAGTCCGTTGCCGTTGCGGCCGCCGGTCAGGACGACGGAGGCGGAGCCGCGGGCGGCCTGGGCGTCGACGATCTTGGTGATCAGCCGGGCCGCGGCCGCCTGCGCCATCAGCTCCTTGTCGCGGTGGACGACGAGTTGGGGTGCCGCGCTCACTTCGCCGCCGCCTTCTTGGCCGGAGCCTTCTTCGCGGCCGCCCTGCCCGAGGGCGCGGCCTTCTTCCGTACGGGTTCCCCGTCGGCCGGTGCCGGCTTGTCCGCCGGCTTGTCCGCGGGCTCGTCCGCCGGGTCCGCGAGCCGGTGGACTCCGTAGCGCAGCGCGGCCGCGTACGTGTCGTCCGGGTCGAGGCGGCGCAGCTCCTCGGCGATCAGCTCGGACGTCTCGCGGCGCTTGAGCGCGACCGCGCGGTCCGGCTGCCCCTGTATGGAGAGCGTGGCGAGGGTGCCGTCGGCCCGGTCGAGCACGATCGGCCCGGAGGACGACTCCATGCGCACCGAGGTGAGCCCGGGGCCCGAGGACTGCGTGCGGCGCACCGGCACGTCGAGCCGGTCCGCGAGCCACATCGCGAGCAGCTCGCAGCTCGGGTTGAACTCCTCGCCCTCGACCTGGACCGAGGTGACCTCGCAGCTGACCTGGTCGAGCGCGGCCGCGAGCATGGAGCGCCACGGCGTGATCCGGGTCCAGGACAGGTCCGTGTCGCCGGGGGAGTAGGCGGCCGCGCGGGCCTCCAGCTCCTGCACCGGCTGCTCGGTCGCGTAGGTGTCCGTGACACGGCGCTGGGCCAGCGCGCCCAGCGGGTCCTTCGCCGGGTCCAGCGGGGCGTCCACCGGCCACCAGACGACGGTGGGGGCGTCCGGCAGGAGCAGCGGCAGGACCACCGACTGCGCGTGATGGACGACCTCGCCGTACAGGCGCAGGACGACGGTCTCGCCGGTGCCCGCGTCGGCGCCGACGCGCACCTCGGCGTCGAGCCGCGACGTCGTGCGGTCGCGCGGGGTGCGCGAGACGCGCTTGATGACGACCAGGGTGCGCGAGGGGTGCTCGCGCGACGCCTCGTTGGCCGCCCGCAGCGCGTCGTAGGCGTTCTCCTCGTCGGTGACGATGACGAGGGTCAGCACCATGCCGACGGCGGGGGTGCCGATGGCGCGGCGGCCCTCCACGAGCGCCTTGTTGATCTTGCTGGAGGTGGTGTCCGTGAGGTCGATCTTCATGGCCGGCGCCAGCTCCGTCCGTCTCGTGCGAGCATCTCGTCCGCCTCGGCGGGCCCCCACGTGCCGGCCGGGTACTGGGCCGGCTTGCCGTGCCCGTCCCAGTACTGCTCGATCGGGTCGAGGATGTTCCAGGACAGCTCGACCTCCTCCGTGCGCGGGAAGAGGTTGGAGTCGCCCAGCAGGACGTCCAGGATCAGCCGCTCGTACGCCTCCGGGCTCGACTCCGTGAAGGACTCGCCGTAGGCGAAGTCCATCGACACGTCCCGGATCTCCATCGACGTGCCCGGCACCTTCGAGCCGAAGCGCACCGTGATGCCCTCGTCCGGCTGGACGCGGATCACGATCGCGTTCTGCCCGAGCTCCTCCGTCGCCGTGTGGTCGAAGGGGGAGTGCGGGGCGCGCTGGAAGACGACCGCGATCTCGGTGACGCGGCGGCCCAGGCGCTTGCCCGTGCGCAGATAGAAGGGGACGCCCGCCCAGCGGCGGTTGTCCACCTCCAGCTTGATGGCCGCGTAGGTGTCGGTCTTCGACTTGGGGTCGATGCCGTCTTCCTGGAGGTAGCCGACGGCCTTCTCGCCGCCCTGCCACCCGGCCGCGTACTGGCCGCGCACCGTGTCGCGGCCCAGGTCCTTCGGCAGCCGGACCGCGCCGAGCACCTTGGCCTTCTCGGCGACGAGCGCGTCCGCGTCGAAGGAGGCGGGCTCCTCCATCGCGGTCAGCGCCATCAGCTGGAGCAGGTGGTTCTGGATGACGTCACGGGCCGCGCCGATGCCGTCGTAGTAGCCCGCGCGGCCGCCGATGCCGATGTCCTCGGCCATCGTGATCTGCACGTGGTCCACATAGCTGCGGTTCCAGATCGGCTCGAACATCTGGTTGGCGAAGCGCAGCGCCAGGATGTTCTGGACCGTCTCCTTGCCCAGGTAGTGGTCGATCCGGAACACCTGGTCCGGGTCGAACACCTCGTGCACGATCGCGTTCAGCTCCTTGGCCGACGCGAGGTCGTGGCCGAAGGGCTTCTCGATGACCGCGCGGCGCCAGGAGCCCTCCGGCGCGTCCGCCAGACCGTGCTTCTTCAGCTGCTGCACGACCTGCGGGAAGAACTTGGGGGGTACGGAGAGGTAGAACGCGAAGTTCCCGCCCGTGCCCTGCGACTTGTCGAGGTCGTTGATCGTCGCTTTGAGCTGCTCGAACGCCTCGTCGTCGTCGAAGTTGCCCTGGACGAACCGCATGCCCTGGATGAGCTGCTGCCAGACCTCCTCGCGGAAGGGGGTACGCGCGTGCTCCTTGACCGCGTCGTGCACCTCCTGCGCGAAGTCCTCGTCCTGCCACTCACGGCGGGCGAAACCGATCAGCGAGAAGCCCGGCGGCAGCAGGCCGCGGTTGGCCAGGTCGTAGACCGCGGGCATCAGCTTTTTACGTGACAAATCGCCCGTGACACCGAAGATGACCAGACCCGACGGCCCCGCGATGCGCGGGAGCCGTCGGTCTGCGGAGTCACGGAGCGGATTGGCTCCGTGGGGGGTCAAGGGATCAGCCCTCCGAAGGGGCGAGGCGCTTCAGCTCCGCCTCGGTAGAAGCGAGCAGATCGTTCCAGGCCGACTCGAACTTCTCGACGCCCTCGTCCTCGAGGAGCTGCACGACCTCGTCGTACGAGATCCCCAGCTTCTCGACGGCCGCCAGCTCGGCGCGGGACTGGTCGTACGTGCCCGCGATCGTGTCGCCGGTGATCTGGCCGTGGTCGGCCGTCGCGTCCAGCGTGGCCTCCGGCATCGTGTTCACCGTGCCCGGAGCGACCAGGTCGTCGACGTACAGGGTGTCCTTGTACGCCTTGTCCTTCACGCCGGTCGAGGCCCACAGCGGACGCTGCTTGTTGGCCTGCGCCTTGTCGAGCGCGGACCAGCGGTCGCCCGAGAACACCTCTTCGTAGGCCTCGTAGGCGAGACGGGCGTTGGCCAGACCGGCCTTGCCGCGCGCGGCCTTGGCCTCGTCGGTGCCGATCGCGTCGATCCGCTTGTCGATCTCGGTGTCCACGCGGGACACGAAGAAGGAGGCCACGGAGTGGATCTTCGACAGGTCCAGGCCGGCCGCCTTGGCCTTCTCCAGACCGGAGAGGTAGGCGTCCATCACCTCGCGGTAGCGCTCGAGCGAGAAGATCAGCGTGACGTTGACGCTGATGCCCTTGCCGATCGTCTCGGTGATCGCGGGCAGGCCCGCCTTCGTCGCCGGGATCTTGATCAGCGTGTTCGGCCGGTCCACCAGCCAGGCGAGCTGCTTGGCCTCGGCGACGGTCGCCTGCGTGTGGTGCGCCAGCCGCGGGTCGACCTCGATCGACACCCGGCCGTCCTGGCCGCCCGTCGCGTCGAAGACCGGGCGCAGGATGTCGGCGGCGTCGCGGACGTCCGCCGTCGTGATCATGCGCAGGGCTTCCTCGACGGTGACCTTGCGGGCGGCGAGGTCGGTGAGCTGCTGCTCGTAACCGTCACCGCTCGAGATCGCCTTCTGGAAGATCGACGGATTGGTGGTGACGCCCACGACGTGCTGCTGGTCGATCAGCTCGGCCAGGTTGCCGGACGTGATCCGCTTGCGCGACAGGTCGTCCAGCCAGATCGCGACGCCCTCCTCGGAGAGGCGCTTCAGTGCGTCTGTCATGGAAATTGCATCTCCTACAGGTCGTGTACGAGCGTCAGCGCTGGGCCGCGTCGAGGGATTCCCGGGCCACGGCCACCACGTTCTCCGCAGTGAAGCCGAACTCGCGGAAGAGGACCTTGCCGTCCGCCGAAGCACCGAAGTGCTCCAGGGAAACGATGCGACCGGCGTCCCCGACGTACTTGTGCCAGGTCAGACCGATGCCCGCCTCGACCGCGACCCGCGCCTTCACCGACGGCGGCAGGACGCTGTCCCGGTACCCCTGGTCCTGCTCCTCGAACCACTCCACGGACGGCATCGACACCACGCGCGTGGCGACACCCTCCGCTTCCAGGGTCTCGCGCGCCTCGACGGCGAGGTGCACCTCGGAACCGGTGGCGATCAGGATCAGGTCCGGCGTCTCCTTGGACGCCTCGACGAGCACGTAGCCACCCTTGACGGTGTCCTCGTTCGGCTCGTACGTCGGCACGCCCTGACGGGTCAGCACCAGACCGTGCGGCTTGGAGACGCCGTACTGCCTCTTGCCGCGGCGCAGGATCTCGCGCCAGGCGATGGCCGTCTCGTTGGCGTCGGCCGGGCGCACGACGTTCAGACCCGGGATGGCGCGCAGCGCGGCGAGGTGCTCGACCGGCTGGTGCGTCGGGCCGTCCTCACCGAGGCCGATCGAGTCGTGCGTCCACACGTAGGTGACGGGCAGCGACATGAGGGCCGACAGACGCACCGCGTTGCGCATGTAGTCGGAGAACACCAGGAAGGTGCCGCCGTAGATGCGCGTGTGACCGTGCAGCGCGATGCCGTTCATCTCCGCGGCCATGGCGTGCTCGCGGATGCCGAAGTGGATCGTGCGGCCGTACGGGTCCGCCTCCGGGAGCGGGTTGTCCGCGGGGAGGAACGACGACGTCTTGTCGATCGTCGTGTTGTTCGAGCCCGCCAGGTCGGCGGAGCCGCCCCACAGCTCGGGGATCACCGGGCCGAGCGCCTGGAGGACCTTGCCGGACGCGGCACGCGTCGCGACACCCTGGCCCGCCTCGAAGACCGGGAGCTTCTCCTCCCAGCCGGCCGGCAGCTCGCCCGCCTGGATGCGGTCGAACTCGGCGGCGCGCTGCGGGTTGCCCGTGCGCCACTCCTGGAACGACTTCTCCCACTCGGCCTTGGCCTGGGCGCCGCGGTCCAGCGCCTTGCGGGTGTGCTCGATGACCTCGTCCGTGACCTCGAAGCTCTGCTCCGGGTCGAAGCCCAGGACGCGCTTGGTGGCGGCGACCTCGTCGGCGCCGAGCGCCGATCCGTGCGCGGCCTCGGTGTTCTGCGCGTTCGGGGCGGGCCAGGCGATGATCGAGCGCATCGCGATGAAGGACGGCCGGTCGGTGACCTTCTTGGCCTCCTGGATCGCCGCGAAGATCGCCGCGTGGTCCAGGTCGCCGTCCGCCTTCGCCTCGACCCGCTGGACGTGCCAGCCGTAGGCCTCGTAGCGCTTGACGGTGTCCTCGGAGACCGCCGTCTCGGTGTCGCCCTCGATCGAGATGTGGTTGTCGTCCCACAGCAGGATCAGGTTGCCCAGGCGCTGGTGGCCCGCGAGCGAGGACGCCTCGGCGGAGATGCCCTCCTGGAGGCAGCCGTCACCGGCGATCGCGTAGATGTAGTGGTCGAACGGAGAGGTGCCCTGCGGCGCCTCCGGGTCGAACAGACCGCGCTCGTAGCGGGCGGCCATCGCCATGCCCACGGCGTTGGCGACACCCTGGCCGAGCGGGCCGGTCGTGGTCTCGACACCGGTGGTGTGGCCGTACTCCGGGTGGCCCGGAGTCTTGGAGCCCCAGGTGCGGAACGCCTTGAGGTCGTCCAGCTCCAGGCCGAAACCGGCCAGGTACAGCTGGATGTAGAGGGTCAGGGACGAGTGGCCCGCGGACAGCACGAAGCGGTCCCGGCCCACCCAGTCGGCGTCCGCCGGGTCGTGCCGCATCACCTTCTGGAAGAGGGTGTACGCGGCCGGTGCCAGGCTCATCGCCGTACCGGGATGGCCGTTGCCGACCTTCTGTACGGCGTCGGCGGCCAGGACACGAGCGGTGTCAACGGCCCGCTGGTCCACATCGGTCCACTCGAGGTCAGTGGTGGTCGGCTTGGTGCTCACCCTGAGTCAGGGCTCCTCTCCACAGGTCAGTGCCGGTGATGTCGGTCTCACCGGGCGTGGTCGAGCCTACCCCTGCTGGAACACGCATTTTTTCGCGTCATTACAGACTGCCGGGACTCTGTCGGGTCCGCCTCCCGACAGGGATCCACGGGGCTTCTCAGGTGAAAAGAAGGCCGCTCGAACGAGGGCTCGACCAACTCCCCCTCTCTCCGTGCCGACACGCTCGCGTTACGGCATGCGGCCCAACACGACCCGACCCCCGCGAAGGGCCGGGTATAGGCAACGTCTACAGTGGCGTGGTACGCGCGAGCCTTTACCGGGACTTCACTTCAAGGGGTCCGCAACGGGGGTTCGCTGGAGTCTCTGTCAGGGGTGTGCGTGACGGCCGTCGAATCCCGTCCAGCGGGAGCTCTCGGGACGAGCAGCACGGGCAGCAGCCGGGGCCGGCGTCCGATCGGGGCCCGTGTCAAGGCGTTCGTGGCGCTGACCAAGCCGCGGATCATCGAGCTTCTGCTCATCACCACCGTTCCGGTGATGTTCCTCGCCGAGCAGGGTGTGCCGGACCTGAAGCTGGTGCTCGTCACCTGCCTCGGCGGCTACCTCTCCGCGGGCGGCGCCAACGCGCTGAACATGTGGTACGACCGCGACATCGACGCTCTCATGGAGCGCACGTCGCAGCGTCCACTGGTCACCGGCATGGTGAGCCCGAAGGAGTGCCTGGTCTTCGGCGTCTCCCTCGCGGTGATCTCCACGCTCCTGTTCGGCTTCGCGGTCAACTGGCTGTCCGCGTGGCTCTCCCTGGGCGCGCTCCTCTTCTATGTGGTCGTCTACACGATGATCCTGAAGCGCCGCACGTCGCAGAACATCGTGTGGGGCGGCATCGCCGGCTGCCTGCCGGTCCTCATCGGCTGGTCCTCGGTCACGAACTCGATGTCCTGGGCGCCGGTCATCCTCTTCCTCGTCATGTTCTTCTGGACGCCGCCGCACTACTGGCCGCTCTCCATGAAGGTGAAGGACGACTACGCGCGCGTGGGCGTGCCGATGCTCCCCGTCGTCGCCACCAACAAGGTGGTGGCCAAGCAGATCGTCATCTACAGCTGGGTGATGGTCGCGGTGTCGCTGCTGCTGACGCCGCTCGGCTACACGGGCTGGTTCTACACGGTGGTCGCGCTCCTCGCGGGCGGCTTCTGGCTCTGGGAGGCCCACGGTCTGCAGAACCGCGCCAAGGCCGAGGTCACCGGGGGGAAGCTCAAGGAGATGCGCCTCTTCCACTGGTCCATCACCTATGTGTCGCTGCTCTTCGTGGCGGTGGCCGTGGACCCGTTCCTGCGCTGATCCCCCTGCACTTTTCCCGATGGGTGGGGGGGGGGGGGGGGGGGGGGGGGGGGGCGGGGCGCCGCCGGGGGGGGGGGGGGGGGGGGGGGGGGGGGGGGCGGGGGGGCGGGGGGGGCCCGGGGGGCCCT
>NZ_JBITJS010000006.1:0-419457 GCF_044460245.1 Streptomyces sp. NPDC050145 | reverse complement strand
CGGCAAGCACCGCATCATGCACGAGGAGAAACTCGCCGAGGCCAAGGAACGCCTCGACGAGGCCGTCGAAGCGGTCCGCGACGACGACGAGATCCGCGTCGATCTCCCGTTCACGGCGGTGCCGCCGGGCCGGCAGGTGCTCACGCTGCGTGAGCTGAAGCTCGCGTACGGGGCTCGCGTGGACGGCGAGTTCGAACTGCGCGGCCCCGAGCGGATCGCGCTGGTCGGGCGCAACGGCGCGGGCAAGACGACGCTGCTGCGCACGATCGCCGGGGAACTGGCGGCGCTCGAAGGAGAGGCGACGGCGCACGTGCCGCTGCGTTTCCTGCCCCAGCGCCTCGATGTGCTCGACGAGGAGGCGAGCGTCGCGGAGAACGTGGCCCGGTTCGCGCCGGACGCCACGGTCAACCGGATCCGGGCGCGGCTCGCCCGCTTCCTCTTCAAGGGGGCGAAGGCCGACCAGCTCGCGGGCACCCTGTCGGGCGGCGAGCGCTTCCGCGCGACGCTGGCCGCGCTGATGCTCGCCGAGCCCGCTCCGCAGCTCCTGCTGCTGGACGAGCCGACGAACAACCTCGACATGGCCGGCGTCCGCCGGCTGACCTCGGCCCTGGCGTCGTACGAGGGGAGCCTGATCGTGGCGGGCCACGATCTGCCGTTCCTGGAGTCGATCGGCATCACGCGCTGGCTGCTGCTCGACGGCTGCCTGAGGGACACGACACACGACGAGGTGCGCGCCGCCTGACATGAACGGCGGCCGGGCGGGGAGGTGTGGCTTGCCTCTCAGTCCGGCCGCTCGGGCTTCTGGGGTGGGGGCGGCTCTTTACCGAGCGCTTAACCTACGGGAACGTAACCTACGACACCGTAAGTAGATCCGCTCGTTCCGCCCGCTGTATCTCCGTCCCCAGGAGCTCTTCGTGACTGTCATCTCCCCCCGCCTCGGCTCGTCGACCAGCTGGACCGACGCCCGGCTGCTGTACGCCCTGGAGGAAGTGGTCGAGAAGGAGCTCAACCGGCACCTGAAGGTCGCCAAGGACTGGATGCCGCACGAGTACGTGCCCTGGTCGGACGCGCGGAACTTCCCGGGTCTGTTCGAGGACGGCGAGGCCTGGGGCAAGGAGCAGTCCAAGGTCACCGAGATCGGCCGCACGGCCCTCGTGGTGAACCTGCTCACCGAGGACAACCTGCCCAGCTATCACCACGAGATCGCGTCGCTCTTCGGCCGTGACGGCGCCTGGGGCACCTGGGTGCACCGCTGGACCGCGGAGGAGGGCCGGCACGGCATCGTGATGCGCGACTACCTGCTCGCCTCGCGCGCCGTGGACCCGGACCAGCTCGAGGCGTTCCGCATGTCGCACATGAGCGAGGGCTTCGAGTCGGACAACGGGCACTCGATGCTGCACTCGGTCGCCTACGTGGCCTTCCAGGAGCTGGCCACCCGCATCTCGCACCGCAACACGGGCCACCAGTCCGGCGACCCGGTCTGCGACCGGATGCTGACCCGGATCGCGACCGACGAGAACCTGCACATGGTCTTCTACCGGAACCTGCTGAAGGCCGCCTTCGAGATCGCCCCCGACCTGACCATGCAGGCCGTGCGCGACGTGGTCGTCAACTTCCGCATGCCCGGCCACGGCATCCCCGGCTTCGAGCGCGCCGCCGCGCAGATGGCCATCGGCGAGGTCTACAACATGCGGATCCACCACGACGACGTGCTGCAGCCCGTGCTCCGCTTCCTGAAGATCATGGAGATCGACGGGCTGGGCCCGGAGGGGCTCAAGGCGCAGGAGGAGCTGGGTCTGTTCATGAACGGCCTGGACGCCGAGGCCGCCAAGTTCGACGAGAAGCTGGCCGCCCGCAAGGCCCGGATGGCGGCGCGCGCCGCCGCCAAGTGACCTGGCCGACGCACCGCTCCCGGGAGTGAGTCCTAGGAGGAGCGCCTGATCTCGTGGCGCTCCTTCTCGGACAGTCCGCCCCAGACGCCGAAGCGTTCGTCGTGCTTCAGGGCGTACTCGAGGCAGGCAGGCCGGATCTCGCACATCCGGCAGATCATCTTGGCCTCGCGGACCGAGCTTCCGGGTTCGGGGAAGAAGAAGTCCCCGCCGGTCTGGGCGCACAGGGCCTGGTCCCGCCAGGTGGGGCCGGCAGGCGTGAGGGTCGTGTTCGCGTGCATGACGATCATGCTGCCGCGCGGCGCAAAACGTTCGATCAACGAATGATCAACGCCCCGCGCCGCGCACCCGCTCACTGCTGGTTCGGGTCGCCCTTGATGACCGCGAAGCCCGCGCCGTAGGGGTCGGCGAGCTTGGCGATGCGGCCCACGCCGGGCAGGCTGAAGGGCGCCTGGCGTACCGTACCGCCCAGCTCCTGCGTCCGGTCGGCGACCGCGTCGACGTCCGGCACGTGGATGTACGGAGTCCAGTGCGACCCGTCGGGTGCCTCCACGGGGTCCGCCTTCAGCGGCACCATCCCGCCGAACATGCCGTTCTCGTCGGTGCCCGCCGGGTTGACCGTCGTGTACGTGCCGCCGGGGAACTCCACGTCGAAGGCACCCCAGCCGAGGACCGTTCCGTAGAAGGTCTTCGCCGCGGCCACGTCGGGGGTGTAGAGCTCCACCCAGTTCAGGCCGCCGTCCTCGGTGACGTGCTCCAGGCCCTTGTTCGTCCCGGGCTGCCAGATGCCGAAGGCGGCGCCGGCCGGGTCGGCGAGGATCGCCATGCGGCCCAGATCCATGACATCCATCGGCTGGAAGAGCACCGCGCCGCCCGCCTTCTGAGCCGCCGCGGCGGTGGCGTCGGCGTCCGCGCTCTGGAAGTAGACGCTCCAGGCGGGCTGCCCCTGCTCCGGCGTGACGGTCATCGCGCCGGCCGTCGTCCGTCCGCCGAGCTGGAAGAGGCCGTATCCGCCGGTCTCGGGCGGCCCCGGCCGGAAGCTCCAGCCGAACAGGCCCCCGTAGAAGGAGACGGCACCGTCCAGGTCGGGGGTGCCGAGGTCCATCCAGTTCGGCGCGCCGTCCGCGTAGTCGGTCGTGATCATGGTCGAGCCCTCCTCGTCGAGGGATGCGCGGGATGTACGACCGAGTCTTCCACCGACCACCCCGCAGCGCCGTCGCACCACGCTGACCAGCACAGGTACGGACCAAAGGAAATCCTGCCCCACTCATTCACTTCCTGAACAGAAACAAAAGATGGGAGCGCTCCCTGCCGCAAGTCTTGACGGCCTCGATCCCGCTCGCCACAGTGGGGCTCCCCCACACCCCCCACGTGTCAGGAGTGCCGACCGTGATACCCCGGATGTCCCGCAGGAAGTTTCTCGCCGGTGCCGGTGCGACCGCCGCTACGGCCGCCGTCTCGCTCACCGTCCCGTCGTGGACGGCAGGGGCCGCCGCCGCCCCCGCGACCTGTGAACTGGCCCTGGAGAACAAGTCGTTGAGCGGCACGGTGCGCGCGTACGTCACCGGCCACGAGCAGTCCACCGGCAACTGGGTGCTGCTGCGCGCCGACGGCGGCGTCTACCGGCCCGAGTCGCCGAGCGCCCCGCAGACCCCGCTGCCGGTGGACTGCGCGATCCCGCTGGGCGCGGCGGGATCGGCCCCCAAGGTGGTGACGCTGCCTCAGATGTACGGTGCCCGCGTCTACTTCGTCCGCGACGACACCCTCGACTTCTTCCTCAACCCGGGCCCCGGACTCGTCGAGCCGGCGTTCGCGACGCCCACGGACGCGAACTACGGGAAGACCTGGTCGTTCTGCGAGTTCACCTTCAACTCCGACCAGCTGTACGCCAACATCAGCTACGTCGACCTGGTCACCGCCCTGCCCATCGGGCTCACTCTGGAGGGCGACGCCACGCACACGGTGGCCCCGCTGCCGGACGGCGCCGTCGAGCGGATCGCGGCCGACCTCACCGCGCAGGCCGGGGCGGACGGGCAGCCCTGGGACCGGCTCGTCATCCGGGGCGGCGACGGGAAGGTGCTGCGCGTGATCTCCCCGCAGAACCTGATGGCGCCCTATTTCGACCGGCCCGACGAGATGCCCTTCCGCGACCTGTGGAACGGGTACATCGACCGGGTCTGGGAGAAGTACCGCGGCACGGACCTGAGGATCGACCTCCAGGGCGGGCGAGGCGTGTTCACCGGCCGGGTCAGCGGCGACACGCTCACCTTCGACGGCGGGCACACCTTCCCCAAGCCCACGTCGAAGGACGTCTTCACCTGCAACCACGGGCCGTTCGCCAACAACCCGGCCGACCCCGACGACAAGAAGGGCCTGCTGGCCCGGATCGCCGCCGGGTTCAACCGCAGCATCATGCTCACCCACCCCGAGCAGCCGAACGGCACGACGTCCGGCGACTACTACCAGGACGCGACCACGAACCACTGGGCGCGGATCGTGCACGCCAACTCGCCCATCGGGTACGCCTTCCCGTACGACGACGTGCGGCCCGACGGGCAGCCGGACGTGTCCGGCGCGGCCCACGACGGCAACCCGCGCCGGTTCACGGTGAGCGTCGGCTCCTAGGGCCCCACGCTCGGATAAGGATCGGCTCGGTCAGGCGCGGGCGTCCTCGCGGATCAGTTCCACCGCGCGCTCCGCGAGGGCGACCGTCGGGGCGTGCGTGTGGCCGCGCGTGATCCGCGGCATGACCGAGGCGTCGACGACGCGCAGCGCCTCCACCCCGCGCACCCGTAGCTTCGGGTCGGTCACCGCGTCCGGGTCGGCGCCCATCCGGCAGGTGCCGACCGGGTGGTAGAGCGTCTCGGCGCCCGCCCGGATCGCGGCGGCGAGCGCCGCGTCGTCGACGACGCCCGGGTAACCGCCCATCGGGGCCGAGCGCAGCGGGCGCAGGGCCGGGTCGTCGAACAGCTCCTCGGCGCGCCGGACCCCGGCGATCAGGGTGCGCAGGTCCTCCTCGTCGGTGAGGTAGCCGGGGTCGATGCGGGGCGCGGCTCCGGCCCCGGCGCCGGTCGGGGTGATGCGGCCGGAGCTGCGCGGCTGGAGCAGGACGACCCCGACGGTGAGGCCGTGCTCGGTGGGCGGGGTGAGCCCATGACCGATGAACGGCACCGGGGCGTAGATCAACTCGATGTCGGGTGCGGCGAGTTCGGGCCGGGTCGCGACGAAGGCGACGGCCTCGCCGACGTTCGAGGTGAGCGGGCCGCGGCCGCGCAGCAGGAAGCGGGCGATGTTGGCGGGGGTGTCGGCGCCGGTCAGCGAGACGGGGTGCGGGGTGCGGACGGTCACCGCGTAGGACAGGTGGTCCTGGAGCCGGCGGCCGACGTCCGGGGACGCGACCCGGGTCTCGATGCCCGCGGCGGCGAGGTCGTCGGGGTCGCCGATGCCCGCCTGCTGGAGCAGGTGCGGGGAGCCGATGGCGCCCGCCGCAAGGATCACCTCGCGGGTGGCGCGCAGGACGCCGGCGGTGACGCCCTCGGCAACGACACCGGCGGCGCGGGTGCCGTCGAAGTCGATACGGGTGACGCGGGCGTCGGTGTGGATGTCGAGGTTGGGGCGGCGTGCGGCCGGCTTCAGGTAGCCGTCGGCGGCGCTCCAGCGGCGTCCCTTGTACTGGTTGAGCGGGGTGAGCGCGAACCCGGAGTGGTCGGGCTCGTTCAACTCCCCCAGTTCCTTGAGCCCTTGGGCCCGGCAGGCGTCGAGGAAGGCGGCGGTGGTCGGGTTCGGGTCGCGCGGCGGGGAGATGTGCAGCGGCCCGAGCCGTCCGTGCGCGGAGTCCTCGCCCGGGGCGCCGTGCCAGCGCTCGGCGCGCCGGAAGTAGGGCACGAGCCGGTCGTGCCCCCACTCCTCCCCGGCGGCCTCACCCCAGGCGTCGTAGTCGTCGCGGTGGCCGCGCACCCACATCATGGCGTTGATCGACGACGAGCCGCCGAGGGTGTGCCCACGCGGCCAGTACAGCTCGCGCGCGTCCAGGCCGGGCTGTTCGCAGGTCGCGTAGTCCCAGTCGTACGCCGTCTTGAAGAGCTTCGGGAACGCGGCCGGGATCCGGATCTCGCTCTTGCGGTCGCGCGGCCCGGACTCGACGAGGGCCACGCGGACGCCCGGGTCCTCCGAGAGCCGCCCGGCGAGCACACAGCCCGCCGACCCGGCTCCGACGATGACGTAGTCGTACGTACGGTCCTTGCTCAACTCGGCTCCCTCGACGGCGGATCGGCGCGTTCAGGTTCACCGCTGGTCTACACCCGGGCAGGGGCGGGCGTACATAAGCGGTTGTCCGGGGGCCGGGCCGGACCGCATGATCGCGCCATGCAGGAGTTCACCCCCCGGACGCCGGACCACGCCCTGCGCCCCTACGCGCGGATACCGCCCCGCGTCCGCACCCGGCTGGTGCGGGCCTCGACGGTGGACGCGGCCGGGTACGCGCACTGGCTGCTCGCGGACCGGCGCGCGCGGGTGCCGTACGACGCGCTGGTCGTCTCGGTCGCCCCGGACGGCACGTCGCGCGAGACGACGCTGCGGGGCGTGGGGGCGCGGCACCCGCGGTTCGACGCGCTGCCCGACGGCGGGTTCGTCGTGGCGAGCGCCCGGGCCCTGCGCAGCGACGCGGACCAGGTGCGGATCTTCGGCGCGCTCGGGGACGTCACCCACACCTTTCACGTGGGTGACGCGGTCGAGCATCTGCTCGCGGACGAGGCCGGTGACCTGTGGGTGGGGTACTTCGACGAAGGCGTGTACGGGGACGACGAGTTGAGCCGTGCCGGACTGCGGCGGTGGAGTGCGGCGGGTGCGGCGTCGTGGGCGTACGAGCCGCCTGACGGGACGCGGCACATCTCGGATCTGTACGCGTTGAACGTCGCGGGGACACAGGCGTGGTCCTGCGCCTACACGGACTTCGAGCTGGTCCTCAACCGCCCGGGTCGCCCGTCCGTCGTCCGGAAGAACCCGGTCCGCGCCGCCAGGGCCCTGGCCGTGCACGGCGACCGCGTCGCGTTCCTCGGCGGGTACGGGGACGACCACGACCGGCTCGTCGACTGCGATCTCGTCGGGCTCGAGGTACGGCCCGTCACGACCGGCCGGCTGACCGGGCCCGGCGGGGCCCCGCTGAAGGGCCGCCGCCGTGTGGTGGCCCGGGGGCCGCGGATCTACGTGCAGGAGGCACCGTGCGCCGAGTGGTGGGTGTTCGACCTCTCGGCACCCTGAGCCGTCAGGCGGCTGTGGCGCGGATCCCCTTGCGCGCCAGCAGCCAGTAGCCGAGGCCCGAGACGATCATGCCGACCGGGAGCGCGAGGTCGACTCCGTCGAAGACGGTGGCGAGCGGGCCCGTGTAGAGGGTGTTGACGCAGAGCCCGGAGGTGACGGCGCCCAGGAGGAGCGCGGTCGCGCCGGACCAGTTGACGCCGCCGCGGAACCAGTACGGGCCGCCGCGGGACTCGTCACCGAGGGCGGCGCCGTCGTAGCGGTTGCGCCGCAGGACGATGTCGGTCGCGTAGACGGCCACGCTGGGGCCGAGCAGGACGACGGTCAGCTGGAGGACGTTGCTGACGGTGTCGAGGAAGTTCGAGATCAGCAGGCCGTACAGGGTGAGGGCGACAGCCGCGGTGCCGTCGAACAGGACGCTGACGGTGCGGCGGATGCGCAGGCCGACGGCCTGGAGGGCGAGGCCCGCGCTGTACGCGGTCAGGGCGTTGATCGAGATGGTGCCGAGCACGAGGGCCAGCAGGAAGAGCGGGGTGAACCAGCCGGGCAGGATCTTCGCCAGGCCGCTCTGCGGGTCGCTCATGTCGACGACGGTCGCGCCGAACACGCCGAGAGAGCAGACGATCATGCTGGGCAGGAAGCCGCCGAGCGCGGTCCAGCCGAGGACGGCCTTCTTCGACGTCGTGCGCGGCAGGTAGCGGGAGAAGTCGGCGCTGGTGGTGTACGAGAGCGGGCCGGAGGCGATGAGGGTGACACCCGCGACGGCGACGGCCCACAGGTCGACGCCGTGCAGCGGCTCGGCGGGCACGTACGCGTAGTCGGCGTGCCGGAACACGGCGACGGCGACCACGGCGAAGGCGGCGCCGAGCACGAGGGTGATCGGGACGTAGAGCCGCATGATCACGGCATGGCCGTAGACGCTGATGGTCAGCGTGAGCGCGGCGATGACCACGACGACGACCGTCTTGACGGTGGTGGTCGCCGGGATGCCCGCCTTCTCGACGAGGGCGAAGGCGGCGACCGCGGCGGCGGACAGGTTCAGGGCGAAGTAGCAGACCGAGACGAGCCAGCCGGTGACCGCGTTGTTCACGCGGTTGCCGATGACGCCGAACAGCGCGCGGGTGATCACCTCGCTGGGGGCGCCCGCGGCGGGACCCGGCACGGCGAGCAGACCGGTCAGGACCCAGAAGAGGTTGCCGACGAAGAGGACGGCGAGGGCCTGCCAGAGCGTGAGCCCCATGAGGATCAGCGCGCCGCCCATGACGAGGCTGAGGTAGTTCACGTTCGTGGCCGCCCAGACGGCGAACAGGTCGCGGGGCCGGCCGCGCCGTTCGGAGTCGGGGATCTGGTCGATACCGTGGGCCTCGATGCGTCCGGCGGGACGGTCCTGGGGCGGGGCGGTCGGTCGATCCGTCGCCGGGGTCTTCTCGGGGAGCGTCGACGCCATGGAGGGCCTCCGGTGTCCTGATGCATGGCGGCCGCACGACCGCTTGCCTATTGGTCGCACACTCAATAGTGTGCCCGGCATGCCGTCAAGCGTTGAGCGCAAACGAATCCGAAAATCTCCGGCCGCCCGACGTGCGGAAATCGTTGCGAAGGCCGCCGAAATTGCGCTTTCCGAAGGTTTGGAGAGCATCACGCTGCGCCGGATCGGCGAGGAGCTGGACGTCCGCCCCGGGCTGGTGAGTCACTACTTCCCCTCGGCCGAGGAGCTGGTCGCGGAGGCCTTCGGGGACGCGGCGAGCGGTGAGCTGGACGCGCTGATCCCGCCGGCCGCCCCGGACGCGCACCCCACGGCGCGGCTCGCCGCGTTCTTCGCCCTCACGAGCGGGCCCGCGTGGAACGCCATCAGCGCGCTGTGGGTGAACGCCCGGCACCTCAGCCGCTACCGGCCCGCCCTGAGCTCCCGCGTCGCCGAGCAGGAGGCGGCCTGGCGCGACCGGCTGTCGGGGCTGCTCGCGGACGGGGTGGCGCACGGCGCGTTCCGCACCCCCCACCCCGTGGTGACCGCCCAGATGATCCTCGTCGTCCTGGACGGACTCGGCGCGGACGCCGGCGCCGAGCACGACGTACTGCCCCCGGCCGTGCGCCGTATGGCGATCACCCTGGCCGAGCACGAACTCGGCCTGGACAAGGGAGCATTGGCCCCGCACTGACCGGCACCTCACCCCGCACGGCGCCGCACGGACGGCGCCCCCGACCACGGATCCGGAGCACCGCACCATGCACCCGCAGCTCGTCCTCCTCTCCGCCCGGCTGCTCGACCCGGCCGCGGGCGGCTTCCTGTCGTACAGCGCGCTCGCCGTGCGGGCCGACGGCACGATCAGCGCGCTCGGCGACGACCACGCGATCCGCTCGCTCGTCGGCCCCGGCACGACCGTGATCGACCTCAAGGGCGCGGTCGTCACGCCGGGCCTGGTCGACGGCCACCTCCACCCGGCCTCCGGCGCCGAGCTCACGCGGGGCCTGGACCTGTCCCGCTGTACCGGCCTGGACGACGTACGGGCCGCGCTCGCCGAGGAGCGGCGGCGGCTCGCGCCCGGCGCCTGGCTGCACGCCTGGGGCCTGGACCCGAACGTGTTCGGCGACCGGCCCGTCGCCGCCGACGCGCTCTCACCGGTGCTCGACGGCGTGCCCGCGCTGCTTCAACTCTTCGACGGCCACTCCCTGTTGGCGAGCCCCGAGGCCCTGGAGCGGGCCGGGGTCGACGGGCCCCGCACCTTCGACCAGGCCGCCGAGGTGGTCTGTGACGCGGACGGCCGGCCGACCGGGCTGCTCCTGGAGGACGCGGCGTGCGAGCTGGTGCTGCGGGTCGCGCCGCAGCCCAGCCACGAGGAGAAGCGTGCGAGGCTCGCCGAGGTGCTGCGGGGCATGGCTGCCTCGGGCCTGACCGGCGGCCATGCGATGGAGGCCGAGCCGGAGGGCACAGCCCTGCTCGCCGAGCTCGACGCGGCCGGTGAACTGCCGCTGCGGCTGCGGCTCGCCCCCTGGTGCCAGCCGGGCGCCGACGCCGACCGGCTCCGCGAGCTCATCGAACTCCAGGGCACAGGCGGGGACCTGTGGCGCACGGCCGGTGTGAAGCTGTTCATGGACGGCACGGTGGACAACGGCACCGCGTGGCTGGAGCGGCCCGACTGTCACGGCGAGTCCACGCACGCGTTCTGGCCCGACCCCGCCGACTACACGCACGTCGTCACCGAACTGCACCGGGCGGGCGTGACGACGGCGACCCACGCGATCGGCGATGCGGCCGTGCGCCACGTCCTCGACTCGGTCGCGAAGGCCCGCGCCGAGGCCCCCGGCGGCGTACGGCACCGGGTCGAGCACATCGAGACGGTCCCGGACGACACGGTGAGCCGCTTCGCCGAGCTGGACGTGGTCGCGTCCATGCAGCCGACGCACTGCTGCGACTTCACGCGCGCCGACCACACCGACAACTGGTCGCGCCGGCTCGGCGAGGAGCGGGCGGGGCGGGCCTGGCGCTGCCGCGACCTGTGGGACGCCGGGGCGCGCGTGGTGCTCGGCTCGGACTGGCCGATCGCCCCGTACCCGCCGCTCGGCGTCCTCGCGGGCGCCCGGCACCGCCGCCCCACCCGCGACCTGACCCTCCCGCCGCACGGCCCCGGCCAGGCCCTGACCGGCGCCGAGGCACTGCGCGCGATGACCCTGAACGCGGCGTACGCCGCCGGTGAGGAACGGATCACGGGCCGGATCGCCCCCGGCTTCCGCGGCGACCTGTCCGTCTTCGCCGCGGACCCGACGACGGTGGCCGCGCTGGAACTCCCGGACCTGGAGGTGCGGTTGACGGTGGTCGGGGGGCGGGTGATGTTCCGGGCGGCCGACTTGTGAGGCGGTGGCCGGGGCCCGCCGTCAGTGGTGCGGCGGGTCGTAGCCCGGGATCGAGCCGTCGGCCTTCCTGACCAGGAACAGTCCGGCCATGCCCATGTCGGAGTGGCTCTGGACGTGGCAGTGGTACATCCAGGCGCCCGCGCCGACGCCCTCGCCGGCGATGAACTGGAAGCCGAAGGAGTCGGCGGGGCCGCAGATCTTGTTGTCGAGGACCTGGGTCGGGTCGTCGGGGCCGGTCAGCGTGCCGGTGCGGTTGTCCGCCCAGCGATGACCGTGCAGGTGGAACGTGTGGTAGTACTCGCCGTGCGTGATCATCACGATCTCGACGCGGTCGCCGACGGTCGCCTCGAAGGTGGGGGCCTCGTGGGCGGCCTTGTTGTTGATCGTCATGTCGTTGAAGACGATCGTGAAGGTCTTGCCGGGGTCGGGCAGGACGTCGCCCTTGCGGCGCACGATCACCGGCCCGTACAGGCCCTTGCGGATGCCGCCCGTGCCGTGGTCGGTGCCCACGACATGGTCGTGGTAGTGCCAGTAGCCGGCCGTGCCCGCGCGCCAGGTGCCGTCCTTGCGGCGGCCCGGGGCGTGGGTGCGCCAGGTGTAGGTGCGGGTGCCGCCGGGCTCGACGTGGCTGCGGTTCATGCGCGTGCCGTCGCTGGAGATCTCGTAGTCCATGCCGTGGACGTGCAGGCTCGCGTCGGCGTCCGTGAGGTTCTCGAACTCGATGTGCAGGGTGTCGCCCTCGTTGAGCTCGATCAGCGGGCCCGGGATCGACGCCTTGCCCTTCTCGAAGCCGTAGCCGAGCTGCCCGTCCGCGAGCTTCTCGGCGTACATCTTGATCCGCCGCACCTCGCCGCCCGCGGGCGCGGTGCGCGGCGGGGTGTCGGCGCCGGCCGCGGGGGACGCCGTCGCCGCGAGGGACAACGATGTCACCCCGGCCGTGGCGGCCACCGCGCCGCCGATCAGCATCCGGCGGCTGAGTGCGCGTCTGTCCTGTTCGGTGGCCCGGTTCTCCTCCTGAGCCGTGCTGCGGTTCGGTTCGTCGCGTTCCGTCACGGACAACTCCCCACCCTCGTACGGGCTTTCACATCGCGTGGGGCACCGTAGCCACCTGATCTTCGTTTATCCACACCCAGGACAAAGTTCGCGCCAGTGCGGTCATAGCTATTGGCGCGCCGCGAAAAGAGGTCTAGCTTTCACGGCGCTGTTGCTGTGTCCGATGGGGAGTGGGTGAGCACATGCGGCGGTTACCGCATCACAAGCCGTTGCCCGTACGAGAGTTCGGCGCGGGAAGAAGCAAACGAAGCAGACGAAGCAGACGCGGCCGGGTCTGGGCCGCCGGGATCGCCGGGACGGCGCTGGCAGCGGGGTTGCTCAGCGGCCCCGCCGCAAGCGCCTACACGGACCCCGGCAACGGGCGCATGACAACGATGTCCATCCAGTCGCCGCCCGGCGGCGCGAATGTCCGGGTGCTGGTCTTCTACGGTTCGGCGGCCGGCGGCGACGCGTCGCCGACCGTCGACGCGGGTATCGCGGCGATCGAGAAGATCGGCCTGTCCGGGCCCACCGCCCAGCGGTTCAAGGTCGTGGCGAGCGACGACGCCTCCGTCTTCACGGACGCCGCACGGCTGAGCCGCTTCAACGCGGTGGTCTTCCTGACCGGCGGCGGGGACGTCCTCGACCCCGACCAGGAGGCGGGCCTGGAGAGCTACATGGAGGCGGGCGGCGGTTTCGTCGGCATCCACGACGCGGCCCGCGCCGAGCCGTACTCCGACTGGTTCGGCGGGCTGATCGGCGCCCGCCCCGCCGCTTCCGCGCCCCCGGCCGTGCAGCGCGCGACCGTCGAGGTCGGCGACCGGCAGCACCCGGCGACGAAGGACCTGCCGGTGCAGTGGAAGCGTCCCGACCAGTGGCTGAACTGGGCGAAGAACCCGTCCGGCGACGTGCACACCGTGGCCCGGGTCCGCGAGTCCACGTACAAGCCGGGCGCGGGCGCGAACGGCGCCGACCATCCGGTGTCCTGGTGCCGTGACTACGACGGCGGACGCTCCTTCTACACCGGGATGGGCGGGACCGTCGCCTCGTACGACGAGGTGGACTTCCGCGACCATCTGCGCGGAGCGCTGCTGTGGACGTCGCGGATCGTGCGCGCCGACTGCAAGGCCGCGATCAACGGCAACTACAAGGCCGAGCGTCTGACCGCGCCGAACCAGGCGGGGCAGAGCGACCAGATCGGCGAACCGCACGGGCTCGTGACTGCACCGGACGGGCGCGTCCTGTACATCGGGCGCGGCGGCGGGGACTCCTCGCAGCCGGTGGTGACGGACTGGAACGACCCGGACATCGGCAAGGGCAAGGGTCAGGTCCACGTCTACGACCCGAAGACCGAGAAGGTGACGCTCGCGGGCGAGTTGACCGTCTTCGGCAACAAGGGCGGCGGCGACGAGCTCATCAAGGTCGAGGAGGGCCTGCTCGGGATCGAGCTCGATCCGAAGTTCGAGGAGAACGGGTGGGTGTATCTGCACTACACCCCGCACGCGCAGCTCGACCGCGACAAGCAGATGGCCGAGCGACGCGTCTCGCGCTTCACACTGGACCCCGCGACGAACAAGCTGGACCTGAGCAGCGAAAAGGTACTGCTCAAGTGGCCGGTGCAGGTGCACAGTTGCTGCCACGCAGGCGGCGGGATGGCCTGGGACTCGAAGGGCAATCTCTACATCGCCACGGGTGACAACAACTCCTCCGGGTTCAGCGGCGGCTACTCCGGCAACAACCCGGAGCCGAACTACAAGGGCGTCTCGTTCGCCGACGCCCGCCGCACCGCCGGCAACACCAACAACCTCAACGGCAAGATCCTGCGCATCCACCCGGAGCCCGACGGCACGTACACGCTGCCCGAGGGGAACCTCTTCACCGGCGAGGAGACCGCGGAGGGCGGTGGCAAGACGCGCGGCGAGATCTATGTGATGGGGGTCAGGAACCCCGCACGGATCTCCGTCGACAGGAAGACCGACACGCTCTACGCGGGCTGGGTCGGGCCGGACGCCGGTGAGCCGTCGACGACCTGGGGCCCCGCCAAGTACGACACGTTCGCGGTGATCACCAAGGCGTCGAACCGCGGCTGGCCGTACTGCATGGGCAACAAGCAGCCCTACCGCGACCGCGGTCTGCCCGATCCGAGCAAGCCGCTGGGCTGGTACGACTGCGACCACCCGAAGAACGAGTCGCCGAACAACGACGGACTGGTCAACCTGCCGCCGGTCACCGGGAACAACGTCTGGTACTCCCCGCAGGGCGGCGCCCCCGACTATCCGCGCGACGCGAACGGCGTCCCCTCGTACAAGAAGGAGGAGGCGACCTATCTGCTGCCGTGGCTCAAGGGCGGCGGGCAGGCCGCGATGGACGGGCCCGTGTACCGCTACGACGCCGCGGTGCCGAACGCGGACAAGTGGCCGAGCTACTGGGACGGCAAGTGGTTCATCGGTGACTTCTACGACTCCGACCAGCCGCGGCACGCGGTCCTGACCGACCCGAAGACGCACGGCGATGGCTCCGTGCCGGTGCACGCCGAGTCGCTGAAGAAGATCGTGCCGATCGGCAACGACGGCATCAAGAACCTCATGGACTGGAAGTTCGGTCCCGACGGCGCGCTGTACGTCCTCGACTACGGGCGCGGCTTCTTCACCTCCGACAGCAAGTCGGCGCTGTGGAAGGTCACGTACACGGGCGGCGCGGCGACCCCGGCGGCCGATCAGCTGGCCAGGAAGGGAGAGCGACGATGACGGACCGGCGCGGGCGAAGACTGTGGACGGCGCTGTTCGCCGCCCTGCTGATGTGCCTCGGGCTCGTCGGCACGACGTCGACGGCGTACGGAAGGCCCGACGACGCCCGACAGGCGGCGGCCGAGCAGGTGTTGACCTGGACGGCGGGCGACGACATCACCAAGTACGGGTCCGCGCCCGCGACGGCGGTCGCGGGCAGGGCGACGATCGTGTTCGAGAACAGCGCGGCGACCGGGAACACGACGGGCATGCCGCACACGCTGACCTTCGACGTGTCGGACCCCGAGTACAACAACGACGTGCCGCTGAACATCCTGGCCAACCCCAACGACGACCAGGGCGGCAAGCACTCCGTCGAGGTCACGCTCTCCCCCGGGCGCTACCGCTACCACTGCACGATCCCGGGCCACAGCAGCATGCAGGGCATCCTCGTGGTGACGGACGGCGGCGGCGGTGACGACACCACCGCGCCCGAGACCTCCGCGAAGGCGGAGGGGTCGACGAACGCGGACGGCGCGTTCGTCGGCTCCGCCTCGCTGACCGTGTCCGCGACCGACGCCGGGTCGGGCGTGGACCGGATCGAGTACGCCCTCGACGGCGGCGCGTACACGCCGTACACGGCGCCGGTCGTCGTGAACCAGGTCGGCGCGCACACCCTGAAGTACAAGGCGACCGACAAGGCGGGCAACACCGCCGAGGAGAAGTCGCTCGCCTTCACCGTGGTCGCGCCGCCGACGGACGACTCGACGCCGCCGGAGACCTCGGCGACGGTCAGCGGCGAGAAGGACGCGAACGGCGCGTACGTCGGCATGGCCACGGTGACGGTCTCAGCGTCGGACACCGGCTCCGGGGTCAACACGGTGGAGTACGCGATCGGCGCCGACGGCGCCTGGCAGCCGTACACCGCGCCCGTCATGGTCCACGAGCCGGGCGAGCACACGGTGCGCTACCGGGCGGCGGACAAGGCCGGCAACCAGGCGGCCGAGAAGTCCGTCTCGTTCAAGGTCGTCGAGCCGCCGGCCGAGGACACGACGCCGCCGACGGTGTCGCTGGCGGTCGCGGGTGAGAAGAACTCCGACGGCGCGTACATCGGCGACGCGAAGCTGACGCTGACGGCCACGGACGACGACTCGGGCGTCGACAAGGTCGAGTACTCGCTGGACGGCGGCCCCTATCTCGCCTACACGGAACCCGTGGTGGTGGACCGGGTGGGCGCTCACTCGGTCACGTACCGGGCGAGCGACAAGGCGGGGAACGCGTCGCCGGCGCAGACCTTCGTCTTCGCGGTCGCCTCGGGCGGCGGGGTGCCGGCGCCGAACTGCCCGGAGTACGACGAGCGTTCCACCGTGTTCGTCGGCACGGTCGACACGGGCGTGCCGAACCGGGTCACCGAGAACCGGTGCCGGATCAACGAGTTGATCGAGGACGAGAAGGAGTGGACCTCGCAGGCCCTCTTCCTCAAGCACGTGAAGACGGTCACCGACGCGCTCCTGAAGCAGGGCGTCGTCGACCAGCGCGAGTACAACAAGATCAACCGGGCGGCGAAGCAGTCCGGGATCGGCAAGCCGGGGCAGACCGAGGGCTACCGGAAGATCCTCGACGGCACCGAGGAGTCGTTCGCGCGCTGGGAGCAGGTCGGTGGCGGGAAGTTCGCGCTCAACGCGGACGGCTCGATCACCAGCCGCACCGACGTCCAGGGCATGGGCATGCTGTGGTTCCCGGAGCGCAAGTACGGCGACTTCTCGCTGAAGCTCCAGTGGCGTGACGACGCCCCGGGCACCGGCAACGCCAACGGCGGTGTCTTCGTCCGCTTCCCGTGGGTGCACGACCACCCCGAGGAGTCGCGCCCGGAGTGGGTCGCCATCAAGTACGGGCACGAACTGCAGGTGCTCGACCGGCCGGACGGCGACATGTACAAGACCGGTTCGGTCTACGGCTTCGACCGGGTCGGGCTCGCGGGCGCGGGCGTCACCCAGAAGGGCACGTGGAACGACTACGAGATCAAGGTGGTGGACCAGCACTACTCGGTGTACCGCAACGGCGTGCTGATCAACGAGTTCGACAACACGGGCGGTCAGGTCTTCGAGCCGCCGCGCTCGGACGACCCGGGCACCGACGGCCGGCGCTACGCCTCCGGCTACCTCGGTCTCCAGGTCCACAGCACGACGGACGTCATCTCGTACCGCGACATCCGGATCAAGGAGCTGTAAGTCCCGTCCGTCTCAGGTGAGTTCGAGCCGGGTCAGTCCTCGTGTCTGGCCCGGCTCGGCTGTACTCGCTTGGGCTCGCCCGGCATCTTCGGGTACTCGGGCGGGTACGGCAGGTCGCCGAGGCCGCGGTCCTTCGCGTCCTTGTCGGCGAGTTCGAGCAGCGCCTCCAGCGAGTACCGCTCCTCGTCCATGCGGGCGTGCACGTCGCCGACCTCGGCGTACCGCTTGGGCATGGTCATGATGTCGAAGTCGCGCGGCAGCGCGTCGCCCACCTCGTCCCAGGTGAGCGGGGCGGAGACGGGGGCGTTGGGGCGGGCCCGGATCGAGTAGGCGGAGGCGATGGTGCGGTCGCGGGCCGTCTGGTTGAAGTCGACGAAGATCCGCTCGCCGCGCTCCTCCTTCCACCAGGCGGTGGTGACGTGGTCCGGCATCCTGCGCTCCAGCTCCCGGCCGCAGGCGATGGCGGCGCGGCGCACCTCGACGAAGGTCCAGCGCGGCTCGATCGGCACGAACACGTGCAGGCCGCGCCCCCCGGAGGTCTTGGGCCAGCCGCGCAGCCCGCCGAAGTCGTGGAGCACGGCGCGCAGTTCGCGGGCCGCGTGCACGGCGTCGCCGTACTCGGTGCCCGGCTGCGGGTCGAGGTCGATGCGCAGTTCGTCGGGGTGGTCGGGGTGGTCGCGGCGCACGGGCCACGGGTGGAAGGTGAGCGTGCCGTACTGGGCGGCCCACAGGACGGCGGCCTGCTCGGTGGGGCACATCTCGTCGGCGGTGCGGCCCGAGGGGAAGGTGATGGTGGCGGTGGGGATCCAGTCGGGCATGTTCTTGGGGGCGCGCTTCTGGTAGAAGTGCTCGCCCCCCAGGCCCTCGGGGTAGCGCTCCAGGGTGGTGGGGCGGTCGCGCAGGGCGCGCAGGATGCCGTCGCCGACGGCGAGGAAGTAGTTGGCGACGTCGAGCTTGCTGTAGCCCGTCGCTCCCCCGTCGGGGAAGTAGACCTTGTCGGGGCTGGACAGACGCACCGTCCGTCCGCCCGCCTCCAGCTCGACCGCCGCACCCTTGCTGCCCATGCGCCCACGCTAGGCCCAACGGACGAACCCCGCACACCGGGCGTCTTCCGTCCGTACGGGACAGAATCGGGGCATGGATCTTCCCGTCATGCCGCCGGTCCGCCCGATGCTCGCGAAGTCCGCCGCGCGCATCCCCGCGGGGATGCACTACGAGGCGAAGTGGGACGGCTTCCGCGCGATCGTCTTCCGCGACGGTCCCGAGATCGAGGTCACGAGCCGTACCACCAAGTCGCTGACCAGGTACTTTCCCGAGCTGGTGGCGGCGCTCGGGGAGCGGGTGCCCGAGCGGTGCGTGCTCGACGGGGAGATCGTCATCGCGCGGGACGGGCGGCTCGACTTCGACGCGCTGACCGAGCGGATCCACCCGGCCGAGTCCCGGGTGCGGACGCTCGCGGAGCGCACGCCCGCGTCGTTCGTGGCCTTCGACGTGCTGGCGCTCGGGGACGAGTCGCTGGTGGACGCGCCGCTGACCGAGCGCCGGGCACGGCTGGAGGAGGCGCTCGCGGAGGCGGACGCGCCGGTGCATGTGGCGCCGGCGACGACGGACGCGGAGCTGGCGCAGCGCTGGTTCGAGCAGTACGAGGGCGCGGGCCTGGACGGGGTCGTGGCGAAGCCGCTGGATCTGCGGTACCGGCAGGACGAGCGGCTCATGATCAAGGTCAAGCACGAGCGGACGGCGGACTGCGTGGTCGCCGGGTACCGCTTCCACAAGAGCGGCCCGGTCGTCGGCTCGCTGCTGCTCGGCCTGTACGACGACGCGGGCACGCTGCAGCACGTCGGGGTGTGCGCGGCGTTCACGATGAAGCGCCGCACCGAGCTGATCGCCGAGCTGGAGCCGCTGCGGATGGACCCGGCGGACGGGCATCCGTGGGCGGCGTGGGCCGACGAGGCGGCGCAGGAGAAGTCCCGGATGCCGGGGGCGACCAGCCGCTGGACCGGCAAGAAGGACCTGTCGTGGGTACCACTGCGCCCGGAGCGGGTGGCCGAGGTGGCGTACGAGCACATGGAGAACGGGGCGCGCTTCCGGCACACGGCCCGCTTCCGGCGCTGGCGTCCGGACCGCGCGCCGGAGAGCTGTACGTACGCACAGCTGGACGAGCCGATGTCGTTCGACCTGGCGGACGTGCTGCGCTGAGCGGCGGGCGGTCTCGGACTTCGACGGCCGGGGTCTTGCGGGGCCACTGAGCCCGGAACGGCCGGGGCCGCCGGTCACCCCTTCCCGGGCAGCCGCCGAGCCCGGGCGGCCACGGGTCCCGGTCGCCGGATCCTGGGCAGTCCCCGAGGGCGAGCGGTCACGAGTCCCGGTCACCGAATCCCGGGGGGCCTCCGAGGGCGGACGGCCACGAGTCCCGGTCACCGAATCCCGGGCAGATCCCGCGCCCGAGCGGCCACGGGTCCCGGTCGCCGGATCCCGGGCAGTCCCCGAAGACGGGTGGTCACGGGTCTCGATCGCCGAATCCTGGGGGCCTCCGAGGGCGGACGGCCACGAGACCCGGTCACCGGATCCCGGGCGGCCTCCGAGGGCGGACGGCCACGGGTCCCGGTCGCCGGATCCCGGGCAGGTCCCGCGCCCGCGCGGCGACGAGTCCGGTCCCGCAGCTCTGTCTCTGGTTTCGGCCAACCGCGGACTCCTGTCACGCACGGGTCTTCCGGGCCCCGCGGGACGCCCCTATGCTCCTGCGCCCGTCGAGGCTTACCGCCGGTAAGCCCGGGGCGACGAGGGGGACGCGGGCATGGCGGCGACACGGCGTGGGTTCATGGCGGGGACGGGGGCGGCGGCCGCGGGACTCGCGCTCTCGGGGGCGGCGGCCCCGGCGACGGCGGCGGGCGCGGACGTCGCGCCGGGTGGTGCGGTGGCGGTGCTCGGCGGCGGGGTCGCGGGGCTGACCGCCGCGCACGAGCTGGCCGAGCGCGGGTTCGCGGTGACGGTGTACGAGCGCCGGGCGCTCGGCTGCAAGGCCCGCAGCATGGACGTGCCGGACAGTGCGCGGGGGACGCGCAGACCGCTGCCGGGCGAGCACGGCTTCCGGTTCATCCCGGGGATCTATCACAACCTGCCGGACACCATGCGCCGCATCCCGTTCCCCGGCAACGCGAACGGTGTCTGGGACAACCTCGTCGCCCCGCCCGAGATGATGTTCGCCCGCACCGGCCGCGAGGACATCCGGCTGCCGCTGCCCTGGCCCGGACACCAGCCGGCCGAGCTGGACCTGGACGACGTCCGGCGCGCGCTGACCGCCGTCTTCGAGACCGCCGTGCACCTGCCGGTGTCCGAGACCGCGTACTTCGTGAACCGGATCCTCGTCTTTCTGACCAGCTGCGACGAGCGCCGCGACGACCAGTGGGAGCGCACGCCGTGGTGGAACTTCACCCGGGCCGGCCAGATGTCGAAGGACTACCAGCGCATCCTCGCGGTCGGTGTCACCCGGAACATCGTGGCGACCAAGGCCGAGGAGGCGAGCACCCGCACGGTGGCCACGCTCCTGGAGGCGTTCGCGTTCAACGCGTTGGGCCGCGGCGCGGACGGCCCGCTCGACCGGATCCTCGACGCCCCGACGAACGAGGCGTGGATCGACCCCTGGGAGGAGCATCTCCGGTCGCTCGGCGTCGAGTTCCGCGTCGGCTGGACCGTACGGGAACTCGCGTACGCGGACGGGCTGATCACCAGGGCGGTCGTCGAGGACCCGGACGGCGTACGGTGTGACGTGACCGCCGACCACTACGTGCAGGCGATGCCGGTGGAGCACGCGCGGGCCACCTGGGGTACGCAACTCAAGGCGGCGGAACCGCAGTTGGCGGCCTGCGACCTGCTGGAGACGGACTGGATGACCGGCATCCAGTTCTATCTGACCGAACGGCCCGACCTGCTCGACGGGCACCTCAACTGCATCGACTCCCCCTGGTCGTTGACGGCGATCGCGCAGGCCCAGCACTGGCCGGACCGGGACTTCCCGGCGGACTACGGGGACGGGGTCGCCGTCGACTGTCTGTCCGTGGACATCTCGGAGTGGGACCGGCCGGGGATCCTGTACGGGAAGACGGCCAAGCAGTGCACGCGGGAGGAGGTCGCCAAGGAGGTGTGGGCGCAGCTCAAGGCCGCGCTGAACGACACGGGCCGCACTCCGCTGAAGGACAGCACCCTGCACGCCTGGTTCCTCGATCCGGGGGTCGACGGGCTCGGCACCCCGAACCCCACCAATGCCGACCAGCTCCTCATCCACCCGACCGGCACCCTCCACCACCGCCCCTCGGCCCGCACGGCGATCCCGAACCTCTACCTCGCGGGCGACTACGTGGCCGTGCCGATCGACCTCGCGACGATGGAGGGCGCCAACACGTCCGCGCGGCTCGCAGTGAACGCGCTCCTCGACCGGAGCGGCTCGGCCGCCGCTCGCTGCACCGTGCGGGCCCTGCACCGCGAGCCCGCGCTCGAACTCCTCAAGCGGCACGACCGCACCCGCTACCGGCTGGGCCTGCGCAACGCCCTCGACCTGGGATGACGGGCCCCTCCGGCGGGTATGAGCCGGGCGTGGACGCACTGCGCAGACGCGTCGCCCTCGTGGCGGGACTGCTCGCGGCGCTGCTCGCGGCCTGTACCCCCGGCGGGACGCCGCCCGACGGGGGCGACTCGTCGGGGCCGGCGCCGGGCGGCGCCTCCGTGCTCGCCGTCAAGATCGACAACGTGGGGGCGGCGCGGCCGCAGACCGGGATCGAGAACGCGGACGTGGTGTACGCGGAGCGGGTCGAGGGCGGGCTGAGCCGGCTCATGGCCGTGTACGGGACGCGGGTGCCCGGGGTCGTGGGGCCGGTGCGCAGCGCCCGCGAGACCGATCTCGAACTGCTCGGGCAGTTCTCGCGGCCGACGCTCGCGTTCTCGGGTGCGCAGCGGGCGCTGCTTCCGGAGATTGCGGCTGCGCCGCTGCGAGCAGTGACGCCGGACTCGGCGGGCGGCGCCTTCTCTCGCGGCGCCGACCGGCCCGCACCGCACAATCTGTATCTGCGGCCCGGGAAGCTCGGGCACCCGGTCTCCGGCACGAACGCGGGCACGCTCGCCGGGTTCACCTTCGCGTCGCGGGCCCCCGAGGGCGGGAGCCCGCTGTCGCACCGCACGGTGCGCTTCCCCGCGGCCCGCTTCGACTTCACCTGGTCCGCGCGGCAGCATCGCTGGCTGGTCTCGATGGACGGCCGCCCGGCGACCACGACGTCCGGCACCCGTCTCACGGCGGCCACGGTCGTCGTCCAGTACGTGGACATCCACGACTCCCGCCTCCACGACAAGCTCGGCAACGCGTCCCCCGTGTCCCGCACGGTGGGCTCCGGCCGGGCGGAGGTCCTCCGCGACGCCCGCGCCTACCCGGCCCACTGGACCCGCCCGACCCCCACTTCCCCCACCCACGTCACACCCCCCAAGAACACCACCCCGCTCCCCTTCGCGACGGGCCCGGTCTGGGTCCTGCTCGCGCAGGCGCCGGGTACGGGTGGGGGGCGGGACTGATTCGGCGCCCCTGGGGGCGCACGGAGTGCGCCTTCAGGGGCGCGGGGAACTGCGCGAGCAACCACGACGACGCGGCACCCGGCGACGAACCTCAACCCCTACGGCGGTGACGCACTGGCCGAGGCCCACTGAATCGCGCCCCCGGCGCCGGGGTTCCGCCTTGCCCACCCGTGCCGCCCCAGGCGGCAGACTGCCCAAGGCTGGGAAGACCGAACGGGTACCCCGAGCGGAAGGCAGGGCGCCGGGCCGACGCCCCCGGAGGGGGCGGGTGGGCGGGAAGGGGCTGGGGCCCATGGTCCCGCAACAAGGCGCGGGCGAGCCTGCCCTGGCAACGAGGGCGCGGGCGTTCCGCGACAGGGCTCGGGGCGTCCCCTGGCCCCGTAGAGCAAAGGCGCGGGCCCAAGTCGGCTCCCGGTTCCGGCGGAGCCGTCGCGCTACCTCAGGCCACGCCCCGTCTCCAGAACCTCCCGCGCCCGGGCCGCGAGGCCGTCCGCCCCGCAGGAACGGGCCAGGGTCAGCCCCTTGTTGAGCTCGGTGAGGGAGCGGGCGGCGATGCCGTACTCGACGCGGGCCAGGGCGTGCTCGTAGGCGCAGGGCGACGCCTCCAGATACGTCACGGCCTTCGCGTAGAGGTTGAGCTGGGCCTGCCCCGTCTCCAGCGCGGCGGCACACCGCAGGGCCTCGCCGATCGCGGTGTCCGTGCCGAAGCGCTCGGCCTGCACCCGGGCCTCCCCGGCCAGTTCGGCGGCACGGCGCGGGTCGGTGAGGGCCAGGGCGCGGGCGAGGTCACAGGCCCAGGGCGCCATGATCGTGTTGTGCCCGCCACGGGCGATGGAGGCCTTCGCTGCGGCCTCCAGTTCACTGATCCCCGCGTCGATGTCACCGGTCGCGAGGAGCAGCCGCCCCCGTACGGAGTGCGCGTCGGGCAGGACGAGCGTGGACGGGTAGGGCGGCCCGAAGGAGTACCGCTCCGCGATCTCCAGCGCCTCGTCGGCCTTGCCGCGGGCCAGCAGCGTGTCGATGAGGATGCAGGCCGCGTCCCAGTGCATGGGCAGCCCCGTGCCGACCCGGTCCGCGAGCCGCAGCGACTCCCGCAGGAACGCCTCGGCCTCGGTGAGCCGGCCGCGCCTGCGGTGCACGAAGCCCACGAAGGCCTGCGCGAGAGCGAGATGGCCGCCGCTCCAGCCGGCCGTCTCGTAGGCGCGGACGGCCTCGGTGAACAGGCTCTCGGCGCGGTCGAGCCGGTCGGACATCACGTACGAGTTGCCGAGCATGATGAGGACCTCGAAGCCCCATTCGGGGTCGGTCCAGCCGAGCCCCGGGGCGAGCCGCCCGTTGACGAGGGCGCGGTCGCAGCGCTCGACGACCTCCTCCGCGTTCTCCCCGCGGGTCATCGCGTCGAAGGCGCGCAGGATGAGCAGCACGCGCTCCGGATTGGCGCGGCCCGGGAGCCGGTCGGCGAGGGCGGCGAGGTTGCGGGAGCGCCCCGGGGAGTCCTCCTCCCCCGCGTGGATGCCCTCCCACATGAAGTGGACAGCCTGGAGGCGCAGCCGTGCCGGGCCCGGGTCGAGCAGTTCGGCCTCGCCGTCGATGAGCCGGAGGGCGTCCTCCAACTGGTCGTTGTGGACGAGCGCCTGGGACAGCCGGCACACCGCGTCGACGCGGCGGTCGCCGACAAGCCCGGGGGTCGCGTCGAGGGCCGCCTCCAGGTGCCTGACGGTCGTCGCGGGCGAGGTCAGGAGGGTCGCGCAGCCCAGTTCGTAGAGCACCTCGGGGCGGGTCTCGGGCAGCGGCGGCTCCTGCAGCGCGCGCTCCAGACAGCGGCGCGCCGCGTCGGGCGCGCCGACGGCGAGGTGCTCGCGGGCGGCGGCGCGCATCTGCTCGACGAGCTCGGGGTCGTCGTCGGGGTGGACCTCGAGGAGGTGCCGGGAGGCGGCGGCGGGGCCGTGCCCGGAAGCGGTGACGGCCCAGGCGGCCTGGCCGTGCATGGCGGTGCGGGTGGCCGGCGGGATCGCGTCGTAGACGGCGGAGGCGATCAGCGGGTGGACGAACTCCAGGGTGCCGACGTCCCCGTAGGTGGCGTCGGTGAGGATGCGGGCGGCGAGGAGCCGCTCGGCGCAGCGGCCGGCCTGCTCCGGGTTCATCCCGGCGAGGAGCGCGGCGAGTCCGGGCTCGATGCGGGTGCCGAGGATGGCGGCGGCCCAGGCGAAGCGGGTGGCGTCGACGCCGAGTCCTTCGAGCCGGTCGACGAGGCCGCGGCCGCGCGCCGCCTTGTTGAGCGCGCGCAGCTCGGCGGCGGAGCCTTCTTCGGGGGCGAGGTCGCTGTCCTGCACCTTGGCGAGCAGCTCGACCGTCTCGTACGGGTTTCCGCCGGTGACGGCCCAGACCTCGCGGCAGAACGGGTCGTCGGCGTGGGCGCCGAGCGTGGCGCGGGTCAGTCCCGCTGTGGCGTCGGGGGTGAGGGCGCGCAGGCTGGTGGTGCCGGGCCGGGCGGCGTCGCCGACGGCGTCGAGGCAGGCGGCGGCCTGGGCGTCCTCGGGGTCGCGCTGGGCGACGACGACGAGGACGGGCAGGTCGTCGAGGCGCTCGGCGAACGCGGCGAGCCATTCCAGGGTCTCGAGGTCGGCCCAGTGGGCGTCGTCGACGAGCAGCACCAGGGGCCAGTGCAGGCGGGCGAGCCGGGAGCTCGCCGCGACGAGACCGTCGCGCACACCCTGGGGGTCTGCCTGACGTCCCGTCGGCTCGGCTATCCCGAGCGCCGGTCCGGCGATGTCGTACCAGTCGCCGAAGTACTCGCGGGCCTCATCCTCGGTGAGGGCGAGCAGCGCGGGCTGCAGCAGCTGGCGCACGACGTTGAACGGGACGGAGGTGACCGTCTCGCCGCCGCGTGCGGACCAGACGGTGGCGCGGCCCGCGGCCATCGCCTCGACCCGAGCGAGCAGGGCCGTCTTGCCGATGCCCGCCTCTCCCTTGTAGACGACGAGGCTGCCGGACGAGGCGGCGTCGCCGCACAGGTCGTCAAGTGCCCTCGCGGCGACGTCGAGTTCGGATTCCCGCTCCCACAGCGGCGGGCCTGAGGAGGCGGCGTCGGCGTGCCGTCCCTGAGTCATCCCGCACCCTCCCGGTGTCGTGCGCTTCGATCGATCGGCGTACTGCTGTCGAGACTAGTGGGCGCCGGCCTGCTGTGAAGGGGGGTCTTCGCAGCCCGTGGCGAACACGCGTGCCGATCGGTAACGATCCCGATCGCAATGCGGACCCTCTCATCACCTTTTCAGGCACGCCTCATACTGTTCCGTCCATGACCTCGCAGACTCCCGCAGGCTGGTACCCCGATCCCGGCCAGGTCCAGGGCGGCCCGCGCACCGAACGCTGGTGGGACGGCGGCCGCTGGACGGACCAGACCCGACCCGCCACGACGGCGCCGCCGCTCCCGCCGCAGCCGGCCGGGCAGGCGCCCGCGCAGCCCGCCCCGCCCGCGTACCTGGCGCAGCAGCCGACGACCCCGGGGACGCTTCCGGCGTACGGTCACCATCCGGGATATCCGGGGCAGTTGCCGCCGAAGCCGCGCAGCGGGGCACGTGTCGCGATCGCCGCGGTCGTGGCGGTGGTGGTGCTCGCGGGCATCGGCGGCGGTGTGTACGCGCTGACCGCGGGCGACGACGGCTCGGACAGCGTGGCGCAGTCGAAGGAGTCTCCAGAGCCGGAGCCGCCGGGGACCGACGGCGGCAACAGCGGGGGCGGCGGCGGCACGTCCCCGTCGCCGGACGACGGGCAGCAGAGCCCGCGGGCGCCGCTCGACAAGGGTTTCGCCACCGATGTCGCGAACGGGATCGCGCTGCCGGTGCTCGACGGCTGGACCGGCGCCGACGGCGCGGGCACAGCCGGCGTGACGACGGGCCCGTACCCGTGCCCGGACGACACGACGAAGAAGTGCGTGCGGGGCGGGGCGTCGACCGCTTCGGCGAAGGACCTGAAGCTGGACGCGAAGACGGCGGAGGCGGCGGCGAAGGAGGACATCCTCAAGAACGCGCAGGCCTCCTACGGCGGCAAGACGTACGGCGGCCTCCTGAACCACGACGAGCTGGTGTCGGAGAAGGTCACGGTCGCCGGGCAGCAGGGCTACCGGGTCCGCTGGAACGTGGACACCAAGTCGTCGCTGGACGCGTGGGTGGAGTCGGTCGCGTTCCCGTCGCCGTACGACCCGAAGAAGCTCGTCGTGGTGCGGATAGGCGTCGACATCCCGAAGACCGCGAAGGAGAAGGACGAGGGGCCGGACGACACCGCGATCGACGGGATCGTGAAGGGCATCAAGGAGGCCCGGGTCACGAGCGGCGGCGCGGGCGGCACCGGCGAGAACGTCTGACGGGCCCCGGCCCTCGCGAAAGCACACAGGGGCCGGGCGGGCTCCCCTCCGCTCAGTGGAGGAGCCCGCCCGGCCCGGGGGTGCGCGCCGCCCCCGTCCCCACGGTGCGGCGCGGGCAGACCGCCGGCCGGTCATCCCTGCGGCCGGCGGTCTCCCGATCAGGTGGCCTGTTCCGGAACGGTCAGGCCGAGTCCCGGGACGAGCACGTCCGTCACGAAGCGGACGAGATACTCCGCGTCGGCGTCGCGCCCTTCCAGGACGGGTCGGCTGCGCATGACTCCGAAGAGCTGCGCACCCAGGTAGGGCAGCATCGGGTGGCCGGCGTCGATCTCGCCGCGCGCCACGGCCCGCTCGACCATCTCCGCGATCGACGCGAGCTCCGGCTCGACGAGCGCCTCGCGCAGCGCGGCCTTCAGCTCGTCGTCCTGGAGGGCGGCGTGCCCGAGGGCCTGCATCAGCGCGGTGTCCCGCTTTCCCTGGCCCGCCGCGTTGCGCGCGGCGACGATCAGGTCGCCGGCCAGTGAGCCGGTGTCGGCGGAGAAGAACTTGACGCAGCGTCCCGCCCGCAGCGCGGCCGCGACCATCTGCGGCTTCGTCTTCCACTGCCGGTAGAGCGTGGACTTGCTGCAACAGGCCTGGGCGGCGACGCCCTCCATGGTGAAGGCGTCGTAGCCGTGCTCGCGCAGCTGGTCGAGGACCGCGTCGTAGAGCTCCTGCGCCCGCTCGGGCGAGATCTTGGAACGGCGCGAGCTGGTGGGTCCGCCGCTGGTGGCCCGTTCTCGCGTCGTCATGACTCTGCTCTCCTCGCCCGGTCGCGGTGGTGGCGGCCTCTGCTGCCGACATGTCGATGAGATCACATCAGCTATCGATACGCCAGTGTACCGGTACGCCGTCGTATCGGTACACTGGCGTATCGGTACGCGGACGTATCGCACAACTCATTCGTCACGAAAAGAGGCCGGGGGATGACTTCCCTTACCGAGCCTGCCGAACCGGAGCCGGACCCTCGCGCTTCCCGACCGCCCCTGGTCCGCGAGCTCCTCCTGGTCGTAGGGCTCTTCCTCGTCTACAAGTTCGGACGGCAGCTGGCCAACGGCCACACCGCCGAGGCCTTCCACAACGCCGACCGCGTGTGGAGCCTCGAGCGCGCCCTCCATCTGCCGGGCGAGGGGAGCGTCCAGGGCGTGCTGCTCGACAGCGACACGCTGGTGCACCTCGCGAACGTCTACTACGCGACCGTGCACTTCCCGGCGACCCTGGCGTTCCTGGTCTTCCTCTACCTGCGCCGCCCGCGCCACTACGTGTGGTCGCGCCGCGTGCTGGCCGTCCTGACGGCGGCGGCGCTCGTGCTGCACCTCTCGTTCCCGCTGGCCCCGCCCCGGATGCTGCCGGCCGCGCACCTCGTGGACACCGCGCAGGTCTTCGGGCCCTCGGTCTACGCGGCGCGCCCGGACACCGACACGATGGCCAACCAGTTCGCGGCCATGCCCTCGCTGCACTTCGGCTGGGCCCTGATGGTCGCGATCGGCCTCATCGCCGCGACCCGCTCGCGCCGGCGCTGGCTCTGGCTGCTGCACCCGCTGCTGACCCTGCTCGTGGTCGTCGGCACGGCGAACCACTACTGGCTCGACGCCCTCGTGGCCACGGCCCTGCTCGCGGTCGCGCTGGCCGCACTGCGCATGCCGGCCGCGGTCACCGCGCCACGGCTGCGCCGCCACCTGCTGCCCGCCCCGGCCCACCCGGCGGTCCCGGCCGGCCCCCACGGGCCCGGCAGCCCGGCGCCCTGGTCCGCGCACGCCGCGTTCCGCACCCCGCCCGACGCGCTGACCGCCGCCCAGATCCTGGACCGGGCCCGGATCCCGGTCCAGGTCACGGCCGGCTCGGCCTCTGCGGCCACCACTCCCCCGCCCGTCCCGACAGGAGCCCGCCGATGAGCGCCACCCTGCTCGCCGTCGCCCTCTCGCTCGTCTCCGCCGTGGCCTACGCGGCGGCGGCCGTGGCCCAGGAGCGGCTCGCGGCCCGCACCGCGGACGCCGGCGCCGGCGTGTGGCGGCTGCTCGGCACCGGTTCCTGGTGGTGGTCGGTGTCGCTCAACGCGTCGGCGGCGCTGCTGCACGTGGCCGCGCTCAAGTTCGGGCCGCTCACCCTCGTGCAGCCGCTCGGCGCGCTCACGCTCGTCGCGGCCGTGCCGCTGGGCGCCCGGCTCGCCGGGCGGCGGGTCACCGCGGGCGAATGGCGCGGCACGGCCCTGACCCTCGCCGGTCTGGCGGCGCTGCTGGTGACGGCGACGGGCCCGGCGCCCGACGACACGCTCGCGCTGCCCGAGGCGCTCGCGGTGGCGGGGGCGACGGCTGCGCTCATCGGCTTCCTGGCCCGGCGCGGGGCCCGGCCCGGGCTGCGGCACGCCACGGCCTCCGGCCTCGCCTCGGGGGTGGCGTCCGCGCTGACCCAGACCGTGACGGTCGCGGCGACGGACCGCTCGGGTCCGGCGCTCGACGCGCGGGTGATCGTGGTGGCGCTGCTCGTGGCGGCGTTCGCGGCGGGCGGCCTCCTGCTGTCGCAGACCGCGTATCAGGGCGGGCTCGGCGCGCCGCTGGCGATGGTGACCCTGTCGAACCCGGTCGCGGCGGCGCTCATCGGGCTCTCGCTCCTGGGCGAGCGGCTGCAGGGCGGGATCGCGGGTCTCGCGCTCGCGCTGGCCGGTGCGGTGCTCGCGGCCCGGGGCGTGGTCCTGCTGACCCGCTCGGCGGCACCGACGGCGCCGGATCCCGTGCCCACGGGGCCCGAGCCGGACGGGGCGCTGGCCGCGGTCGTGCCGCTGCCGGTCCGGGCCGAGCCCGAACCGGTCGTGCTTCAGGCGTCCTGATCGTCCGGCCGGGTCTTCCCGGCCGGACCGTCAGGCGGAGCCGGTCATCCGAAGCCGCGCGAGTCCTGCTTGAGCGCCGTGTCGACGGTCAGCGCCGTCGCCACGACCAGGCTGAGCAGCGGCTCGGGCAGCTGGAAGTGGATCTGCAGGACGTAGTTGTCCGCCGTGGTGAACATCGTCTTGGCGAGGCCCTCCCACGTCTTCGTGATCCGCGCGACCTCCTGGTCGGCGTGGTCCACGATCGCGAAGTTCCAGGCCCGCCAGTTCTCCGCCTTGATCGCGCCGACCTGCTGGCCGTTCACCATCATGCCGAAGTTGATCTTGCCGATGACGTTCTGCTGGACGATCTCGCCGACCGGCGAACCGTCCGGGCGCTCGACGATCACCCGGGACTTCATGAACTTCGCGGGGCGCGTGAGGATCAGCTGCGGCTGCCCGTAGGCGTCGCGGATCTCCAGCTTGTGGGTCATGAACTGGTCGACGCTGGACACGAAGCGCAGCGCCTTCTTCAGGCTACTCTGGCCGATCTCGGTGACCGTGCCGAGCGGGCGGCCCTGCTGGTCCATGACGCTGTACTCGTTGGTGAGCTCGATCAGCTTGGCCTTCTGGTTCACGACCAGGACCGGCTCGGTGAACAGCGAGCCGCCGCCCTGCGCGCTCGGCGCGACACCGGCCTGCTGCTGCACCTGGTGCTGGACCCGGGCCGCGTCGGCGTGCTGCTGCGCCTGCGCGCCGAAGGCCTGCTGCTGAGGCGCCTGCTGCGGCTGGCCGCCGTAGGCCTGCTGGGACTGCCCGCCGTACGGCTGCTGCTGCGGCTGACCGCCGTAAGGCTGCTGCTGCGGCTGGGCCTGGGGCTGAGCCGCCTGAGGCTGGGGCTGGGCCTGCTGCGGCTGCGCCTGCGACGGGGCCTGCTGCTGCGGGACCTGGGCCGCCGCGTGCGTGTGCTCGGTCCACTGGGAACCGTCCCACCACCGCAGCGTCTGGGGAGTCCCCTGGGGGTCCGGGTACCAGCCAGCGGGGGTGTTCGATTGCGTCGTCACCGGGGCACACTATCGCGCCGCCCCATGGACCGGACCAGGCCGCACACATGTGATGTGTGCCCCTCCGGTCCCGTCGGCACCGGAGGGGCACAGGGCTGTCACACGGTGGCGATGGCCGGGTCGCTCACGCCCGCCGTGCCGTTCTCCACGTGCCCGGCGAGCCGGCGCAGATAGCCGCTGACGCCCTCGGCGACGATCGTCAGGTCGTACCAGCGCCGGGTGCCCGAGAGGTCGACGGTCCGCTGGAGCGAGCCGCCCGCGGGCACGGTGTGGGTCTGCGCGCCGCCGCCGTACGCGTTGGTGACCGTCAGCCGGACCGCGGCCGCCGTCGGGTTGGTCAGGGTCAGGTCCAGGTTGCCGGTGCCCCCGTTGTGGCGGGCGGTCACCTCGGGGCCCGCGACCTTGTTGTCGCCCTTGAAGGCGCGCAGGAACCCGTTCGGGCCGTGCACGGTCAGGTCGTAGGCGCCCTTGGAGTAGTACGAGTTCCAGCTGTCCGAGATCGACTTGCCGGCCTCGGCCGTGTACGTCCAGGGGCCGTCGGTGCGGTTCTGGGAGCGGATCTGGAAGGCGGCGCCCGCGCGGTCGCCGCCGCTGAGGGTCAGCTTGTACTTGCCGGTCGCGAGGTCGGCGGCGCCGTCCACGTACGGGGCGTAGGCGAGCGGGCGGCTGCGGCGGGAGCCCGCCTCCTGGCGGGGCAGGGAGCCCTGCGCGGGCGGCTTGGGAACGTAGCTGGGGTGCCGGTCGCGGTCCGGCGGAAGGTAGCCCGCCGTGTCGGGCAGCTGGGCCGGGTCGGTCACCTTCAGGGAGAAGTCGAAGGCGGAGGTGAGGTCGCCGCAGATGGCACGGCGCCACGGGGAGATGTTGGTCTCCTGCACCCCGAACCGCTGCTCCATGAACCGCAGGATCGAGGTGTGGTCGAAGGTCTCCGAGCACACGTATCCGCCCGTGGACCAGGGCGACACGACGATCATCGGCACGCGCTGGCCGAGCCCGTAGGGTCCGGCGGCCCGGGTGATGCTGCCCGGGTAGTAGTCCAGCTTGGTGTCGACGGTGGACAGGCCCTGGCTCGCGGAGGACGGCGGGTACGGCGGCACGACGTGGTCGAAGTAGCCGTCGTTCTCGTCGTACGTGACGAACAGGGCCGTCCTGCTCCACACCTCGGGGTTGGAGGTGAGCGCATCGAGAACCTGCGATATGTACCAAGCCCCGTAGTTGGCAGGCCAGTTGGGGTGCTCCGAGAAGGCCTCGGGGGCGGCGATCCAGGAGATCTTCGGCAGCGTCCCGGCCTTGACGTCGGCCTTGAGGATGTCGAAGTAGCCGTCGCCCGCCTTGGCGTTCGTGCCGGTGCGGGCCTTGTCGTAGAGCGGGTCGCCGGGCTTGGCGTTGCGGAAGTTGTTGAAGTACAGCAGCGAGTTGTCGCCGTAGTTGCCCCGGTAGGCGTCGTTGATCCAGCCCCAGCTGCCGGCGGCGTCGAGCCCGTCGCCGATGTCCTGGTAGACCTTCCAGGAGATCCCGGCCTTCTCGAGCCGCTCGGCGTACGTGGTCCAGCCGTAGCCCGCCTCCTCGTTGCCCAGGACGGGGCCGCCGCCGGTGCCGTCGTTGCCGACGTAACCGCTGAGCATGTAGTAGCGGTTGGGGTCGGTCGCGCCCATGAACGAGCAGTGGTAGTCGTCGCAGACGGTGAACTTGTCGGCGAGGGCGTGATGGAAGGGGATGTCCTCGCGGGTCAGGTACGCCATCGTGCCGGTGCCCTTGGCGGCGATCCAGTTGTCGTAGCGGCCGTTCGCGAACGCGCTGTGCCCGCCCGCCCAGTCGTGGTCGAGGCCCGCGATGAACTGCATGCCGAGGTCGGCCGCGTCCGGGTGGTACGGCAGCGTCTCCTTGCCGAGGCTCGACTGGTTCCAGACCGGTTTGCCGCTGGGCAGGGTGACCGGACGCGGGTCACCGAAGCCGCGGACCCCCTTCATGGTGCCGAAGTAGTGGTCGAAGGAGCGGTTCTCCTGCATGAGCACCACGATGTGCTCGATGTCCTGGACGGTGCCGCTGCGGCGGGCCGCGGGGATGGCGGCGGCCCGCTCGATGGAGCCGGACAGGGCCGTGTAGGCGGCGGTGGCTCCGGCGATCTGCAGGAAGCGGCGCCGGTTCAGTTCGGTCATGGGTGGGGGGATCTCCTGTTATGTCGGTGGGTGCGTCGGCGGACGATCGACGGGAGTACGCCAACGGGAGTGTTCAAGACCACCGGGAGAAAGGGAAGGGGTGGTGACGGACGCGTGAAGCCGGTGGGGCGGACGGCCGAAAGTCACCGCTGCGGCGCCGGATCCGGACCGAGAGGCTCCGCTGCCGGACCGAGGGGCTCCCCCGCGAGCCACTGTGCGACGGCCCGGCCGATGCGCTGCCCGGTCTCGATCTCGACGAAGCCGAACTGGCCCGACTGGTTGCACTCCAGGAACCACCAGATGCCGTCCGCGTCCTCAGCGAAGTCGAAGGCCCCGTAGGCGAGTTGGGCCCGGGTCAGATAGGCGTGCACGCCGTCGGCCACGCGCCGCGGCACGGGCACCGGACGCCAGGGCCCCGCCGCGTCGTCGAAGCGCACGTCGACGACCGACCCGTCCGCCTCCGCCGCCTGCGGCTCGCTCTGCGCGCGGGCGGCGAACAGCCGGTCGCCGACGCAGGTCAGCCGGATGTCGGCGACCTTGCGGACCCGGCGCTGCAGCAGGGTCGGGCCGTGCGCGACGTCGCGGTAGTCCTCATCGGGCCGCACCCGTGTGGTCGGCACGGCGAGGCCCTCGCCACCGGGGTGTGCGCCGGAGACCGGCTTCACGACGAGGTCGGGATAGCGCTCGGCGAACTCCCGGGCCACGCGCGGGAACGTGGTGATGAGCGTGGCGGGCACCGGCAGCCCGCAGGCCCGCGCCAGCCACAGCTGCCAGGGCTTGTGCCGGGCCTGCCGGGCCGCGTCCGGATGGTTCATCCAGCGGGCGTCGGTACAGCGCAGCATGCCGTACAGCGACTGCGAGGCCTCCTCGGTCAGCCAGTCGGAGGCCGCGAGGGCGCGGGCGGCGGGAGTGCCGGGCCTGCGCACCCACACGGAACGCAGGCCGGCCATGCTCACGACCCGGCCACCGACGGACAGATGGCCGTGGAACGCCCCATGGGCGAACTCTCCGGACACTCCGACACCGCCGGGCAGTTCGGCCGGATCCAGCCGCAGCACCGGGATTCCCCCGGCGTTCAATTCCACGACGGCCATGTCGGCCGTCACGTCCTGTTCGTTCGTCAGGATCAGAACGGTCATTTCCGCGCGGCCGTTCAGTCGTCGAAATGGGTTTTGGACCCTGCCGTGGACGTGGTAGCGGCACTTTCTCGCAACACAGCGTAGTCGTACGCGGCCACTCCGCCGTCGGGCAGCACATTCAACTGCAGTGCGGAGTCGTATGTGTACGGCGCGCTGACCTCTGCCTCTCGTACAGCTCGGGCATAGTTCAGGGCGAACGGTCGCATGGGTACTCCTCGTTGGGGGGCGCACCAAGCTAAGCGCATGGTGACTCTCCGGCGTCACACTCCTAGCGAATTTCTCAGATTCTTTCTGTAGGACGCATCACACCTGCGGACGAGTTCATTCCGCCACGGAGCGTGATGACGCAACGTCAGCAACCAGAAAGGGGCGGCCCTTTGGGCCACCCCTCTGCTATACCGCGCCTTTACAGTCCTTTACACTCCTTCACGCCGCCGTCACCGGCTCGCCCCGCGCCCTGCCGTCAGGCCCGCAGCCGGGCCAGTTCGGGGTGCGCCGACACGTATCCGTCCAGGAGCCGGCGGGCGACGCCGACCGAGTCGACGAGCGGGTGCAGGGCGAAGGCCTTGACCGCGGCGGCGCGGGACGCGGTCGTGGCGGCGGTCAGCACCTCGCGTTCCACGGCCTTGACCGAGGTGACCAGGCCCGCGGCGTGGTCCGGCAGCGGGTCGACGGCCACGGGGTGCGCGCCGTTGGCGTCGACGAGGCAGGGCACCTCGATGACGGCGTCCGCGTCGAGCGCCGAAAGGACGTGCCGGTTGCGGACGTTGAGGATGAGCGTGGCGCGTTCGTCGCGGGCGATGGCCCGCATCAGGGCGAGCGCGACCTTCTCGTACCCGCCGGACTCCTCCAGGTCGGCCTCGTCGCGCTCGCCCGCGCCGGCCGCCTCGCGGTTGTCGGCCATGTAGGTGGCCTCGCGCTCGGCGCGGGTGCGGTCCCAGGAGGCGTAGGAGGGGTCGGCGTAGAAGGCGGACTGCTGGTCGGCGAGGAAGGCGCCGCGGGTGCGCTCGGCCTCGCGGTAGGCGCGGACGGTCTCGCGGTTGAAGTAGTAGTAGTGCAGGTACTCGTTGGGGATCGCGCCGAGGGAGCGCAGCCAGTCGGTGCCGAAGAGGCGGCCTTCCTCGAAGGAGCCGAGCAGGTGCTCGTCGGCGAGCAGCCGGGGCAGTTCGTCGCGGCCGTTCACGCGCAGGCCGCGCAGCCAGCCCAGATGGTTGAGTCCCACGTAGTCGATCCAGGCCTCGCCCGGGTCGGCGCCGAGGACGCGGGCGACGCGGCGGCCGAGGCCGACGGGCGAGTCGCAGATGCCGATGACGCGGTCGCCGAGGTGCCGGGACATGGCCTCGGTGACCAGGCCCGCCGGGTTGGTGAAGTTGATGACCCAGGCGTCGGGGGCGACGGCGGCGACGCGACGGGCGATGTGGGTGGCGACGGGGACGGTGCGCAGTCCGTACGCGATGCCGCCCGCGCCGACGGTCTCCTGGCCGAGAACCCCCTCCTCCAGGGCGACGCGTTCGTCGGCGGCGCGGCCCGCGAGACCGCCGACACGGATCGCGGAGAAGACGAAGTCGGCGCCGCGCAGCGCCTCGTCGAGGTCGGTGGTGGCGTGCACGGCGGGCGCGTCGAGGACGCCTGTGGCCTGCTGCGCGAGCACCCCGGTGATCGCCTTCAGCCGGTCGCCGTCGATGTCGTGGAGGGTCACCTCGGTGACCCGGCCGGGGGCGTGGTCGCCGAGCAGTGCGCCGTACACGAGGGGCACCCGGAATCCGCCACCGCCGAGAATCGTCAGCCTCATGGCCCGATCGTAGGGCAGCCTGATCCCCGACCAGATCTTCGACCGGCGGAGGACCCCCATGCACATCCGCTCGACCACGACGTCGACCACGACCTCGACGTCGACCACGACAAGACGCACCGGACGCCGACTCCTCACCGTGGCCGCCGCGTTCGCCGCGCTGGCGCTCGGCGCGGGCACCGCGACGGCGGCTCCCGCGTGGACCGAGACCGGCACCGCGCGCGTGGACTCGCTGTCCGGCAGCCAGGGCCTGGCCAGCCGCGCCGACGGCTCGCTGCTCTACCGCGGCCTCGCCTCGGTCCCGCTCGACCTGCGAATAGCCGGCTGGACGCATGTCGGTGACCCCGACATCGCGGGCGGCTACACCTTCGACGCGTACCAGGGCGGTGACGACGCGAAGAAGAAGATGTACGCGGTGACGGCGCCCGGCGGCAAGCGCACGACGTACGAACACGCCCTGGACTCGGGCGAGTTGCTGAACAACTCGTTCGCCACGGTGTCGCCGGACAAGCAGTGGCTGGTGTCCGGCGAGTGGGGCACGATGCGCCGCCTCCAGGTCTTCCCGACCCCTGTCCTGAACCCGTCGGCGCCCGCGCCCGGCACGAACCTTCCGCAGGCCGGCCAGATCACGCTCGACCGGTCCGTCGACAACATCCAGGGCTGCGACTTCACCGACGCCACACATCTGCTGTGCTCGTCGGACGGCGCGACCAAGGAGGTCCTGGAGGTCACCCTGGACCGCGCCCTCGACGGCGCGCCGGTCACCGGCCGGGTCGCCTCGGCGTTCGCGATCCCGAAGCGCAGCATCTGCTCGGGCACCTTCGAGTCCGAGGGCGTCGACTACGACACGGCGCGCGGCACGCTCCGGGTGGAGATGGTGCCGCCGTCGCCCTGCCTGGTGACGACGGCCGTGATCGCGTACCGCAAGGGCTGACCGGTACGAGCTGTCACGGGGTGGGGCCGGCGAGATCAGCCTTGGTCTCGGCCGGCCCCACGCCTCTGTCAGGCCGGTACCGGCACGCCGGCGGGGAGATAGGGCGTGATGTTGCGCAGGGCGCGCTCCACGTACTCCTCCTTCTCGCCGACCGGCGCGACGTAGTGGAGGGCGCTCTCCGCGGCTTCGGCACCTCGGGTACGGGCGATGATCCATGCGGCGAGGTAGGGGGAGGCCAGGCAGCCGCCGGCGGTGGCGATGTCGTCCCGGGCGTAGAAGGGCTGGTCGACGACTTCGATCCCGGCGGCGACGACCCAGGGCCTCGTCGTCAGGTCGGTGCAGGCGGGGACGCCGTCGAGCAGGCCGAGCCGGGCCAGGACGAGCGCTCCGGAGCACTGGGCGGCGATGAGCTGGCGCGCGGGGTCGAGTCCGCGCAGGACGCTCATGATCGCCGGGTCCTCGACGACCTCGCGGGTGGCGATGCCGCTGCCGATGATCACGGCGTCGGCGGCGCACGCGTCCTCCAGCGTGGACATCTGCTCGACGACCACGCCGTTCATCGACGTCACCCTGGGGCTCGGGGTGGCGATCGTGACGCGCCACCCTTCGGCCTTGACGCGGTTGAGCACGCCGAGCGCGATCAGGGAGTCGAGTTCGTTGTAGCCCTCGAAGGTGAGGATGGCGATGTGCACGGCGGCGGTCCTTCCCGATACGAGCGGGTGCGGGGGTGCGGGCGGGGATGGAAAGTGACCGTACGGACCGGCGACCAGGACAGCCAAGAAATTGTCATGCGTACAATCCGCCGCATGGCAGCCCCGCGGTACAAGACGCTGGTCGACGCGCTCGCGTCCGACATCCGGTCCGGACGGCTCGCCGCGGGCACCCGGCTGCCGACGCATCGCGGCCTCGCCGCGCGGGAGGGCATCGCCGTGGTGACCGCGACCCGGGTGTACGCGGAGCTGGAGGCGATGGGTCTGGTCAGCCGGGAGCAGGGCCGCGGCACGTTCGTGCGGGACCTCGCGGTTCCCGCCGGGCACGGCATCGACCAGCAGGCCGTGGCCCCGGACGCCGTCGACCTCAGCTTCAACTACCCGTCGCTGCCCGGGCAGGCCGGTCTGCTCCGTCAGGCCCTGCGGGAGCTGGCCGGCTCCGGTGATCTCGAGTCGCTGCTGCGCTATCAGCCGCATCCGGGGCGCCCGCAGGACAGGGCCGCGATCGCCCGGCACCTGAGGCGGCGGGACCTCACCACGGACGCGGATCGGGTCCTCGTCGTCAACGGCGCGCAGCACGGCCTGGCCGTCACCGTCATGGCCCTGCTGGAGGCCGGTGACGTCGTCGCCGTCGACGCGCTGACCTACCCGGGGTTCAAGGTGCTCGCCCATGCCTTCCATCTCGACCTGGAGCCCGTGCCGGTGACGGCCGACGGCCCGGATCTCGACGCCCTCGAGCGGCTGTGCGCGACCCGCCCGGTCCGCGCGATCTACACGATGCCCACTCTGCACAACCCGTTGGGCCGGGTCATGCCTGCGGCCGACCGGACCCGCCTCGCCGCGATCGCGCGGCGCCACCGTGCCCTGATCGTCGAAGACGCCTCCTACGCCTACCTGGTGGAGGACCCTCCCCCGCCGCTGGCCGCGACCGCGCCGGACCTCACCGTCTACGTGTCGGGGCTGTCGAAGAGCGTCGCCACGGGTCTGCGCGTCGGCTTCGTCGTCGCCCCGCCGTCCGCCGTGCCGTCGCTCGAGCGCGCGATCCGGGCGACCACCTGGAACACCCCGGCGCTCACCACCGCGATCGTCTGCCGCTGGCTCGAGGACGGGACCGTGGACGAGTTGGAGACGCGGAAACGGGCCGACGCCGGGGCCCGCCAGCGCATCGCCCGCGAGGAACTGGCGGGCCTGCCCTTCCTCGCCCACCCCGCGTCCTACTTCACCTGGCTGCCGCTGCCCGACGACGCCCGCGCCGACCGCCTCACGGCCACGCTCGCGCGCCGCGGCATCTCGGTGTCCACGGCCGAGCCCTTCACCACCACGGCCCACACACCGCAGGCCCTGCGCCTCGCTCTCGGCTCGACCGACCCGGACAGTCTCCGGTCGACGCTGCGGACGGTGCGCGAGGTCGCGATCGAGGACGCCTTCACTTAAGCGCGTCACGCCTGTGCGTAGCATCCAGGCATGCTGAGAGTCGGGTCTGTCGTGCTGGGTGTGTCGGATGTGCCGCGTGCGGCCGCGTTCTGGACGGAGGCGCTGGGGTACGTCCCGCGCGACGCGGTGGAGGACGACTGGGTGGTGCTCGTCCCGGCGGACGGTCCCGGGGTCCAACTCGCCCTCGGGCTCAGCGAGTCACCGGTCCAGGAACACCCGCGGGTCCATCTCGACCTGTACGCCGGGAACGCGGCCGAGCAGGCCGCCGAGGTCGAGCGGCTGGTGGCCCTGGGCGCCCGGCACGTCGACTGGGACCTGTACCCGGACGACCCGGACTTCGTGGTGCTGGCCGACCCGGACGGCAACCGCTTCTGTGTCATCGACACCGCTCATCCCTGAACCCTCCGCGTGAGCGGGGCCCCTCCGGGGAACAGGTCAGGATCATGACAGAAACACCGGAGATCCTCAGCACCGCGACCAGGCCCGCACGACCCGTACGCCAGCTCCTCGCCGCCTCCGTCGGCAACGCGGTGGAGTGGTACGACTGGTACGCCTACACCTTCCTGGCCACGTACATCGCCGACCAGGTCTTCCCCAAGAGCGCCGACAACTCGCTCGTACCGCTGCTGTCCACGTTCGCCGTCTTCGCCGTCGGCTTCTTCATGCGGCCCGTGGGCGGGCTGCTCATGGGCGCCGTCGCCGACCGGCGCGGGCGGCGGGCCGCGCTGACCGTGACCATCCTTCTGATGGGCGGCAGCAGCCTGTTGGTCGGGCTCACCCCGACGTACGCGGCGGTGGGCGTGCTCGCGCCGGTCGTCCTCGTGCTGGCGCGGCTGCTGCAAGGGCTGTCCGTGGGCGGGGAGTTCGCGGCGTCGACGACCTTCCTCGTCGAGTCCGCCGGGCCCGGGCGCCGCGGCCTGTTCTCCTCCTTCCAGTACGTGTCCACGTCCATCGGGCAGTTGATGGCCTCGGGTGTCGCCGCGCTGCTGGTGAGCACGCTCGCCGAGGGGCAGATGGACGGCTGGGGCTGGCGCGTGCCGTTCCTCGCGGGCGCGCTGCTGAGCCTGGTCGGGTTCTGGATCCGGCAGGGGGCCCAGGAGACGCGGGAGACGCAGGGCCCGCGGCCCGGCCTGTTCGACGCGCTGCGCCACCATCCGCGGCAGTCGCTGCTGATCTGCGGCATCACGGCGGGTGGCACCCTCGCGTACTACACGTGGACCTCGTACCTGCCGACGTACGCGGAGCTGAACACCGGCATCGACAAGTCCGACGCGCTGCTCGCGGGCACGCTCGCGCTGGCGTTCTTCGCCTTGCTCCAGCCGGTCGGCGGGCTGCTCTCGGACCGGTTCGGGCGCAAGCCGCTGCTGCTGTTCTTCGGGCTCGGGTTCGCGCTCCTGAGCGTGCCGCTGCTGCACGGGCTGACCGGCTCGTTCGTCTCGCTGCTGCTCACGCAGTGCGCGGGCATGGTGCTGCTCACCGGCTTCACGTCGATCTCGGCGGCGGTCAACGCGGAGGTGTTCCCGGCGCGGGTGCGGGCGGCCGGGATCGGGTTCCCGTACTCGCTGACGGTCGCTCTGTTCGGCGGCACCGCCCCGTACATGGGGACCCTGTTCAAGGAGCTCGGGCACAGCGGACTCTTCCCCTGGTACGTGGCCGCGCTGTGTGTCGTGTCGTCGCTCGTGTATCTGCGGCTGCCGGAGAGCGCACACCGCGAACTGGACCGGTGACGGCCTAACGTCAGGACATGAACCGACGTGCGCATGTCTCCCTCGTCCTGCTGGCCGGCGCCTCCGGGGCCGTGGACGGGCTCGCGTTCACCGTGCTGGGCACCGTGTTCGCCGGGGTGATGACCGGGAACCTGGTGCTGCTCGGCATCTCGGCGGGCGGCGGGGACGCGGCGGACGTGGCCGCTCCCCTGTACGCCCTCGGCGGGTACGCGCTCGGGGCGGCGCTCGCCGCCCTCGTGTGCCGGGGCGCGCCCGCGCGCTCCGGCGGCGGCTGGCCGGGCCGGGTCGTGGCGTGTCTCGCCGGGCAGGTGGCGCTGCTGGGCTTCGTCGCGGTGGTGTGCGCGGCCCTCGACGGCCGGCCGGACGGGGTCTGGCGGACGGTGCTGCTCGTGGTGTCGGCGCTCACGATGGGCGGCCAGTCGGGCGCGATGGTCGCGGCCGGCGCCTCGCCGACCACGTATTTCACGGGGACGCTCACGACGCTGGTGACCGGGCTCGTCGACGGTTCGGGGCGCGGGGGCGGCCAGGTGTGGGGCGCCGCGCGGCTGCTCGCGGTGGCGGGCGGGGCGGCGTGCGCGGTCGCCGTGCACCGGGGCGCACCGGTCTGGGCGTTCGTCCCGCCGGTCGTGCTCACGGCCGCCGCGGTGCTGTGTCAGAAACCTGCACATCGATTGCGCACCGCGGGCACGACGGTTCACGAAAATCCATTGCGGGATACACGTGACGGGCTCCATTGATGCGCCCGTGTCCCATTCCGGGAAAGTGGGCACAGCATGTTCACCATTTCCTCAGTGAAGAATGTGAAGGAGCTGCCAGCACCTCGTGAACGGGTGCGCACCAGCCGGTAGTTGAGCGGGCACATCCCCTCTGACCGGGGACCTTCCGATTGGCTGTGCGAGCTGCGGTCATGCTTTGATCCACGGCATCGTGGAACGGACGGACTCGGTTCCCCGCCGGATTCCCACGCCTTCCGCGTTTTTCGAATACCACGTACACCCCCCATTGAGAAGGGCGGCTCATCATGAGCAACACCCCCAAGGTCGAGACCCTCGAGATTTCCGACGCCGAGCTGGACAACGTCTCGGGCGGTCTGCTCGGCGGCGTCGCCGGCAACCTGACCGGCACGGTCGACTCCATCGCCCCGGTCTCGGGCGTCGTCGGTGGCCTCACCGGCACGGTCGAGGGCCTGACCGGCGTCAACACCGCCGCCGTCACCGGCCTGGCCACCGGCCTGACCGCCGGTCTCTGAGCCTGATCCCACGGATCGGTTCGATCGGGCCGCCGCCGTCCTGACCGGCGACGGCCCCCAGGCCTCGGGACCCCCTCCGGTCCCGGGGCCTTCGGCCGCGTCCGGACCACTCCCCTTCCGGTCCGGGCGCGGCCGTTCTTTCGCCAGACAAGGGAAATCCGCTCGTGCAGTTCCGCCAACAGGCTCTGTCCAAGCTGCAGTCGCCGGAGGCGCTGGACCTCCCGGTGCGGCTCGCGCGGCCCCAGGGGCTGCTCGTGCTCGCCGTCACCCTCGTCGTGATGGCCGCCTCCGCCGTGTGGGCCGTGACCGGCTCGGTGTCCTCGACGCTGAAGGCCGACGGCATCCTCACCTACGGGCAGGGCAGCTACGTCCTCCAGACCCCGGTCACCGGTCAGGTCACCGGGGTGTACGTGCGTGAGGGGCAGCGGGTCCGGGCCGACGCCCCGGTGCTCAAGGTCCGTACCGAGCAGGGCGACCGGGCCGTACGCGCCATCGAGGCGGGCCGGGTCACCGCGCTGGTCGCGCGCATCGGCGCCGTCGTGACGACGGGCTCCGACGTCGCCACCGTGGAGCGCACGGGCTCGGCGCGCGAGCCGCTGGTCGCGATGCTGTACGTGCCGGCGACCGGCGCGGGCACGGTCCCGGCGGGCGCCGCGGTCGATCTGACGGTGCCGCAGGCCCGGCAGTACGGGATGCTGCACGGCACGGTGAAGGCGGTCGGGCGCGGCGCGCAGACCCGCCGCCAGGTCGCCGACCTGCTCGGCGACACCGAACTGGCCGGGCAGTTCACCAAGGGCGGCCCGCGGGTGCCCGTCCTCGTGAAGCTCACCAGGTCGTCCACGACGCGGTCCGGCTACGCCTGGTCGACGCCCGACGGTCCGCCGTACGCGCTCCCCTCCATGACCCTGACCTCCGGCGCCGTGCACCTCGCCGAGCAGCGCCCGATCGATTGGCTGCTGCCGTGACCTCGACCTCGCTGCCGCCCGCGGGCCACGGCCGCCGTCGCGCCCGCCCCGCGCCGCCCCCGAAGAAGGCGAGCCGCCACAAGACGGTGCGCACGCCGACCGTGCTCCAGATGGAGGCGGTGGAGTGCGGTGCGGCCTCGCTCGCGATGGTCCTCGCGCACCACGGCCGGCACGTCCCGCTGGAGGAGCTGCGCATCGCGTGCGGCGTCTCGCGGGACGGCTCGCGCGCCAGCAACCTCCTGAAGGCGGCGCGCAGTTACGGCCTGACGGCCAAGGGCATGCAGATGGAACCGGCGGCCCTCGCGGACGTGCGCGGGCCGGCGATCCTGTTCTGGGAGTTCAACCACTACGTCGTCTACGACGGCACCGGCCGGCGCCTCGGACGGCGCGGGGTGCACATCAACGACCCGGACAAGGGACGCCGGTTCGTGCCGACGGAGGACTTCGACACGTCCTTCACCGGCGTCGTCCTGGTGATGGAGCCGGGCGACGACTTCCGTACCGGCGGGCGCAAGCCGGGCGTGCTGAAGGCGCTGCCGGGCCGGCTGCGCGGGACGACCGGCACGATGCTGGCCGCGCTCCTCGCGAGCCTGCTCCTGGTCCTGGTGGGCGCGGCGGTGCCGGCGCTCAGCCGCACCTACATCGACCTGTTCCTGATCGGGGACCAGACCTCGCTGCTGGGCGCGCTGTTCGCGTCGATGGGCGCGATGGTGGCGCTGACCGCCGTGCTGACCTGGCTCCAGCAGGCGAACCTGCTGCGCGGCCGGATCATCTCCTCCACCCTGTCCAGCGCCCGCTTCTTCGGGCATCTGCTGCGCCTGCCGGTGACGTTCTTCGCCCAGCGCAGCCCTGCCGACCTGGTCCAGCGGCTCCAGTCGAACGACGCGGTCGCCGAGACCCTGGCCCGCGATCTGACGGCCGCCGGGGTGGACGGCATCGTGGTGCTGCTGTACGCCGCACTGCTGTGGACGTACGACCCCCAACTGACTCTGGTCGGGGTCGGGATCGCGCTGCTGAACGTGGTGGCGATGCGGATCGTCATCCGGCTGCGGGCCACCGGTACGCAGAAGCTGCGGGCGGACTCGGCACGGCTGACGAACACCTCGTACACAGGCCTGCAGCTGATCGAGACGATGAAGGCCACCGGCGGGGAGAACGGATACTTCCGGCGGTGGGCGGGCCAGCACGCGACGACCCTCGAGGAGCAGCAGCGGCTGGGGGTGCCGAGCGCGTGGCTGGGGGTCGTGGCGCCGACGCTCGCGACGCTGAACAGCGCGCTGATCCTGTGGATCGGCGGACTGCGGGCGGTCGAGGGGCATCTGTCGGTGGGCCTGCTCGTCGCGTTCCAGGCCCTGGTCACCCGGTTCACGGCGCCGATCACACGGCTGAACGGGGTCGCGGGCCGGATCCAGGACTTCGCGGCGGACGTGGCCCGGCTCAAGGACGTCGAGAACTTCCCGGTCGACACGCTGTACGCGCGGCCCGAGCAGGTGCGCAGCACGCGCCGCCTGAAGGGGCACGTGGAGCTGGAGAACATCACGTTCGGCTACAGCCCGCTCGACAAGCCGCTGCTCGACGGGTTCTCGCTGAACGTCGGTCCGGGCCGGCAGGTCGCGCTCGTGGGCGGGTCGGGCAGCGGCAAGTCGACGGTGTCGCGGCTGATCTCGGGCCTGTACGCGCCCTGGGAGGGCGTCATCCGGATCGACGGGACGCGGCTCGACGACATCCCGCGCGGGGCGCTCGCCGCGTCGGTGTCCTTCGTCGACCAGGACGTCTTCCTGTTCGAGGGCACGGTGCGGGACAACGTCGCACTGTGGGACCCGTCGATCAGCGACGAGGCGGTGGCGGACGCGCTGCGCGACGCGTGCCTGTACGAGGTGGTGGCGCGCAGGCCCGGCGGCATCCACGGACGGGTCGAGCAGGACGGCCGGAACTTCTCGGGCGGGCAGCGCCAGCGCCTCGAGATCGCGCGGGCGCTGGTGCGCCGGCCCAGCATCCTGGTGCTCGACGAGGTGACGAGCGCGCTCGACGCGGAGACCGAGCAGACGGTCATGGACAACATCCGGCGGCGCGGCTGCGCCTGCGTGGTGATCGCGCACCGGCTGAGCACGGTGCGCGACAGCGACGAGATCGTGGTGCTCGACCACGGCGAGGTCGTCGAGCGCGGCCGGCACGAGTATCTGGTGGCGGCCGGCGGGCCGTACTCCGAGCTGGTCAGGGAGCACTGAAGTGACGTACGCACAGGCCGACTTCCCCTCGCACGCCGCCGCGTCCGACCAGGTGGTGGCGGCGTTCGGCGGGCTCGGCACGCCGGTGGACTGCGCGGGGGTACGCAGCCTGCCGCTGGAGGGCCCGCAGGTGCTGTGGCTGGTCGCGGACGGGGCGCTCGACCTGTTCGCCGTTGACGCGCTGGCGCAGGGCCACTGGCACTTCCTGGGCCGTCTGGAGCCGGGCACCCTGCTGCTGGGGCCGGTCGAGGGGGCGCAGCACACGCTGGTGGGCCGCCCCGCGACGGGCTGTGCGCTGCGCCGGATCCCGCTGCGGGAGCTGCCGTACACGCCGCCCGCGCACGACGGCTCGTACGACGCGACGTACGGGGGCGAACACGGGGCCGGGTACGCACCGGCGTGGAGTCTGCTGGAGGAGGCGTTCGCGCTCGGGGTGGGGCGCGGGCAGCGGGTCCTGTTCGAGGCGCCGCTCGACGGGCGGACGACCGACGGCGGGTTCGACGGGCACGAGGAGAGCGACGACGACGTGCTGTGGCCGCAGCTGTCGCCGGGCAGCGTGCAGTACGGGGCGGCGTACGCCGCGGACGCGGCCGGCGATCTGCTGGTGGACGGCGCGCTGTGGCAGCGGATGGTGAACCAGCAGTTCCGGCTCCTGTCGGCGCTCGACCGCTGGATCGAGCGGCTGGAGAGCGCGCACGAGGACCGGGCCGCGGCCGGGATCCGGGCGGGTGAGGCGGTCCGCGAGCAGGCCGAGCGCACGCTCCTCGCGTCGATCGGCTCGGGCCGGCGGCGCAACCGGGGCGGTGAGGCGGCCGGTGTCGACGCGACGTACGCGGCGTGCGCGGTCGTGGCGCGGGCGGCCGGGCTCACGCTCGCCGAACCGCCGCGCGGGCAGGCGGTGAACGAGCGGGTCGAGCCGGTGGAGCAGATCGCGGTGGCGTCGCGGATCCGGACGCGCCCGGTGCGGCTCGCCGGGGACTGGTGGCGCCGTGACGCGGGGCCGCTGGTCGGGTTCCGGGCGGCGTCGGGGGCGCCGGTCGCGCTGCTGTGGCGGCGCGGCGGCTACGAGGCGGTGCATCCGTCGGGCGAGCGCAGGACGCGGATCGACGAGGACAACGCGGAGGACTTCGAGGAGCGGGCCGTCATGCTGTACCGGCCGCTGCCGGACGGGCCGTCGAGCCCGTGGCGGCTGATGCGGTTCAGCATGCGGGCGAGCGGTGCGGATGTACGCAGGCTGCTGCTCGCGGGCCTGGTGACGGTGGGGCTCGGCTCGCTCGTGCCGATCGCGACGGGCCGGGTGCTCGGCACGTACGTGCCGAATGCGCAGACCAGCCTGATCACGCAGGTGTCGCTCGCGGTCGTGGTGGCGAGCGTCGTGTCGGCGGCGTTCATGCTGTTGCAGAACCTGACGGTGCTGCGGGTGGAGGGGCGCGTGGAGAGCGTGCTCCAACCGGCGGTCTGGGACCGCCTGTTGCGGCTGCCGACCCGCTTCTTCGCCTCACGCTCGACGGGTGAGCTGGCGAGCGCGGCGATGGGCATCAGCGCGATCCGGCGACTCCTTTCCGGAGTCGGTCCCGTGGTCGTGCAGTCCGTGACGATCGGCGCGATGAACCTCGTGCTGCTGCTGGTGTACAGCGTGCCGCTGGCGCTCGCCGCGCTCGGCATGCTGGTCCTCGTCGCGGGCGTCTTCCTGACACTCGGGCTCTGGGAACTGCGCTGGCAGCGGCAGTTGGTGGAGCTCGGCAACAAGCTGAACAACCAGGCCTTCCAGACCCTGCGCGGGCTGCCGAAGCTGCGGGTCGCGGGGGCGGAGAGCTTCGCGTACGGGGCGTGGGCGCAGGAGTTCGCCCGCAGCCGGGAGCTGCAGCGCCGCGCGGGCCGGATCAAGAACGTGACAACGGTCCTCAACACGGTCTATCTGCCGCTGTGTTCACTCGTGATGTTCATGCTGCTCGCCGGGCCCGCGCGCGGCTCGCTGTCGGCGGCGGCGTTCCTGACCTTCAACACGGCCGTGACGATGCTGCTCACGTCGGTGACCCAGCTGACCGGGGCGCTGCTGTCGGCCGCCGCCGTGCTGCCGATGTACGAGCAGATCAAGCCGGTGCTGGAGGCGGAGCCGGAGGTGCAGGAGGCGGCGTCGCAGCCCGGCGAGCTGTCCGGCGCCCTTGAGGCCCGGGGTCTCTCCTATCGCTACGGCGACGACGGGCCACTGGTCCTGGACGACGTGTCGCTCGCGGTGCGCCCCGGCGAGTTCGTGGCGGTCGTCGGCGAGAGCGGCTGCGGCAAGTCGACGCTGCTGCGCCTCCTGATCGGCTTCGACGCACCGACCTCCGGCAGCGTCCTCTACGACGGCCAGGACCTCTCCGCGCTCGACCGGGCCGCGGTGCGCCGGCAGTGCGGGGTGGTGCTCCAGAACGCGCAGCCGCTGACCGGGTCGATCCTGGACTGCATCTGCGGTGCGGAGGCCTTCTCGCAGGAGGAGGCGTGGGAGGCGGCCGCGATGGCGGGCCTCGCCGAGGACATCAAGCGGATGCCGATGGGACTGCACACCATGATCGCCGGGGGCGGCGCGATCTCCGGCGGCCAGCGTCAGCGCCTGATGATCGCGCAGGCCCTCATCCGGCGCCCGAAGCTCCTGTTCTTCGACGAGGCGACCAGCGCCCTCGACAACGAGACCCAGCGCACCGTCATCGACAGCACGCGGGCCCTCCGGGCGACCCGCATCGTCATCGCCCACCGCCTCTCCACGGTCCTGGACGCGGACCGGGTGATCGTGATGGCGGCAGGCCGCGTCGTCCAACAGGGCGCACCGGCTGACCTGTTGGCCGACACGGGGGGCCGCCTGCACGAGTTGGTGCGGCGCCAGATGGTGTGACCGTCCCACAGCGGCGGCGAGGCCGACCGATCGCGCACCCGGCACCTGGGTGCCGCCTTGCCCACCCGTGCCGCCCCAGGCGGCAGACTGCCCAAGGCTAGGGCGCCCGAAGCCGCACGCGGCGCCGAGGTACGGCCCCATGCCGAGGCGCGGGGCGGTGTCGGCATGCGGCTCCGCCGCGTGGGCGCGACCAGCCACAACGACGCGACACCCGGCGATGCCGAAGCGCCGGGCAGGGTGCGCCCCGTAAGGGGCGCGGGGAACTGCGCGACCAGCCACAACGGCGCGGCACCCGGCGATGATCCTCAACCCCTACGGCGGCGGCCCGATCGGCCACCGGAAGGCGAACCCGGCGCCGGGCCGACGCCCCCGGAGGGGGCGGGCACAGGGCCGGGGCCAAAGCGGCATGGCCCCAGCCAGGCGCCAAACGCCGGAGGCAGACGCGCGGCGCCGCTGCCGGCGGCGACTTCAACGCCGCCCCCGGGCCAGACCCGTCGCCGCCCGCGCCCCGGGCGAGAACAACCGGCACCGGGCGGAGCCCAAGGGTCAGGGTTCGACCGGCGCCGGGCTCGCATCGAAGAGGAGGCGGATGGCCTCCTCCCGGTAGTGGCGAACATGGCGCAGCGCGCAGTCGGCGGCACGGTCCACGTCCCGGGCCGCGATGGCCTCGTACAGCTCGCGGTGTTCCTCCCAGACCGCCTCCGGGTCGTCGACCTGCTGGAAGAGCCAGCGCATCCGGCCCTCCAGGGGCTGGAGCGTACCGGCGAGCATCGTGTTGCCCGCGATCTCCACGATGTGGTGGTGGAAGTCGGTGTTGGCGCGGGAGATCCGGGCGGCGCGGCCGGTGCGGGTGGCTTTGCGCGCGGTGTCCAACAGACGTCGTAGCGCGTCGAGTTGGGGTTTCTCCGCGCGCTCGGTGGCGCGGCGCACGGCCAGGACCTCCAGGGCCTCGCGCAGGTCGAAGAGGTCGAGGACGTCCTGGAACGAGAGCTGCTTCACCACGATCTTGCGCGGCGACACGGCTTCCAGGAAGCCCTCGCTGAGCAGAACGCGGATCGCCTCGCGCACGGGGATGCGGGAGACGCCGAACTCCTCGGCGACCTCCCGTTCGAGGAGTCGGTCGCCCGGGCGGAGGTGCCCGGCGATGATCCGGTCCCTGATTCCCTCGCAGACCTGGTCGCGCAGCCATCCGACCTCGCCGGACCCCGCCTGTGCCATGTGTCCTCCCCGGGCGCTCCTGGAAAATTTGAAATTACGGTATACCAACGCCTTGACGCAGGCCATGGTCTTCCGCATTCTTTGGTATGCCATAGCGCCGAACGCGCACGTCACATGCACCTCACATCTGCCCGTGCGACCGCCACCGCGGCCACCCGCAGCATGCCCCCGTTCCGCAGCTCGTCCCCCTGCCGAAACAAAGGGTCAGTCATGTCGTCAGCCAAGCCCACGTCTTCCCCCGACGTGGCCACCGAGGCCCCCAGAGCCACCGCCAAGGCCGCTCCCACCCGCACCCGCTGGAAGGTCTTCCTCCTTCTCCTGGGCGTCGTCTCGCTCAACTACATCGACCGCGGCTCCGTCTCCGTCGCGCTCCCCCTGATCACGAAGGACCTCCACCTGACGAAGGAGGTCACCGGCTTCGTGCTCAGCGCGTTCTTCTGGACGTACGCGCTGATGCAGCTCCCCGCGGGCTGGCTGATCGACCGCTTCGGGCCCCGCAGGATGGCCGGCGGCGCCTGCGTCGGCTGGGGCATCGCGACCGGCCTGACCGCCGGAGCCACCGGCGTCGGCTCGCTGCTCGCGGCCCGCCTCGCGCTCGGCGCCGTGGAGGCCCCGGTCATGCCGGCCGGCGGCAAGCTCAACGCGACCTGGCTGGCCCCCAAGGAGCGCGGCCGCGGCGCGGTCCTCATGGACGGCGGAGCCCCGCTCGGCTCCGCCCTCGGCGGCATCGCGATCTCCGGCCTCATCGCCTGGACCGGCAGCTGGCGGATCAGCTTCGTCGTCGCGGGTGTCGTCACGGTCGCCGTCGGCTTCCTCGCCCTGTGGTTCCTGCGCGACACCCCGCGCGAGCACCGTTCGGTCAACGAGGCCGAGGCCACGTACATCGAGGAGGCGCACGCCGCCGAGGACGCGGCCGCCCCGTGCGAGGACCGTCCCGCCAAGCTCCGCTCCTACGTGCACCACCGCTCCTTCTGGGGCATGTGCCTGGGCTGGATGGGCTTCAACGGCGTCTTCTACGGCCTGCTGACCTGGGGCCCGCTGTACCTCTCGGAGACCAAGGGCTTCGACATCAAGTCGATCGGCTGGTCCACCCTGGTCATCTTCGGCGCCGGTTTCGTCGGCGAGCTGATCGGCGGCTGGCTCTCCGACACCTGGCGCGACCGCGGCGGCAACACCAACACCGTGCTGCGCACCATGATGGGCGCCGCGGGCGTGGCCGTCATGGCCGGACTGCTCGGCGTGGTCCTCGTCCCGGACGCGCTCACCGCCGTCCTGCTGCTCGCCGGCGTCCTGTTCTTCCTGCGCTGGGCCGGCCTGTACTGGGCGCTGCCCTCCACGCTCGGCGGCCGCGCCAACGCCGGTGTCGTCGGCGCCGCCATGAACCTGTCCGGCAACATCGCCGGAATCGTCACGCCCATCGCGGTCGGCTTCATCGTCGGCGGCACCGGCTCCTACACCTGGGCGCTGCTCTACTTCGTCGGCGCGGGCGCCCTGTTCACCGTCTCGTCCCTGTTCATCGACTACTCGAGGAGGCTCGTCGTCCGATGAGCGACAACCGTCCGACGACCGGCATCGGCACCAGCACCCGTCCGCTGCGCGTGGGCATGCTCACGCCCTCGTCCAACACCTGCCTGGAGCCCGTGACGTACGGGCTGCTGCGGGGCGCGGCCGGCACGGTCACCGCGCACTTCGCGCGGGTGCCGGTCACCCGGATCGCGCTCGACTCGGGCAGCGACGCCCAGTTCGACCCGGTCCCGATGCTGGCCGCCGCCCGGCAGCTCGCCGACGCCAAGGTCGACGTCCTGGTCTGGAACGGCACCTCCGGCTCCTGGCTCGGCATCGAGCGCGACCGCAAGCTCGCCGCCGCGCTCACCGAGGCCACCGGCGTCCCCGCCACCACCTCGACGCTCGCCCTGCTCGACGCCTGCGCCGCGTACGGCGTGACCCGGCTCGGGCTCGCCCTGCCGTACACCCGCGACGTCGCCGACGCGATCGTCGCGGAGTACGCCAAGGAGGGCCTGGAGTGCGTGCTCGCCGAGCCGTTCGGCGAGGACGACAACGAGGCGTTCGCCCGGATCCCGGCCGCGGACGTGGCCCGCCAGGTCGAGGCCGCCGCGACGGACGGCGCCCAGGCCGTCGCCGTCGTCTGCACGAACGTGCACGGCGCCTTCGAGGCCGAGCGCCTCGAACAGGCCCTGGACATCCCGGTGTTCGACTCGGTGACGGCCACGCTGTGGAACGCGCTGCGGCTCGCGGGCGCCGCACCGTCGTGGTCCGGCTTCGGCACCCTGCTGCGCGACGGCGCCCTGCGTGCCGAGGTGCAGTCGGTGCTCGGCGGGCTGCTGTCGGCGACCGGCGCGGACCGTACGACGTTCCGCGTGGATCTGCCCGCGCACGGTCTGCACGTGGACCTGACCGCGGGCGAGGCCCTGGGCGAGGGAGTGCGCTCGATCCGCCGCGACGCCTCCCTCGACCAGCGCCGCCTCAACACCGTCGAGTGGCTGGAGACCGAGCGCCGCGCGCTGGTCCAGCCGCACTTCCGCGACGCCCCGAACCCGCCGCAGGCGCTCATCGACGTCTACGGCGTCAACGCCCAGATGCTGTCGCCGGTCCAGACGGGCGGCGCGATGACCGGCTGGATCTCCGTGCACAGCATGCGCGAGCGCGCCTGGTCCGCGACGGACCAGGAGGCACTGGCCGCCGCCACGGCCGTCCTCACCGAACGCCTCGGCTGAGCCCCATCCACTTCTTCACCCGCACCAAACGCATCACACAGGGAGCACACCTTTCATGGCCAAGGACATTCAGATCGCACTCGGCGTCGACGTCGACGCAGTGGCCGGCTGGCTCGGCTCCTACGGCGGCGAGGACTCGCCCAACGACATCCAGCGCGGCGTCTTCGCCGGTGAGATCGGCACCCCCCGCCTCCTCAAGCTGTTCGAGCGCTACGGCATCCGCACCTCGTGGTTCATCCCCGGCCACTCCATCGAGACCTTCCCGGAGCAGACCCGGATGGTCGTCGAGGCCGGTCACGAGGTCGGCGCGCACGGTTACTCGCACGAGAACCCGATCGCGATGACGCCGCAGCAGGAGGAGGACGTCCTCGCCAAGTCGGTCGAGCTCATCGAGGAGTTCACCGGCCGCAAGCCCAAGGGCTACGTCGCTCCCTGGTGGGAGATGTCCGAGTCGACGGCCGCGCTCCTGCACAAGTACGGCTTCAGCTACGACCACTCGCAGAACTACCGGGACTTCACCCCGTTCTACGCCCGGGTCGGCGACTCCTGGACGAAGATCGACTACAAGGCCGAGGCCAAGGACTGGATGAAGCCCCTCGTCCACGGCCGCGAGGTCGACCTCGTCGAGTTCTGCGGCAACTGGTACGTCGACGACCTGCCGCCCATGATGTTCAACAAGCACAGCCACAACAGCCACGGCTACGTCTCGCCGCGCGCCCTGGAGCAGGACTGGAAGGACCAGTTCGACTGGGTGCACCGCGAGCTCGACTACGCCGTCATCCCGGTCACGCTCCACCCGGACGTGTCCGGCCGCCCGCAGGTGCTCCTCATGCTGGAGCGCTTCATCGAGTACGTCTCCGGGCACGAGGGCGTCTCCTTCGTGACGCTGGAGGACGCGGCCGACGACTTCCGCCGCCGCTTCCCCTTCGAGGGCACCGAGCGCCCCGCCGACATGCGCTGACGCTCCGCTCCCCTCTCCCTCCATGAACGGCCGCGCGTGCGTGCGGCCGGACGAGGGCGCCCGCCGCTCCCGCGGGCGCCCTCCCGTACTTCTCACCGATCAGCTGCATCCCACTCACCCCCCAACGGAGGGGCACATGGCCAGCGCAGAAGAGTACGAACACGCACCTGTCCCCGCCACGGCACGCAAGAGCCTGCTGTCCGTGGCCGCCGTCTGGTTCGGCTTCCCCATGAACCTCGGCAACGCCGTCTTCGGCGGCGTCATCGTCTACAACCTCGGCCTCGTGCAGGGCCTCCTCGCGATCCTCGCGGGCAACCTCGTCCTGTTCGCCTACGTCGGCGCGCTCAGCCACTACGCGGGCCGCACCGGCAAGAACTTCGCCCTCCAGGCCGCCGACACCTTCGGCACCCGCGGCCGGATCGCCGCGGCGGGCTTCCTCGCCACCGTCGTCATCGGCTGGTTCAGCTTCCAGATCGGCCTGACCGGCTCCACCCTCGAGGACACGCTCGGCTGGAACCCGATGTGGGGCGCGGTCGTCGGCTGCGTCATCTACACCCTGCTCACCGTCGCCGGCATCCGGGCCCTCGCCATCGTCGGCATGATCGCGACGCCGCTGTTCGTGATCCTCGCCGCCGTCGCCATCGGCTACGGCACCACGCACTCCTCGCTCGGCGACGCCGTCACCTACCAGGGTGCGGGCAGCGCGCTCGGCTTCGGCGGGGCTGTCGCCATCGTGGTCGCCGGGTTCTCCGACTCCGGCACCATGACCGCCGACTTCACCCGCTGGTCGAAGACCGGGCGCAGCGCCGTCACCGCCACGTTCTTCGCCTTCCCGCTCTCCAACTTCCTCGCCTACGCGCTCGGTGGCGTCGTCGTCGCGATCGGCGGGTCCGCCGACCCGGCCGCCGACGGAGGCGGCTTCCTGCCGCTGCTGACCGGGCACGGGCCGCTGCTCACCGCCGTCGCCGTGCTGTTCGTCTTCGTCAACCTCGGATCCGTCGCCTCGCACTGCCTCTACAACGGGGCCGTCGGCTGGTCGGCGCTCACCCCCCTCCGGATGCGGCCGCTGGCGCTCGGGCTCGGTGTCCTCGGTCTCGGGTTCGCGCTCGCCGGGGTGTGGGGGCACTTCGTGGAGTGGCTCAACCTCCTCGGCGTCTTCGTCCCGCCGATCGGCGCGGTGCTCATCGCCGACCAGGTCCGCCGGCGGGGCCGCGCGGTCTCCGAGGTGCGGGCGTTCCGCTGGAACGCGCTGGGGGCGTGGGCCGCCGGGGCCGTTGTCGCGGCCCTGGCCCACTATCTCCTGCCGGGTTCACCGGATCCTCTGTTCGGCATCGCGGTCGCGGCCGCCGTGTACGTCCTGACGGACCGTCGGCCCCGTTCTGTGGAACCGGTGCCCAAGGCGGAGCCCTCCGTAGTCCCGGCCCCCTGACCCCGTCTGCCGGTTGACGGTGGCTGGTCGCGCAGTTCCCCGCGCCCCTGGAAGGCAGCGGCTTCGCCGCGCCTTCCCCCGATAGATCGGGGAAATGCGACCCGAAGGGTCTGCATTTCAGGGGCGCGGGGAACTGCGCGGCCCGCCCCCACCGGACCCGCACACGCCACCGAACCCGAAAGGCCCCACCCCAGATGCGCCCCACCGACGCCGACGAACTCTGTCGGCTGACCGCCACCGAGATCGCCGCCCACATAAGGACCCGCACCCTCTCCCCCACCGAGGTCACCGAGGCCGCCCTGACCCGCATCGCGGAAAGGGACGGTGAGCTCGGCGCCTTCTGCACCCCGACCCCGGACCACGCCCGCGCGGCGGCCCGCAAGATCGAGGACGCGCTCGCGGCGGGCGAGGACGTGGGCCCGCTGGCAGGCGTCCCCCTGGGCGTCAAGGACCTGATCTGCACCCAGGGCATCCGCACCACCTCCGGCTCCCGCGCCTACGCGGACTTCGTCCCGGACGAGGACGACATCGTGGTCGAACGAGCCGTCGCGGCCGGCGCCGTCGTGCTCGGCAAGACGAACGCCTCGGAGTTCGGCTACGGCCCCACCGGCGACAACCCCCTGTTCCCCGTCACCCGCAACCCCTGGGACCCGGCCCGCACTTCGGGCGGCTCCAGCGCCGGCTCCGGGGCGGCGGTCGCGGCCGGCATGGCCCCGGTCGCGCTGGGCAGCGACGGCGGCGGCTCGATCCGCATCCCCGCCTCCCTGTGCGGCCTGGTCGGGTTCAAGGCGTCGATGGGCCGCGTACCCGTCTACCCGGGCTGCCGCGACGAGCGCTACCCGGGTGTGAACGGCTGGGAGTCCGTCGAGCACATCGGCCCGCTGACCCGCACGGTCGCCGACGCCGCGCTCATGCTGTCCGTGCTCGCCGGGCCCGATCCGCGCGACCGGCACTCCATCCCGTGCGACGACGTCGCCTGGACGGTGCGCCGCCCGGTGGGCCGGCTGCGGATCGCGTACAGCCCGGACCTCGGGCGCATCGCGGTCGACCCGGAGGTGCGCCGCGTCGTCGAGAACGCGGTCCGCGTCTTCGAGCGGGACCTCGGCGCGGACGTCGACCTCGTCGACCTCGAACTCCCCGACTACGCCGAGGCGTTCGGGGCGATCGTCGCCGCCGAGACCGACCTGACCGGGATGCGGGCGATGGCGGAGCGGCTCGGCGACGGCATGTCCCCGCATCTGCGGGCGCTGCTCGCCACGCCGTGGACCGCCGAGCAGTTCACCGACGCGAGCCGGGTCCGCAAGGCCGTCGCGAACCGGCTGGCCCGGCTGCTGACCACGTACGACCTGATCGTCTCGCCCACCACGGCCGTGGCCGCGTTCCCGGTGGGGATGCGCGGGCCGCGGGAGATCGACGGGCGGACGGTGGACGAGGACCACTGGACGACGTTCACCCCGATCGCCAACATGGCGAGCCTGCCCGCCGCCTCGCTGCCCGCGGGGCTGACCGCGCAGGGTCTGCCCGTCGGCATCCATCTGATCGGACGGCATCTGGGCGACGCGACGCTGCTCGACGCGTGCGCCGCGTTCGAGGCGGCGGCGCCCTGGCCGCTGCTGCCGCCGGGTGACCGCTCCGGCGATCGGGCCGATCGGGTGCGTCAGGGCCGATGAGCCGGGCCCCTCGGGGCAGTCTTCCCTTCACGACATGCGGGCGCGACGGGCGCGGCCGCGTCCGCACCGTGGAGGGTGACCATGACCGACAGGACCGCGCTGGCCGATGTGCTCGCACCGCACGTCGTCAAGGGCCCGGTGCCGGGCGCCGTCGCCCTCGTGGCCCGTGGGGACGACGTCGAGGTCGCGGCCGTCGGACACACCGACGCCGAGGGCTCGCGGCCGATGGCCCGCGACACGATCTTCCGGATCGCCTCGCTGACCAAGCCGGTCGTCGCCGCGGCCGTCCTCACCCTCGTCGAGGACGGCCGCCTGACGCTGGACGCGCCGATCGCGCACTGGCTGCCGGAGCTGGAGTCGCCCGGCGTCGTGCGGGATCCGGCGGGCCCGATGGAGGACGTGGTGCCCGCGGTCCGGCCGATCACGGTCGAGGACCTGCTGACGTTCCGCGCGGGCTGGGGCTTCGCCCCGGACTTCTCACTGCCCGCGCTGCGGCCGCTGTTCGCCCTGATGAACCCGTTCCACCCCCAGCAGGTGCCGGACCCGGACACCTGGCTGGCGGGCCTGTCCCGGGTGCCGCTGCTCCACCAGCCCGGCGAGGCCTGGCTCTACAACGCCTGTTCCGACCTCCAGGGTGTACTCATCGCGCGCGCCACCGGCTCCTCCCTGCCGGAGTATCTCGACGAGCGGGTCTTCGGCCCGCTCGGCATGAAGGACACGGGGTTCCGGGTTCCGGCCGACCGACGGGACCGGTTCACCAGCTTCTACACGCCCACCCCGGACGGCGGCGCCGAGCTCGTCGACCGCCCGGACGGCGACTGGTCCGAGCTGCCCGCGTTCCCCTCCGGCGCGGGCGGGCTCGTCTCCACGGCCGACGACCTGTGGGCGTTCGCCCGCATGCTGCTGTCGGGCGGCGGCGACGTGCTGAGCGCCGACTCGGTCCGGCTGATGACGACGAACCACCTGACCGATGCCCAGCGCGCGGCGAGCGAACTGTTCCTCGAGGGCCAGGGCTGGGGCTACGGCGGCACGGTGGACGTCACCCTGCGCGACCCGTGGAACGTGCCGGGCCGCTACGGCTGGGTCGGCGGCTTCGGCACGGCCGCCCATCTGACGCCGTCGACGGGCCTGGTCACGGTCCTGATGACGCAGTACGCGATGACCGGCCCGACGCCGACGCCGATGATGCGGGAGTTCTGGGCGTACGCGGCCTCCTGACCGTCAGCGGCCGCGCAGCATCGGCAGCAGCAGCGCGGCCGACCAGCTGAAGTTCGGGGAGTTGAGCGGGGCGCCGGTCAGCGGGTCGTAGTTCTCCATGATCGGCCCGTTCCCGCTCAGTCCGGAGGCCTGCGCGAGGAGCCGGCCGGTGAGGTCGTCGGCGTCCGCCCCGTAGCCGTAGCGGCGCAGTCCGGCCTGGGCGAAGTAGGCCTGGTCGAGCCAGACGGGGCCGCGCCAGTACTTGGTCGACGCGAAGTACGGGGAGGACCGGGCGACGGTCGGGAAGGGGACGCGGGTGGCGAACTCGGCCGGGTCGGTGAGCCGGTCCCGTACCGCGCGGGCCTGTTCCATCGTGGCGGTGCCGGTCCACAGCGGGATCGCGCCCTCGATGCCGCGGCCCCGGTCGGTGAGCGGGGCGCCGTCGCTCAGGCCGATGTCGTGGAACCAGCCGTCGGAGGGGTCGAACATCTTCGTGCGGACCGCCTCGTGCGTGGCGGCGGCGCGGGTCCGCCAGCGCTCGGCGTCGGCGCCGCGGCCGAGGGCGTCGGCGATGCGGGCCAGGTACTCCTGGTCCTGGGCGAGATAGGCGTTGAGGTCGACGGACTCCTGGTCGAGCGAGTAGCCGAGCAGGGTGCCGTCGGCGGCGTGGTTGGCGACGACGCCCGTGCCGAGCTTCGCGTCGAAGCGGGGCGCGTTGTCCATGCCGCTCTCCCAGGCGGCGGCGAGGCGGCGCTCCTCGGTGGAGTCGTTGGCCGGGTCGACGGTGGCGCCGTACTCGGCGAGGCCGTCGCGGTCGTGGTCCCGGTTGCGGTACCACCAGGCCTGGTAGGCGGCGAGCTTCGGGTACATCTCGCGCAGGAAGGCGCGGTCGCCGGACTTCCGGTACACCTCCCACACCGCCCAGCCGGCCAGCGGGGGCTTGGAGTTGCGCTCGTTCCAGTTGCCGCCGCCGCGCGCCGGGTCGTTGTAGAAGACGACGTCGGGGATCATGCCGGCGTCCTGCGGCCGTTCCTTGTCGTCGGCGGTGATCTGCCAGTCGAACATGGAGCGGATCTGGGACTCGGCGAGGCCGGGGTCGAAGCGGGCGGTGCCGACGGCCTGCTTCCAGGTGTCCCAGGCCCAGACGCCGCCGGTGAACCACTTGTAGGAGATGGACGGCGTGATCGCGTCGTGCTCGATCCGGCCCGCGGCGGAGCGCCAGTTGGTGACGAGGGTCTCGAGCGACTTCACGGCGATCCGGCGCCGCCCGGCGGGCACTCCCTCGGTGACCCCGTCGACGTAGCGGCGCCAGCGGGCGTCGCCGGACGCGGTGAAGGAGGCCGGGCGGGCGAGGACCGTACGCACCCGCTCGGCCTCGCGGGAGCGTTCGGCGGCGGTGAACGTGTAGGACTCGGTCCAGTCGAAGCGGTGCTTGGCCCCGGGCCGCAGGGTGACGGCGGACTTGGCCTGCGAACGGTAGGAGTCGCCGTCGACCGTGGTGCTCACGGGTTCCTTGTGGGTGACCTCGAAGCGCTCGGTGCCGTCGGTGAGGTAGTCCCAGGTCTCGCGGACCTTGGCGAAGTCGACGCCGACGCCGTGTCCGGTGGCGGCGAGCGAAGGGGCGTCCTTCATGGGGGCTTCGGCGGGCCGCAGCAGGCTGCCGGACCAGTCGGCGCGCAGCGTGCGGGCGGCCTTTCCCGTGTTTCTGACCTCGGCGCGCACGAGAGCCGACCGGTCGGTGGCGAACCGCAGCTCCAGGCTGAGCCTGAGGCCGTCCCCGAGGTCGTACTCCTGGGTGAGGCGGCCGGGCAGCGAGGTGAAGCGCGGGGTGCCGCCGGCGTCGAGGGCGAGGGTGCGGCCGTCCTCGGTGAGCCGCATCCGGCTGAAGGACCGGCTGAGCCACCACGGGTACTCCTGCGCGATGTAGAGCGGCCCGCCGAATCCGCCGTACCCGGCGCGGTCGCCCGCGTCCGGGAGGCTGTACGCGTGCCAGGCGCCGCGGTCGGCGAAGACGCCGACGGGGTTGTTGTCGTCGGCGTCACCGGCCTCGGCGGCGGCCGGGGTGCCGTGCAGGTCGAGCACGTCGGCGTAGTCCCCGGGCGGCGGCCCCGCCGCGGCGGGCGGCGCGGCGAGCGCACCGCCCCCGACGAGCAGCAGCGCGGCGAGCAGGGCGCGGGTCGTGCGAGGTGCGGTCACGGTTCTGCCTCCCAGAGGGTGGGTAGGGGGACGTGCCTCGGGTGGTACGTGGAGCGGTGCCCGGCCGTCGGATCGAACCGGCGAGCGGTCCCGACCGGCGCGGGGCGCCTGGTGATGACGGGCGGACGGCCGGCGCGCCTCGGAGCCTGTTCCGGACGGAGGGCGGACCCGGTGCCCTGCGCGCCGTCTCATACCTCCCGCAGGACGGCCGCGCCCATGGGCGGCAGATGGAGCCGGCCGTCCGTGGGGGTACCGGTGAGGAGGTCGGTGCCGGTGGCGGGGAGGTCCTGGGGGCTGTCGGTGTGGTTGAGGAGGAAGCGGTAGCGGGTGCCGCTCTCGGTGACGCGGACCGTCGTCTCGACTCCGGCCGGGAGCTGGGCGTTCGGCGTGCGGCCCGCCTCGGTCAGGGCCGCGTCGAGGACCGTGCCGATCGCGTCGGGCAGGTGGCAGCTCACGTAGCGGGCGGTGCCGGTGCCGTGGCGCGCGACGGTGACGGCGGGGCGGCCGTCGAGCGGGCCCGAGGCGTAGGTGTCGAGGACCTCCGCGCCCGTGGTCTCCAGCCATTCGGTCCACAGCGCGGCCCGGGCGCCCGAGGCCAGGGGGACGGTGTCCCCGTCGGGCACGGGCCAGAACTCGTCGACGCGGACGCCGAGGAGGCCGGCGAGGGGGCCGGGTGCGCCGCCGTCGTGGATGTGGTCGTGCTCGTCGACGACGCCGCTGAACGGGCCGCAGACCAGGTGGCCGCCGCCGTGGACGTACGCGGTGAGGCGCTCCGCGTCGGCGGTGCGCAGGAGGTGGAGGCTCGGGGCGAGGACGAGGGGGCGGCCGGTGAGGTCGGCGTGCGGGGGCACGAAGTCGACGGTGAGCCCCCGGGCGTGGAGCGCGGCGTACCAGGGGCGAAGCAGTGCGGGCCAGCGCATCCGCGCGGAGGGGTGGTCGTCGGACTCGAGGGCCCACCAGGAGTCCCAGTCGAGGACGATCGCCGCGTCGGAAACGACGCGGCTGCCGGCGAGCTCGGCGAGCCGGCCGAGTTCGGCGCCGAAGCGGACGGTCTCGCGCCAGCCGCGCGAGGCGGTGCCGCCGTGCGGGAGGAGGGCGCTGTGGTACTTCTCGGCGCCCGCGCGGGAGGCCCGCCACTGGAAGTAGAGGATGCCGTCGGCGCCGTGGGCGAGGGCCTGGAGCGACCAGAGGCGTTGCAGTCCGGGCTTCTTGGGGACGTTGACGGGCCGCCAGCTGACGGCGGAGGGGGCCTGTTCCATGAGGATCCAGGGGCGGCCCTGCTTGAGGGAGCGCATGAGGTCGTAGTTGCGGGCGGCGGTGACGTGGGCCTCGGGGTCGGCCGGGTCGGGGTAGGCGTCGTCGGAGACGAGGTCCTCGTGCTCGGCCCACTTCCAGTAGTCGAGGGCCTTGAACATCGACATGAAGTTGGTGGTCGCCGGGAGGGGGCTGCGTTCGGCGAGCACGGCGCGTTCGGCGCGGTGGAGGGCGAGGAGGGTGTCGGAGCAGAAGCGGCGCCAGTCGAGCAGCTGCGTCGGGTTGACGGGGCCGGGCGCGGTGCGCGGCGGTTCGATCTCGTCGTAGGTGCCGTAGCGCTGGGACCAGAAGGCCGTGCCCCAGGCGTGGTTGAGGGCGTCGACGGTGCCGTACCTGTCGCGCAGCCACGCCCGGAAGTGGGTGGCGGAGCGCGGGCAGAAGCATTCCGTGACGTGGTCGCCGTACTCGTTGTGGATGTGCCACAGGGCGAGGGCGGGGTGGTCGGCGTAGCGCTCGGCGAGGGCTCGGGTGACGCGCAGGGCGGCGTCGCGGTACTCCGGGGACGAGGGGCAGTAGTGCTGCCGGGAGCCGAACTCGAGGCGGACGCCGTCGGCGGTGACGGGGAGGATCTCCGGGTGGGCGCGGACGAGCCAGGCGGGCGGGGACGCGGTGGCGGTGGCGAGGTCGACGGCGATCCCGTGGGCGTGCAGCAGGTCGAGGAGCCGGTCGAGCCAGCCGAACTCCCAGGTGTCCGGCCCGGGTTGGAGCCGGGCCCAGGAGAAGACGCCGACGGTCACCATGGTGACCCCGGCCTCGCGCATGAGGGCGGCGTCCTCCTTCCACACCTCCTCGGGCCACTGCTCGGGGTTGTAGTCCCCGCCGTAGAGGAGGCCGTTCACGCGGGTGAGGCGTTCCGCCGTGGGCACTGGGGTCATCCCTTCACCGCCCCGCCGAGCAGTCCGGCCACGAACTGCCGCTGGAAGAGCAGGAACAGGGCCATCAGCGGGAGCGTCGCGAGCAGCGAGCCGAGCATCAGGCCGGAGTAGTCGACGTGGGAGAGGCCCGTGAGGGTGTTGAGGGCGACGGGCACGGTGTAGCGGTCCTCGGAGTTCAGCATGAGCAGCGGCCAGATGAAGCTGTTCCAGCCGGCCATGAACGTGAAGATGACGAGGGCGCCGAGCTGCGGGCGCACGCAGGGGAGGACGACGCGGTAGAAGGTGCGCAGTTCGCCGGAGCCGTCGATGCGGGCAGACTCGATGAGTTCGTCGGGGAAGTCGACGAAGGACTGCCGCATGAGCAGGATGCCGAAGGAGTTGGCGAGGAAGGGCAGGATCACGGCCTGGTAGGTGTCGATCCAGCCGATGCTCGCCATCATCTGGAACAGGGGCACGAGCAGCACCTGGAACGGGATCATCATGGTGGCGAGGACGACGCCGAGCAGCAGGCCGCGCCCGCGGAAGCGGTACTTGGCGAGTCCGTAGCCGCACATCGCGGAGACGACCGAGCTGAGCAGGGTGTGCACGACGGCGACGCCGAGGCTGTTGAGCATGACGCGGCCGAAGCCGATGGTCTCCTGGAGCCGGCTCAGGTTGTCGAGGAGCTTGCCGCCGGGCAGGAACGGGGGCGGCGAGTGGAACAGCTCGGACGTGGAGTGCGTGGCGGCGATCGCCATCCACAGGAACGGTACGAGGCTGACGATGCCGCCGGCGACGAGGACGCCGCGAGCGAGCAGCCGCATGCCGATTCTGGCGCCCTTCATCGGCGGCGCTCCCTTCCGAACAGGAGGTACTGGAGCGCCGAGATCGCGGCGATGAGCGCGACGACGACCCAGGCGATGGCGGCGGCGTACCCGAAGTCGAACTGCTGGAAGCCGACCTTGTAGAGGTAGACGACCGGGGTGAGGGTGGCGTCGTCGGGGCCGCCGCGGGTGAGGACGTAGTTCTCGTCGAAGAGCTGGAGGGTGCCGATGGTGGAGGTGACGACGCAGAACAGCAGGACGGGCCGCAGCTGGGGCAGGACGACGCGCGTGTACGTGGTGAGGGTCCCGGCGCCGTCGATGGACGCGGCCTCGTACTGGTCCTTGCCGATGGCCTGGAGTCCGGCGAGCACGATCACCGCGTTGTAGCCGGTCCAGCGCCAGGTGAGGGTGAGGATCAGCGAGATCCGGGCCCAGGTGGGGTCGTTGAGCCAGTCGACGGGGCCGAGGCCGAACACGCCCACGATCTGGTTGACGAGGCCGCCGTCGGTCTTGAGGAGGACCTGGAAGACGACGGCGTACGCGACGAGGGTGGTGACGGCGGGCAGGAAGTGCAGGGCGCGCCAGGTGCCGCGGAAGCGCAGCCAGGACTGGTTGAGCAGCACGGCGAGGACGAGACCGAGGCCGATCATCACGGGGACCTGCACGACGAGGATCAGCCCCGTGTTGGCGAGGGACTTCAGGAACGCCGTGTCGTGGAACATGCGCCGGTACTGGTCGAGGCCGACCCAGTGGACGGCGCCCGCGTCCTCGCTGGTGAAGGACTGCAGGACGCTCGCGCCCAGGGGGTAGGCGAAGAAGAGGGCGAAGAGCGCGGCGGCCGGTGCGGCGAAGATCCAGCCGGTGCGCCGCAGCCGGCGGCGCGGCCGGCGGGTGCGGCGGCCGGGCGCCGGGCGGGCGGAGGTGGTGCCGGGCCCGGTGCGGGTGTCGAGGACGGCCATGGTCGCTAGGCCACCTTCTTCCGTTTGGTCGCCTCGGCGAGCTGGTCGGCGGCCGAGGCGAGCGCGGCCTTGGGGTCCTTGCCGCGCAGCATCACGGCGTTGACGGCGGCGGTGGCGATGTCGCTCGCCTTGGCGTCGTCGTCGGTGTACTCGACGGGCGGGATGTTCTGGGCGAGGCGGGCGAAGACGGCGTTGGCGCGCTGTCCGCCGAAGTACTCCTGCGGCGCGCTCAGGTACGGGTCCTCGAGCGCGGGCAGGTAGGCGGGGAAGAGGCCTTCGCGTTTGAGCATGGAGATCTGGTTGGCCCTGCCGGTGAGCAGGAAGCGGATGAACTCCCAGGCCAGGTCGGCGTTCTTGGTCTGGGCGGGGACACAGAGGGTGGAGCCGCCGATGTTGGAGGTGCGGACGCCGTCGGCGGTGAATCCGGGCAGCGGGACGACGCCGAACTTGCCTTTCAGTTCCGGCATCTCGGCGGTGAGGGTGCCGGTCCACCAGGCGGCGGTGGGCGTGGTGGTGACCTTGCCCTCCTTGGTGGCGGTGACGAGTCCGTCCCAGCCCTTCTCGTAGGAGACGAGTCCGTGTTCGGCGAGGTCGCGCATGACGTTCATGGCCTTGAGCGCGGCGGGGGTGTCGAGGGCGACGCGGCCGCCCTTGAAGTAGGACTGGCCCTGCTGCTGGAGCAGCATGGGGAGGATCCCGGAGTCGGTGGAGTCCATGACGAGGAGCTTGTGTCCGGTGGCCTTCTTGATGCGGATGCCGGCCTTCACGTAGTCGTCCCAGGTGCGCAGGGAGTCCGGGGTGATGCCGGCCGCGCGCAGGTGGTCGCTGCGGTGGTAGAGGGCGCAGGGGCCGATGTCCCAGGGCAGGGCGAAGACCTTGTCGCCGTCCGGGCCGCCGGTGACGGTGCGCCAGGCGGCGCGGTCGAAATCGCCGCCGTAGCGGCCGCCGAGGGCCGCCAGGCCGTAGAAGCCGGTGGGGAAGTTGGCGGTGTAGCGGGGCAGGTAGCTGCCCTCCATCGTGAGCACGTCGGGCAGGCCTCTGCCGCCGCGCAGGCCCACGGTGATCTTGTCGTAGGCGTTGTCGTAGCCGATGTCGACGACCTTGATCTTCGTGCCGGGGTGTCTGGCCTCGAAGGTGCGGCCGAGCCGTTTCATGGCGGTGGCGGCGACGTCCCACGACCAGACGGTGATCGTGCCGGAGAGTTTCGGGCGGTCGCCGGTCTTGTCGTCCTTGCCGCCGAGTTCGCGCGTCTCGCCTCCGCCGCCGCCCGAGCCGCCCATGGCGCAGCCGGTGAGCAGGGCGGATGCCGAGGCGGTGAGACCTGTGGCCAGAACACTGCGTCGGGTGGGTGCTGTTGACACTCTTGCCTCCTGGAGCCTGAATGCCTAATGCTGTATTCAGAACACTGAATGACGGACCCGGCCGTCAAGAGGCGTACACACAAAGACTTCTCGGCCCCACCGGGCCCGCTCCCCCTCGGAGCCCCCTCCCAGCCCCCTCCAAGTCACCCCGACTTCCGCCCACCCGAAAGGCGAGGCATGACGTCGTCCCAGGCCCAGGCCTTCGAACCCACCGAGCCCTCCGAGCCCTTCGAGCCCGCTCCGCACCCGTACATCCCGAACGCCGTGCCCGCCGTGCGGCGGGCGATGCTCGACGCGATCGGCGCCGCGAGCGTCGAGGAGTTCTACGCGGACATCCCCGACGGGATCCGGCTGCACCGCCCCCTGAACCTGCCCGCGCCGCTGCGCTCCGAGGCCGAGCTGACCCGGCACATGGAGCGGCTGCTCGGCCGCAACACGACCACCCGCGAGGCCCTGAGCTTCCTCGGCGCGGGCTGCTACCAGCACCACGTACCGGCCGTCGTCGACGAGATCGTCGACCGCAGCGAGTTCCTGACCGCCTACGCGGGCGAGCCGTACGAGGACCACGGGCGCTTCCAGGCCCTGTGGGAGTACCAGTCGATGATGGCCGAGCTGCTCGACGTCGAGATCGTCAACGTGCCGGTGTACGACGGCTTCCAGGCCGCGGGCACCGCGCTGCGCATGGCCGGACGCGTCACGGGCCGCCGCCGGCTGCTCGTCGCCTCGTCGGTCGGCGCCGACGAGCTCTCCCGGATCCGCGACTACGTCCGCCCCGACCACGACGTGACGGTCGTCCCGGTCGACCCCGCCACGGGAGGCGCCGACCTGGCCGCCGTGCGGGAAGCGCTCGCCGAGGGCGAGGTCGCCGCCGTGTACGCGCAGGCCCCCTCGGCGCTCGGCGTGATCGACGCGGGCCTGCCGGACCTGGCCGAACTCGCGCACGACGCGGGCGCGTTGTACGTCGTCGGCTGCAACCCGATCACGCTCGGCGTGCTCGCTCCCCCGTCCTCCTACGGCGCCGACATCGCGTGCGGGGACATCCAGCCGCTCGGCGTCCACCAGAGCTTCGGCGGGGGCAACGCCGGGTTCATCGCCACCCGCGACGAGGAGCGGCTCGTCGCCGAATACCCCTCACGCCTGTTCGGGCTCGTGCCGACGCAGGTCGAGGGCGAGTACGGCTTCGGCGACGTCGCGTACGAGCGCACCTCCTTCGCCCAGCGGGAGGAGGGCAAGGAGTGGGTCGGCACCGCCGCCGCGCTGCACGGCATCGGCGCCGGGGTGTACCTCGCGCTGATGGGCCCGCAGGGCATGCGGGAGATCGGCGACACGATCCTGCGGCTCACCGCGTACGCGCGCGCCCGGCTCGCCGAAGTGCCGGGGATCGAGGTGCCGTTCGGGGACACTCCGCACTTCGCCGACTTCACCGTGCGGTACACCGGCTCGCGCTCGGCGGCCGAGATCCGCACCGACCTGCGCGGGCACGGGATCTTCGGCGGGGTGCCCGCCGGGGAGCGCACGGCCGCGTTCTGCGTGACCGAGGTGCGCACCAAGGCCGACATCGACCTGCTCGCCACGACGCTGGAGGAGATCGTCAAGTGACCGCCCACGCCACCCCCGCCCCCGTCTCCCCCGACGCGGCGCGCATCGCCCCGAAGCCCGCGCTGCGCCGCTTCCACCAGGCGTCCTGGGACGAGAAGCTGATCTTCGAGCTGGGCTCGCCCGGTGAACGCGGCGTCCTGGTCCCCGAGGCCGACCCCTCGCTCCCCGCGCCCGAGCTCCCCGCCGCCCTGCGCCGCGCCGAGCCGCCCGCGCTCCCCGAACTGTCCCAACAGCAGGTGCTGCGCCACTACTTGAGGCTGTCGCAGGAGAACCTCGGCGCCGATCTCAACATCGACGTGGGCCAGGGCACCTGCACGATGAAGTACAGCCCGAAGGTCAACGACCGGTTCGTACGCGATCCGCGCATTGCCGCCCTGCACCCGCTCCAGGAGGAGGAGACCGTCCAGGGCGTGCTGCGGATCATCCACGAGCTGGAGGGCCTGCTGAAGGAGATCTCCGGCATGGACCGGGTGTCGCTCCAGCCGGGCGCCGGCTCCGCCGCGATCTACACCAACGTGGCCATGATCCGGGCCCACTTCGCGGCGCGCGGCGAGCTGGAGCAGCGCGACGAGGTCATCACGACGATCTTCTCGCACCCCTCGAACGCGGCCTGCGCGAAGACCGCCGGGTTCAAGGTGATCACCCTGCACCCGGACGCGGACGGCTACCCGGACATCGAGGCCCTCAAGGCCGCCGTCGGCCCGCGCACCGCCGCCCTCCTGATCACCAACCCGGAGGACACGGGCATCTACAACCCGCGCATCGAGGAGTTCGTCCGCATCGTGCACGAGGCGGGCGGCCTGTGCTCCTACGACCAGGCGAACGCCAACGGCATCCTCGGCATCACCCGGGCCCGCGACGCCGGTTTCGACCTGTGCCACTTCAACCTGCACAAGACGTTCTCCACCCCGCACGCCTGCGGCGGTCCGGCGGCGGGCGCGTGCGCGGTCACCGCGGAGCTGGCCCCCTATCTGCCGGTCCCCACCGTCGAGTTCGACGGCGAGCGCTACCGGCTCGACGCCGACCGCCCCGAGTCGGTCGGCAAGATGCGCCCCTTCCACGGCGTCGTCCCGAACCTGGTCCGCGCCTACGCCTGGATCATGTCGCTCGGCGCCGACGGCCTGCGCGCGGCGGCCGAGACGGCCGTCCTCAACAACAACTACCTGCTCCACAAGGTGCGGCGGATCCCCGGCGTCGAGGTCCCCTACGCCGAGGGCCGCCCCCGCGTCGAACAGGTCCGCTACAGCTGGCGCAAGCTGTACGAGGACACGGGCGTGCACTCCGAGGACCTCGGGCTGCGCGCGGCCGACTTCGGCACCCACTACTGGACCAGCCACCACCCGTACGTCGTCCCGGAACCCATGACCCTGGAGCCGACGGAGTCGTACACCCGGGCCGACCTGGACGAGTACGCGGCGATCCTCGCGGAGGTCGCCCGGGAGGCGTACGAGGACCCGGAGACGGTCCGCACCGCGCCCCACCGCTCGACGATCCACCGGGTCCGCCCCGAGGCCCTGGACGATCCGTCGACCTGGGCGGTGTCCTGGCGCGCCTACCGCCGCAAGATCCTCGGCGAATCCGCGTGACACGGCCCCGCGTCGGCCTCGTGGTGAACCCGGTCGCCGGGCTCGGCGGCCGGGTCGGCCTCGGCGGCACGGACGGCCGGGACCGGGCCCGGCGCGCCCTTGAGCTGGGCGCGGTCCCGCAGGCCTCGGCGCGCGCCGGGGAGGCCCTGGCCGAGCTGCGCGCCCGTGGCTGCTCCCCGGTGGTCGTGACCGTCCCGGGGGCGATGGGCGAGGAGGCGGCGCGGCGGGCGGGGCTCGACGTGGAGACCGTCCCGGGGCTCCGCTCCGGCGCCCCCGGACCGGTCGGCACCACCGCCGAGGACACCGTCGCCGCCGTCCGGGCCGTCGTCGCCGCGGGGGTCGACCTGGTGCTGTTCGCCGGGGGCGACGGGACCGCGCGGGACGTGGCCCGGGCGCTCGACGGCGCCCCGTGCGTGGTGCTCGGGGTGCCGACGGGGGTCAAGATGCACTCGGCCGTGTTCGCCGTCGGGCCGCGCGCCGCCGGGGAGGTCGCGGCCGCGCGGCTGAGCGGGGCCGCGACCGGGGTCCGGGACGCGGAGGTCATGGACCGCGACGAGGCGGCGCTGCGCGCGGGCCGCACCGCCTCCCGGCTGCACGGCTGGCTCACCGTGCCCGATGTCCCGGCCCGGGTGCAGCAGCGCAAGACGGGCAGCTCTTCGGCCGCGTACGACACGAGCGGCGGGATCGCGGCCGAGCTCGCCGCGCGCGTGGGCGACGGGCTGCTCGTGCTCGGGCCCGGCACGACGACCCGCGCCGTCGCGGCGGCGCTCGGCGCGGACGCCTCCCTCGCGGGCGTCGACGTGCTCGACCTGCGCGACGGACAGGCCGTCGTCACGGCGAAGGACGCGTCGGAGGACGGGGTCCTCGCGCGCCTGGACCCGGCGCGGCCCTGTCATGTGGTCGTCTCGCCCATCGGCGGGCAGGGCTTCCTGCTCGGCCGGGGCAATCAGCAGATCTCGCCCCGCGTGCTGCGCGCGGCGGGAGGGCGCGACGGGCTGCTCGTGGTGTGCGCGGAGGCGAAGCTCGCCGCGCTCCAGGGCCGTCCGCTGCTCGTCGACACCGGCGACCGCGCCCTGGACGCCGAACTGACCGGCCACGTCCGGGTGATCACCGGGCACCGCCGGATCTCCCTCTACCGAACCGAAGCCTGAATCCCAGCCTGAATCCCAGCCTGGATCCCCATCCCTTCAGCTCCTCCAGGAGGACACGATGATCTCTCTCGACGGCAAGCGCGCGATCGTCACCGGCGCCGGCGCCGGCATCGGCCGGGCCACCGCCCAGGTCCTCGCCGAGCTGGGCGCCCGCGTGGTGGTCGCCGACATCGACGCGGAGGGCGGCGAGCAGACGGCGAAGGACGTCGGCGGCGCGTTCGTCCGGTGCGACGTGTCGCGGCGGGCGGACTGCGAGGCGGTCGTGGCGACGGCCGAGGACCGGTTCGGCGGCGTCGACGTGCTGTTCAACAACGCGGGCATCATCCGCCGCTCCACGGTCTGCGAGATCACCGAGGACGACTGGGACCTCGTGATGGCGGTCAACGTCCGCTCGATCCTGCTGATGAGCCGGCTCGTGATCCCCGGCATGGCGGCGCGGGGCGGCGGCTCGATCGTCAACACCGGCTCCGGCTGGGGTATTTCGGGCGGTGCCCGGGCGGTCTCGTACTGCGCGTCGAAGGGCGCGGTCGTCAACATGACCCGCGCGATGGCCATCGATCACGGCCCGGACAACATCCGGGTGAACTGCGTGTGCCCCGGCGACACGGCCACCGGGATGCTCGCCGAGGAGGCGCGGCAGCTCGGCGAGAGCGCCGACGCGTTCTACACGGACGCCGCCGACCGGCCGCTCGGCCGGATCGGGCAGCCCCGGGACATCGGGCAGACGGTCGCGTTCCTCGCCTCGGACGCCTCGGCGTTCATCAGTGGCGCGATCATCCCGGTGGACGGCGCCGGTACCGCCTGACCGGCGGCGTGGCGGATAATCGACCGGACCGAATGGGGAGGGCTGCCGAGATGCCGATCGAGAACCGACCGTTGCGCGAGCAGGTCAAGGAGGAACTGCTCAGACGGCTCGGCAGCGGCACGATCGCGACGAACGAGCCGATCAACGAGGGACAGCTCGCGACCGAGCTCGGCGTGAGCCGTACGCCCCTGCGCGAGGCCCTGATCACCCTGGAGCGCGAGGGTGTGATCACCAGCGAGCGCGGCAAGGGCTTCCGGTTCACCCCGCTCAGCGCGCAGGAGTTCCGGGACCTGACGGCCATCGTCGCGACCCTGGAGGCGCTCGCGCTGCGCTCCAGCGCCCCGGACCATCTGGCGGAGATCGCGCCGCGCCTGCTGGAGGAGGCCCGGGCGTTCTCGGCGCCGCAGGCCCCGCACGACGTCATAGAGCGCTACGACGACGCGTGGCACGACCTGCTCCTGTCGGGCTGCGCCAACGCCCGGCTGATGCAGCTGATCACGTCCCTGAAGCTGACGATGCACCGCTACGAGCGGGTGGCGCTCGGCGACCAGGACGTCCTGGAGCGCTCGGCCGTCGAGCACGAGCGGATCGCCGAGTGCCTCCAGAGCGGCGACCTGGACGCGGCGGTGGCGGCGCTCCAGGAGAACTGGAACAGCGGGATGGACCGCATCCTGGAGCGCCTGAAGGACTGAGCGCGCTCTGCGCAGTCGGTTGGAAGGGGCCCGGCGTCGTGACGCCGGGCCCCTTCCTGCGCTTTCGGTTGACATGAACCTGCGTGACGCGGAAATCTTCAGCACGACGCTTGCGCGAAGCTGCACGCTGATCGCAAGTTTCAAGCAAAAGTAAACAACTGCTGGTCGTTCTGAGTGGAGACGCGCCACATGCGACAACCGCACCAACGACACCCACACCGCAGAGCCAGAGCCCTCGCCGCCTGGACCACCACCGCGCTCGCGGCCGCGCTGCTCGCCGCACCCGCCCAGGACGCGGGCGCGGCCACCCCCGGCAGCGGCACCCTCGACGCCGAGCACAAAAGCGTCACCTGGCAGAGCCCCACGTACGCGGCGGGCACGGTCGACAGCCCCTCGAAATGCCCGCCTGCCGCCGAGGACCCCGACGGCAAGGTCTGCGACCGCTTCGACCTGAAGGTGTCGGTCCCGGACGGGTACTGGGACGACAACCCCGAGGGCGGCGTCCCGGTCTCGATCGAGTGGGCCGAGCGCCCCACCGACGACTTCGACATGTACATCTACGACGACGCGGGCAAGCAGGTCGCCTCCAGCGCGGGCACCGCCGACCCCGAGGCCACCGTCATCCCGAAGGCGAACGGCACCTACCACGTCGTGGTCGTGCCGTACGACGTGCACGACAACTCCTTCGTCGGCAAGGCCTATCTGCCCGAGACCACCGACGCGGGCGACCTGACCTCCTTCAAGGGCGGCGACGGCCGGTACGAGATCGCGGCGGGCGGCATGAAGGCCCGCGCCGACTTCCTGAAGGGTGGTCAACTCCGCCTCCAGGCAGACCCGTCGGGCGCCTTCAGCGACCCGGCCGGCTCCCAGATCGTGCGCGAGCAGCCCGCCCTGAACACCCACACCTCGTCCTTCGACGCGGGCGCCTACTACGGCATCCGCTCCGCCGACGCCGTCCTGCGCGTCTACAAGAAGCCCCTGCGCTTCGGCCTCTACAAGGCGGACGACAAGACGCGGATCTGGCAGGAGGACAAGCCGCTGCGCTGGTCCACGGGCGGCATGCGGCAGAGCCTCCAGCGCGCCGCGGACGAGCAGTTCTTCGGCGGCGGCGAGCAGAACGGGTCCTTCTCGCACCGCGACAAGACGGTCCGCGTCGCCAACAACACGAACTGGAACGAGGGCGGATACCCCAACTCCCAGCCGTTCTACCTCTCTTCGGCGGGCTACGGCGTCTACCGCAACACGTTCGCCCCCGGCGTCTACGACTTCGGCCCCTCGGTCCACACCGGCCAGCAGGAGCGCCGCCTCGACGCGTACTACTTCCTCGGTGACGCCAAGCAGGTCATCGGCAAGTACACGTCACTCGTCGGCAAACCGTTCATGCCGCCGGTCTACGGTCTCGAACCGGGCGACGCCGACTGCTACCTCCACAACGCGAACCAGGGCGAGCGGCACACCCTCGACTCCCTGAAGGTCGCCGACGGCTACGTCGAGAACCAGATGCCGCTCGGCTGGATGCTCGTCAACGACGGCTACGGCTGCGGCTACGAGAACCTCGCCGAGACCGCCAAGGGCCTCCAGGAGCGCGGCGCCCAACTCGGCCTCTGGACGCAGGACGGCATCGACAAGCTCGCCGACCAGGTCAAGGCCGGGCAGCGGGTCGCCAAGCTGGACGTCGCCTGGGTCGGCAACGGCTACGGCATGGCCCTGGACGCCTGCGACCGGGCGAAGGCCGGCATCGAGGACAACAGCGACGCGCGCGGCTTCGTCTGGATGCCGGTGTCGTGGGCGGGCGCCCAGCGCTGCGCCGTCCTGTGGTCCGGCGACCAGAAGCTGTCCTGGGACTACGTGCGCTGGCAGATCCCGACCTACGCGGGCGCCACGCTGTCCGGCATCGCGTACAACACGGGTGACGTGGGCTCCATCTACTCCCACGACGCCAAGATGTACGCCCGCGACCTCCAGGCCAAGACCTTCCTGCCGGCCGTCATGACGATGGACGGCTGGGCCCGGGACATGACGACCGGCCAGAAGATCAACCAGCAGCCGTGGGTGGACGGCGAGCCGTACACGTCCATCAACCGCAAGTACCTCCAGCTGCGCGAGCGCCTGATGCCGTACCTGTACACGCTGGCGAAGCAGGCCTCCGACACGGGCGTCGGCGGGGTCCGGCCGCTGTGGCTGGAGTACCCGGACGACCCGGCCACGCTGGACGCGAACGCCAAGTACGAGTACCTGGCCGGCGACGACTTCCTCGTCGCCCCGGTCTACAAGGACGCGGACACGCGTGACGGCATCTACCTGCCCAGGGGCACGTGGACGGACTACTGGACGGGCAAGCAGTACAAGGGCCCGACGACCCTCGACGGCTACCACGCCCCGATCGACACGCTCCCCGTCTTCGTGAAGTCCGGGGCGATCGTGCCGATGTGGCCGAAGGGCACCACGTCCTGGAAGACCCGGGACAAGGCGCAGCTCGGCTGGGACGTGTACGCGGACCGGGGCGGCCGGAACTCGTACACGCTCTACGAGGACGACGGGGTGACCCGGAAGTTCGCCAAGGGCGAGTCGGCGACCCAGCGCGTGACGCTGGAGTCCGACCGGGACGGCACCGTGCTGAACGTCGGGGCCGGCAAGGGCGATTACGCGGGCAAGGCCGCGCAGCGCTCGTACACCTTCACCGTGCACGGGGCGCCGGAGCCGCACCGGGTGACGGTCGACGGACGACCGCTGCCGGCCGGCTCGTGGTCGTACGACGCGGCGAAGGACGTGACGACGATCCGCACGGCGCCCCTGCCGACGGACCGGTCCTTCACGGTCCGCCTGAACTGAGCTGAGCTGAGCGAGGGGGTGTGCGGGGCTCCCACCCCGCACACCCCCGTCAGTCGGCGCGTTCGGACTCGTGCCAGCCGGCGTGCTGCGCGCGGTACTCCTCGGCGGTCGCCTTCGGCACGAAGGTGCCCGGCCCGAACATCGCCTTCGCCAGCCGGGCCCTGACCCGCTGGCGAAACGTGAACCGGCGGGTGGCCCCGGGCGCCAGCTCGTAGGCGACCGGCTGCTCATGCGCCGTCAGCCGATACAACTCGCCGCGCGACAGCGGCTCCTGCACCTCGATGCCCTCACCCCGCGACGCCCGCCTCCCCCGACGGAACAGGAACCACCACAACCCCGCAAGCCTGCGTCCGCCCATGCGACTCCCCCTCGGGGCCGATGCGTCCCTCCCAGCGTAGATCGGGGCCCGGCCGGCCGACAGGGGGCGATGAGAGGCCGTCGGGGCCTGGCTCGCGGGGTGTGGCGTGGAGGTCACGATCCGCCGATGCTGGTGAGGGGTCCGTGAGGGAAGGGGGGTTTGCCGCTGTGATGTGGGGGCGAGCGATAGGATTTCGCGTCCAGCGGTCCGTTCGGGGCCGCTGGTGGTGTACGTGAGTCAGACGGGACCGGGCAGGGGCGCAATGCGGGGGTCAGCCGATGAGATTCGCCGTTCCGACGAGGACGGGTGTGCTGCGGAACCGATTCTTCGCGAACCGGCCGAACCAGTCGAACCGGCTGAACCGGCGGCTCCGATGAGTGCCGCCGAGGCCGTGGAACCCGATGATTCTGTCGAGGCTGCCGTTTCCGTCGGGCCTGGCGAGGCCGTCGGGCCTGGCGAGGCCGTCGGGCCTGATGAGCCCGTTGAGATCGCTGCGGCCCTCGGCGCTGACGAGGTCTCCGTCGCCAAGTCTCCGCTCCCCGTCCGCCGCCCGGACGAGCACCGGCCTAATCCCGGCGACCGCAGCCTGAAGCGGAAGGAGGCGGGCGAAGTGTCCGCCGGCCTGCCGCCGGCCCCGGCCTCGCTGCCCGGCGAGGCCACGGTGAGGCCCGCCGTGCCCGAATCCTTGCTGGCCTCGCTGAAGTCCCTGCCGGACCAGGCACCCGAAACCCCGGGCGCTCCGGAGCCGGCACCCTCCCCTGCGGAAACACCCTCTCTGCCGGACGCCCTCACCAAGTCCCCCGCCGCAGCGCCGGACGCCGCCGGCACGCCCGCACCTCAGCCCACCCCGGAATCGGCGCCGGACGCCGCTCCCCGGTCCGTACTGGCCTCGTTCGCGCCCGGGCCGCACGACACCCCCGCACCCGCCGAGGCCCCCGGTGTTTCCGGGCGGACGGTGGATGCGCCCCAGCCGGAGGATGCCGTGCCCGCCGAATTCGCCGCCCCGCTGCCGCCGGAGAACCCGCCGCCCGTGCCCGTACCGGCGCCCCAGGCGCTTCCCGTGCCGCCCCCTCCGGCCCCGTACACGACGCACCCGGCTCCCCCGGCGACGGCCAACGTGCCGGCGGTGCGGCCGAGCGCCGAGCTCGCGTTCCCCTCGCCGGAGTCCGTGCTGACCGTCGATCCCCGGCTCGCGCCCGCCGCGGGCAAGCCGCTGCACGGGGACTCCGTGGCGCGGCGTACGGGCCGGTCGATCCGGCGGATCACGTCGTCGGACGCCGAGGAAGGCGCGCGGCTGCTGCGCGACCTCCAGCAGCCGACCGGCATCGGCCGGCTCGTGGCCGTGACCTCGATCCGCGGCGGCGTCGGCAAGACGACCGCGGCCGCGCTCGTGGCCCGCTCGCTGCAGATGCACCGCCGGGACCCGGTGCTCGCGCTGGAGGCGGACGCCGCCCTCGGCACGCTCGCGGTGCGGCTCGGCGCCGAGTCGGTGCGCTGGTCGTGCGTGGAGCTGGCCCGGATCCTCACCCCACGCATGGATCTTCTGGACATCACGGGCTATCTGGTGCCGCTGCCGAACGGCGGCTGGCTGCTGCCCGCGAGCCGGGGCCGGGTCGGTCCCCCGCTGGACGTGCCGACGTACCGCACGGTCACGCTCGCCCTGCGCCGCCACTTCGCGGTGACGGTCGCGGACTGCGAGACGCTGCCCGGCGAGGTGGCGCGGACGGCGATGGACACGGCGCACGCCCGGATCGTGGTCGCGCCGATGACCCTCGAGGGCGTGGGCGGGACCCGTGTGGTGCTCGACTGGCTGGCGGGGCTGCCCAAGTCGGCGCTGCCGTCGACGGTCGTCGCCCTCACCTCGGGGGCCCCGGACCAGAATCTCGACCTGTCCGCGGCCGAGGCCCATCTGCGCGAGACGGGTGTCGGCGTCGTGCACCTGCCCTACGACCGGCACCTCGCGGCGGGCGGCCCGATCCAGCCGGAGCTGCTAGCCGAGTCCACCCGCCGCGCGGCCGTGCGGCTGGCCGCGGAGGCCGTGCAGCGGGCGGTGTGGGCGCCGTAGCGCCCACCGTGACCGGAAGAGGTCAGCAGCCCTGGCCGATGGGCTCGAAGCTGACCTTCGCGTGGTCCTCGGCCGAGTTGACCTCGCTGTAGACGGACCGCTGGACGCGGTACCAGGCGTCGTCCCGGCCCTTCTTGCCGCCGACGTCGTCGAGCCGGACGCACCAGCGCTCGCGGCGGACGACCCGGGTGTACGTCTCGGTACCCTTGCGCACCCGGTCGCAGTCACGGACCTTCTTGGTCGTGTACCAGGTCCTGGTGCGGCCGTTGGTGCGCTTGGTGTGGCGCACCCGCTTGGTGTCGTAGTCGCACTTCTTCACGTAGTGCGGCCGCTTCCCCTTGGCCGTCTTGCGGGTCTGGTGGCGGACGGCGTCGCGCAGACCGGTCACCTTGTCGCTGCCCGCGGGGCGGGAGTACCCGCTGTCGGCCTTGCCCCCGCCGCGCGCGTCCGAGCCCTTGTCCGAGCCGGAACCTCCGCCGCAGGCCGCGAGCGCGGCCACGAGCACCATCGTCAGTCCGGCGAGCGCCGAACGTCGCTTCAGGGCCATAACTCCTCTTGCTATACACACCGTCAGGAACCGGCAGCGTAGCCGATGCCCTCCGGGCCCCCGCCGCCGCCCCGGATCGGGAAACCTCGCGCCTGCCTTCGATCATCCGAATAACCTTGCGAGGACAGGGAATTGAAGAGTTCTCGCAAGGGTCGGCAGGAGTCGGCAGGGGTCCGCGGGGACGGGTGCGGCCGGTGGGGGGAGCGGGGTGGCCGAAGACACAGGAACGACGGGCGGCGGAGCGGGGCGCTCGGAGCGCGACGCGGCGGTGCGCCGGCGCGTGGCGGGCGAGATCGACCGGCCGCCGGGCCCGCTGCGCCCGCTGCCGGTCCTGGTGCTGCTCGGCGAGCGCGGCAGCGGCAAGTCCACGCTCACCGGCCATCTGCGCGGCTGGGCCCGCCGGGTGCCGATCGCCGCGCTCGACCTGGAGCCGATCGGCGAGCGCGGCGGCACCCGGATCGACGTGCTGACCGAGCTGGCCTTCCAGCTGAGCGCCCGCCACGACGACCTGCCGCAGCTGTCGTTCCCCGCGCTCGGCTCGCTGCTCGCCGCGGTCGGCACGGCCGTGGACGCGCGCAGCCGCGAGCGGGCGGTGCGCGACATGGCGGAGGCGCTGCGCGAGGGCCGGGCGCGGGAGTACGCGTACGAGGACCTGCTCGGGATCGCGGACACGGCGGCGCAGGCCGCGGGGCTGCCCGGCTGGACCTCGGCCGTCGTGCCGCTCGTGCAGGGCGGCCTGCGCTCGTGGCGCGGTCTGAAGCTGCGCCGGCGCTTCGCCGAGACGTCCGCGACGGCACCCGGGCGCGGCGGCACGGCCGACTTCCTGGTGGGTGTGAACCGGCTGTACCACGGCTATCCGGCACAGCGCGAGGAGGCCGAGCGGGTGCTGCTCGACGCCTTCCTCGCGGACCTGCGCGGCGCGTACGCGTCGGGCCGCGCCGAGCGGCTGCGCACCACCCACTGCCTGGCCCTGCTCGACAACGCGGACTCCCCCGTCGGGGAGGCCTTCCTGCAACTGCTGCTCGACGCGCGGGAGCGCGCCCGGCGTCCCGACCCGCTGCTGGTCGTGGCCACGGCCCGGCGCCGCCCGGAGGCGCTGGTGCGGGCGGAGACCGGCAGCGGGCGCCGCCCGGAGTACGGGGACAGCTGGCCGCAGCAGGGCGAGTTCGCGCCGCTGGACGCGGGTCCGCTGCGCGCGGGCCGGCTGCGGAACCTGACCCGGCGCGAGGTGGAGGAGCAGGCGGCGGCGACGGTGGACGCGCTGCCCGCCGGTTCGGTCCTGCCGCGCGCGGACAACGCGGTGCAGTGGCTCGGCTGGATCGTGCACGAGCTGACGCGCGGGCATCCGGCGGGCACCGCCCGGGTCCTGGACGTGCTGCGCCGGATGCCGGCCGACCTGCCGTGGGACGAGCGGGTGCGGCAGTGCCTGACGCCCGCCGACGGCAGCGTGCGCCCGGAGCCGCTCCTCACCGCGGGACCGGATCTCCTCGAGTGGCTGCTGCGGGACTGCTCGGGGCAGTTGCTGCGGGTGCTGCCCCGGGCCGCGGCGGCGCTCACCCTCGGCCGCGCCGAGACCTGCGAGCCGCTGTGGGAGAACCAGGAGTCGGTGCTGCGCGAGTTCGTGAACCTGAGCGCGGACGAGCTGCGCACGGTGCGCGAGCCCGAGGAGGGGCTGCCCGCGCTGCCCCGGCTGACCCGGTTCCTGCTGCTGCGCCGGCTCGACGGGGCGGCGGGCCCGGACGAGGACGCGGGGACCTGGACGGGCGCGCACCGGGCGCTGCGCCGGGCCGCCCAGGGGCGCGGCGATCTGCGCACGGTCGCCTACCACGATCTGGCCCTGGGCGATCTGCCGGCCGCCGTCGACTTCCTGCGGGAACGATTCGACGAGACGGGCGCCGACGCGTGGTGCGCCGACCTCGCCTGGGTCCAGCGCGCCCCGGCCCGCTGGGCGGGCGCCCCGCCGGAGTCCGCGCGTGAGCGGTACGAGCGCCTGGTGGGGGTCGCCGAGGGCGACGCGGCGCGGCGGGCGATCACCCGGCTGCTCACGGCGGGCTGGATCACCGCGCACCCCCGCCCGGAGGGCGGCGCGCCGCAGCCGTACGCGGACCCGCTGGGCGACCCGTACGCGGAGCTGTATCCGGACATCGCCGAGGAGTTCCTCACGCTGCGCCGGCCGATCGGGGACGAACACGACCGCCATGTGCTGCTGCTCATGGCCCAGCGGTACGAGAGGAAACCGTGGTGGTAGACGAGAGAGGGTTCACGCCACGGCGGCCGCGGCCGCGCCGCTGGCCCTGGGCGCTGCTGTCCGCCGTGGTGCTGGGCGCCGGGGTGTGGCTGCTGGTCTCGCTCCTCGGCGAGGACGGCGACGGACACGGCAAGGAGTGCGCGCCCGGTATCTACGAGACCGGTCCGCGCAAGGAGTGCGTCGGCGTCTCGGACGGCTCGTTCCCCTTCGACGACTCCCTGAAGGACGTGATGGGGAAGATCGAGAAGGAGAACGCGCGGGTCGAGGAGTCCGGCAAGAAGTACGTGTCGGTGGTCTACGTGGAACCGCTGACGACCGCGCCGGGCGAGGAGGAGACCAAGTACGGGCTGCGGGCCGAGCTGCTCGGCGCGTATCTCGCGCAGCGCCGGCTCAACGACCCGGACCTGGGCGGCGGCCGCGGCGACCTGCCGCAGATCCGGCTGCTCGTGGGCAATCTGGGGCTGCGTTCGGAGCAGTGGAAGCCGCTCACCGAGGACGTGATCGCGCGGTCGAAGGGCGCGGACCACGTGGTCGCGGTGGCCGGGTTCGGACAGAGCCGCGGCGGCACCGGGAAGGCGGTCTCGGAGCTGCGCAGGAAGGGCATCCCAATGATGGGTGCGACGGTGACCGCGGACGGTCTCGCGGACACGGCGGACCCGGGCTTCTTCCGGGTCTCGGCGCCCAACCGGGACCAGGCCTCGGGCGCGGTCAACTATCTGCGCGAGCAGCAGAAGAAGCACCGTGGCTACAAGGTGGCGGTCATCCGGGACCGGAACACGGACGACATCTACAACACGTCGCTGTACCGCTCGTTCCAGACGGCCGCGCAGACCCGCGGGCTGAAGCTGGAAGGGGTGCCGCTGGAGTTCCTGTCCAGCACGGACGGGGTGTCGAACGCGTTCTCGTCGGTCGCCGACAAGGTGTGCGCGCTCAAGCCCGACGCGGTGTTCTTCGCGGGCCGGGGCCTGAACACCCGCAACTTCATCAACTCGATGTCGGCGCCGGACCGCCGCTGCACGGTCACGCTGCTGACCGGGGACGACGCGCTGGGCGCGTACTACGGCGCGAAGGAGAGCGAGGCGCGGCGCGCCCGGTTCCGTACGGAGTGGCAGGACAGCCGGGTGACCGTGCTGTACACGGCGCTCGGTCACCCGGCGCTCGCGGGCGAGCTGTACGCGAAGGAGAACGATCCGCTGCCGGACTTCGTGGAGCTGTACCGCGCCGAGTTCGGCGGCAGCGCGCAGGCCGTGAACAAGGCGCTGGAGGACGGCCAGTCGGTGCTCGGGCACGACGCGGTGTGGTCGCTCGGCATCGCCGTGCGGGCCGCGGCCGGCCCCGACGGCAAGGGCCAGGTGAACCCGGGCGCCACCCTGCAGATGCTGCTCCAGCTCGGCGGCAGCGAGGCGGTGTCGGGCCTGAGCGGCCCGCTCTCCTTCGGCTCGGACGGCAACCCGGACGGCAAGCCGATGGCCCTGGTCCGGATGGAGCCGAGCGGGACGTACACCTTCCGTCAGGTGCTCAGGCCGTAGCTCCTACGTACGGGCGGGGCCGAACTCGGCGAGGGCGTCGGCCACCATCGTCTCCAGGCGGGCGTGGTGGGCGCCGCGCCAGTACACGCGGCGGCACTCGGTGCAGGCGGCGAACACGTCGTAGGTCGCGCGGGTGCCGCCCTCCAGGCGGTCGGCCACGTCCTCCTTGCTCGCCTCGGTGAGCGGCCCGTTGCACGCGGTGCAGCGGGTCCAGGGGCGCAGTTCGGGGGCGAACCGGCCGAGGACGTCGCGCAGTTGCTCGTCCGGCTGGTCGCTGTAGACGTAGGCGCCCGCGAACAGTTCGCGGCGGCGCAGCAGTCCGCGGTCACGGCTGAGCAGGACGCGCCGCTCCTCGGCGGAGCGGGTGGCGAGGGCGGGGTCGCCGATGTCGACGGCCTCGTACGCGGCGTCGACGCCGAGCAGCCGCAGCCGGCGGGCCAGGGTGCCCAGGTGCACGTCGAGCAGGAAGCGCAGGGGTGCGCCGGGCACCTCCTGGGGGCGGTGGACGGGGAGCACCTCGACGCGTTCGCCGGCCGACGGGACGTGGGCGGTGGGCACGTCGTGGCCGTCGACGCGGAGCGTGCCGGCCTCCGTGAGGGGAACTCCGAGCGACTCGACGACGTGGCCGAGCGTGGACACGCCGTCCGTGACGAGCGGGGCGGGCTCACCGGAGCGCCACTGCGCGGGTACGAAAAGCCCCAGTTCGGGGGCGACTTGGAGGAGGATCTCCGGACCGTTCATCGGGACAGAATGCCATGCCGGGGCCGCGGCGCGCCGGGGATGTCCCGGGCGGCCGGGCAGGTTCGCCGGGCGGCGCGCCGGGGAAGGTCCCCCGGAGGCCTTGGGGACGAAGCGGAGGGCGAGAAACGGATGACCGATCACACGCAGGGGCTTCCGGCCGTGTTCCTGGACGCCGACACGTCCTCGTTCACGCGGTTCGCGGAACGGGTCGCACCGCACTCGCTGCCGTGGAGCGGGGTGACCGGCCCGGTGCGGGACGTGCCGCACGGCACGACGGTGCTGGCGCTCACCTTCGACGGCGGCGTCCTGATGGCGGGCGACCGGCGCGCGACCATGGGGAACGTGATCGCCCAGCGGGACCTGGAGAAGGTCAACGCGGCGGACGAGTACACGGCGGTCGCGTTCGCCGGAACGGTCGGACTGGCGAAGGAGCTGGTGCGCCTGTTCCAACTGGAGCTCGCGCACTACGAGAAGCTGGAGCGCCGCCCACTCAGCCTCAACGGCAAGGCGCAGCGGCTCGCCACGATGATCCGCGAGCATCTGCCGCAGGCCATGCAGGGGCTCGCCGTGATCCCGCTGCTCGCGGGGTACGACGAGGCGCGCGGCGTGGGCCGGATCTTCAACTACGACGTGGGCGGCGGCCTGTTCGAGGCGACCGCCTTCCACGCGGACGGGTCGGGGTCGCCGTACGCGCGGGGCGCCCTGAAGAAGCTGTACCGCCCGGGACTCTCGGCGGCCGACGCGACGACGCTTGCCGTGCAGGCGCTCTACGACGCGGCGGACGACGACTCGGCGACGGGCGGTCCCGATCTGAACCGCGGCATTTACCCGTCGGTGGCCCTCGTCACGGAGACGGGCTACCGACAGGTGCCGGAGGACGAGGTGCGGGCGGTCGCGGAGACGGTGGTGGGAGCGCGCGCGTCTTCTCCCGAGGGGCCCCGGGCGCCGCTCATGTGAAGCGTGGCGTCTGCCGGGGGCGCATTCATCGGCGGCCGCGGCCCGGTGGGGGCTGGTCGCGCAGTTCCCCGCGCCCCTGGAAGGCATGCGGCTTCGCCGCGCCTTCCCCAGATGAAAGGCACCCTGCACCTTGATCGGGGAAATGCGGCGCGCAGCGCCTGCATTTCAGGGGCGCGGGGCTGTGTCTATTAGCGGCTCCGCCGCGGGGCGCGAGAAGCCCCACCGGAGCCGCACCCGGCCACGAAACGTGAAGGCCTACGAACGGGCGCCGCTGGACGTCGAGTAACGTCCAGGGGAACATCCGAGATCAGCCCGGGGGGGCTCATATGGGGACGCGGAGCACACCCGTGCCGCAAGACGTCGCAAGCCAGCCGGATTGCTGGACCCGCGCCGCAGAACTGGCCGACCAGCACCGCGAAGCGCTCCCGCACCGCGGAGAACGCGTCGCGGTCATAGGCTCGGGCCCCGCCTACGCGATGGCCCAGTCCTACGCCGCGCTCCGCGAGAGCCGCGGCCACGGCGAGACGGACGCGTTCAGCGCGTCCGCGTTCCTGTACGGGCGCGAGTACGACCGGATCGTCGCCCTCACCCGCACCGGCACCGCACCCGTGATGCTGCGCCTGCTGGGCCGGGTGCACGGCAGCGTGCCCAGCGTCGTGATCACGGCGGCTCCGGACGCCCCGGACGTCGCCGACCACACGGTGCGGCTCGACTTCACCGACCAGCCGGCGACCGAGGTCGCGACCCGGTTCCCGACCACCGCTCTGGCCCTGCTGCGCGCGCAGCTCGGCGAGAAGCTGGACGACGCGACGGACGACGCGCACGAGGCGATCGAGGAAGCGCTGCCCCATGTACTGCTGGCGGCACGGGAGTTCACGTTCCTGGGCTCCGGCTGGACGTACGGGATAGCGGAGGCGGCCGCGCAGTTGATGCGGGACAACGCGGGCGCCTGGGCGCAGGCCTACCACGAGCCGGAGTACCGGCCGAGTCCGGCGGCGGCGCAGCAGGTGACGTGGGTGTTCGGCGAGGTGCCGGAGCGGCTCGCGCGGGCGGTCGCGGACACGGGCGGCACGCTCGTCACGTCGGCGCGCGATCCGCTGGCGGACCTGGTCCGGGTGCAGCGGCTCGCGCTCGGGTCCGCGGCGCACCGGGCGGCCGGGGCGGTCGGGGCGGCATGACGGACGCGGTGCCGGATCACTGGATCCGGGTCCCGGTGGGTGCGGACGCGGCCCGCTGGGCGACCCGGAGCCGTACCCGCACCGTGCTGTTCGTCCTGCACAACGTCACGTCGGCGACCCGGCTCCTCGACGTCCTGCCGCTCTTCGACGACGACCTGCGCGTGCAGCTGCTCGCCACGTGCACGGAGTCCTCGGCGTTCGGCGCGGGCGTGCGGGAGCTGCTCGCGGAGACGGGCGTGCCCGTGCTCCCGTGGGATCAGGCCCTGGCCACTCCGGTCGACCTCGCCGTCTCGGCGAGCTTCGGCGGTCAACTCCCGGCGATTAAAGGCCAGTTGGCCGTCCTGTCACACGGCGTTGGATACACTAAAAGGCTGGGGGTGCCGGGTGCCGGGTGCCGGGTGCCGGGAGCCGGGAGCCGGGAGCGGAGGGGTGGCGCGCCCGTTTTCGGGTTGTCGCCGCAGTGGCTGCTCGGCCCCGACGGGACGCCGGTCGCCGACGCGCTCGTCCTCTCCCATCCCGAGCAGGAGGAGCGGTTGCGTGCCGTCTGCCCCGAGGCGGCCCACACCGGGGTGCTCGCCGGGGACCCTTGCTGGGACCGGATCCTGGCCGCCCGCGCCCATCGCGACCGTTACCGCCGCGCGCTCGGCGTCCGCACCGGGCAGCGGCTCGTGCTGCTCAGTTCGACCTGGGGGCCCGACGCCCTGTTCGGCGACGGCGGTGACGACACCCTCCCCGCGCTGCTGCCCCGGCTGACCTCCGAACTCCCGGCGGACACCCACCGCCTGGCCGCCGTCCTCCACCCCAATCTCTGGCACGGCCACGGCCCCGGCCAGATCAGGTCCTGGCTGGACCGGGCCCGCCGCGCCGGGCTCACCCTGATCGACCCGTTGCACGGCTGGCGACAGGCGCTGCTCGCGGCGGACGCCGTGATCGGCGACCACGGCGCGGTGACGTACTACGGGGCGGCGCTCGGCACCCCCGTCCTGCTGGGCGCGGCCCCGCTGTCCGCGCTCGCGCCGGACGCCCCGGTCCACGCGTTCGTCCGCTCGGCGCCCCGGCTGGACCCCGGGGCCCCGCTGCGCCCCCAGCTCGACGCGCTGCTCGCCCGGCACCGGCCGCTGCCCGAAGCGGCGGAATTCGTCAGCGCGGTGCCGCACGAGGCGGCGCCCCGCCTGCGCCGCCTGTTCTACAGACTCCTGGGCCTCCCCGAACCGTCCTGGCCGGCCCGGCTCGCCCCGCTCCCCCTGCCCCCGTACGAACCGGCGGCGCCGTCCGTCCCGTTGCAGGTCCGCACGCGGATCACGGGCCCGGGCGAGGTGCGCGTGGAGCGGTACGCGGGCCCGCACCCGGCCCCGTACGACCACGCCGCCGACGCGACGCACCTCGCGCTCCACGAGGACACCCGCGAGCAGGACCTGCTCGGCCTGGCCGACGTCGTGTTCCGCGACGGGGCCACAGAGGACCCGCGCCTCGGCCCGCCCGCACAGTGGTGCGCCGAGGTTCTGGACCGGTACCCGCAGTGTGCCCTCGCGGCGTATGTCACGGGGCCCGGGGAGTGCGTGGTCCGTGTGCGGTCGGGGCAGGTCGTCACCCTGCGCGCGGAGGGCCTGGACCCAGCCGTGTGCGCCAGCGCACTGCACGCGTGGCTGGCTGCGGGCAAGACCCTGGGGGAGATCAAGGATTCGGCACTGCTGTTGGACACCGGCGGTCACCGGGTCCGGGTCACGCTCCGCTGACGCAGTGCTCGCGCAGGGCTCGCAGCGGCTCGATGTGCTGGGTGGCCCCCTCGGCCACGAGGATCGCGAGGGCCTCGTCGATCAGTGGCAGCACTGCGGTGCGCTCGCCGTCGTCGTAGCGAGCCCAGGCCAGGTCGGTCAGCACCCGTGCCGTGTTGTAGCCCTCCCCCACGGTGCGGAAGAAGTCCAGGGCGTGGCCGAGGTGGACGGTCGCCTCGGCGCGGCGCTGGTCGCCGCTCAGCGCCCGGCCCCGGTGCCGCTCCAGCAGGGCGCGAGCCCGGGGCAGGTCGGCATACCCCTCCGTGCCGGCTTCGACTCCGTCGAGAATGTCTCCCGCCTCGTCGAAGCACGCCAGGGCGTCGGGGTAGTTCCATTGCCTCAGGCGGAGCAGGCCCAGGAACTCGACGGCGGAGGCCCAGCCGCGCAGGTGTCCCGCGGCCTCCTCGTCGCGGGATGCGGCCCGCGCCTCCGTCTCCGCCTCGGTCTCGCGGCCCGTCTCCATGAGGGAATGGGCCAGTTGGGCGTGGAGCGCACCCGACATCCGTGTGCCCGGCGAGTGCGTGTCGGCGAGCGAGGCGGCGGCCCGCAGCGCGGGCAGCACGGTCTCGTGGTGTCCGGCCTTCAGCTGCAGTGGCCACAGCGCGCGGCCGATCCGCAGCGCGGTCTCCTCGGAGCCCGACTCGCGGGCGGCGACGACGGCCTCCACCAGGTTGCCCACCTCGTCGGCGAGGACGGCGAGGGCCGCGCCCCGGTCCGCGTCCGGCTCGGGCACGTGGTCCGTGAGGGCGGGAGGAACGCGCCAGCTCTCGGGCAGGGCGGCCCTGGCCGCCTGAACGGCCACCCGTTCGTAGTGGGCGAGGGTGCGGGTGAGCGCGGCGGAGCAGGCCGCGATGCCGTCGGACGCGACCGCGGTCCGCTCGGCATGGGCGCGTACGCCGGGGCGGAACCGATGGCGCCCCTCGCCCGTGAGGTCGAGCAGCATCGCCCCGGACAGCTCCGCCAGCCCGTCGGCCGCCACGTCCGGCCTTGTGCCGGTGATCGCGGCGGCTGCCGCGCCGTCGAGGGCCGGCCAGTCGCGCAGTCCGGCGAGGCGGTAGAGCCGGGCGGCCTCGGGGCTCAAATGCCGGTAGGCGTCCTCGGCGGCGGCACCGACCGGATCATGCGCTGCGCTCACCGTGGCCTCCCGAGGTTCGTACGGAGCGGCCGCCAGCCGTTGGGCCGCGGCGTGCAGAGCGTAGGGGTGGCCGCCGCAGCGGTCGAGGAGGGCGGGCAGGCTCGCCTTGGCCGCCGCGGTCGCGGTCCGGCCCGCGACCGCGGACACCAGGCGTTTCGCGTCCCGGGCCGGGAGCGGGCCGAGCGGCAGGCTCGCCGCGGCGGGGCCGTCGAGCCGGTCACGGGATATGACAAGGGTGCACACGCCGGGCTCGGTGAGGATCAGGGGCCGCACCTGGGCGACGAAGCGCACGTGGTCCAGCACGATCAGCAGACGGCTTCCGGCGAGCAGCCTGCGCAGTGCCTCGCAGCGCCGGGCCGCGGTGTGCGCGATCTGCGGGGCGGGCACACCGAGTGCCCGCAGCAGAGCGGCCGAGGCTTCGTCGGGGCCGCAGTGGCGCAGGTCGACGTACACCTGCCCGTCAGGAAACCGGTCGGACCGGCGCCAGCCCCAGTGCACGGCCAGCGCGGTGGTGCCGATGCCCTCGGGACCGTACAACCGGGCGATGCGCGGGCGGCCGTCGAAGGGGCGCGTGGCCACCTCGTCCAGGCTGCGCATGAGGGTCGCGCGGTCGGTGAACACTTCCGGTGCGGCGGGAAGCCGGGGCCTTGCGCCCAGGACCGGCTGCTGCGGGGCGGCCAGCGCGCCAGTCAACTCGATGAATCGCGTGAGGAGTTCGGGCCGGTCCGCGCAGGCTTCCACGATCAGCCGTGCGACCTGCTCGACCTGGTCCGGGGTGGTGGGTGCGGGAACGTCACGTCCGGTGATCCGGCGTACGAGGTTGCCGGTGAACTCCCAGGCCCGCTTGCCCGCTTCCCCGGCCATCCCGCTGCCGACGGCCCCCAGTACGACCACCACCGCCGAAACCGGATCCACCGCGCCTCCACTCCCCCCGCGAACCGACCGACGATCAAGACTACGGCGTCGACGGCGAGGCCGACAGGCGAACGGCCCACCGGTGAGCGGGACTTCAGAACTGCCGGTTCGGCCAGTCCAGGAGCCGTGCGCCGATCACCGCCGTCTGGAGCGTGTACCGGTGCACGGGGTCGGCGGGGTCCGCGCCGGTCAGCTGGTGGATGCGGGCCAGCCGGTAGGTGAACGCGCGGACGCTGAGGGAGAGGCGGCGGGCGGCCTCGGCCGCGACGCAGCCGGTGTCGAAGTACGTCGCGAGCGTGTCGATGAGCGGCTGGGCGCCGCCGCGCGCCTGCTGGAGCGGGCCGAGGGCGTTCTGCACGAGGTCGGCCATGGCCTGCCGGTCGCGGGTGAGCACCGGGTAGACGAGGAGGTCGGCGGCGCGCAGCACCGGGTCCTCCAGTTCGAGCCGGTCGGCGAGGTCGAGGGCGTTGAGGGCTTCCTCGTAGGACTGGACGACGCCGCCGGGGCCGGACTGGGGGCGCCCGATGGCGACGCGGCCGCCGTCGGTCGCGGCGTGGGCCTGCTTGGCGAAGTGGACGAGGACCTCGTCCTGGTCGCCGGGCGCGATGCAGACGAGGCGGCCGTCCTTGGTGGTGAGCAGGACGTTGCGGTCGCCGAAGCGGGTGCTGAGGGCGCGCTCGACGTCGCGCGGGGCGCGGTCGCCCTCGTCGTAGGCGTACGCGCCCTGGGCGACGGCGACGGCGTGCGCGTAGGACAGGCGCAGCCCGAAGCGTTCGGCGCGCTCGGCGATCCGGCCGAGGTCGCTGCGGCCGTGCAGGAGGTCGTCGATGAACTCGCGGCGGGCCGCCTCCTCGCGGCGTACGGCGACGCGCTGGGCGCGCTCGTAGCCTTCGGCGAACGCGTCGACGCCCTGGGCGACGGCGGCGAGCACGGCGTCGAGGCCGGCGGCGGAGTCGTAGGGGTGGGCGCGGGCCTGGTGCAGGTGGACGCCGACGAGCTCCCGCAGTCCGTGTCCGGCTTCGGCGGCGCGCTCGCCGAGGGCGCGCCGCGAGTCGAGCTCGGCGCGGGTGAGGCGGCGGCCGGTGGCGGAGGCCTCGGCGACGATCCGGACGAACCCGTCCAGGAACTCGTCCGGTATGCCCCGCTCCGTCGACATGTGTGCCCCCGCCTCGCTGAACTCCCGCCGTGGCCTTTGTAGCGCAGGACCGGGCAGGGGCCACAGGCGGGGGCGCCCGGTCACGCCGGGGGCGGGGTGGTGGCGCGGGTGATGGCGGACTCGACGGCGGCGACCCGGTCGGCGAGCAGTCCGAGCGCGGCCACGGCCCGCACGAGCGGATCCGTCTCGGGGCCGCCGAGGGTGCGGGCGCGTACGTGACCGGCCTTGATCTCGGCCCAGCGGGCGAGCCGCTCGCCGCCGAGCGTGCCGCGCAGTTCGGCGAGTTTGAGGAGATTGGCCTCGGCGCCGGTGGTCAGGGTCTGGGCCTCGCTCGCGTAGTGGTCGGAGACGACGGCGGCGAGCTCGTCGTCGTTCATCGCGGGGTCGATGCGGGCGGCGATCCTGTTCATGTCGCGGTACGAGCCCTGGAGCCGGAAGGGCGGTTCGGTGCGGGTCGCCGGGTCCTGGGCGGCGGACGCGATGTAGGCGGCGTTGACGGCGAGGACGGTGGCGCGGGCGGCGAGCAGGTGGCGCAGGACAGTGACGACGCGCTCGCGCTCGGCGGGCGGGTAGGGGTGGACGAGCCGGTCGGGGCGTGCGGTGGGATCGCCGGCGGCGAGGCGGACGAGGAGGTCGAGGTCGGCGCGGTCGCGGCCGGCGAGCGGGGCGAGGTGCGGGTTGGCGGTGAGCGCGTTCTCGACGAAGGAGAGGGCGAAGGCCTCCTCCTTGCCGGTGAGGACGTCGCCGAGGTTCCACACGTCGGCGCGGTTGGCGAGCATGTCGGGGATGCGGAAGCGGGCGCCGGACTCGGTGTACGGGTTGCCGGCCATGCACACGGCGAAGCGCTTGCCGCGCAGGTCGTAGGTGCGGGACCGGCCGTTCCAGACGCCTTCCATGCGGCGCTGGGCGTCGCACAGGGAGATGAACTTCTGGAGGAGTTCGGGCGAGGTGTGCTGGATGTCGTCGAGGTGGAGCAGGACGTTGTTCCCGGCCTCCAGGGCGAAGTTGACCTTGTCGATCTCCTGGCGGGCGGCCGCGTTCGGGGCCTCGTCGGGGTCGAGCGAGGTGACGCCGTGTCCGAGGGCGGGGCCGTTGACCTTGACGAGGATCATGCCGAGCCGGTCGGCGACGTACTCCATGAGGGTCGTCTTGCCGTAGCCCGGCGGTGAGATCAGCAGCAACAGGCCGCCGGCGCTGCCGAGTTGGGCGGCGAGGTTGTCGCCGATGAGCGGCAGGTACACCTCGTCGATCAGCCGGCCGCGCACGAAGGTCGGCAGGACGTGCGGGCGGTGCTCGTCCAGGCGCAGCCGGTCGCGTTCGGCGGCGGCGAGGCGAGTGCGGAGCTTCTGGTAGGCGCGGTGTCCGGGGACGGTCTCGGTCCTGAACCGGCGGGTGCGGGCGAGGAGTTCGTCGAGTCGCACGGTGAGGGTGCGGGAGCTGATGCGCGGGTGGGTGCCGAGCAGTCCGGTGACGGTGGCGGTGAGGTCGGCGGCGCCCTCGTAGCGCTCCAGGTCCGGGCAGAGTTCGACGGCGACGGCCTCGGGCAGGTCGGGGGCGCTCTCCCCCGCCGGGTCGGCCGAGGCCGCGTACGCCTGGAGCCAGGCCTCGACGATCTGGCGCCGGGAGCCGGGATCGGGCAGTCCGCGCAGGTCCTCCTCGTAGGCGGGGCCGTCCACGGTGCGGCGGAACTTGTCGAGGAAGGTGCGCACCCGGGTGGAGGTCACGAAGCCGTGGGGTGCGGTGCTCAGCTCGTCGAAGAGGTACGCGGCGGCGTCCGCGTCGCCGTCCATGCGGGCTGCGAGTTCCCGGCGGAAGTCGTCGATGGCGGGGGCGAGGCCGAAGGTGTCGCGGGCGCGGGCGAGGGAGCGGGCCCGGCGGGCGAGCGGCTCGCGCTCGGCCTCCGGCAGCCCGTGCGCCCAGAACAGCTGGGCCGCGGCGCGGGCGGCCGGGGTGTGCCGCAGGAGTCCCGCGCCGGCGTGCAGGCGCAGGACGGCGGTGAGGATCTCGGTGGCGTCGTGGTCGTGCACCCCGCGTTCGTGGCCCTCGTCGTACGCGTCCTCGGCGGCGCGGCGGACGAGTGCGGGCAGGTCCTCGGCGGCGGCGAGGGCGTCGGCGCCGTGCTCGTCGAGGAGGCGGGCGGCGAGGTGTTCGGCCCGGTAGACCTCGGGGGTCTCGGAGGTGAGGTGCTGTTCCCAGTAGGGGCGGGTCGCGGCGAAGGCGGGGTCGGTGACGGGTGCGCGGTAGTCGGTGCCGGTGACGGCGAAGGCCATGGCGTCGCCGTGCGGGACGAGAGTGAGCTCCAGGGGCTGGCTGTTGACGGCGAAGCGGTGGCGGCCGAGCCGGATGGTGTCGCCGCCGTCGGTGTAGAGGTCGGCGCGGTCGCGCAGGGCGCGGACGGCTTCCTGGCGGGCGGCGGTGAGGCGGCCCGCGAGTTCGTCGGCGCGCACCTGGTCGCCGAGGGTGCGCAGCTCCTCGATGGTGCGGCCGACCTTGGCGACGAGCGGGTCGGAGGCGAAGTAGGTGTGGACGGCGTCGGCGGAGTCGAGGGCGGCGGAGCGGCGGGCGACGGTCTCCAGGACGCGTCCGGCGGAGCCGACGAGGCGTTCGGCGCGGCGGGCGCGCTCGTCGGTGAGGCTCTGTTTGCGGGCGGCGAAGACCTCGTGGATCTCGGTCCGCCTGGTCTCCAGGTCGTCGAGGAACTCCTCCGACTCGGCGAACCGGCCGTGCAGGTCCTCCAGTTGGAGGACGAGCCGCGAGAGGTGCTCGTCGCAGGCCTGTGGGGTGTCGGCGGTGGCGAGCGCCCCGGTGACGGCCTGGCCGAGCAGCGCGAACTCGGCGGCGAACTCGGCGCGCCCTTCGCGGGCGGTGAGCTCGCGGCGGCGGACGTCCAGCGTGGCGCGGGTGCGGTTGACGCCGGCGAGGGCCTCGGCGATGCGCTCCAGGACCGTCGCGCGGACGGTCGCGTCGGCGACGTCGAGGCCGGTGACGACCTCGGCGACCGTCTGCAACTGCTCCCCGACCTCGCGGAGTTCGTCGTGCAGGGTGCCGGACTCGACGACGGTCGTGAGTTCTTCGGCGCGGCGTGCGAGCGCGTCGACCTTCTCGTGGTGCGCGGCGAAGGCGTCGGGGCGGGCGAGGAAGGTGACGGCGCGCTGTCCGGCGGCGGTGATGTCGTCGGCCAGTTCGGCGGCGAGCGTGTCGATGCGTGCGGTGTCGGCGTACCGCATCTCCTTGACGGCGAGCAACTGCCCCTGTGCCCGCCGGAGTTCGGTGATCCGCTCCACCCATTCGGGTGCGGAGCGCGGAGCCTCGCCGCGGATCCGGCGGACCAGGCCGGTGATGCGGGCGGCGCACTCCGTGAGCCGGTCGGCGGCCTGCCGGGTGAGGCCGCGCACGGTCTCGTACTCGGTCACGACCTGCTCGGCGGTGGCCTTCAGCGCGTTCAAGGGCTCGCCGAGCGCGTCGAGTTCGGGGTCGCCGAGCCAGTGGTACTGGCCGCCGGCGCGGGCGCAGGCGGCGACGAGGGCCTCGTAGGCGGCGGTGGTGGGCGTGTCGGCGGTGCCGCCGACAGTGCGGGCGACGGCGAGCGCGTCGGAGATACCGCGCACCAGATCGGCGTTGCCGACGCGGGCCAGCGGTCCCTCGCGGGCCGGGCGGGCGGCGGCGTGCGCGTCGGACACGTACGGGGAGCGCCACCGCTGGACCGGGTGGACGCGGCCCGGCTCGGCGTCGGCGGCGGTGCGCAGGACGAGGAGGGTGCCGTCGTCGAAGAGGGCGTGGCCGCGGCAGGCGATCGGGGTGGCGAACTCCTTGCGGATGACGTTGTACGAGAGCAGCAGCGCGCGGTCGCCGCCGCGCGCCTGGAAGACGTAGAGGACGTCCTCGCCGTTGGGTGAGCGGACGGTGCGCTCGTACTCCAGGCCGGTGGTGTCGAGGGCGTCGAAGCTGCGGTGCTCGCCGGTGGCGAGGACGTGGCCGCCGGGGAAGACGACGCCCTGCTCGTCGGGGAGGACGCGGCCGGTGCGTCCGAGGCCGTCGAGGCGGACGGTGCGCCGGGTGAGCGTGTCGTGGACGAGGTAGCGGTCGGCGTTCTCCTTGTAGGGGCGCACGCGCAGCAGGACGAGCGGGCCGACGCGGGCGTGGGCGACGGCGGCGTCGGCGAGCGACTGGAGGGGTTCGTCGACGGGCTCGTTGTAGATGCCCTCGCCGGTCTCGGTGTCGTCGTCGGCCTTGAGGGTGAGAGTGCCGTCGAGGGTGTCGACGTACAGTCCGGCGCCCGGGATCGCGATGTGCGGGTGCCGTCCGGGCACGTGGTCGTCGCGGGTGGCGGGGGTCCAGCGCAGGTCGTGGGCGGGCGGCATGACGTGGTCGCGGTCGCCGCGCGCGTCGAGGAAGGCCGCGCGGCCGTCCACGGTGAGCGTCCAGCGCAGCACGCGGATGTCGTCGGTCTTGTCGCCGGTGCAGAAGACGGCGAGGAGCTTGCCGTCGAGGGGGCGCAGCCGGATCAGCCGGGCCGCGCGGTAGTAGCGGTGCAGGGCGCCGAACTCGCGGACGAAGTCGGGGTCGTCGAGCAGTCCGGGCACGGCGCCCGTGTCCAGCCGCTCGAGGCTGTGGCGGTCGTGGAGGGTGAACACGTCGGCGACGGCGGGCTCGCCGGACCCGCTGTCCGGCGGGGTGGTCCGGCCGAAGAGGAGCAGGTCGCCGACGGCGACGACGTCGCGGGCCAGGGCCGGGTGGCCGGTGCCGAGGTGTTCGGTGCCGTCGAGTGCGAGGCCGGTGGAGCCGAAGGTCTCCAGGCGGCGCTCGTTGAGCCGGCCGGCCCGCTCGGCGAGCTGCCGGGCCTGCCCGGCGAGCCGGTCGCGCAGGACGTCGTACGTGCCCGCGTCCAGACCCGTTTCCATGTGCGGGTTCCCTCTCGTTCGTCCCGGTGGTGCGGTGCCCGGCCGGGGCCGCCCACCCCCGTGGGGCGGCCCCGGCCGGGGTCGCGGGTCAGGTGCGCGCGGTGCCGTTCAGCTCGGCGATCGGCAGATCGGCCAGCCCCAACTGGCCTGCCTTGTCGAGCAGTTCGCGCACCTGACCGGCCTGTTCGCCGCCGCTCTGCATGAGCTTCATGAGCAGCGCGGAGACGGTGAGGTTCTGCACGTCGGCCGTGGAGACCGACCCGAGGATCTTCGTCAGGTCCGCGGTGAAGTCCGCCGAGCCGTCCAGCCACGGTCCGGCGAGGGTCCGGGCGGTGTCGGAGTGACGGACGAAGGAGTCGACACCCTTGCCGAGCGCGATCGAGTTGACGATCTTGTCGAAGAAGGCGGACTCGCCGCCGACGATGCTGATGTCCGCGCCCTCCAGGCCGGTGGCCAGCACCGTGGCCTGCGCCTCGGCGACGTGCCGCTGCGCGTCGAGCCCGGCGAGCCGGATCTCCTTCTCGGCCTGCAGCCGCAGTCGGTACTCCTCGTGCCCGCGGGAGGCCTCGTCGAGCGCCGCCATCGCGACGGCCTTCTGGTTGATGCCCTCGGCCTCCGCCTTCAGCTTCTCGGAGATCCCGGTGGCCTCGGCGAGAGCCTTGGCGCGGGCACCCTCGGCCTCGGCGCGCATACGGGCCTCGGTGGCCTCGGCCTCGGCGCGGCCGGCCTTCTCGATGACCTCGGCCTCCTTGTCGCGCACCTGCACCTCGGCTAGCCCGCCGGCCGCCGCCTCCGCCTGGAGACCCGCGGCGAGCTTCAGCTTGGCCTGCGACGTGAGCTCGGCGGACTTCAACTCGGCTTCGGCGAGCGTGAGCCGTTCTGCGGCGCGGTGCGTGGCGGCCTGCTCGGCGGCCTCCGCGGCCTTGATGTCCTTGACGAGCTTCTCCTGCGCCTCGGCCTCCGCCGCGATGATGACGGCCTGCCGCCCGCGCTCGGCCTCCTCGACCGCGCGCAGCTTCTTGATGGACTCCTCCTGCTCGGCGACCGTGCGGTCGACGGCGACGCGCTCGCGGACGACCTCGGCGATCTCCCGCTTCTCCGCCTCGACCTCCTTGTCGGCGGCGATCTTCGACAGCTGGGTCTCGCGCTCGCGGGCGATGACCTCCAGGAGCCGGTCCTTCTCGATGCGCTCGTTCTCGACGGCGATGACGCGCTCGCGGTTCTTCTGCGCGACGGCGACCTCGCGGGCCTGGTTCTCGCGCTGCACCCCGAGCTTCTCCTCGGTGACGAGGAACGCGCCCTGCGCCCGCAGCCGTTCCTCCTCCATGACCCGCGCGGTCTCGGCCTCCTCGCGGGCCCGCACCGTGTCGATCTCGCGCTTCTGCTTGATCTCGGCGTCGGCCTGCCGGCGCTCCAGCTCCAGGATGGTCTCGCGGGCGTCGACGTTCTGCCGCGTGATCTCCTTCTCCTCGGTGCGCTGGAACTCGTTGGTCTTCACGTGCTCCACGGTGGTCAGCTCGGTGATCTTCCGGATGCCCTGCGCGTCGAGGACGTTGTCCGGGTCGAGCTGGCTGAGCGGCGTCTGCTCCAGGTAGTCGATCGCCGCGTCCTCGAGGTGGTAGCCGTTCAGGTCGACGCCGATGACCTCGATGATCCGGTACCGCAGCTCCTCGCGCTTGGTGTAGAGGTCGGTGAAGTCGAGCTGCTTGCCGACCGTCTTGAGCGCCTCGGAGAACTTCGCGTGGAACAGCTCCTGGAGCGTCTTCTGGTCACTGGCCCGCGCGGTGCCGACGTTCTGCGCGACGCGGATGACGTCGTCGACGGTCTTGTTCACCTTCACGAAGAACGAGATCCGGATGTCGGCCCGGATGTTGTCCTGGCAGATCAGGCCGTCGCGGCCGGTACGGGTGATGTCGATGGTCTTCACCGAGATGTCCATGATCTCGGCCTTGTGCAGCACCGGCAGCACGACCTGCCCGGTGAAGGTCACGTCGACCCTGCGCATCCTGGAGACGATGAGCGCCTTGCCCTGCTCGACCTTGCGGAACAGACGCGTGAAGGCGAACAGCAGCGCGGCGACGACGAGCAGGGCGACGACGACGGACACGCCGATGCCCACGGTGGTGGCATCCATGAAGAAGTCCTTCGGATCCAGGGCCGGTCGGCCCTCGGTGACGGTGAAGACGCGGTGCGGCCGCCACGGGGACGACCGGCACAGGGATGACGTCAGTCACGGACGCGGTGCGCACCGGTTCGGTTGCGGACCGTGGCGGCCTGTCGGTGTGCCGTGACGTCGTACTCCGGCTCTGCGCACATGAGTTGGCGGATCGGCGCCGCTGTCAGGCGACCGCGCCGGGTGCGCGGAGGGGAGCTGTGCGGGCGACGGGAAGGGCGGGGCCTGTTCCCCCGTGAGCGACCGCGATCCCCCATGGCGCGTACGCCTCGTCCATGCCCCGCCCCCTCGTGCCGTGACTCCCCCGACGGCACTCCGATGCCGGGCTCCGTTTCCGGAACCCGGCATCGGAGTCGGCCCCCCGTTCCTGCCACGACCATCCTGCCCCGCGGCCGAGCCCCGGCACATTGCCGCAACCCGGCAATCTTTACGCGCCCTTGATGCCGAGGAGCAACGGATCCGCGGTACGCCCCTCGGTCACCTGGCCACCCTGTTCACCGTCCGAAGAACGGTGTTCCGTGTCGGCTACCAGCCTGGGTGCAACGGCCGGCCGGCACCGACGCCTCGACGCTCGGCGAGCAGCCGCTTGCGATGGCCGCTGCGGCGGAAGGCGGTGACGAGAGTGATGGCGGCGCCGACGGCGACGCCGAGCACCGGCAGCAGGACGGCCGGCACCAGCCCGATCCCGAACGCGAGATAGCCCCCGGAGTCGCCGATGGCATACCGGTCCGGGTCCGGGGACGAACAGGTGACCTCGTAGTCGCCCGTCCGCGACACCTCGATCGTGTAGCGCGGGTTCCAGACCTCGTGACGGGTGTGGAACACGTCGATGCCCGGGCCGGTGAGCCGCGGCTCGCCCGGCCCGGTGATGTGGCACTTCTGATCGGGCGTCGGGCCCGGGGGGTCCCTGACCCAGATCGCCCTGTCGCTGTCCGGCCCGAGGCGCAGGGAGACGGTGTCCCCCTTGCCGAACTGGTGCCCGGTGTCCACCGCGTCGACCACCCGACTGAACCGGTACACAGCGATGACCGCGCCCAGCACGATCAGCGCGAAGGCGACGGCGGCCGCCACGCCGTACCAACGGCGCCCGGGTCTCAGTTCGTTCGCCGATATCCGCGGCGGCGGGGAGCTGATCTGCATCGACACACCTTAGAGGCGAGGCGCCGGCCCCCCGAACGGGCCGGCACCCCGAACGCGCGGGTACCCCCGCGGCGCCTCGCCGTGCCGCGACTCAGTCCTCCTGAACCGGCTCTTCCGCGTTGCGCCACGTCGTGACGTCGAGCGTGATGTACGTACTCGGGTCGTTGGTCCCGGACTTGCCGCGGAAGGTGATGAGGCCGATGTGACCGGCGTTGCTGCGGACGCAGATCTGCGAACCGGCGCCCAGCTGGTCCATCGTGATGTCTTCCGTGAAGCGCGTCTCGTTGCGGCAGGTCTCCAGCGAGCCCTTCTGCGAGTTGTTGAGCAGGACCAGCTTCCCGTTGTCGGTGCCGACCTTCGCGTCGCTGAAGCCCATCGAGTCCGCGTAGAAGAAGAAGTCACCGCCGGAGTACGAGGCCCCCGTGCCGCCGCCGTCGAGCGGCTTGACCGGGTTGTCCCCGAGCTGGAGGTAGTAGTTCTCCGTCAGGTTGATGTTCTTGTACGTGGCCGGCTTGGGGTCGGGGCGCTTCCCGTTGTCGGTGCCCTTCGCGGACCCGCCCGATCCGCCGGAGCTGCTCGAACCGCCCGAGGACGAGGACGACTCGTCGCCCTTGCCGTTGTCGACCACGGCGCCGATGACGCCGAGGACGACGAAAGTCGCGACGATCGAACCGGCGATGATGAGCCCGGTGCGCTTCTTCGGGGGCGGCGGGGCGGCGGCCCACGGACGGCCGACACCCGGGTGCGGCGCGCCCATCGGAACGTGGCCTCCGGTCGGCGGCATCGGCCCCCGGTAGCCGGGACCGGGCGGAGGCGTCTGGTAGCCGTGACCCGGCGGAGGGGTCTGGTACCCGGGCTGCGCGACGGGCGGCGGGGTCTGGCTGAACGCGGTGGGCGCGTACGGCGAAGGACCGGTCGGCGGCGGGACGGCGGCCGTCGGCGGATGCGGCGTCGAACCGGCCACGGGCGGCGGCGTGCTGGCCGCCTGGGTCGGCGCGTGCGAGGCGTGACCTGCGACCGGCGGCGGCGTGGCGGACGCCTGGGTCGGCGGGTACGGCGGCTGACCCGCGACGGGCGCCGGTGTGGCGGCCCCCGAGGTGGGCGGCGGGGTCTGCGCCGGGGCCGGCATCTGCGAGCGGTCGACGAGCGCGGTCGCGAACGACTGGGGCAGCCAGTCCTCGCCCTGACGCAGCGGCGTCGGCGACACCTCGTGGCACAGCGCGATGACCTCGTCGAGGGACGGCCGGTCGGCGGGATCGCGGCTCAGGCAGCGGGTGACCAGCGGGCGCAGATCGTCGGGCAGGCGGCTGAGGTCGGGGTCCTCGTGCACGATCCGGTAGAGCACCGCGTGCGAGGCGCCCTCCCCGTAGGCGGGCGCGCCGATCGCGGCGAACGCGGCGATCTGGCCCAGCGCGAAGACGTCCGTCGCGGGGCTCACGGTGCCGGACATCGCCTGCTCGGGCGCCATGAACGCGGGGGTGCCGACCGTGACGCCGCTGCTGGTGAGCGAGGTGGCGTCGGCGGCACGGGCGATGCCGAAGTCGATGACGCGGGGGCCGTCGCCGGCGAGCAGGACGTTGCCGGGCTTCAGGTCACGGTGGACGATGCCCGCACCGTGGATGACCTGGAGCGCCTCGGCGACACCGACGGTGAGCAGCAGGGTGCTGCGCACGGGGAGGGCGCCGTGCTGGGCGACGGCTCCGGCGAGGGAGGGGCCGGGCACGTAGGCGGTGGCGAGCCAGGGCGGGTTGCCCTGGGTGTCGCAGTCGATGACCGGCGCGGTGTAGAGGCCCTGGACGCGCTGGGCGGAGTGCACCTCCTGCTCGAAGCGCCGCCGGAAGTCGGCGTCCTCGCTGAACTCGGGCCGGATGACCTTGACGGCGAGGGGGCGGCCGCCCGGCGTGTACGAGAGGTACACCTTGCCCATGCCGCCGGCGCCGAGGACGGCCACCACGCGGTAGCCGCCGACCACGGCAGGATCGTCGGCCTGAAGTGGCTGGAACGGACTCTGCGACGGTGTCGTCATCGCGACACATCCCCCTTTGTTGCGGCCGGCACCGGCTGCCCGGTGCCCGTAAGACCTGGGGAGCGTACCGAATGGCACGGCCGGTTCGAGTCACTGCGGGGGTTTGTCCCGGCGTGGCACCCCGGCGCTCGGGACAACGAAAAGTGCCGGTCGAGAAGGATCTCGACCGGCACTCCGTGGTGTCCGAGGGGGGACTTGAACCCCCACGCCCGATAAAGGGCACTAGCACCTCAAGCTAGCGCGTCTGCCATTCCGCCACCCGGACAAGGTGTCTGCCGCCTGTTTGCGGGGTGTTCCCCGCGGCGACATGGACAACAATACCAAGGTTTCGGAGTGCCCTTCACCTGCATATCCGCGCGGCCGGGCGGCACCGCCTAGAGTCTCACCATGAGTGACACGACAATCACGCAACGTCGAGGAAAGGTGCGCCGACCTCGGATGTTGTCCCCGCTGCGGGAGCATCTGCGGGACACCTTCTGGTTCGCCCCGACCGCGGCGATGGTGCTGGTGTGGCTGGTGTGGATGCTCGCCGCCGCACTCGACGGCGTCATCGTGGAGTCGCTCCAGGACAGCGGCGACTACGACGCGCTCAAGGACCTGATGAGCATCGCGGACGACGCGAAGACGGTCGTGACGACGATCAGCTCCGCGATGATGACCTTCATCGGTGTCGTGTTCAGCATCTCGCTGGTGGCCGTGCAGATGGCGGCGGGGCAGCAGTCGCCCCGCGTGGTGCGGCTCTTCGTGCGGAGCCGGATCACGAAGGCGACCTTCGCCGTGTTCCTGGCCACCTTCCTGCTGTCCCTCCTGGTCCTCACCTCGTTCGAGAGCGAGCAGGACCCGCTCCTCGTGACGACCGTGCCGTTCCTCGAGTCGCTGCTGACCCTCGCCCTGGTGGGCCTGAGCCTGCTGCTCTTCGTGATGTACGTGAACTCGACGCTGCGGATGCTGCGCGTCGGGCACGTCATCGACCGGGTCACGGCGGAGGCGTTCCGCGTCGTGGCCCGCATGCCGTACGTGGAGGGAGGCGCCCCGGCGCTCGGCCCCGGCGACGGGCATCCGGGCCCCGGTGACGGGCATCCGGAGGAGGGGCTCGGGCCGGAGACCGGCCGGGTGGCCTACCGCGGCCGGGCCGGGGTGCTGAGGGACGTGAACATCGCACGGCTCGTGCACGCCGCCCGCCGGCAGGGAGTCGTGCTCAGGGTGCTGCCGAGGATCGGCGACTTCGTCGTGCCGGGCACGCCGCTGCTCGCCGTGCACGGTGGAGCCGCACCGTCGCCGCGGGCTCTGGGGCGGTGCGTGTCGGTGGGCGTCGAGCGCACCTTCCACCAGGACCTGGGATTCGGCCTGCGGGTCCTCGCGGACATCGCACTGCGCGCCCTGTCGCCGGCGGTGAACGATCCGACGACCGCCGTGCAGGCCCTCGACCGCATCGTGCAGTTCCTCGCGGCGCTGGGCCGGCGGCCGCTGGTGGAGCTCCGGTACACCGACCGCGGCGGCGCCGTCCGGCTCGCCCAGCCGGTGCCGCACTGGGACCAGCTGGTCGACCTCGCGTTCACCGAGATCCGCACCTGCGCCACCGGGAGCCCGCAGGTCGTCCGGCGAATGTTCGCCGCCTTCGACGATCTCCTCACTCTGGTGCCCGAGGAGCGCCGCGCCCCGCTGCTGCGCCACCGTGAACTCCTGCTCCAGAGCGTGGAGCACACGGTGCCCACCGCCGCCGACCGGACCTTCGCCCAGCAACCCGACCGCCAGGGCATCGGCTGACGCCCGGGCAGGCGCGGGCCCACGGGAGTGGTGAGGCATGAGGGCACTGAGGCATGGGGGCCCGGGAGCGCGGGCCCCCCGCCTCCGGCCGGTGCGGCGCGGACACGCGGCCCGCGCCGCGCCCGCACCGCTCCGACTCGGCACCGGTCAGAGCATCATCGGCACCGGTCAGGGCATCAGGTGGTACTCCGGGAAGTTCCCGGGCAGGCGTTCGCCGGCCGGGCCCTCGGTGACGGCCCGGACGAGCAGCTCGCCGCCGACGAACGCGCCGCGCCACGACGCCCCGAACCCGCCGAACAGCTCGTCCCGGTCACCGCGTGAGCGCGCCTTCCCATGACCGACCTTGAACGCCCGGATCTGCGGGGCGAGCCGCGCGAAAGTCGCCGGGTCGTCCGTGGAGAGCGTCGCCACGAGGGCCCCGTTCGACGCGTTCATGGCCGCGAGCAGCTCCGCCTCGGTGTCGACCAGGACGATGGTGTCGACCGGGCCGAAGGGTTCGGCATGGTGCAGCGGTGAGGACGGCGGCGGCCCGAGCAGCGTCACCGGGTGGACGTAGGCGCTGGTGTCCTGGCCGGGCAGGAACCGGCCGGGGTCCGCGCTCGCCCGGTGCAGCGGCGCGGCTCCGCGGTCGACGGCCTCGCCGACCTGGTCGGTGAGCTCCTTGGCCTTCGCGGCGTTGATGAGCGGCCCGAAGTCGAGGTCCGGGTACGGGTCGGAGGGGTCCGCGACCGCGAGGGGGTGGCCGACGCGCAGGGTGCGCACGGCGGGCAGGTACGCGTCGAGGAACGCGTCGAACGCCTCGCGCTGGACGACGAACCGGGGGTAGGCGGTGCAGCGCTGCTTCCCGTAGTCGAACAGCTTGGGGATCGCGGCCGTCAGGCCGGCCCAGTCCGTGTGGTTCCAGATGCCCCAGGTGTTGAGTCCTTCCTGTTCGAGGATGTGCCGCTTGCCGAGGTCGGCGACGGCCGTCGCGACGGCAGCGCCGGTGTCGCGTCCGCCGACGAAGGAGACGCAGCCGATCTCCGGCGCCCTCACGAGCGCCTCGGACAGCTGGCCGCCGCTCCCGCTGACGAGCGTGACGGGGATGCCCTCGCGGGCGGCGAGGGCGCAGGCCAGAGTGAGACAGGCGACGCCGCCGTCGGTCGGGGTCTTGGCGATCACCGCATTGCCCGCGAGGGCCTGTACCAGCAATGCCTGAACGAGCACGCTCATCGGATAGTTCCAGCTCGCGATGTTGGACACCGGGCCGGGCAGTGGGGTCCGGCCGTCGAGCATCTGGTCGATGCCGTCCACGTACCAGCGGACGCCGTCGACGGCCCGGTCGACGTCGGCCAGGGCGAGGCGCCAGGGCTTGCCGATCTCCCAGACCAGCAACAGCGCGAGCAGTTCGCGGTGTTCGGCGAGGGCGTCGAGCGTGGCGGCGACGCGGGCCCGGCGCTCGGGCAGCGGGATGTGCCGCCAGGCGCGGTGCTGGTCGAGCGAGGCGCGTACGGCACGGTGGGCGGCCTCCGCGTCCAGGCGCGGCGGGCCCGCGATGGGGCGACCGTCGACCGGGCTGGTGGCGGGCAGGGGCAGGCCGTCGGGCTGCCAGCCGCCCTGCCAGAGGTTGAGGACGCGGTCGTCGCGGAAGGCCTCGGGGGCGGCGGCGAGGCAGCGCCGCCAGGCGTCGTCCCAGGAGGTTCCGGCTTTGAGGGTGGTCGGGGCGGCGGGTGTGGTGAGGGTGGTGGTGGGCATGCTTCGGTCTCCGCTCACGGTGCACAGTCGGGGCGGGGGACGTCTCGTGGCGTGCGGTCGAGACATCTCTGGATGTGTGTACGTGCGGGGGTGAGCCGGGAGGTGCCCGCTCGACACCTCCCGGGGTGCGCAGGCGTTCGGGAGGTGCCGGGGTCAGCTCTCGGCTTCGAGCCGGTCGAGTACCAGGCGGGCGGTCTCGGTCGGTGTCGCGCCGACGCGGACGCCGACCGCCTCCAGGGCCTCCTTCTTGGCCCGGGCGGTGCCGGAGGAGCCGGAGACGATCGCGCCGGCGTGACCCATGGTCTTGCCCTCGGGCGCGGTGAACCCGGCGATGTAGGCGACGACGGGCTTGGTGACGTGGTCGCGTACGTATGCCGCGGCCCGTTCCTCCGCGTCGCCGCCGATCTCGCCGATGAGCACGACGAGTTCGGTCTCCGGATCGTTCTCGAAGGCTTCCAGGCAGTCGATGTGGGTGGTGCCGATGACGGGGTCGCCGCCGATGCCGACACAGGTCGTGAAGCCGATGTCGCGCAGCTCGTACATGAGTTGGTAGGTGAGCGTGCCCGACTTGGACACGAGGCCGATGCGGCCGGGTTTGGTGATGTCGGCGGGGATGATGCCGGCGTTGGACTGTCCGGGGCTGATGAGACCCGGGCAGTTGGGGCCGATGACGCGGGTGCCCTTGCGGCGCGCGCGGGCGTGGAAGGCGACGGCGTCGTGGACGGGGATGCCCTCGGTGATGACGACGGCTAGCGGGATGCCCGCGTCGGCCGCTTCGATGACGGCGGCCTTGGCGAAGGCGGGCGGTACGAAGACGACGCTGACGTCGGCGCCGGTGGCGCGCATGCCCTCGGCGACGCTTCCGAACACGGGGACGGCGCGGTCGTCGAAGTCGACGGTGCGGCCGGCCTTGCGGGGGTTGACCCCGCCGACCACGTCGGTGCCCGCAGCCAACATGCGCCGGGTGTGCTTCATGCCCTCGGCCCCGGTCATGCCCTGGACGAGGACCTTGCTCTCTTTGGTCAGATAGATGGCCATGTCCGGGCTCCTTAGCGGGAAGAGAGGGCCAGGTCCGCGGCGCGCTGTGCGGCGCCGTCCATGGTGGTGGCCTGCTGGACGAGGGGGTGGGCGCGTTCGTCGAGGATGGCGCGGCCGCGGGCGGCGTTGTTGCCGTCGAGGCGGACGACGAGCGGTTTGCCGAGGCGGACGCTGTCGAGGGCCTTGACGATGCCGTCGGCGACGGCGTCGCAGGCGGTGATGCCGCCGAAGACGTTGACGAAGACGGACTTGACGGCCGGGTCGGACAGGATGACGTTCAGGCCGTCGGCCATGGTCCGGGCGGAGGCTCCGCCGCCGATGTCGAGGAAGTTGGCGGGGCGTGCGCCGCAGCCGGCGACGACGTCGAGGGTGGACATGACGAGTCCGGCGCCGTTGCCGATGATGCCGACCTCGCCGTCGAGTTTCACGTAGTTGAGGCCCTTGGACGCCGCCTCGGCTTCGAGGGGGTCGTCGTGGGTGACCTCGTTCGCGCCCCAGCGTTCGCGCCGGAAGCGGGCGTTGTCGTCGAGGGTGACCTTGCCGTCGAGCGCGAGGATCTGCCCCTGGGCGGTGCGCACGAGGGGGTTCACCTCGACGAGTACGGCGTCCTCGCGGGTGAGGACGCCCCACAGTCGTACGAGGACGTCGGCGGTCTGCGCCGGCAGTCCGGCCGCCGCGGCGATCTCGGCGGCTTTGGCGCCGGTCACGCCCTCCGCGGGGTCGACGGGGATCCGCGCGACGGCCTCGGGCCGGGTGGCGGCCACCTCCTCGATGTCCATGCCGCCCTCGGCTGAGGCGATGGCGAGGAAGGTGCCGGCCGCGCGGTCGAGCACGTAGGAGACATAGAACTCTGTCTCTATGTCGACGGGTTGGGCCAGCATGACGCTGCGCACGGTGTGGCCCTTGATGTCCATACCGAGGATCTGACGTGCCGTGAGTTCGGCGGCGGCCGGGTCGGCGGCGAGCTTGACTCCGCCCGCCTTGCCGCGGCCGCCGGTCTTCACCTGCGCCTTGACGACGACGCGGCCGCCGAGCCTACGGGCGATCTCCCGGGCCTCCTTGGCGGACGAGGCGACTTCGGCCCGGGGCACCAAGATGCCGTGTTCCTCGAAGAGTTCCCTTGCCTGGTGTTCGTACAGGTCCATTCCGGCTCCTGACTCGAAAGTGCCGCACGCCCCCTGGACACCACCCACCGGATGCGGGATAACAAGGTTCATACAGTATTCGTCGACTGTATGCAATGTACGAGCGACGCACGAGAACCCGTGCCTCAGTCGTGCTCGGCGCGGCTCGCGGTGTCGCTCCAATCCCCTAGGAAGGGACGGGACTTCGCCATGCCCCAGTCCAATGCGGACAACGGCCAGGAGCAGATCTCAGGTGGGCACCTGGTCGCCAAGGCACTCAAGGCAGAGGGTGTGGAGGTCATCTACACCCTCTGCGGCGGCCACATCATCGACATCTACGACGGCTGCGTCGACGAGGGCATCGAAGTCGTCGACGTACGTCACGAGCAGGTCGCCGCGCACGCCGCCGACGGATACGCGCGGCTGACCGGCAAGCCCGGATGCGCCGTCGTAACGGCGGGACCCGGCACCACGGACGCCGTCACCGGCGTCGCCAACGCCTTCCGGGCCGAGTCACCGATGCTGCTCATCGGCGGCCAGGGCGCCCACACGCAGCACAAGATGGGGTCCCTGCAGGACCTGCCGCACGTCGACATGATGACGCCCATCACCAAGTTCGCCGCGACCGTGCCGGACACCGCCCGGGCCGCCGACATGGTGTCCATGGCGTTCCGCGAGTGCTACCACGGGGCTCCCGGGCCGTCCTTCCTGGAGATCCCGCGCGACGTCCTGGACGCCAAGGTGCCCGTCGACAAGGCGCGCGTGCCCGAGGCCGGCCGGTATCGCGCCTCCACGCGCTCGGCCGGCGACCCCGAGGCGATCGAGAAGCTCGCCGACCTGCTGGTCCACTCGGAGAAGCCGGCGATCCTGCTCGGCGGCCAGGTGTGGACGACCCGCGCCACGGAGTCGGCGATCCAGCTGGTGCGCACCCTCAACGTGCCCGCCTACATGAACGGCGCCGGACGCGGCACCCTGCCGCCCGGCGACCCGCACCACTTCCAGCTGTCGCGCCGCTACGCGTTCTCCAACGCGGACCTCATCATCATCGTCGGCACGCCCTTCGACTTCCGCATGGGCTACGGAAAGCGGCTCTCCCCCGACGCGACCGTCGTGCAGATCGACCTCGACTACCGCACGGTCGGCAAGAACCGCGACATCGACCTCGGCATCGTCGGCGACGCGGGCCTCGTGCTCAAGCAGGTCACCGAGGCCGCCTCCGGGCGCATCAACGGAGGCGCGGCCAAGCGCAAGGAGTGGCTCGACGAGCTGCGCGCCGCCGAGCAGACGGCACTGGAGAAGCGGCTGCCGAGCCTGCGCTCCGACGCCTCCCCCATCCACCCGTACCGGCTCGTCAGCGAGATCAACGACTTCCTCACCGAGGACTCGATCTACATCGGCGACGGCGGCGACATCGTCACCTTCTCCGGCCAGGTCGTGCAGCCCAAGTCGCCCGGCCACTGGATGGACCCGGGGCCGCTCGGCACGCTCGGTGTCGGCATTCCCTTCGTGCTGGCCGCCAAGCAGGCACGGCCCGACAAGGAGGTCGTGGCGCTCTTCGGCGACGGCGCGTTCTCCCTGACCGGCTGGGACTTCGAGACGCTCGTGCGCTACGACCTCCCCTTCGTCGGCATCGTCGGCAACAACTCCTCGATGAACCAGATCCGGTACGGCCAGAAGGCCAAGTACGGCGAGGAGCGCGAGCGCGTCGGCAACACCCTCGGGGACGTCCACTACGACAAGTTCGCCCAGATGCTGGGCGGTTACGGCGAAGAGGTCCGCGACCCCGCCGACATCGGCCCGGCCCTGCGCCGCGCCCGCGAGTCCGGCAAGCCGTCCCTCATCAACGTGTGGGTCGATCCGGACTCGTACGCCCCCGGAACCATGAACCAGACCATGTACAAGTAGTGAGGTGCCCGGGAAATGACATCTGCGACCAAGGCTCTCGACGGCATCCGCGTCCTCGACATGACCCACGTCCAGTCGGGCCCCTCCGCCACCCAGATCCTCGCGTGGCTCGGCGCCGACGTGGTCAAGCTGGAGGCGCCGTCCGGCGACATCACGCGCAAGCAGTTGCGTGATCTCCCGGACGTCGACTCCCTCTACTTCACGATGCTCAACTGCAACAAGCGGAGCATCACCCTCAACACCAAGTCGGAGCGCGGCAAGGAGCTCCTCACCGAGCTGATCCGCCGCTCCGACGTGATGGTGGAGAACTTCGGCCCCGGCGCCGTCGACCGCATGGGATTCACCTGGGAACGCATCCAGGAGATCAACCCGCGCATCGTCTACGCCTCCATCAAGGGCTTCGGCGAGGGCCCGTACACCAACTTCAAGGCGTACGAGGTCGTCGCCCAGGCCATGGGCGGCTCCATGGCGACCACCGGCTTCGAGGACGGTCCGCCGCTCGCGACCGGGGCCCAGATCGGTGACTCCGGCACCGGCATCCACGCCGTCGCCGGCATCCTGGCCGCGCTCTTCCAGCGAGAGAGCACGGGGCGCGGACAGCGGGTCAACGTGGCCATGCAGCACGCCGTCCTGAACCTGTGCCGCGTCAAGCTGCGCGACCAGCAGCGGCTCACGCACGGCCCGCTGGCCGAGTACCCGAACGAGGACTTCGGCGACGAGGTGCCGCGCTCGGGCAACGCCTCCGGCGGCGGCCAGCCCGGCTGGGCCGTCAAGTGCGCACCGGGCGGCCCGAACGACTACGTGTACGTCATCGTGCAGCCCGTGGGCTGGCAGCCGCTGAGCACCCTCATAGGACGCCCGGAGCTCGCCGACGACCCCGAGTGGGCGACGCCGGAGTCCCGGCTGCCGAAGCTCAACAAGATGTTCCAGCTCATCGAGGAGTGGTCCTCGACGCTCCCCAAGTGGGAGGTCCTGGAGAAGCTCAACGCGCACAACATCCCGTGCGGCCCGATCCTCTCCACCAAGGAGATCATCGAGGACGCCTCCCTCGTGGCGAACGACATGGTCGTCGAGGTCCCGCACCCGCAGCGCGGCTCCTTCACGACCGTCGGCTCCCCGCTCAAGCTCTCCGACTCCCCCGTGGACATCACCAGTTCGCCCCTTCTCGGTGAGCACAACGAGGAGGTCTTCGTCGGCGAACTCGGCCTCGGGGACGAGGAACTGCGTCTGCTCAAGTCGAACGGAGTGATCTGATTGATGGCCGAGGACCGGACGCTGACGGTGCGGGCGCTGCTCGACACCGTGCGGGCCGAGGGGCGCACGGCGCTCACCGCTCCGGAGGGGAAGGTGATCGCCGACGCGTACGGGATCGCCGTCCCCGGTGAGGAGCTGGCCAGGGACGTGGACGCGGCCGTCGCCGCGGCGGCGCGCTTCGGCAAGCCCGTGGTGCTGAAGATCGTCTCCCCCGACATCCTGCACAAGACCGACGCCGGCGGTGTCGTGGTCGGTGTGGAGGGAGCGGCCGCGGTACGGGAGGCCTTCTGCCGGATCGTGAAGAACGCGCGGGCCTACGCGCCGGACGCCCGCGTCGAGGGTGTCCAGGTGCAGGAACTGCTGCCCACGGGCGCCGACTCGCAGGAGGTCATCGTCGGGGCCGTCACCGACCCCACCTTCGGCAAGGTCGTCGCCTTCGGGCTGGGCGGCGTACTGGTGGAGGTGCTCAAGGACATCACCTTCCGGCTCGCTCCCGTGAACGCGGACGAGGCGGTCGGGATGCTCGACTCCATCGGCGCGGCGGAGGTGCTGCGCGGGGTGCGGGGCGCCCGGGGCGTCGACCGGTGGGCGCTCGCCGAGCAGATCCGGCGGGTCTCCCAACTGGTCACGGATTTCCCGGAGATCGCGGAGGTGGACCTCAACCCGGTGATCGCGACGCCGGAGGGGGCCGTCGCCGCGGACATCCGGGTGATCCTCGCCGAGGGCGCGCCCAAGCAGCGCCGCACGTACACGCGCGAGCAGATCCTGGCGTCCATGAAGCGGCTCATGCAGCCTCGCTCGGTCGCCGTGATCGGCGCGTCCAACGAGCAGGGCAAGATCGGCAACTCGGTGATGCGCAACCTCATCGACGGCGGTTTCTCCGGCGAGATCCATCCGGTGAACCCCAAGGCCGATGACATTCTGGGCCGCAAGGCGTACAAGAGTGTCACGGACGTGCCCGGTGAGGTGGATGTGGCGGTCTTCGCGATCCCCGCCAAGTTCGTGGCAGCGGCCTTGGAGGAGGTGGGGCGCAAGGGCATACCGAACGCGGTGCTGATCCCGTCCGGCTTCGCCGAGACCGGCGAGCACGAACTCCAGGCGGAGATCGTGGCCATCGCCGAACACCACGGGGTGCGTCTGCTGGGCCCGAACATCTACGGCTACTACTCGACGTGGCAGGACCTGTGCGCCACGTTCTGCACGCCGTACGACGTGAAGGGCGGGGTGGCGCTGACCTCGCAGTCGGGCGGCATCGGGATGGCGATCCTGGGCTTCGCGCGGACGACGAAGACGGGCGTGTCGGCGATCGTCGGGCTCGGCAACAAGTCGGACCTGGACGAGGACGACCTGCTCACCTGGTTCGGCGAGGACCCCAACACGCAGTGCATCGCCATGCACCTGGAGGACCTCAAGGACGGGCGCGCCTTCGTGGAGGCCGCGCGCGCCACCGTGCCCAAGAAGCCCGTCGTCGTGCTGAAGGCCGGACGTACCGCCGCCGGCGCGAAGGCCGCGGGCTCGCACACCGGCGCGCTCGCGGGCGACGACGCCGTGTACGACGACATCCTGCGGCAGGCCGGCGTCATCCGGGCCCCGGGCCTGAACGACATGCTGGAGTACGCGCGGGCGCTGCCCGTGCTGCCGACGCCGCAGGGCGACAACATCGTGATCATCACGGGGGCGGGCGGCTCGGGCGTGCTGCTCTCCGACGCCGTCACCGACAACGGGCTGCGGCTGATGGAGATCCCGGACGATCTCGACGCTGCCTTCCGGCAGTTCATCCCGCCGTTCGGGGCCGCGGGCAACCCCGTCGACATCACGGGCGGCGAGCCGCCGTCGACGTACGAGGCGACGATCCGCCTCGGGCTCGAGGACCCGCGCATCCACGCACTCGTGCTGGGCTACTGGCACACCATCGTCACCCCTCCCATGGTCTTCGCGGAGGTAACGGCCCGCGTCGTCGAGGAGTTCCGCGAGCGCGGCATCGAGAAGCCGGTCGTCGCGTCGCTGGCCGGGGACGTCGAGGTCGAGGAGGCGTGCCAGTACCTCTTCGACCACGGGGTCGTCGCGTACCCGTACACGACCGAGAAGCCGGTCGCGGTGCTCGGGGCCAAGTACCGGTGGGCCCGTGCGGCCGGGCTGTTGGGGGGCGGTCGATGAGGTGAGCGATGACGGATCCGGCCGGCGGTGCGCGCCGGCCGGACCCAGGACCCGTGCGCACACGAAAGCATTTTGGACAGGGGGCGCTGGCCAGATCTTTCGACGCAAGGGATGCGACCGTCATGACCGCAACCGAACTGTCAAGATCCGTCCCTTACAGGGAGGTGACGGACGCCAACGGCCGGGTCTACCGGGTTGGCGAGCGCGACATCGACATCATGGGGCGCAAGCGCAAGTGGATGGTGATCCTGCCCTGGGTGGGCATGATGGGGATCTCCTCCGCCGAGTACGCGTTCGCGTCCGCCGAGGACACTCTGCACACCGCGCACAGTTGGAACAGCCAGCACATCTTCTGGATGATGACGGTCTGGGTCTTCTTCCAGGCCGCGGTCGCCTTCCCGGCGGGAAGGCTGCGTGAGAGCGGCAAGCTGCCGGCCCGCTGGGCCATGATGCTCGGCGCGCTGGGCACGCTGCTCGGCTATCTGTCGCTCGCCTACGCGCCGCACGTCGTGTTCGCCTACATAGGCTTCAGCGTCTTCAGCGGCATGGGCGCCGGCATGGTGTACGCCACGTGCGTCAACATGGTCGGCAAGTGGTATCCGGAGCGCAGGGGCGGCAAGACGGGCTTCGTGAACGGCGGCTTCGCCTACGGTTCCGTGCCGTTCGTGTTCCTGTTCACCGGCTTCATGGACCTGACCAACTTCCGCTGGGTGCTGGTCTGCGTGGGTCTGCTCCTGGCCGCGATGGTCGCGACCGCCGGCTTCTTCTTCCGGGACCCGCCGAAGAACTGGTGGCCCGCCGAGATCGACCCGCTGCATCCTCCGGAGGACCCGCGGGCCCGGCGTTCCCTGGAGAAGAACCCGCCGGCGGTGAAGCAGTACACCCCCATGGAGGCGTGGCGGACGGGCCGGGTCGCCTTGATGTGGTTCTGCCTGGCGTGCACGTCCGGTGTGAACATCTTCGGTATCGCCTTCCAGGTGGACATCGGGAAGGAAGCCGGTTTCGCGGGCGGGATCGTGGCGACCGCGATGTCGCTCAAGGCAGTCGTCAACGGCACGGGGCGCGGGGTCATCGGCTGGCTCTCCGACCGGTACGGCCGCAAGCAGTGTCTGCTCGCCGTCTGCGTCATTCTGGGCGCCGCCCAGTTCGGCATTCTCTGGTCGGCGGAAGCGAAGCACCTGGCGTTCTTCCTGATCTTCTCGGCGATCTCCGGATTCGGCGGCGGCGCCATCTTCCCGATGTTCGCGGCACTCACCGCCGACTATTTCGGCGAGAACAACAACGCGACGAACTACGGGATGGTCTACAGCTCCAAGCTCGTCTCCGGTCTGGGCGCGGGCATGGGCTCTCTCGTCGTCGGGGCGTGGGGGCATTCGGGCGCCTTCATCCTGGCCGGCTGCATCTCGTTCTTCGCGGGAATCGTCGCGATCTTCCTGTCGCCGCCCGGGCGGCCCAAGTCCCGCAACGTCCGCCCGAATCCGCAACCGCTCGGTGAGGAGATGGCCTGATATGACGGCGGAGCCCATCGCCGCAGGAGCACACGCGTCGGAGTACGGCGCGGGGTACGAAGAGGTCACCGACGAGAACGGCCGCGTCTATCGCGTCGGCGAGACGGACCGCGACATCCTCGGTCATTCCCGTAAGTTCATGGTGTATCTGCCGTGGATCGCGATGATGGCCATCAGCGTCTCCGAGTACGCGTACGGCTCGGCGGAGGACACGCTGTCCAGCGCCCACGGCTGGACGCAGTCCAACACCTTCTGGATCCTCAGCGTCTGGGTGTTCTTCCAGGCGGGAATCGCCTTCCCGGCTGGATGGCTGCGCGAGAAGGGCATCATGACGGCGCGGCGGGCCATGTCCGTCGGCTCGTTCCTGTGCCTGCTCGGCTTTCTCGCACTGTCCCATCTGAGCAATGTGTGGCTGGCCATCATCGGATTCGGCGTCATCGGGGGCCTGGGGTCCGGCCTCGTCTACTCGACGTGCATCAACATGGTCGGGAAGTGGTATCCGGAACGAAAGGGCGGCCGCACGGGATTCGTCAACGGTGGTTTCGCGTACGGGTCGTTGCCGTTCATCTTCATCTTCAACTACGGCTTCGACACCTCGAACTACCACCGGGTTCTCGACATGATCGGTGCCTACGTTCTCGTCGTGGTGCTCGTCTGCGCCTTCTTCTTCAAGGACCCGCCGAAGAACTGGTGGCCTTCGGACATCGACCCGTTGGTCACGTCGGGTTCCGGGAAGAGTGCGCGGTCACTCGCGAAGAACCCGCCCGCGGTGCGGCAGTTCACGCCGAAGGAAGCCATCAGGACGGGAATGCTGCCGCTGATGTGGCTCAGTCTGGTGCTGACGGCCGGGGTGTCGATCTTCGGCATCTCCTTCCAGGTCGACTTCGCCAAGGAGGTCGGATTCGGTCCGCTGGTGGCGGCGTCCTCCATGGGCGTGATGGCCGTCATCAACGGAGTGGGGCGTGCGGTCGTCGGCTGGATGTCGGACATCATGGGCCGCAAGCCGAGCCTGGTGTTCGTCATCCTCGTCCTGGGGCTCGCCCAGTTCGGCGTCATCTGGGCGGGCGACATCCGCAGCGAAGGGCTGTTCCTGGTCTTCGCGTTCCTCTCCGGATTCGGCGGCGGCGCCTTCTATCCGATGTTCGCCGCACTGACGCCGGACTATTTCGGTGAGAACTACAACGCCACGAACTACGGGCTCGTCTACAGCGGAAAACTCGTCAGCGGCCTGTTCGGCGGCGGTCTCGGCTCAATGGTGGTCGCCGCGTGGGGTTACAACGGGGCGTACGCGCTGGCCGGCGGGATCTCCATGGTGGCCGCCGCGGTGGCGCTGCTCCTGAAGCAGCCGGGGCGGGCCGGAACGACCTAGTTCGCGCTCGTCTCCGTCACACATGAGTGGGGCCCGGCCAGATCGGCCGGGCCCCACTCATGTGCCGCGCGTCAGTGCCGCGCGCGCAGTGCCGCCATGTTGTCGTAGCCGATCCTCGCGTACTTCAACGACTGCCCGAGGTCGGTGCCGCTGGGCGCGTTGTCCTGCTCGACCATCGGGTTGTGGTAGTTCTTCCGCCCGACTCGGCTGAAGAACGTGGTGTAGTCGATGACGCCCTCGCCGAAGGGAACCATGTCGTAGCCCATGCCGTTGGTCTCGTTGCGGGTGCCGTCCTTGGCATGGAACAGCGGGTAGCGCTTGTTGTGGGCGCGGACCAGGGCCGCCGGGTCGAAGACGTTCTCCTGCGGGGAGCCGTCGTGCGCGGTGTAGGTGTGGAACTTGTACTGGGCGACGTGCGCCCAGAAGATGTCCATCTCGAGCCACACCGTGCGCGGGTCGCTGACCTGGAGGAAGTACTCCAGCTTGCGGATGCCGGAGCTGCGCGTCGGCCGGCCCTGCGCGTCGAGCGGGCCGCCGTCGAGCAGGAAGCCGTACGCGGCGTCGTGGTTGTGGGTGTACAGCTTGAGGCCGGCCCGGTGGGCGATCTCGCCCAGCGCGTTCCACTTGTCGGCGGCGACGTCCCAGTCCGCCTTGTACGAGCTGCCGGTGGGGTCACCGCCGGTGCCCATGTGGTCCATGCCGAGGATGTTGGCGATCTCGAGGTGCTTCTTGAACGTGTCGATGTCGGACGCGCTCAGCGGCCAGGACGACGGGATGAAGCCGTGGTTACCCTGGGCCCGCAGCCCGTACTCGTCGAGCCAGCCGCGCAGCAGCTTGGCACCGGCGACGGATTCCAGGTTCGCGCCGCCGGGCGCGTTGGCGTGCTGGCCGTACCCGGCGAACTCGACCTGCTTGTATCCGTAGCGGGCCAGCTCCTTGAACACGTCGCGGAAGCCGCTGGGCAGGTTGCTGGAGAGCGGGTCGCGGCCGGTCGCGTCACGGACGGTGTAGAGGATGATGCCGCGCTTGTGGGCGGGCACCAGATCCTGTCCCCTGCCGTCTCCCGCGCTCTCGTCCGGGACCTCGTTCCCGGTTTGGGCGAAGGAGGGTGCGGCGCCGAGGACGGGGGCGGCTATCGCGCCCGCGGCGACGGCGGTGCAGGTGCTGAGGAAGCGGCGGCGATCGATGCCGAGGCGGGCTCTGAGGGCGTCGTCGGCGGGGGTCTCGCGGAAGTCGGTCACGGGGGTGCCTCTCTTCGATGTGCGGATCCTCGGAGCGGGGAACCTCGAGGTGCGGACTTCGAGGTGCGGACTTCGAGGTGCGGGTCGAATGCCACTGGCGCGTCGTCAGTGACGTGTGCTTCACTCTCTGTAACTGCTCCTGGTCAGGAGGGCGTCAGGCCCGCCAGGTCCAGCAGCAGGGCTTTCACATCGGTGGCCGCGACACGGCCGGGGAACGCATGGGGGGTGGAGCTGATGATGAGCGGACCGTCGTCGTCGCTCGAGGGGAGGCGGCCGTGGCTGCCGCGAAGAGGTGAGGGGTCCAGAGGCACGACCGCCATCCGGTAGCGCATGCCGAGCTTCTTGCGGGCGAGCGCGCCGGCGGCCTTGACCTTGACGTAGGGGTCGAGGGGGTCCATGAACAGTTCGACCGGGTCGTAGCCGGGTTTGCGGTGGATCTCGACGAGCTGCGCGAAGTCGGGGGCGCGGTCGTCGTCGAGCCAGTAGTAGTACGTGAACCAGGCGTCCGGCTCGGCGACGGCGACGAGTTCGCCGGAGCGCGGGTGGTCGAGGTGGTGGGCCTTCTTGCCCTCGTCGTCGAGGAGCAGGTCGATGCCGGGCAGTCCAGCCAGGGCTGCCCGGGTCGCGTCGAGGTCCTCGGGGCGACGGACGTAGACGTGGGCGATCTGGTGGTCGGCGACCGCGAAGGCGCGGGAGGCCATCGGGTCGAGGTACTCCATGCCGTCCTGCGTGTGCACCTCGAGCAGGCCGGCGCGGCGCAGGGCCCGGTTGATGTCGACGGGGCGCTCGACGCGGGTGATGCCGTACTCGGACAGGGCGACGACGGTGCGGCCGGTGGCTCGGGCGTCGGCGAGGAGCGGGGCGAGGGCCGTGTCGATTTCGGCGGCGGCCCGGTGGGAGCGCGGGTCGTCGGGGCCGTAGCGCTGAAGGTCGTAGTCGAGGTGAGGGAGGTAGCACAGGGTCAGATCGGGGTCGCGGGTGTCGATGACGTGCCGGGTGGCGTCGATGATCCACTGGCTGGAGACGATGTCGGCGCCGGGGCCCCAGAAGTGGAAGAGGGGGAACGTGCCGAGTTTCTCGGTGAGTTCGTCGTGCAGGGCCGGGGGCCGGGTGTAGCAGTCGGGTTCTTTGCGGCCGTCGGCGTAGTAGACGGGGCGGGGGGTGATGGTGATGTCGGTGTCGGCGCCCATGGCGTACCACCAGCAGATGTTGGCGACGGTGTAGCCCGGGTGCGCGCGGCGGGCCGCGTCCCAGAGTTTGTCGCCGGACACGAGGCCGTTGTGCTGGCGCCACAGGAGGACGTCTCCGAGTTCGCGGAAGTACCAGCCGTTGCCGACGATGCCGTGCTCGGAGGGCATGGTGCCGGTGAGGAAGGTGGACTGGGCGGCGCAGGTGACGGCCGGCAGCACGGTGCTGAGGGGGGCCTTGGTCCCGGATCCGGCCAGTGCCTTGAGGTTCGGCATGTGGTCGAGGAGGCGGGGGGTGAGGCCGACGACGTCCAGGACGAGCAGCGGGGTCGGCCGGGGGTGTGCGTCCGTCACGGCAGCTCCTTCAGGCCGAGGTGGGTCAGCAGGTCGCGGGCGAGGGTGAGTTCGGCGGCGATGCCGTCGGCGAGCTGGGAGCGGGCGCGTGGGCGCAGCTCGGGCGGGAGGGCCTGCCAGGTGTAGGTCTCGACCTCCAGGTGGTGGGTGCGGGGGTGCTCGCCGCCGACGAGCCGGGTCAGCGTGTCCTGGAGGACGGGGAGTGTGGAGGTGAGGGGCGCGGCGGGGGCCGCGTGCAGGGGGACGTGGAAGTGGGCGCGCCAGGGTGTCGCGTCCGGGAGTCCGGCGCCGTCGAGGGCGGGGCCGAGGTCGTCGGTGCCGTGCAGGGTGCCGGCGGCGACGGTGCGGGTCTGGTGCAGGAAGCGGGGTTCGTCGAAGGCGGCGAGTGCCTCGCGGACTTCGGGGAGGTGGGGGTGTTCGGCGTGCAGGGCGGCGGAGAGCTGGGTTTTGACGACGGGTACGCGGGCGGCGGCGAGGGCGTCGAGCGCGGAGGCGGGGTCTTCGAAGGAGGTGGCGAGGTGACAGGTGTCGAGGCACAGGCCGATGCGGTCGGGCCGTCCGATCCGGGTGAGCGGTTCGATGGCGTCGGCGGTGGTCTCGACGACGCAGCCGGGCTCGGGTTCCAGGCCGACGCGGACGGACCGGCCGGTGAGGTCCTGGAGTGCGTCGAGGCGTTCGGCGAGGGTGACGAGGGCGGCTGTGGCGGTGTCGGCGCGCCGGGGGTCGTGGGCGGTGCGCCAGGCGAGCGGCAGCGTGGAGACGGTGCCCTCGGTGACGTCGGCGGGAAGGAGGGCGGCGAGCAGCCGGGCGAGGTCGGCGGTGTGGGCGAGGCGTTCGGGGTCGGCCCAGTCCGGCTTGTAGACGCGGTACTTGACCTCCTCGGCGCCGAACCCTTCGTAGGGGAAGCCGTTGAGGGTGACGACCTCGAGGCCGCGCCGGTCGAGTTCGGTGCGCAGGCCGCGCAGGGCCACCGGGTCGCTGATCAGGGCGCGGGCGGCGTCCTTGGCGAGCCAGAGTCCGATGCCGAGGCGGTCGCGGCCCAGGCGCCTGCGCACCGGTTCGCAGTGGTCGCGGAGCTGGGCGAGGACGCCGTCGAGGGTCTCGGCCGGGTGCACGTTGGTGCAGTACGCGAGGTGGACGGTCGAGCCGTCGGGGTGGCGGAAGCGCATCGGTCACGCTCCGCCGCGGAGGATGGAGTTGCCCTCGTGGGTCGTCTCGGGCGGTGCGGGCGCGTCGAGTTGGAGGCGGCCGCTGAGCCCGTAGAAGGCGACGGGGTTGCGCCACAGGACCAGGTCGACGTCGTCGTCGGTGAAGCCGGCGGCGAGCATCGCGTCGGCAACCTTGCGGGTCTTGAGCGGGTCGCTCTTTCCCCAGTCGGCCGCGGAGTTGACGAGGACCTTCTCGGGTCCGTAGGTCCGCAGGATGTCGACCATGCGGTCCTCGTCCATCTTGGTGTCGGGATAGACGGAGAAGCCGAGCCAGCTGCCGGCTTCCTTGGCCTCCTTGACGGTGGTCTCGTTGAGGTGGTCGACGAGGACCCGGTCGACGGGCAGCGCGGACTCGCGGACGACGTCGAGCGTGCGGCGCAGGCCGGAGAGCTTGTCGCGGTGCGGGGTGTGCACGAGGGCGGGCAAGTCATGGTCGGCGGCGAGTTGGAGCTGGGTGGCCAGGGCGGTGTCCTCGGCAGGGGTCATCGAGTCGTAGCCGATCTCTCCGACGGCGACGACGTTGTCCTTGACGAGGTAGCGCGGCAGGGCGTCGAGAACGGGGGTGCAGCGCGGGTCGTTGGCCTCTTTGGGGTTGAGGGCGATCGTGCAGTGGTGGGCGATGCCGTACTGGGCCGCGCGGAAGGGTTCCCAGCCGAGGAGCGCGTCGAAGTAGTCGAAGAACGAGGCGGGCGAGGTGCGCGGCTGGCCGAGCCAGAAGGCGGGTTCGACGAGGGCGCGGACGCCTGCGGCGTACATGGCCTCGTAGTCGTCGGTGGTGCGCGAGGTCATGTGGATGTGCGGGTCGAAGATGCGCATCAGGACTCCTTCGCCTCGGTGCCCGGTTCGTGGGGTGCGGGCTCGGTCAGGGCCAGGACGCGGTGCAGGTCCTCGGGGACGGTCCGGCCGGCGGCGGTGCGTTCGGCGGCGAAGTCGCCGAGCATGCGGGCGAGTTCGGTGTCGCCGTGGGCACGTCGGGGCAGTTCGGCGACGGCGTCGACGGGCACGCCGGTGAACAGGCACTTCAGGACGGCGTGCCGCCAGTGGTGGGCGGGCAGGTGCGTGGCGGCGTACGGGCCGACGGCGGCGGCGACGAGCCGGGTGTCGTTGGTGCGCAGCGCGTCCTCGACGAGGAGCAGTCCCTCGGGGCCCGGCACGAGGTGGGGCAGGGCGTGCAGGACGGCGCGGCGTTCGGCGGCGGTGCCCTCGCCGTACAGCCGGTGGAGCGTGGTGCTGTCGGCGTGGGCGGCGTGCAGCAGGAGGATGCGGGCGGCGTCGGCGTGGTCCTGGCCGGTGCGGCGGCCGGCCTCGGCGAACCGGGTCTCCCAGACGGGTGGTGTCGTGTCGGCGGCGGTGCGGGCGGCGGCCAGTGCGTGGTCGAGCCATTCACGCGCGGTGTCGGTGAGCTCCGCATCGAGATGGGCGCGGAGCGCGGTGACGGTGGCGGCCTTGGTCATGAGCTGCCTCCTCGTGCTGCGGCGTGGAGGAACGGGAGGGAGCGGGTGGCCTGTTCGGGCCCCGCGTGGGAGTGGCGCGGGAGTTCGACGACGACAAGGCCCTGGTAGCCGGCGCCGTCCAGGGCGTCGAGCACCGGCGGGAAGTCGATCTCTCCGTCGCCGAACGGAAGGTGCTCGTGGACGCCTCGCCGCATGTCCTCGATCTGGACGTGGCGCAGCCAGGGCGCCGCCGCGCGGACGCAGTCGGCGGGTGAGGCGGGTTCCAGGCACTGGCAGTGGCCGATGTCCAGGGTGAGTCCGAGGGCGTCGGGGCTGCCGAGCAGCCCGCGCAGGTGATGGAAGTCGTCGAGGGTGGCGAGGAGATGGCCGGGCTCGGGTTCGACGGCGAGGGGGACGCCGGCACTGGTGGCGGCTTCGAGGAGCGGTGCGAGTTCGTCGGTGAGGCGCTTCCAGGCGGTGTCCCGGTCGGTGCCGGCCGGGGTGACCCCGCTGAAGCAGTGCACGGCGTGGGCGCCCAGGTCGGCGGCGACCTGGACGGAGCGTACGAGGAGCCGCCCGCGGGCCGCACGGGCGTCGGGATCGGGGTCGAGGAGGGAGGGGCCGTGTTTGCGGCGCGGATCGAGGACGTAGCGGGCGCCGGTCTCGACGGTGGCTGTCATCCCGTACCGGTCCAGGCCCCGGGCGACCTGACGGGTGCGGGCTGCCAGGTCCGGGAGCAGGGGGTCGAGGTGCATGTGGTCGAGGGTGAGGCCGACGCCGTCGTAGCCGAGGTCGGCGAGGAGGGCGAGGGCGTCGTCGAGGCGGAGGTCGGTGAGTCCGTTGGTGCCGTAGCCCCAGCGCAGGGTCATGTGACGCTCACCTTCCTGGAGAAGCGGCGGGCGAGAGGGGCGAGGGCGGCGGTGAGCAGAGCGGTTCCGGGTGCGCCCGCGCGGGCGGCCAGGGCGGCCTGGAGCGGGATCATCGCGCGGATCCCGGCGCCGACGGCGCGCTGGGTCAGGGGTGGTGACGGGTTGAGTGCGGCGTGGAGAAGGGGGCGGGTCGTCGTGACCGCGTACGCGGTGGGACCCGGCAGGCCGAGGGGGGCTGCGGCGCCTCGGCCTGCCGGGGGTCTGGTGAGGTGTGCCGCGATGGCCGCGGTGGCGGCCAGGGCCGCGGCGGGTACCTGGGGGCATCCGCCGGTGGTCTCGTTGCGGGAGACCGTGGTGACGGCGACGGTGTGGCCGGCGAGGGTCAGGGCCGAAGGGAGGGCAGCGCTGAGGGGGGCCCGCGGGGTGGAACCGGCACCGCTACCGCTGCGGCGCGGGGTGGGCCGGGCAGCGGTGGTGGCCTCCGCCACTCGGTGGGCCGTATGGGCCGGTTGCGAGTGGCCTCCGGGGGCGGCGGGGCGGAGGGTGGTGCGTGGCCGGAGGTCGGCGTGCCGAGGTGCTTCGTTACCGGTGGTTGCCCGGCGGTCCGGTTGTGCGCCCGGCTCGGGGGCGGCCGAGGGTGCGGCCGACTGTCGTGGGGCGGCGCCGGTGGCCGAGGCGCCCAGGAGGAGGTCGAGGCCGCGGGCCGCGCCCATGGCCAGGGGACCGGCGGGTGTGCGCTTCAGACCCAGGTCGTACGCCCAGACCGTCGCGGCCAGGGCTCCGGCGAGGGCACCGGGGGCGCGTCCGGCGCGGAAGGCCAGGCCGACGCCCGCTGCTGTGAAGGCGCCCGCCGCCGCCAGTGCCGCGGTGGGACGGATACGGCCCGAGGGGATCGGGCGGTGGGGGCGGTCGACGGCGTCCTCGGCGCGGTCCGCCCAGTCGTTGAGGGCCATGCCCGCCTCGTACAGGCACAGGGAGGAGGCGACGGCCAGGAGGGTACGGCGGTTCGGGCGGGCTCCGACGGCTGCGGCGCCGGCGAGGGCGTCGCCGGGAACGGTGAACAGGGCGGGCAGGCGCAGGAGTTCGGCCCAGGCGCGGGCGCGGGAGCCGCTGCCGGTGCCTGTGCCAGTGCGGACATCGGCCCCGGCTCCGATGGCGGAGGCGTGCGCGGTGGGCAGCGGGGTACCGGCGGAGGTCGCGGCTCGCGGGTCCGACGCAGCGCCCCTGTCCCCCGCGTCGGCTCCGACGGCTCCGTCGAGCCTGCCGGGGCCGGCGAGTCTGCCGGTTGCGTCGCGTGGGCCGGTGGTCTCGGGCTCGGTCGCGCTCATGACCGGCCTCGCAGGCGCTCCGCGAAGTCGACCAGGGTGGCGTACTGCTCGCCGAGGGAGGAGGACGCGCCCTGGTCGGGGTCCTTGAAGTAGAAGCCGAGTTCGGGGCGCGGGCCGGTCAGGCCTACGGTGTGGGCGCGCAGGAGGAGGCGGGCCAGGTCGAGGACGAGGGGTGCGGCGAGAGCGGAGTCGCAGCCCTGCCAGGTGGTCTGCAGCACCATGCGGGCGCCGAGGAAGCCGTCGAAGGCGATGTGGTCCCAGGCGGTCTTCCAGTCGCCGAGGGCGGGCACGTCGTCGATGTGGACCTCGCCCTGGGGGACGGTGCCGAGGGTGTCGGCGAGGACGCGTTCCTTGCCCGCGTTCTTGGCTGCCGCCGCGGCCGGGTCGGCGAGGGCGGCGCCGTCGCCTCCGCCGAGGAGGTTGGTGCCGGACCAGGCGCGTACGTCGAGGGCGCGCTGCAGGAACATCGGGCCGAGGACGGAGCGCAGCAGGGTCTGCCCGGTCTTGCCGTCGCGGCCGGCGTGGGGCACGGAGGCGGTCGCGGCGTGTTCGGCGAGGGCGGGGTGGTGGAGGCCGGTCGAGGGGGTGAAGTTGACGTAGGGACAGCCGGCGCGGAGTGCGGCCGCGGCGTAGAGGGAACTCGGGGGGAGGTGTCCGTCGGAGGGCGCCGGTTCGGTGGAGGCAACGTTGACGACGACGGCGCCGGCGAGGTTCTCGCGGCGGACGAAGTCGGTGATGTCGGCGGCGAAGGTGTCGATGAGGGCGTCGGTCGTGCGGTCGTCGTCCCGGCCGGGCAGGGGGCCGCCGGGGCGGATCGCAAGATCGGCGGCGGTGAGTTCGGCGTGCACGGCGGACGGCAGGCCGTGGGGCAGGACGCCACCGGCGGCGAGGTGTTCGGCGCGCTTGGGCAGCGGGCAGTCGACGGTGTCGTGGCCACCGAAGACGAGTGAGGTCAGGGGCGGGAGCCCGGAGTCGGTGAAGGGGGTGGTCTCGGTGACCATGCCGGTCGGGGGATGGAGCCCGGCGGCGACGGCGGCGCAGCCGGCGACGGCGGTGGTGGCGACGGAGCCGCGGGCGCCGATGAGCCAGACGCCGAAGCGCGGGGCGGTGTCGGGAGTGGGGGTGGGGGTGGACGGTTCGGTGGACATGGGCAGCCTCCTTGTCGAACGCGAACCGGGGGTGGTGGCCGGAGGGGTGGTGGCCGGGCGGGACGGCGGGCGGAGGTCCGGCGTCCTCCGCCCGCCGCCGTTCGGGGTGCCCGGGGTCCCGCCGCGGGGGCGGGTCTCCGGGCTCTACGGCCCGGGCCCGAGGGCCCGGGGGCCGGGCCGCTGGTGCGGGGTGTTGTTCCGGGTGCCCTGGGAGTCCTGGGAGTCCTGGGTGTCCTGGGTGTCCTGGGTGATCGGGGTGATCGGGGTGATCGGGGTGATCGGGGTGTTGCTGATGACCCAGGTGTTCCGCGCCGGCCCGGGGTTCCAAGTGGCCCGGGAACCCCGGAGCGTTCCGGGGCTCACCCGGCGGCACTCGCCGGAGCGCCGCCGGACGGGGCAGCCGGGTCGCGCAGGGGGCGGCCCGGGGTGCCGGGGCGGGCTAGTCGCTCAGTTCCTTGAGTTGGATGTCGCGGAAGGAGACATGGTCGGCGTCACCGTGGTTCTGGATGCCGATGTAGCCGTTCTTGAGGCTGCGCTCGGGGTCCGCGTTGGTGAAGTCGTTGATCTTGACTCCGTTGAGGAAGACCTGGAGGCGTTCGCCCTGGACCCTGATCTCGTAGGAGTTCCACTCGCCGGGCGGCTTCAGGGCCGCGTCGCGGGCCTCGAGGTCCGCCGCCTTGAACGTGTAGACGGACCCGGTGGTGCGGTCGGGCGCGTCCGTGGCGTCGATCTGGACCTCGTAGCCCTTGTTCACGGCGGACCAGGGGTCGTCGGAGGCGGGGAAGCCCACGAAGACTCCGGAGTTGTCGTCGCCCTGCATCTTCCAGTCGAGCTTGAGGGAGTACGACGAGAGCTCGTGGGCCTGGTACCAGAGAAGGCCCATGCCGCCGTTGGACGCGAGCGTGCCGTCCTTGATGTCGAACCCGCCGGGGCCGGCCTGCTTCCAGCCGTCCAGGGTCTGACCGTTGAAGATCGGCCGGTAGCCCTTGTCCGGCTTGCAGTCCGCCGCGGTCTGGCCCGTGGCGTACTTCAGGCCGCCGAGGAGGTGCTTACGGTAGGCGTCGTCGGCGTAGGACTCCTTGGTGTGGCCGAGGCCGGTGTAGAAGGAGCGGCCCCCGCCGTAGTTCTGGCACCAGGCGATCGGGTGATCGCCCTTCATCGTGCCGCCCTGGTAGGTCGTCTCGTCGAGCGAGGCGAGGACGTGTACCTTGCCGCGCGGGTTCGTGCGGTAGTTGTACAGCTCGTCGGTGCGCTCCCAGGTGGCGTCGAGGTGCTTGGTGGCCGGGTTGTCCCGGTCCTCGACGCGGACGGTGGCCTTCTGGATGGCCGGGTGGGAGTCGAACCAGGCGCCGACGAGGTTGCCGTAGTAGGGCCAGTCGTACTCGGTGTCGGCTGCGGCGTGGATGCCCATGTAGCCGCCGCCGTCGGCGATGTAGCCCTCGAAGGCCCTCTGCTGGGTGTCATTGAGGACGTCGCCGGTGGTGGAGAGGAAGACGACGGCGTCGTAGCGGGCCAGGTTGTCGGGGGTGAACTGGGCGGCGTTCTCGGTGGTGTCGACGGTCATGTCGCTGCCCGCGCCGAGTTCCTTGAGGGCGGCGATGCCGTCCGGGATGGCGTCGTGGCGGAAGCCGGCGGTCTTGGAGAAGACCAGGACCCGCTTGGCGTCCTTCGCGGGTGCCTGGGTGGAGAGCTCGAAGGAGTCCAGGTCGTAGAGGGCGCCGGCGCCGCCCTTGAAGACGAGGTAGAGGTCGGTGGTCTTCGTCGGGACCTTCGTCAGGGCGACGTCGACGTTCTGGAAGTTGGCCCAGCCGCCGGTGACGGGGACGGTGGTGGAGCCCAGGAGGGGTCCGGTCGCGGAGCCGGTGCGCACCTCGAGGACGCCGCCGGCGCCGCCGGAGGAGACGCGGGCGGTGAGCTTCTTGACGCCGGTGAGGTTGTAGGGCGTGAAGGAGACCCAGTCGCCGTTGTTGATGTCGCCGACGGTCTTGCCGCCTTCGGCCTCCGTCTTGCTCTGCTGGGCCGTGCCCTGCTGCTTGCTGTAGTGCTCGGCCTGGCGGTGCGGCGGCTGGACAACGGCGCGGGCGGTGCCGGTCAGCGCCTCCTGGCCGTTCGCCCCCTTGTCCGTGTAGCTGGCCCCGACGACGCCGTAGATGTTGGCGTTGGGGTCGTGTCCGCCGTCACCGGCGGGCGGCTTCAGGGTGCCCTCGCAGCCCATCTCACTGGTGAGCTCGTGGGCGTGGGAGTCGTGACCGAGGCTGTAGGCGACCTTGACCTTGGAGCAGTCGACCGTCTCCTCGGGGTCGGTGACGGTCACCTTGAAGGGGACGGGGTCGCCGAGCTTGGCGAGGGTGCCGTTGGCCGGGAGGTCGATCTTCACCTTGGGTTCCGTGTTGCCGACGACGACCCGGGTGCTGGCGTTGCCGGTGTTGCCCTCGGGGTCCTTGGCCGTGAAGGTCGCGGTGTAGGTGCCGACCTTCTTGTACTGGTGGGTCGGGGTGAGACCCTCGCCCTTGGTGCCGTCGCCGAAGTCCCAGCCGTAGGTCAGGTTCGGCGAGTCGGCGTCCTTCGCGCTGCCGGTGAAGTCAACCTTCATCCCGGCCGCGCCGGAGGTCCTGTCGGCCTTGACCTCGGCGATCGGGGAGAAGCCGTCGGCGGCGTTCTCGATGCGGTACAGGGCGGAGTTGTCGTCGCCCTGGAACCAGGAGACGCCGTAGTCGAGGACGTAGAGCGCGCCGTCGGGGCCGAACTCCATGTCCATGATCTGGGTGCCGGTCCACGGGAAGTCGTTGATCTTCGCGACCGTGCCGTCCTCGTTCTGCTCGATCCGCTTGATCCAGCGGCGGCCGAACTCGCCGGCGAAGAAGTCCCCGTCGTAGGCCTCGGGGAACTTCACCTTGGAGTCGAGGTTCGGGTCGTAGCGGTAGACCGGGCCGCCCATCGGGGACTCGGAGCCGGAGCCGAACTCGGGCACGGAGCCGCCGTCGTAGGGGATCCAGGCGGCCTGCGCGGGCGGCAGGTCGACGAGGCCCGTGTTGTGCCGCGAGGTGTTCTTGGGTGCGGCACAGTCGAAGGTCGCGCCGGACTCCTTCGTGGCGAAGTCGTAGTCGACGTACGGGTCGTTGTCGCCGGTGCAGAACGGCCAGCCGAAGTTGGCGGCCTTGGTGACCTTGGCGAACTCGACCTGGCCGCCCGGCCCGCGCTTCGGGTCCGCGGCGCCCGCGTCGGGGCCGTAGTCGCCGACGTAGACGGTGCCGGTCTTGTCGTCGACGCTCATCCGGAACGGGTTGCGGAAGCCCATCGCGTAGATCTCGGGGCGGGTCTTCTCGGTGCCGGGGGCGAAGAGGTTGCCGTCGGGGACCGTGTACGAGCCGTCCTCGGCGACCTTGATGCGCAGGATCTTGCCGCGCAGGTCGTTGGTGTTGCCGGCGGAGCGGCGGGCGTCGAACGCGGGGTTGCGGTCCGGGCGTTCGTCGATCGGGGTGAAGCCGTCGGAGGCGAAGGGGTTGGAGTCGTCGCCGGTCGAGAGGTACAGGTTGCCCTGCGCGTCGAAGTCGATGTCGCCGCCGACGTGGCAGCAGATGCCGCGGGACGCGGCGACGTCGATGACCTTCTTCTCGCTGGCCATGTCGAGGGTGCCGTTGCCGTTGAGGACGAAGCGGGAGAGGCGGTTGACGCCGTCGAACTTCTTGAAGTCCTCGGCGGTCCCCGTCTCGGGGGCGTCCCCGGCGGGGGTGTCGAGCGGCGGGGCGTAGTAGAGGTAGACGGCCCGGTTGTTCTTGAAGTCGGGGTCGATGCCGACGCCCTGCAGGCCTTCCTCGTCGTGGTTGTAGACAGGGATCTTGCCGGCGACCTTGGTGACTCCGCCCTGGTCGGTGAGGCGGAGTGTGCCGTCGCGGGCGGTGTGCAGGACGCTGCGGTCGGGGAGCACGGCGAGCGACATCGGCTCGCCCATCTCGGGCTCGCCCTTGGCCAGGGGGACCTGCTGGAACTGGCCCTCGGCGGCCGCGTCGGACGAGGTGGCGCCGGCGGACGAGCTGGCCTCGGCGGACGTCGCGGCCGGGGCGGTGTTGTCCGCGGGCTCGGCCGCGACGGCCGTCAGCGTCGGGGTGCCCACGGCGAGCAGGGTGCCGGTGAGCAGGGCGAGGGCGGTGCGGAGTCGGGGGCGACGCAAGGCTCCGCTGCTTCTGGATCGGGTTCTGTGCACGAAGTCCCTCCGGGAACGGGTGGGCCGTACGGAACGGGTGCTCGGACGTGCGGTGCGGGCGCCGGGGTGCGCCGTCACCCCGGAGGTGCGGGTGTCCCGGAGTGCTCGGGGCGACTGCGGGGACACGTCTGGGACCGTAGCGGCGTTTGTCCGGGGCGAACACCCCTTGCGCCACTGTTGGTTGAGCTTTCTCCCATCGCAGGACAAAGCTGGTTCGGGGCAGCCCGGATCAGGGACCGGCGTGCGGTGCCGGTCCCTCCCCCCGTGCGGATGTCTCGCCGGGTGCCGGGTCGGTCAGCTGTTGAAGGCGGCGTCGAAGGACGCGGTGGGCGGTTCGAAGTCGAACGCCTTCAGGCTGCGCAGGGCCTCGGGCGCCCCTTGCAGGCGGTCCATGCCGGCGTCCTCCCACTCCACGGAGATCGGCCCCGTGTAGTCGATGGAGCGCAGCATCCGGAAGACGTCCTCCCAGGGCACGTCCCCGTGTCCGGCCGAGACGAAGTCCCAGCCGCGGCGCGGGTCGCCCCAGGGGAGGTGGGAGCCGAGACGTCCGTTGCGGCCGTCGAGGCGGCGCCGGGCCTCCTTGCAGTCGACGTGGTAGACGCGGTCCCGGAAGTCCCACAGGAAGCCGACCGGGTCGAGGTCCTGCCACACGAAGTGCGAGGGGTCGAAGTTGAGGCCGAAGGCGGGCCGGTGGTCGACCGCGGCGAGCGCCTTGTGCGTGGTCCAGTAGTCGTAGGCGATCTCGCTGGGGTGGACCTCGTGCGCGAAGCGGACGCCCTCCGCGTCGAAGACGTCGAGGATCGGGTTCCAGCGCTCCGCGAAGTCCTCGTAGCCGCGCTCGATCATCGACTCGGGTGCCGGGGGGAACATGGCGACGAGATGCCAGATCGAGGATCCGGTGAACCCGATGACGGTGTCGACGCCGAAGGCCGCGGCGGCGCGCGCCGTGTCCTTGATCTCGACGGCGGCGCGCCGGCGCACTCCCTCGGCGTCTCCGTCGCCCCAGATGCGGGCCGGCAGGATGCCCTGGTGCCGTTCGTCGATGATGGCGTCACAGACGGCCTGGCCGACCAGATGGTTGGAGATCGCCCAGCACTTGAGCCCGTACTTGTCGAGCAGGGCGTGGCGGGAGTCCAGGTAGGACGGGTCGGCGAGGGCCTTGTCGACCTCGAAGTGATCGCCCCAGCAGGCGAGTTCGAGCCCGTCGTAGCCGAAGTCGCGGGCCAGGCGGCAGACTTCCTCGAGCGGCAGGTCCGCCCATTGTCCGGTGAAGAGCGTGAACTGGCGTGGCACGGTGTGCGGACCTCCTCAGGCCGGTACGGGGGTGTAGACGGAGTTCTTCGCCGCGCTCTCCTCCACGGCGGCGAGGACGCGCTGCACCTGGAGCCCGTCGGCGAACGACGGGGCGGGCGCGGTGCGGGCGGCGATCGCGTGGACCAGGTCGCGGGCCTGGTGCGCGAAGGTGTGCTCGTAGCCGAGACCGTGGCCCGGCGGCCACCAGCCCTCCAGGTAGGGGTGCTCGGGTTCGGTGACGAGGATGCGGCGGAAGCCGGCGCTGACGCCGGGTTCGGTGTGGTCGTGGAAGTGCAGTTCGTTGAGCCGCTCCAGGTCGAAGGCCAGGGAGCCGCGCTCACCGTTGAGTTCCACCTTCAGGGCGTTCTTGCGGCCGGACGCGAAGCGGGTCGCCTCGAAGGAGGCGAGCGCCCCGGAGGCGAAGCGGCCGGTGAACACGGCGGCGTCGTCCACGGTGACCTGCCCGACGCCGCCGGCTCCGGTCGCCGACAGGCCCGAGCCGGCGCCGGCCGGCAGCGGGCGTTCCTTGACGAAGGTCTCGGTGAGCGCGGAGACCCCGGCGACGGGCTCCCCCGCGAGGAACTGGGCGAGGTCGACGGCGTGCGCCCCGAGGTCGCCGAGCGCGCCCGAGCCGGCGTACGGCTTCTGGAGGCGCCAGGTGAGCGGGAAGGCGGGGTCGACGAGCCAGTCCTGGAGGTAGCTGACGCGGACGTGGCGCAGGGTGCCGAGGCGGCCCTCGGCGATCATCCGGCGGGCCAGGGCGATGGCCGGGACCCGCCGGTAGTTGAAGCCGGTCATGGCCAGCTGGCCGCGTGCGGCCGCGGCGCGCGCGGCCTCGGTCATCGCCTCGGCCTCCTCGACGGTGTTGGCGAGCGGCTTCTCGCACAGCACGTGCTTGCCGGCTTCCAGGGCGGCGACGGCGATCTCGGCGTGGCTGTCGCCGGGGGTGCAGATGTCGACGAGGTCGACGTCGTCCCGGGCGATCAGCGCGCGCCAGTCGGTCTCGGCCGCGGCCCAGCCGAGCCGGTCGGCCGCGGCGCGCACGGCCTGTCCGTCACGCCCGCAGACCGCGGCGAGCCGGGGCCTGAGCGGGAGGTCGAAGGCGTGTCGGACCGTGCGCCACCCCTGGGAGTGGGCGGCGCCCATGAACGCGTAGCCGACCATGCCGACGCCGAGCACGGGCTTGTGCCCGGGCGCGCCGCTCCCCTCTCCGCCGCCGTCCCCCGTCGCTTCCCGGACCGTCGTCGGGCCCGTGCTGCTGCCTGCCATGCGGAAGTCCTCCTCGTCCACGCCGTGATCGTCAGGTGCCTCGTGCCGGCACCCGTCACCTGAAGCCGGTCGGCATGTACTGGCCGACGTTCTTCTTGTCGACGACGGCCGAGTACAGGGTCACGTGCGCGGGGATCTCGAACTCGGCCATGCCGCCGATCCCCTTGCCCTGGCCGAGAGCGCGGGCGAGGTCGATCGCGGACGCCGCCATCGTCGGCGGGTACAGGACGGTCGCCTTCAGCACGCTGTCGTCGGACTCGATGGCCTGCATGGCGGAGAGCGCGCCCGCACCGCCGACCATCAGGAAGTCGTCGCGGCCTGCCTGCTTGATGGCGCGCAGGGCACCCACGCCCTGGTCGTCGTCGTGGTTCCACAGGGCGTCGAAGTTCTTCTGCGCCTGCAGCAGTTGGGACATCTTGGCCTGCCCCGACTCGACGGTGAAATCGGCGGCCTGGCGGGCCACCTTCTTGATGTTCGGGAAGTTCTTGAGGGCGTCGTCGAAGCCCTGGCTGCGCTGCTTGGTCAGCTCCAGGTTGTCGAGCCCGGCGAGTTCGACGACCGTCGCGTTCTTCTTGTCCTTGAGCTGCTCGCCGATGTAGTTGCCGGCGCTCAGGCCCATGCCGTAGTTGTCGCCGCCGATCCAGCAGCGGTAGGCCTGCGGGGTGTTGAAGATACGGTCCAGGTTCACGACGGGGATGCCGGCGCGCATGGCCTTGAGGCCGACCCGGGTGAGGGCCTTGCCGTCGGCGGGCAGGATGACGAGGACGTCGACCTTCTTGTTGATGAGGGTCTCGACCTGGCCGATCTGCGCGGCGGTGTCGTTGGAGCCCTCCGTTGCCTCCAGGGTGACGTCGGAGTACTTCTTGGCCCGTTCCTTGGCGTTGTCGTTGATCGCGTTGAGCCAGCCGTGGTCGGCCTGCGGGCCGGCGAAGCCGATGGTGACCTGCTTGCCGGGCTTGTCGTCGGCGACCGGCTGGTCGGCGGCCTTGCCGCCCGAACCGCCCTTGTCGCTGGGCTCGTTGCTGGTGCAGGCGGTGAGCAGGCCGCCCGTGGTGACGGCTGCGGCCGCGCCGAACAGGATGTTTCTGCGGCTCGTCATGTCTGGCATGGCGTCGTCCCTTCCCGGGGCACGAGAGGTGGTGGGCTGGGGTCAGGTGGTGGACTGGGCGTCACGTCGCTGGACCAGGACCGCGGCGACGATGATCGCGCCCTTGGCGATCTGCTGGACGTCGCTCTGGAGGTTGTTCAGCGCGAAGATGTTGGTGATCGTGGTGAAGATGAGGACACCGAGCACGGAGCCGACGATGGTGCCGCGGCCCCCGGTGAGGAGGGTGCCGCCGATGATCGCGGCGGCGATGGCGTCGAGCTCGTAGAGGTTGCCGTTGGTGTTCTGGCCGGAGCCGGAGAGCACGATCAGCAGGAACGCGGCGATGCCGCAGCACAGGCCGGACAGCAGGTACAGGTAGAGCCGCTGGCGGCGTACGTCGATGCCGGCGAGGCGGGCGGCCTCCGCGTTGCCGCCGACGGCGACGGAGCGGCGGCCGAACGTGGTGCGGTTGAGGACGAGCCAGCCGATGACGGTGACCGCGGCGAAGACCAGGACGAGGGGCGGGATGCCGAGGATGTAGGAGTCCCGTTCGCCGAGGCTCAGCACGCCGTCGACCGTGACGACCTGCGTCTTTCCGTCGGTGATCTGGAGGGCGAGGCCGCGGCCCGAGGCGAGCATCGCGAGGGTGGCGATGAACGGGACCATGCCGCCGTACGCGATGAGGAGGCCGTTGACCAGCCCGCAGCCGACGCCCACGACGATCGCGGTGAACAGGATGCCGACGAAGCCGTACTCCTGTGTCGCGACGGTGGTGGCCCAGACACTGGCGAGGGCGACGATCGCGCCAACGGAGAGGTCGATGCCGCCGGAGATGATCACGAAGGTCATGCCTACGGTGACGACGCCGATGACGCTGGCCTGGGTGAGGATCAGCTGGACATTGTCCGTGTCCAGGAAGCTGTCGGGCTGGGTGATGCCGCCGATGACGATGAGAGCGGCAAGGACGCCCAGGAGGGAGAGGGTGCGGAGGTCTGCCCTCAGGAGGGTCTTGGGCGGTGACTTGTGCGGGGACGTGGCGCGTTTCGGCTCCGCCGGGCGGGCGGGGGTGGCGGGGTGCGTCATGGCGCCGGGGTCCTTTCTGGGCGGGAGCTGCTTCCGTGCGGGTTCGTTCTGGTGCGGGTCTGCCACTCGCCGTGGCACGTCCTGTCTTCGGCGGGTGCCGGTAGGTCGTGGCTGGTCGCGCCCCGCGGCGGAGCCGTCGGTCGATGGGGCCCCGCGTCCCGCGGCGGAGCCGCCGAGCGGTACGGACCCGCGCCGACAACCTGGCCGGTCATGCCGGAGCCCCTTCCATCACCAGGTCCAGGACCTCGTGTTCCGTCAGGGAACGGGCCCGGGACTCGTGGACGACGTTGCCCTCCCTCAGGACCAGGACCCGGTCCGCGAGGCCGAGGACCTCGGGGACCTCGCTGGAGACGAGGAGGACGGCCAGGCCCTCGTCGGCGAGGCGGCGGATGACGGCGTAGAGCTCGGCGCGGGCGCCGACGTCGACGCCGCGCGTCGGCTCGTCGAGGAGCAGGACCTTGCAGCCGCGCAGCAGCCAGCGGGCCAGGACCGCCTTCTGCTGGTTGCCGCCGGAGAGGGTCCGTACGGGGACGGAGGGGTCGTCGGGGCGCAGGGAGAGGTCGCGGGTCGCGCGGTGCGCCGCGTCCTGTTCCGCCGCCCGGTTCAACCAGCCGCCGCGCGCGAAGCGGGACATGGAGGAGACGGAGACGTTCCGGGTCACGGATTCGAGCATCAGGAGGGCCTGCGCCTTGCGTTCCTCGGGGGCGAGCCCGAGGCCGGCGCGGACCGCCGAGCGGACGCTGCCCGGGCGCAGAGCCGTACCGGCGACGGTGACCGTCCCGCTCGTCGGCCGCCGGGCCCCGTAGATCGTCTCGAGGATCTCGGAGCGGCCGGAGCCGACCAGTCCGGCGAGTCCGACGATCTCGCCGGGGCGGACCTCCAGGTCGAGCGGGGCGAACTCGCCGCGCCGGGAGAGGTCACGGACCGTCAGGACGGGTTCGGCCGTGGGCTCTTCGGTGGGCCGGTCGGGGAAGACGTACTCGACGTTGCGGCCGGTCATCAGGGAGACGACGTCGCGCGTCGGGGTGTCCTTCGCGGGGAGGCCGACGGCCACGGCGCGGCCGTCCTTGAGGACGGTGACGCGGTCGCCGATGCGGCGGATCTCCTCCAGGCGGTGCGAGATGTAGACGACGGCGACGCCGTCGGCGGTGAGGTCGCCGACGATGCGGAAGAGGTTGTCGGTCTCGTCGGGGTCGAGTGCCGCGGAGGGCTCGTCCATCACGATGAGGCGCACGTCGTGGGAGAGGGCGCGGGCCATGGAGACGATCTGCCGGTGCGCGGCGGAGAGCCGGCCGACGAGCGTGCCGGGGTCGATCTCGCCGTGCCCGAGCCGCTGGAGCAGGGCGGCCGTCGACGCCTTGGCCTCGCGTCCTCGTACGACGAAGCCGGCGGAGGTGGGTTCATGGCCCAGGTGGACGTTCTCGGCGACGGACAGGCCCTCCACCAGGTCGAGTTCCTGGTAGATCGTGGCGATGCCGAGGCGCATGGCGGCGATCGGGGAGCGCAGGGTGACGGTCTCGCCGGCCCAGGTGATGGCACCGTCGTCGGGCTGGTGGGCGCCGGCGAGCACTTTGATGAGTGTGGACTTGCCCGCGCCGTTCTGTCCGAGCAGGCAGTGCACCTCGCCGGCCCGGACCTCCAGGTCCACTCCGTCGAGGGCGCGGACGCCGGGGAACGATTTGGTGATGCCGGACATGGTGAGCAGCGGTGACGCGGATGCCGAGGGTGCCATGGCAGTTCCCTTATGAACGGGTGCGGGCCGGTTTCAGGGCAGGGCGGAGCGGAGCTCTGTGCTTCGTGGGAGAACGGAAGCCTCGATGGGCCTGCGGAACGTACGTATGGAACGGGCGTATGGAGCGGGCGTGCGGCGGCTCTTGGTGACACGTGTGCACGCGACGGGAACGCGAGGGTTCGTTCCACGGGTGCGGGTGGCGCTGTTCCGGAGCCGGGCGGCGGCGTGCGCCCGGGCGTGGCGTGAGAAGCCCCGGGGAGGGGCTACGCGGGTGAGAACAGGTGGTCGCTGATCAGGCGGGCGCCGCCGATGACTCCGGCGGTGGGGCCGAGCTCCCCCAGGACGATGGGCAGGTTGCCGGTCGCCAGGGGCAGCGACTGACGGTAGACCTGGGTGCGCAGGGCGGCGAGAAGTGTGTGGCCGAGGCCGGTGACTCCGCCGCCGATGACGACGAGGCCGGGGTTGAAGAAGCTGACGAGGGACGCGATGACCTGGCCGGTGCGGTTGCCGCCCTCGCGGATCAGGTCGAGGGCGGTGGCGTCGCCGGCCGCGGCGGCCACCGCGACGTCCGCCGCGCTGAGCTTCCCGGCCGACTCCAGTCGTCCGGCGAGCTCGGGCGAGCGCCCGTCCCGTGCGGCGTCCTCGGCGTCGCGGGCGAGCGCCGCGCCGCTGAAGTACGCCTCCAGGCAGCCCTTGTTGCCGCAGGCGCAGGGCCTGCCGTCGGGCTCGACCTGGATGTGCCCGATGTCGCCGGCCGAACCGGTCGTCCCGCGGTACACCTCACCGCCGACGACGATCCCGCAGCCGATACCGGTGCCGATCTTGACGCAGAGGAAGTCGCGCGCCTGGCGGGCCACGCCCGCGTGCTGCTCCCCCATCGCCATGAGGTTCACGTCGTTGTCGACCATGACGGGGCAGCCCAGTTCCTGGCTGAGCGCCTCGCGGACCGGGAAGCCGTCCCAGCCGGGCATGATCGGCGGCGCGACGGGCACGCCCTCGGGGAAGCGGACGGGACCGGGCACACCGATGCCCGCTCCGTCGAACCCCTCGGCGAGCCCGGACGCCTTCAACTTGGCGGCCATGGCGAGGACTTGCTCGAAGACCGCGACCGGCCCCTCCCGCACGTCCATGGGCTGGGTGATGTGCCCGAGGACCTCCAGCTCGGCGTTGGTGACGGCGACGTCGACCGAGGTCGCGCCGATGTCGACGCCGAGGAAGCGGAGTTCGGGAGCGAGCCGGATGTTGTGGGAGCGGCGGCCGCCGCGCGAGGCGGCGAGTCCGTCGGCCACCACGAGTCCGGTCTCCAGGAGCCGGTCCACCTCGACGGCCAGCTTCGACCGGGAGAGGTCGACCTGATCACCGAGCTGGGCCCGCGAGTTGGGCCCTCCGTCGCGCAGCAGTCGCAGCAGGCGCGCCTGATGCGCGTTCGCGGGTCGAGCCGTCATGCGTCTCACGTGCCCCTCCCCGCCTCTTCGGGCTCCAGTGGCCTTGCTTCGGCAGTGCCTCGCGCTCGGCAACGGCCTTACGTTCGACAGTGGCCTTGCGTTCAGCAGTGGCCTTGCTTTCGACGGTGAACGTAGCAGCGCCTGCCGGGTGTGGGAAGAAGTTGCGCAGGAATCACCCACGACTTTCTCCCGTCACAGGACAAAGCCCGGTACGGCGGCCCCGGTTCACCGGCCGCCGACGATCTCTGTTCCGCACTACCACTGCCTCACTACGCTGCGGGGATGGAGCGGGAGCAGCTGCGGATGGGCGGGCTCGGGTCGGGTCCCGACGCGATGATGCGGATCGTCGCGTTTTCGACGGGCTCGGGGAATCGGCGGCCGACGCGGACACCGTCGTACGACGGACGGCCGCGCTCGCGCAGTGCGGCGTCGGTTGCCGGCTGCCCTCGGGAGCCGTCGTCCGCCGCGGCCCGCAGGGCGACCGGCTCGACGGACCGCCTGGGGGAACTCCCGCCGGGGACCCCGAGGTCTGGCTCGAGCGCACGGGCCCCGCGCACCCCCTGGACCCCGTTCTCCTGGACCGCCTGTCGCACACGCTGCGCATGCTGGACCTCCGCCCGCCGTCCCGCACCGATCTGCATCTGGGCGACCCGGCCCTGGTCGAGGTCCTGCTCTCCGACACCGAGCAGCGCACCGACCGGGTCCGCGCCGTCGAGCTGTCGGGCCTCGACCCGGGCCGCGACGTACGCGTCCTCGCGCTGTACGCGGACCGGGTCGGCCCGGTGCTCGAGCTGATCGAGCGGCTGTGCCCGGGGCGGCTCGTCCGCTCGGCGCCGATCGGCGGGCTGACCGCGGTGCTCACGCAGACGCCGGTCGAGGACCGCGCGCTGTGCGACGCCCTGCACACGGCGCTCGCGGACGCGGCCCCCGCGCCGCAGCGCCCCGGAAACGGACGCGGGCGCGGGCCCTGGGTCGGCGTCGGCGAGCGGATGAGCGTGTACGCGGCGCCGGCCTCGTGGGCGCAGGCGCGGCGCGCCCTGCGGTTCGCTTCGTCCACCGTGTACGGGCGGCGGGCGGTGGCGTTCGGTCGGCTCGGGCCGCTCGACCTGCTGGCGGACGTGCCGCCGGGCCGGCTGCTCGGGGCGCGCGGGATCGCGCACATCAACGCGCTGGCGGCGACGTCGACGGGCGCCCAGGACGTGGACACGCTGGAGGCGTTCTGCGTCTACGGCTCGCTGCGCAGGACCGCCGCCGAACTGTATGTGCACCACAGCACGGTGGCGAGCCGGCTGGCCCGGGTGGAGGCGGAGACGGACTGGGACCTGGGGAACTCGATCGACCGGTTCGTGGCGACGCTGGTGCTGATGATGCGGCGGGTGGCGCTGTCCTCGGCGGAGCTGGCGGCAGCGGAGGGAGCGGCGGACGACAGGGCGTAGACCGGCCGACCCGACGGGCACCCGACAGGAGTCGGCCGTCGCCCGCTCATCCGCCGACGGCCGTCTGCTGCCCGCGCCCGGGCGCGCTGAGCAGAATCGGGTCCACCCCCAGAGCCCTTCTGCAGAAGAGGAACCGTCCTATGGCCGTCATCGATTCGCAGCGCACCTGGGCCCCGCTCGAGGAGCGTCTCGCCGCCACGAAGGACGAGCGGCACCGTGTGGTGCTGAGTGCGGTGATCGAGCACATGAAGGCCGAGGCCGAGCCGGACCTCGACCGCCTGATGGCCACCCTGTCCCCCGCGCCGGACTACCACTTCTGGTCCAGCGGCAAGGACATCGGCCCGAAGACCACCGACGGCGTGCGCACGTACTACGCCGCGTTCGTCGCCTCGCGGAGCAATGTCCTCGAGTACGAGATCGAGCGCCTCGTCCTGGACGACCACTGCCTGGTCACCGAGGGGAACCTGAAGCAGGTCTACCCCGGCTCGTACGCGGCGCGGCTCGGTTTCCCGGTGGACGACGAGTCCGCCGACTACCTGATCGTGAACCGGCAGCTGCTGCTGTGGCCGGTGGACGAGAACGGCCTGATCCAGGGCGAGGACTCGTACAGCTCCGGTCCGATGAGCATCACGAAGCTGTCGTTCGGCGAACTGCCGCAGCAGTACGTCGACATGGTGCACGCCGACCGCGGCGCGCAGGCCTAGCAGGCCTGGCAGGCCTGGCAGGCCGCGAGGAAAGACCCTAGTCGCGGTCCCGGTGGTGGTAGGTCGTGCGGGTGTGCTCGGTGTGCGCCCGCATGACCTCCGTGGCCCGTGCCTCGTCGCGGGCGGAGATCGCCGCGATGAGGTCGCGGTGCTCGATCCAGGACTGGCGGCCGCGCTGACGGGCGACCGGCTGGTAGTACCAGCGCACGCGACGGTCGACCTGACCGGCCAGTTCGGCCAGGACCACGTTGCCCGCGAGCTCCATGACCTTGGCGTGGAAGGCCGCGTTCGTCGCGACGACCTGCTCCACGTCCCCGTCGGCGACCGCCTGCTCGCCCTGGGCGCACAGCTCCTCGAGGGCCGTGATGCCGGTCTTGCCCGCGTTGGCCGCGGCGAGGCGGGCGGCCTCCGCCTCCAACAGGGTGCGCACCGACAGGAGTTGGTCAGCCTCGGCTTCGGTCGGCTCGTGCACGAAGGCGCCCTGCGCGGGGCGCAGATCGACCCAGCCCTCCGTGTTCAGCCGCTGCAGCGCCTCGCGCACCGGCTGCCGGGACACCCCGAGGTGCCCGGCGAGTTCGCTCTCGACCAGGTGCTGGCCGGGCCGGAGCGCGCGCGTGGTGATGAGTTCGAGCAGGGCCTCGTAGACACGCTCACGCAGCGGTCCGGGGCGCTCGAGCTTGGGCACCGCACCCTGCGGCAGTCCTGTGGACAACATCGGGTCCCCCTCGCAGACGACACGGGATGGCTCGTCGGACTGGATTGTCTTTGGAATACAGTCTACCGAGCACAATCGCCAGCGCCATGGGGAGTTGACCTCGTCACACCGACGTCACACCGGCGGCACCCCGGCGCCGGCGGCGTCCCCGCCTCAGGGGCAGCGCACGACCTGACCGGCGTAGGAGAGGTTCCCGCCGAAGCCGAAGAGCAGGGCGGGCTGCCCGCTGACGAGTTCGCCGCGCTCCACCAGCTTGGACAGGGCCATCGGGATGCTGGCGGCCGAGGTGTTGCCGGAGTCGACGACGTCGCGGGCGACGACGGCGTTCACCGCGCCGATCTTCTCGGCGAGCGGCTCGATGATGCGCAGGTTGGCCTGGTGCAGGACGACGGCGCCGAGGTCGGCCGGGTCGAGCCCCGCCTTCGCGCAGGCCTCGCGGGCGAGCGGGGGCAGCTGCCGGGTGGCCCAGCGGTAGACGGACTGCCCCTCCTGGGCGAAGCGCGGGGGTTCGCCCTCGATACGGACCGCGTTGCCCATCTCGGGGACCGAGCCCCACAGGACGGGGCCGATGCCGGGCTCCTGGCCGTCGGCGCAGGTCTCGATCACGACGGCGCCCGCGCCGTCGCCGACGAGGACGCAGGTGGAGCGGTCGCTCCAGTCGACCACGGCGGACATCTTGTCGGCGCCGATCACCAGGGCGCGGGTGGCGGCACCGGCCCGCAGGGTGTGGTCGGCGGTGGCCAGGGCGTGGGTGAAGCCCGCGCACACGACGTTCAGGTCGAGGGCGGCCGGGGACGGGACGCCGAGCCGGCGGGCGACGCGGGCGGCCGTGTTCGGGGAGCGGTCGGTGGCCGTGGAGGTGGCGACGACGACGAGGTCGATCGCGTCGGCGGTCAGGCCGGCGGCGGCGAGCGCCTTGGCGGCGGCGTACGCGGCGAGCTCGTCGACGGGCTCGTCGGGCCCGCCGATGTGCCGGGTGCGGATGCCGACACGCGAGCGGATCCACTCGTCGTCGGTGTCGACCATCTCCGCAAGGTCCTCGTTCGTGAGGACGCGTGCGGGCTGGTAATGGCCGATGCCGACGATGCGTGAACCGTTCATGGGGCCCCCTTGGCCGATCAGTGGGCCCTCCAGTCTGGTCAGCGACTGACGAGTACGAGGTGACGTAAAGCGACAGGATTGGGGCGCACCTGTTGGAGAGTTCCACCCGGTCACCTGGTGAACACGTGTGCACCTTTTGTGCCGATTGGGGCTGCCGTCGGGCCGTGATCGAGCCGCCATCGAGTCGTCGCGGGGCGGGCGCCGGAACCGGTCATTGCGCGGACCCTTGTCGACCCAACTTCCATACTGTAGACAATATTCCATCGACCGTTCAACGGTCCTCCGTGCTTCCCGGACCGCCACTGCCCGTGCGAGCGGGGCGTATCCGGCACCCTCGACGAACGGAGCTCCAGTGAAAGTCGCAGTCCTCGGCGCCGGTGCGATCGGCGCGTATGTCGGAGCCGCTCTGCACCGGGCCGGTGCCGATGTCCATCTCGTCGCCCGTGGACCGCACCTCGCGGCCATGAGGCGCGACGGCGTGCGGGTCCTCAGCCCGCGCGGTGACTTCACCGCACGGGTGCACGCCACCGACGCCCCGGCCGACATCGGCCCCGTCGACCATGTCTTCCTCGGCCTCAAGGCGAACTCGTACGCGGCGTGCGGGCCGCTCATCGAGCCGCTGCTGCACGAGGGCACCTCGGTGATCGCCGCGCAGAACGGCATCCCGTGGTGGTACTTCCACGGGCACGGCGGGCCGCACGACGGGCACCGCCTGGAGAGCGTCGACCCCGGCGGCGCGGTCAGCGCCGTGCTCGCGCCCGAGCGGGCCGTCGGCTGTGTCGTCTACGCGGCGACCGAGCTGGCGGGCCCCGGGATCGTGCGCCACCTCGAAGGCACCCGGTTCTCCATCGGGGAGCCGGACCGGACCGTCTCGGCGCGCTGCACCGAGTTCAGCGAGGCGATGAAGGCCGGCGGGCTCAAGTGTCCCGTCGAGCCGGATCTGCGCGCCGACATCTGGATCAAGCTGCTCGGCAACATCTCGTTCAACCCCATCAGCGCGCTCGTGCGGGCCACGATGCGGCAGATGTGCCTGCACGGCGGCACCCGCCGGGTCATCGAGATCATGATGACCGAGACACTCGCCGTCGCCGGGGCCCTCGGCTGCAAGCCCGACATCTCGGTGGAGCGCCGCCTCGCCGGGGCCGAGCGCGTCGGCGACCACCGCACCTCCACGCTCCAGGACCTGGAGCGCGGCAAGCCGCTGGAGCTCGACGTGCTGCTCGCCGCGGTGGTGGAGCTGGCGGACATCACGGGCGTCGAGGTGCCGACCCTGCGCACCGTGCACGCCCTCTCGGACCTGCTCGCCCACGGTATGAGGAGGGACGCCGCATGAAGCAGAAGCGGCGCGACCGCACCCCGAAGACCTACACCCGGCTCACCCGCCCCCTGGTGCGGGAGGTGCCCGGCGACCGCACCTCGCCCTTCCGGACAGCCACCTGGGACGAGGCGCTCGACGCGGCGGCCGACGGTTTCGCCCGCACCCGCGCCGCGCACGGCCCGGACGCCTTCGCGATGCTGTCCTGCTCCCGCGCCACGAACGAGATGAACTTCGTGGCGCAGAAGTTCACCCGCGTCGTCATGGGCACCAACAACGTCGACTCCTGCAACCGTACGTGTCACGCCCCTAGCGTCGCCGGACTGTCCGCGGCGTTCGGATCGGGCGGGGGAACGTCCTCGTACGAAGAGGTCGAGCACACGGACCTGATCCTGATGTGGGGGTCCAACGCCCGCTTCGCGCACCCGATCTTCTTCCAGCACGTCCTGCGGGGGATACGGAACGGGGCGCGGATGTACGCCGTCGATCCGCGCCGCACCTCGACCGCCGAGTGGGCGGAGAGCTGGCTCGGGCTGAACGTCGGGACCGACATCCCGCTCGCGCACGCCGTGGCCCGCGAGATCATCGCGGCCGATCTGCACAACAAGGCGTTCGTGGAGCGCGCGACCACCGGCTTCGAGGAGTTCAAGGCGCTCGTCGAACCGTGGACCCTGTCGCTCGCCGAGAAGGTCACCGGGGTCCCGGCCGCCGCGATCAGGCAGCTCGCCCACGCCTACGCGACCGCCGAGCGGGCCCAGTTGTGCTGGACTCTCGGCATCACCGAGCACCACAACGGGACGGACAACGTCCGGGCGCTCATCAACCTCTCACTGCTCACCGGGCACGTCGGCCGGTACGGCGCGGGCGTGCAGCCGCTGCGCGGTCAGAACAACGTGCAGGGCGGCGGCGACATGGGCGCCATCCCCAACCGGCTGCCCGGCTTCCAGGACCTGCTCGACGACGGGCTGCGGCTCAAGTTCGAGAAGGCCTGGGAGACGGTGATCCCGCCGCGCTACGGGATGACGCTCACCGACATGTTCGAGGCCATGGAGGAGGGCTCGCTGCACGCGGTGTACTGCGTCGGTGAGAACCCGGCGCAGTCCGAGGCCGACAGCGAGCAGGCGATCCGCCGCCTGTCGACCCTCGACCACCTGGTCGTCCAGGACATCTTCCTGACGAAGACCGCCGAACTCGCCGACGTGGTGCTGCCCGCGACCGCCTCCTGGGCCGAGAGCGAGGGCACCACCACCAACAGCGAGCGGCGCGTGCAGCGGGTGCGGGCCGCGCTCACCCCGCCGGGCGAGGCGCGCGAGGACATCGACATCATCTGCGAGGTCGCGGGGCGGCTCGGCCACGACTGGAAGTACCCGGACGCGGAGACGGTGTGGAACGAGCTGCGGTCGCTGTCCCCCGACCACTTCGGGATGACCTACGACCGGCTCGCCGAGCACCAGGGCCTCCAGTGGCCGTGCCCCGACACCGACCGGCTGCCGTCCTCCTATCTGCACGGGCGGCTGTGGGAGAGCGACCCGGCGCGGCGCGGGCGGCTGGCCCCGTTCGGGCTCGTGCGGCACGATCCGCCGGTCGACCTGACCGACGAGTCGTACCCGATCCAGCTCACCACGGGCCGCCGCCTCGACTCGTACAACACGGGTGTGCAGAGCAGCGGGTTCGCGTCCCCGCTGCGGCGCGGTGAGTACGTGGAGCTGTGCCCGGAGGACGCCGAGCGGTACGGGGTCGTGGTCGGCGAGGAGGTCCGGGTGTCGTCGCGGCGCGGGACGGTGACCGCTCCGGTGTGGGTCGATCCGGGGCTGCGGCCCGGGCTCGCGTTCATGACCATGCACTTCCCCGACGAGGTGGACACCAACGCGCTGACGATCGAGGCGAACTGCCCGATCGCCGGGACGGCGGAGTTCAAGGCGTCGGCCATCCGCATCGAGAAGCTGACGGATATCGAGAAGCTGACGGTTAGGGGCTGAGCGGACGTGGATCTGCGCTTCGGTGACAGCAAGCCGACGGACGAGGAACGGACGGCGGTCGACGCGCTGCTCGGGCCGCCGGAGTCCGCCTGGGAGGGGGCCGACGACCGGTCGGACGCCGATCTGCGCTGGGCGCGGGGCGGGCGGGCCGCCCGGGACCGGCGGGATCAGCTGTTGCCGGGGCTGCACGCGATCAACGACCGGGTCGGCTGGATCAGCGAGGGGGCGCTCGCCTATCTGTGCCGGCGGCTCACAGTGCCGCCCGCGGAGGCGTACGGGGTGGCCACGTTCTACTCCATGTTCTCGATGCGGCCGCGTCCTTCCACGGTGCTGCAGGTGTGTACGGATCTGGCGTGTGCGCGGGTCGCCTCCGGCGGGTTGCCGGACGTTCCCGGGGTGCATGTCGAGGAGTCGCCCTGTCTCGGGATGTGTGAGCGGGCGCCGGCCGCGCTGCTGGTGCGGGCGGGGGCTTCCGCGTCAGCCACGCCTCTGGCACCGTTTCGGGGCTCCGCCCCGGACCCCGCTCCTCAATCGCCGGAGGGGCTTGAGGGTGCGGACCGGCTGGAAGGTGCGCATGGGACACAGGATGTGGCTGAGGCGCGGGCAGCCGTGCCGCAGGCCGGATCCCCCGACCTCGTCCTGCTCCGCCGCATCGGCACCGTCGACCCCGCCTCCCTCGACGACTACCGCGCCGAGGGCGGATACGCCGCCCTGCGGCGGGCGTTCGCGCTCGGGCCCGCCGGGGTCATCCGGGAGGTGACCGACGCGGGGCTCGTGGGGCGGGGCGGCGCCGCGTTCCCGACCGGGCGGAAGTGGCAGGCGACCGCCTCCCAGCCCGACGGGCCGCACTATCTCGTGTGCAACGCCGACGAGTCGGAGCCCGGCACCTTCAAGGACCGGGTGGTGATGGAGGGCGACCCGTACGCGCTCGTCGAGTCGATGACGATCGCCGCGTACGCCACCGGCGCCCACCACGGATACCTCTACCTGCGCGGCGAGTACCCGACCGCCCTCGCCCGGATGCGTCACGCCGTCGAACAGGCCCGCGCCCGCGGCCTGTTGGGGGACGACATCCTCGGCCAGGGCTTCTCCTTCGACATCGAGATCCGGCGCGGGGCGGGCGCGTACATCTGCGGTGAGGAGACGGCTCTCTTCCAGTCCATCGAGGGGTATCGCGGGGAGCCGCGCTCCAAGCCGCCGTTCCCGGTCGAGAAGGGCCTGTTCGGCAAGCCGACCGCCGCGAACAACGTCGAGACGCTCGTCAACGTCCTGCCGATCCTGACCATGGGCGCCCCGGCGTACGCGGCCGTCGGCACCGGACGGTCGACGGGGCCGAAGCTGTTCTGCGTGTCCGGCGCCGTCGAGCGGCCCGGCGTGTACGAACTCCCCTTCGGTGCCACGCTCGGCGACCTGCTCGCCCTCGCCGGCACCCCGAACCCGCTGAAGGCGATCCTGCTCGGCGGCGCGGCGGGCGGCTTCGTGCGGCCCGACGAGCTGGACATCCCGCTCACCTTCGAGGGGACGCGCGAGGCCGGCACCACGCTCGGCTCGGGTGTCGTCATGGCCTTCGACGACACGCTGCCGCTGCCCCGCATCCTGCTGCGCATCGCGCAGTTCTTCCGCGACGAGTCGTGCGGGCAGTGCGTGCCGTGCCGGGTCGGGACCGTGCGCCAGCAGGAGGCGCTGGAGCGGATCGCGGCGCGCGAGGGCATCGCGGCCGACGACGACATCGCCCTGTTGCGCGAGGTGGGCCGCACCATGCGGGACGCCTCCATCTGCGGTCTCGGGCAGACCGCCTGGAACGCCATCGAGTCCGCGATCGACCGTCTGGGGGCGTACGCGTCATGACCGCTGTCGAGCTGGGGATCCCCCGGCGGCTGCTCGAGTTCACGATCGACGGGGAGCCCGTGCGGGTGCCGGAGGGGGCGACGATCCTCGACGCCTGCCGGGCCGTCGGCAAGGACGTGCCGACGCTGTGCCAGGGCGACACGCTCACCCCGAAGAACGCCTGCCGGGTGTGTGTCGTCGAGGTCGAGGGCGCGCGCACGCTGGTGCCGGCCTGCTCGCGGCAGGCCGAGCCGGGCATGGAGGTGCGCACGGACACCGAGCGGGCCCGGCACAGCCGCAAGGTCGTCATCGAACTCCTCGCGTCCTCGGTCGACCTGTCGACGACGCCGCGGATCGAGGAGTGGATCGCGGAGTACGACGCGAAACCGGACCGGTTCGGCCCGGACGCGGAGCGGCTCGGCGAGGAGCCGCGCGTCGACAACGACCTCTACGTCCGCGACTACGACAAGTGCATCCTCTGCTACAAGTGCGTGGACGCGTGCGGCGACCAGTGGCAGAACACGTTCGCGATCGCGGTCGCGGGCCGCGGCTTCGACGCGCGGATCGCCGTGGAGCATGACGCTCCGCTGACCGACTCGGCGTGCGTGTACTGCGGGAACTGCGTCGAGGTGTGCCCGACGGGCGCGCTGTCCTTCAAGTCGGAGTTCGACATGCGGGCCGCCGGGACGTGGAACGAGGCGGCGCAGACACAGACGACGACGGTGTGCGCGTACTGCGGCGTCGGCTGCAATCTCACCCTCCACGTCCAGGACAATGAGATCGTCAAGGTCACCTCCCCGCACGACAATCCGGTGACCCACGGCAACCTCTGCATCAAGGGCCGCTTCGGCTACCAGCACGTACAGAACCGGGACTGATCGGGACATGGGACGAGTCACGCAGCGGCGCAAGGTGATCCGGATCAGGGACGGCCAGGTGTCGTCGCGGCCGGACACCCTGGTCGCCGAGGAGCCTCTGGAGATCCGGCTGAACGGGAAGCCGCTCGCCATCACGATGCGCACCCCGGGCGACGACTTCGCGCTCGCGGCGGGCTTCCTGGTGAGCGAGGGGGTGCTGGGCGCCGCCGCGGACCTCCAGAACATCGTGTACTGCGCGGGCGCCACCCAGGACGGCTCCAACACGTACAACGTGGTGGACGTGCGGACCGCGCCCGGCGTCGTCCTGCCGGACATCACCCTCGAACGGAACGTGTACACGACGTCCTCGTGCGGGCTGTGCGGCAAGGCGAGCCTCGACGCGGTGCGCACGACGGCCCGCTTCCCGATCTCCGACACTCCCCCGGTCCGGCTCGAACCGGAGGTGCTCGCGTCGCTCCCCGACCGGCTGCGCGAGCGCCAACGGGTCTTCGACCGGACCGGGGGCCTGCACGCGGCCGCGCTCTTCGACGAGGAGGGGAACCTGCTCGACGTGCGGGAGGACGTGGGCCGGCACAACGCGGTCGACAAGCTGGTCGGCCGCGCCCTGCGGGAGGGGAACCTGCCCCTGTCGCGCTCGGTCCTGATGGTCTCGGGCCGGGCCTCGTTCGAGCTGGCGCAGAAGGCGGTCATGGCCGACATCCCGATGCTGGCGGCGGTCTCCGCGCCGTCCTCGCTCGCCGTGGACCTGGCGGCCGAGACGGGGCTGACGCTGATCGGCTTCCTGCGGGGCTCCTCCATGAACGTGTACGCGGGCGAACACCGGGTCGCGCTGCGAGCCGCGGCCGCTCACTGATCCCGGTGCCACCCGCTGCACGGCGGCGGGGGCCCGGACCGGCGGGGAGCGCCCCCTGCGCCGGCCGGGCCCCTACGCCGACGTCCGCGCCCATGTCTACATTCGCGCGGTGATCCGGCGCAGCATGTCCATGAAGGCCGCTCGCTCGTCCTCGTCGAGCGGGGCGAGGAGTTCGTCGTTCGCGGTGCGGGCGGCGCGGGCACAGGTGGCGACGAGCCGGGTGCCGTCCTCGGTGGCGGTGACCGCGTTCTTGCGGCGATCCCCCGGGTCGGGGCGGCGCTCGACGAGTCCCGCCGCCTGGAGGTCGTTGAGGACTCCGACCATGTCCTTCGGGTCCAGCTGGACGCCGCGCACGAGATCGGCCTGGGCGACGGGCTGTTGATCGGCGACGGCGCACAGGACGACGTGGTGCCACATCTTCAGTCCGTGCTCGGCGAGCGCCTCGGCGACGAGGGCGCGGCCGCGGGCTGCGGCGCGGCCGAGCAGCCAACTGGGCAGGTCGCGGATGGTGCTCGGGACGGCATTCATGGACCCATCTTAACGAGAATTCATTGGACTCCCCAATGAACTTGCCCTACCGTTGGTGCTCCCAATGAATCGCGTCCTAGACCTGACCTGAGGCGGTGACGGCGCATGCGTCGTGTCCGGTACGAGCACAGCGGCGGGCCCGAGGTTCTGTTCCTGGAGGACACGCCCGTCCCCGAGCCCGGTCCGGGTGAACTCCTGGTTCGCGCCGAGGCGATCGGCGTGACGCTGCCCGTCGTGCGCAAGGTCCGCGAGGCCCGGGAGCCGATTCCGCTCGGCGGGGAGGTCGCGGGCGAGGTGGTGGCGGTGGGGGCGGGCGTGACACGGTTCGGGATCGGCGACCGGGTCACGGGGCTGGTGTTCGGGCACGGTTACGCGGAGTTCGCCGTGTTGCGGGACGCCATGGCCTCGCCGGTGCCGGAGGGGGCGGGTGCGGTCGCCGCGGTGGCTCTCGTGCGCAGCGGACTCGTCGCCTACGGGGCCCTGCGGGCGGCGCGGCCGGAGCCGGGCGAGCGGGCGCTCGTGACGGCGGCGGCGAGCGGGGTCGGCCATCTGGCGCTCCAACTGGCCCGGATCCAAGGGGCGTCGTGGATCACCGCGGCGGTGTCCGACGCGGGGAAGGCGGACTTTCTGCGCGGGCTCGGGGCGGACGCGGTGGTCACGTACGACGCGGAGTCCTGGGGTGATCCGGTGGACTACGCGCTGGACGCGGTGGGCGGGGCGCTGCTGAAGCCGGCCGTCGGGGCGCTGGGAGCGTACGGGCGGCTGGTGGCGTACAGCTCGGGGGGCGGGACGGTCGAGGCGTACGACCTGCTGGTCGGGGCGAAGTCGGTGATCGGGTTCCAGATGGCGCTGATCGCGCGGGAGCGGCCGGACCTGTACGAGGCGTGGCGCAAGGAGCTCTGGGACCTTCACCTGACGGGCCGTCTGACTCCGGTGGTGCACGGACAGTTCGCCCTGGAGGAGGCGGCTGCCGCGCACGCCCTGATCGAGTCCCGCGGCAACCTGGGCAAGGTGGTCCTGGTCCCTTAGGGCGCGGGGCCGGGATTCGGCGCGGGCGGTGGGCTGACCGAGGTCCGGCGGAGCCACTAGCGTGGCCCGTGTGGCGGACGGGCCGGGGACAGCGCGGGCGTGGGTGGCGGTGATCGCCGCGGCCGTGCTGCTCGGCGGGCTGGTCGCATGGCTCGGGGAGCGCCCCGGGGACACCGTGGACGGCGCCCGCTCCTGCGCGGGGCGGGGCATCACCTCCTGGCGGGAAGAGCCCGCGACGACCGGGGACTTCGCCCGGTACGGGGACGATCCGGCGCGGGTCGACGACTGGTCGGGCGGGGACGGCACGCATTCGGTGCGGCTGCCGGACGGCCGGACGCTGTGGCTGTTCTCGGACACGTTCCTGGGCGCGGTGCACGCACCGCCCAACCCCGCCGGGGAGCCGTACACCTGGCGGGACCCGAGCGCCCCCTTCGTACGGAACTCGGCCGTCGTCATGACCCCGGCCGACCGCATCGAGCGGACCCTGCCCGCCCCCCTGTTCCCCGACAGCGGCGTCGGGGAATGGCGCTGGCCCGTGTCCGCGCGGGTCGAACCGCGCGCGCCGGGCTCGCGCGAGAAGGTCGTACGGGTGCTGCTGTGGACGCGGGCCAAGGGCGTCGGGCCGTATGTCTACGGCGTGCCGGCGGCGACCGAGGTGGCCACGCTGTCGCTGCCGGACCTGCGGCTGACCGGCATCACCCAGGTGCTCGACCAGCGGCAGGTGGCCGACCCGGCGCGGCGCGTGCTGTTCGGCACGGCGGCGGTCGACGCGGGCGGCTGGACGTACGTGTTCGGCGCGGACGAGGGCCAGGCCCCGGCCCACCGGGCCTACGCGGCGCGGGCCCCCCGCGGCCGGCTCGGCGACGTAGGGGCCTGGGAGTACTGGGACGGCGACCGCTGGCGGGCGGAGGGAGGGCGCCTCGCGCCGGTGCTCGGCGACGGGCAGCGCCGCGGCGTGGGCAGCGCGTTCACGGTCGTCCGGGACGCCGGGACGTACGTGCTGTTCACGATGGCGGCGGGCCCGGCGGGGCTGCGGACGATCACCTCGTACTGGTCCTGCTCCCCCACCGGCCCCTGGCACGGCCCCGCGCGGGGCATCACGCCGCCGCTGCCGGACGCGACGGTCGCCGCGTACAACCCGCAGGCGCACCCGGCGCTCGGCACCGGGGGCCGCGTGGTGCTCAGCTACGACGTGAACCGGCTCGACGCGGCGCCAGGGACCGGGCAGGCGGAGCTCAACGCGAACGTGGCCCGGTACCGGCCGCGGTTCGTGTCCGTGCGGCTGGGGCCTCCGGCGCCGGGCTGAGCGCGGCCTCCTGCGGCTCCTCCGGGTCGTGCGAGCGGCGCTTGGCGATCACGGCGCAGACCATGAGCTGCATCTGGTGGAACAGCATCAACGGCAGCACGGCGAGCGAGGCGTGCGCCCCGAACAGCACGGTCGCCATGGGCAGTCCGGACGCGAGGGACTTCTTCGATCCGGCGAACTGGATCGCGATGCGGTCCGCGCGGTCGAAGCCGAGCGCCTTCGCCCCGTACCAGGTGACGGCCAGCATCACGGCGAGCAGCACCGCCTCCACGACGAGGAGCCCGGCGAGACGCACGGCGCTGACCTGGTGCCAGACGCCCTGGACCATGCCTTCGCTGAACGCGGTGTAGACGACGAGGAGGATCGCGCCGCGGTCCACGTAGCCGAGGACCTTCTTGTGGCGGGTGAGGAACCCGCCGACCCAGCGCCGCAGCAACTGGCCCGCCATGAACGGCACGAGCAGTTGCAGCACGATCTTGACGAGCGAGTCGGCGGAGAAGCCGCCGCCGGTGCCGCCGAGCAGCGCCGCGGCGAGCAGCGGGGTGAGGACGATGCCGGCGAGCGAGGAGAAGGAGCCCGCGCAGATGGCCGCCGGTACGTTGCCGCGCGCGATCGAGGTGAACGCGATCGAGGACTGGATGGTGGAGGGGACGAGGGTCAGGAAGAGCAGGCCCGCGTACAGGTTCTGCGGCATGAGCACCGGGACGAGCCCGCGGGCGGCCAGGCCGAGCAGCGGGAACAGTACGAAGGTGCAGGCGAGGACGGCGACGTGGAGGCGCCAGTGGCGCAGTCCGTCGAGGGCCTCGCGAGTGGAGAGCCGGGCCCCGTACAGGAAGAAGAGGAAGGCGACGGCCGCGGTGGAGGCGCCGGACGCCACGTCGGCCGCGCCGCCTCGGGCGGGGAGGAGCGCGGCGACGCCGACCGTCGCGATCAACGCCAGGATGTACGGGTCGATCGGCATCCAGGACGGCCAGGTCAGGCGTTTCATCGGTTCCTTGCTCTCGGTTCAGGTCGTGCCCTCTCCATGGTCCCCCTCGGGGCTGTGATCGGGAATCCTGCATACCGTTCTGACTGTCATCACGCATCTCGATGACCGGAGGTAGGGTGGCGGAATGTACGACCCGGGGCAGTTGAGGACGTTTCTGGCCGTCGCGCAGACGCTGAGCTTCACGCAGGCGGCGCGGCGGCTCGGGCTGCGGCAGTCGACGGTGAGCCAGCATGTGCGGCGCCTGGAGGACGCGACGGGCCGCACCCTCTTCACGCGGGACACCCACTCCGTGGAGCTGACCGAGGACGGGGAGGCGATGCTCGGCTTCGCCCGCCGGATCCTGGAGGTGCACGAGCAGGCGACGTCCTTCTTCACGGGGACCCGGCTGCGCGGACGCCTCCGGTTCGGGGCGTCGGAGGACTTCGTGCTGACGCGGCTGCCGGAGATCCTGGAGGCGTTCCGCGTCGAGCACCCCGAGGTCGATCTGGAGCTGACCGTCGAGCTGTCGGGGACGCTGCACGCGCAGCTGGACGCGGGCCGGCTCGACCTGGTGCTCGCCAAGCGGCGCCCGCAGGACCCGCGGGGCACCTCGGTGTGGCGGGACCGGCTGGTGTGGATCGGTTCGGAGCGGCTGCGGATCGACCCGGAGCGTCCGGTGCCGCTGATCGTGTATCCGCCGCCGGGGATCTCGCGGGCGCTGGCCATGGAGGCGCTGGAGCGGCACGGGCGGGCCTGGCGGATCGCCTGCACGAGCGGCTCGCTGAACGGGCTCGTGGCGGCGGCCCGGGCCGGCCTCGGCGTGATGGCCCACTCGCGCGGACTCGTGCCGCCGGGCCTGGTGCGGGTCCCGGAGCGGGCCGGACTGCCGGAGCTCGGCGAGGTCGACTTCGTCCTGCGGGGGACCAAGGAGGAGGGGCCCGCGCGGGCCCTGGGCGCCGCGATCCTCGCGGGCGGCGACCGGCTGCGCTGACACCGGCGGCCCGCCGCGACTCATGATCACGGACCTGGTACTGTCCTGCCGACCCGTAGCGGAACTGACCACTCCGTCCAAAAGTGCGGGTGAACGGGCCGGGGTGCCCTCTCCGTACAGATTCGGTGGAGACCCGTGAAGGCGGCCGGGAGATTGCGGCACCGAAACTTACTGAAGCGTAAGTAATCTGTCCCGCCCCTTCCCTTGTGGCCCCATTTAAATGGCTGACCTGTGCATATTCCGGGTGTCCGGGAACGGAGGCACCCCCTCCCGCCGGGCCGCGCGGTCCGGTACCGTCACCGACGCTGTGCGGAGCGCCACAAGGAGCAACATGCGCGAGATCACCACCCCTGCCCTGGCGTCGGCGCCGCCGGTGGGCGGCCTGGCCGACGCCGTGTTCGACCGCGCCCTGGACGACCCGGGGCACATCGCCCTCGGCCGCAAGGACGCCGCGGGCCAGTGGCACGACGTCACCCAGGCCCGGTTCCGCGACGAGGTCCTCGCGCTGGCCAAGGGCCTGCTCGCCCAGGGCATCCGGTTCGGCGACCGCGTCGCGATCATGTCCCGTACGCGCTACGAGTGGACCCTGTTCGACTTCGCGCTGTGGACCATCGGCGCCCAGGTCGTCCCGGTGTACCCGACCTCGTCCGCCGAGCAGGTCTTCTGGATGATGTACGACGCCCAGGTGACGGCGGCGATCGTGGAGCACGAGGACCACGCGATGACGATCGCCACGGTCATCGACCGGCTCCCGCACCTGCGCCGGCTGTGGCAGCTGGACGGCGGCGCGGCCGAGGAGGTCGCCGCGTCGGGCACCCACATCGACGACGAGACGGTGCAGCGGCACCGCCGCGCGGTCACCCCGGAGTCCGTCGCCACGGTCATCTACACCTCGGGCACGACGGGCCGCCCCAAGGGCTGCGTGATCTCGCACGGCAACTTCATGTTCGAGGCGGACACGGTCATCGAGCGCTGGGAGCCGGTGTTCGCCTCCAAGCGCGAACGCATCCCCTCCACCCTGCTCTTCCTGCCGCTCGCCCATGTCTTCGGGCGGATGGTGCAGGTCGCGGCGGTGCGCGGCGGGGTGAAGCTCGGCCACCAGCCGCAGCTGAACGCGGCGGCCCTCCTGCCCGACCTCCAGGCCTTCAAGCCCACCTTCATCCTCGCCGTGCCGTACATCTTCGAGAAGGTGTTCAACGCGGCCCGCCGCAAGGCGGAGAAGGAGGGCCGCGCGGGCGCCTTCGACAAGGCCGTGGAGTGCGCGGTCAAGTACGCGGACGCCCAGGAGGCCAAGGCCTTCGGGACCGGCCCCGGCCCCTCCGCCTCGCTGCGCATGCAGCACTCCCTGTTCGACAAGCTCGTCTACTCCAAGGTGCGCGAGGCGATGGGCGGGCGGGTGCGGCACGCGATGTCCGGCGGCTCGGGCATGGACCGCCGGCTCGGCCTGTTCTTCGCGGGCGCCGGGGTCGCGATCTACGAGGGCTACGGGCTGACCGAGTCGACCGCCGCGGCCACCGCGAACCCGCCCGAGCAGACCCGCTACGGCACCGTCGGCAAGGCGATCCCCGGCACCACCGTGCACATCGCGGACGACGGCGAGGTCTGGCTCTACGGGGGCAACGTCTTCCAGGGCTATCTCAACGACCCCAAGGCCACCGACGCCACGCTCCACGAGGGCTGGCTCGCCACCGGCGACCTGGGCGCGCTCGACGAGGACGGCTATCTGACCATCACCGGCCGCAAGAAGGAGATCCTCGTGACCTCCGGCGGCAAGAGCGTCTCGCCGCAGCAGCTCGAGGAGCGGGTGCGCGACCATCCGCTGGTCGCGCAGTGCATCGTCGTCGGCAACGACCGCCCGTACATCGCGGCGCTCGTCACGCTGGACTCCGAGGCCGTCGAGCACTGGCTCGGCATGCGCCACAAGCAGCCGATGAGCCCCGCGGACCTGGTGCGCGACCCGGATCTGGAGATGGAGGTGCGGCGCGCCGTCGTCGCCGCCAACACCCTGGTCTCGCAGGCCGAGTCGATCCGCACCTTCCGGATCCTGGCCCACCAGTTCACCGAGGAGCACGGGCTGCTCACGCCCTCGCTGAAGCTGAAGCGGAAGGCGATCGAGACGGTGTACTCGGCCGAGGTGGACGCCCTCTACCACGCATGATGGCGGGAAACCACGGTTACTGACGGTTCATCATTTTTCGATGCGTCAGTTATTGACGGTTCATCAGGTCGCCCACAGAATCACCCTCACTCCGACGGAGGGGGCTCGACCGTGTCGCGATCGATCCGCGCCATCACCGCCACCGTGGCGGCACTTCTGCTCGCCACCGCCTGCAACTCCACCGCCACGAACAACTCCCCGGAAGGCAAGGGGAGTTCGGCGCGCGGGGTGACCGCCGACAGCATCAAGGTCGGCGGCATCGTCTCCATGACGACCGCGAGCGGCTACAGCAAGAAGGACACCGACCTGGGCGCGAAGGCCCGCTTCGCGCGGGCCGACGCCGAGGGCGGGGTCAACGGCCGCCGCATCGACTACCTGGGCGCCGAGGACGACGGGCAGGACCCGGCGAAGAACCTCGCCGCGGCCCGCAAACTCGTCCAGCAGGACAAGGTCTTCGCCATCGCGCCGATGAGCTCGGTGACCTTCTCCGGCGCCGACTTCCTGCAGAAGCAGCGCGTCCCCACCTTCGGCTGGGGCACCCTGCCGTCCTTCTGCGGGCCCACCTACATCTACGGGTTCAGCGGCTGCCTCGTCCCGATGCCGGGCGGCACCATCTCGCAGACCTGGCCCGAGGGCCTCAAGAACGTCACCGGCGGCTCCAAGGGCAGGACCGTCGCGATCCTCGCCAACGACAACGACGCGGGCACGTTCGCCATCCGCACCTACAAGCAGTCCTTCGCGTCGGCCGGCTACAAGGTCACCTACGCCAAGGCCGCCGTGCCCGCGACCTCCGTGCCGAGCGACTGGTCCGCGTACACCAAGGAGATGCTGCGCAGCGACGGCGGCAAGGCGCCCGACGCGGTCGTCTCCGTGATGCAGACCCCGTACAACATCGGCCTGTTCACGGCGGTCAAGCGCACCGGGTTCAAGGGTGTGCTCACCGACCCGACCGACTACGACCCGGGGCTGCTCACCAAGAGCGCGACCCGGCAGGCGCTCGACGGGGTGCACGTGCTGCTGTCCTTCGAACCCTTCGAGTCGGCGACGGCTGACATGAAGCAGTTCAAGGCGGACATCAAGAAGGCGGCCGGCGGCAAGGACGTGCCGCTCAACATGCACATGCTGACGGGCTACATGTCCGCGGACCTGTTCCTCGCCATCGCCGAGAAGGCCGGCAAGGACCTCACCGTCGCCTCCTTCCAGCAGGCCGCGAAGGGCTTCTCCGACACGAAGACGCTCGTCGGCGACCGCCAACTCCCGCGCGGACAGAAGGAGTCCTTCGGCTGCGGCGCGCTCGTGCAGCTCAAGGACGGCAAGTACCGGGTGTCGTCCCCCTTCGAGTGCTACCCGCCGATCCCGTTCAAGTAGGAGGGCACCGGCATGGCTGACCTGCTCGCCTTCGTCCTCAGCGGGCTGGTGTCGGGCGCCCTGTACGCGCTGCTCGCCACCGGACTCGTCCTGTCCTACACCGCGTCCGGGCTGTTCAACTTCGCGCACGGCGCCACCGCCTACGTGTGCGCGCTCGGCTTCTACGAACTCCACTCGGGCTTCGGCTGGCCCGCGGTGCCCACCGCGCTGCTCCTCGTCCTCGTGGTGGCGCCGCTCATCGGCTGGGGCCTGGACCGGCTGATGTTCCGCAAACTGGCGCGGGTCGGCGAGACCGCGCAGATCGTCGCCACGATCGGGCTGCTCGTGGCGCTGCCCGCGCTCGGCCTGTGGCTGGTCGAGCTGCTCGACGACCTGTGCGCGCCCGTGAAGCCCGCCGAGAACCAGTTCGGACTGCCCGGGGTCGGCCCGAGCCCCGCGAAGAACTGGCAGATCCTGGACGGGGTCGGCATCGACTCCGACCAGCTGATCACCTGGGTCACGACGGCCGTCGTCGCGCTCGGCCTGTGGGTCCTGCTGCGCCGCACGGCCCTCGGCCTGCGGCTGCGCGCCGTGGTCGACGACCGCTCGCTCGTCGAGCTGCGCGGACTGAGCGCCGACCGGCTCTCGTCGGTGGCGTGGATGCTGTCGTCCGGGCTCGCCGGGCTCGCGGGCGTGCTCGCCACGCCCCTGCTCGGCCTGTCCGCGCACGACTTCACCCTGTTCCTGTTCGTGTCGGCGACCGCCGCGGTCCTCGGCCGCTTCATGTCGATCCCGCTCGCCTTCGCGGGCGGGCTCGGCCTCGGCGTGCTGCAGAACCTGGTCGCTGGGTACGCCTCGTTCGCCGAGAAGATCACCGGGTTCCGCACGGCCGTCCCGTTCCTGATCCTGTTCGCCGGGCTGCTGCTGCTCACGCGGCGGCAGCGGACGGCCGGGACGGCGGCCACGGACGTGCCCCCGGTGGACTATCTGGCGGGGCGCCCCTGGCCGCGCCGCTGGGGGCCGTGGGCGGTGGCCGGGCTGCTGCTCGGGATCGCCTTCTACACGGTGACCACCCCGTTCTGGAGCGGCATCCTCTCGCAGGGGCTCGCGATCTCCCTCGTCTTCATGTCGTTCACCGTCGTGACCGGGCTCGGCGCGATGGTCTCGCTCGCGCAGGCCACGTTCGTGACGGGCGCGGCGCTGGTGGCCGGGCTCCTGATGAGTCACGGCTGGCCGTTCCTCGGGGCGGCGCTCGTCGGCACCTGCGCGGCGGCGGTCCTCGGCGCCCTCGTGGCGCTGCCCGCGCTGCGGCTCGGCGGCCGGTCCCTGGCGCTCGCCACCCTCGCGCTGGCGTTCCTCGCCGACCAGGTCCTGTTCCAGACCGGCTGGTTGAGGAACGGCGACACCGGCTGGGAGATCCCGCGCGCCGTGTTCGGGCCCGTCGACCTCGGCGACGACCGGGCGATGGGCGTGGCCATGCTCGTGCTGTGCGCGGCGGCGGTGGCGGGGCTCAGCGCGCTGCGCGGCTCGCGGGCCGGGCGGGCGATGCTCGCGGTGCGCTCGGCGCCCGCCGCGGCGATGGCCTCCGGTGTCTCCGTCGTCCGCACGAAACTGCTCCTGTTCACCCTGTCCGCCGGGCTCGCGGGCTTCGGCGGCGTGATGTACGCGTCGTACAACACCCGCATCACGGCGACCGACTTCACCGCGATGACCGGCCTGATCTGGCTCGCCGTGGTCGTCGCGGCCGGGGTGCGGCGGCCCCAGTTCGCGGTGGTCGCCGGGCTGACCTTCGCGGTGGTGCCGCATCTGCTGGCGGACCACGTCACCGAGTCGGCGCAACTGCCGGTGATCCTCTTCGGCCTGGCCGGGCTCGCGCTCGCCAACGATCCGGACGGCTACTGCGCCGCGTTCTCGGTGCGCCGCCACCGGCGCGCGGCCGCGGGCGCCCACCCCGAGCCGGTGCACGAGCCGGGTCCCGCGGATCCGGAGGCCGCGCTCCAGCTCAGCGGGGTGCACGCCGGGTACGACGGGGCGCCGGTCCTCCAGGGCGTCGACCTGACCGTGCGGCCCGGCGAGATCGTCGCCCTGCTCGGACCGAACGGCGCCGGCAAGTCGACGGCGTGCAAGGTCGCGGCCGGACTCCTGACTCCGCTGCACGGCGAGGTGTACGCGTCCGGGCGCGCCGCCGGCCGGGAGGGCGCCGTGCGCCGGGCCCGCTCCGGGATCGTGCTCGCGCCCGAGGGACGGGGCGTCTTCCCGTCGCTCACCGTCGACGAGAACCTCGCCCTGCGCCTGCCGTCGAAGACGGACCGCGCCGCCGTGTACGAACGGTTCGCGGCGCTCGCGGCCCGGCGCACCGTACCGGCCGGTTCGCTGTCCGGCGGCGAGCAGCAACTCCTCGCCCTGTCCCCGCTGTTGCACCGGCCGCCGCGCGTCCTCATCGCGGACGAGCCCTCGCTCGGGCTCGCGCCGCAGGTCGTCGACGAGGTGTACCGGCTGCTCGCCGAGCTGCGCGACGCGGGCACGGGCCTGCTGCTCGTCGAGGAGAAGGCGTCGGAGATCCTCGGCGTCGCGGACACCGTCGCGTATCTCGCGCAGGGGCGGGTCACCTGGTGCGGGCCGCGCGACCAGGTCGAGGAGCAGCGGCTGACGGACGCGTACCTGGGGATCGCGGAGGAGGCGGAGAAGGCATGAGCGGCACGAGTGACACGAGTGTGCTCCGGGCCGAGGACGTCGGCGTCCGGTTCGGCGGGGTGCGCGCCCTGGACGGGGTCGGGCTGCGGCTCGCGGCGGGCGAGGTGTGCGGCCTGATCGGGCCGAACGGGGCGGGCAAGACGACCCTGTTCGACGTCCTGTCCGGCATCCGGCGGCCGGACGCGGGCCGGGTCCTGCTCGACGGGGCCGAGGTCACGCGGCGCTCACCGGTGTGGCGGGCGCGGCACGGGATGCGGCGCACGTTCCAGCGTCAGCAGCTGTTCGGGCAGCTGACGGTCGCCGACAACCTGCTCGTGGCGCAGGAGTCGCGGCGCGGCGGCGCGGACCCCGGACGGGCCGGTGAACTGCTGCGGGCCTGCGGTCTGGAGGCGCTGTCGGGCACGTACGCGGGGACACTGCCGGTCGGACGGGCGCGGATGGTGGAACTGGCGCGGGCCGCCGCCGACCGGCCCCGGGTGCTGCTCCTGGACGAACCGGCGTCCGGGATGACGGCCGACGAACGGGACCGGCTCGCCGCCGTGGTGCGGGAGCTCGCCGCGGACGGCTGCGCGGTGCTGCTGGTGGAGCACAACGTGGCGTTCGTGATGGAGCTCTGCTCACGGGTCGTGGTGCTCGACCTGGGGCGGGTCCTCGCCGAGGGCACCCCGGCCGAGGTACGCGCGGACGCACGCGTCCGGGAGGCGTATCTGGGCACCGGGGACCCCGCGCGGACGGCGCCGGACGCCCCAGGAATGCGCGGACGCGCGTGATCGTTGACGATGGGAGGACGCGGCGCGGACCTCCGCGCGCCGCTGAAGACCAGACGACCTAAGGACCGACACCTCGTGAGCAAGGTTCCCCCGATCATCCTGAACAACGGCGTCGAGATGCCCCAGCTCGGCTTCGGCGTGTGGCAGGTGCCGGACGACGAGGCCGAGAAGGCGGTCACGACGGCCCTGGAGGCCGGGTACCGCAGCATCGACACCGCCGCGATCTACGGCAACGAGGAGGGCACGGGCCGCGCCATCGCGGCGTCGGGCGTGCCCCGCGAGGACCTCTTCGTCACGACGAAGCTGTGGAACGCCGACCAGGGCCGCGACGCGACGCTCCGCGCGTTCGACGCGTCGCTGGCCAAGCTGGGCCTCGACCGTGTGGACCTGTACCTGATCCACTGGCCGCTGCCGTCCAAGGGCCTGTACGTGGAGACGTACAAGGCACTGGAGGAGGTCCTCGCGGACGGGCGGGCGCGCGCCATCGGCGTCTCGAACTTCCTGCCCGAGCACCTCGACCGGCTGACCGACGAGACGAACGTGATCCCGGCCGTCAACCAGATCGAGCTGCACCCGCAGCTGCAGCAGCGGGTCGCCCGTGAGCGGCACGGGGAGCTGGGCATCGCGACCGAGGCCTGGTCGCCGCTCGGCTCCGGCAAGGGCCTCCTGGAGGTCCCGGCGATCATCGCGATCGCGCAGAAGCACGGCCGCACGCCCGCGCAGGTCGTGCTCCGCTGGCACGTCCAGACGGGCAACGTGGTGATCCCCAAGTCCGTGACCCCGTCGCGGATCAAGGAGAACATCGACGTGTTCAGCTTCGAGCTGGACGCCGAGGACCTCGGCGCGATCAGCGCGCTCAACGAGGACCGGCGCCTGGGCCCGGACCCGGCCACGTTCGACGTCGTCTGAGCGGCAGGCACCAGGAGGCCCGGACCGGGAAACGGTCCGGGCCTCCGGTACGTCCGGGGGCGGTTGGTCGTGCGAGCAGCCCTGCGGTCAGCCCTCCTTCACGGCCGTATGGACCGTGTGCGCGGTGAGCAGGAACAGGTCCTTGCGGCGGTGCAGGCTCTGCGGGTCCTCCGGATCGAGCAGCCGGTCGAGCACGGCGGCGTCCTGTGCGGAGACGCTCTCGGGGAGCGTGTCGCGGCGGCGGCGCCACAGCTCGACGACCAGCTCGCGCGCCCGGGGGTCGAGCGGCGCCGGCAGGTCGAGCAGGAAGGTGCGGGAGGCCGGGCGCACCAGGCCCGCGTCCGTGAGCAGCTCCGCCCAGTCCTCAGTGTCGGGCTTGGAGTCCGGCACGGACGCGCGCATGTCGGCGAACCAGTCCTCCTCCAGGACGTCCATCCGGGTCTGCAGCCCGGCCCGGCCCATCCCGAAGTCGCGGGGCAGACAGCGCCAGGGCAGCCCGCCCTCGATCAGGGCGAGGGTGCCGCCGGGGGCGAGCCGGCCGGCCAGCGCGGCGATCGCGGCCCGCTGGTCACCCACGTGGTGCAGGGAGCGCGCCGCCCACATCAGGTCGGCGGCCGGCAGCTCGTCCATCGCGTGCGGCAGCTCGACACGCAGGGTGCTCACGCGTTCGGCGAGCCCCTCGCGCGCGGCCCGCTCGGCGGCGCGGGCGAGCAGGCCCTCCTCGGGGTCCGCGGCGACGACCCTGGCCTGCGGGAACTCGGCGGCGAGCTGGCAGGAGACCACGCCGGGGCCGCTGCCCACGTCGACGATCACCCCGGTGCCGCCCGGTCGCGTCCCGCGCAGCCACTCCATGGCCTGCGTGTACAGGGGCGCGTAGACCTCCGCGTTCCGCTCCAGGTGCGGGATCATCGCGACCCAGTCCAGGTGCGTGCTGTCGTGCCCGCCGTGTCCGTGACTCTGGTGTCCATGGTCCTGGTGTCCGTGGCCCTGGTGTCCGTGCTGGTGCCGGCCCTCTGCCATGCGTGCGTCGCCGCCTTCCTCGCTCACCGTTCTCGTCCAGGCCCAGCGTGCGCCGCACGACACGGAGGGGCAAGCTCGTTTGCCGTCCGAGCAAAAACGGCTCAGGGTGCCGGGTGACCGGGCCCCGCCGGAATCCCCGTGGCCCAGTCGTCCAGGCACGCGAAGTCGGCGTCGACGAGACCGATCCGGGGGCTGACGTGGTAGAGGAGGGCGGGCGCGGGGTGCCGGGCCGCCACGTAGCGGCGGTCGGCGTCCGTGACCTCGTCGTCGACCCAGGCGAAGGGACGGCCCGCCGCCCACCGCACGACGTGCTCCGTCTTCCAGAACCGGCCCTCCCCGCCGAGCCGGAGCGCGTCCTCGGGCCAGGCCACGTACGGCAGCCGGGGCAGTCCGAGGTGCGGGCCGATCCACTCGTTGGCCTCGTCCTGCCAGGTGGTGCACCAGACCAGCTCGTACGGCAGGGCGAGCAGGGCCGGGCCGTGCGCGGGGTCGAGCCAGACGCGCAGCGGCTTCACCCAGGGCTGCTCCCAGCCGGTGGGCCGCATCCGGTGTGTGCGGTACCCGGCGGGGCGCCGCTCGGGCTGCGCGGCGTAGGGATTCAGCGGGCCGTCCACGTCTATGAAGAGAAGAGGCTGCACCAGGCGATTATGCGCGGTGGCGCTTGACTTCGAGTGCGCTCCAACACGTTGACTCCTGTCCGTCGCCCGGCGCGCAGCAGGCCGCCGGGCCCGGCGAGGGGGAAGCGCATGAAGTACCGCACGATCGGCACCGACCCGGCGAACCGGCTCGAGGTGAGCGTGCTCAGTCTGGGCGCCATGCTGTTCGGCACGGCGACCGACGAGCGGACCGCGTTCGCGCTCCTCGACCGGTACGTGGAGGCCGGCGGCACCTTCGTCGACACGTCGAACACGTACGCCTACTGGTTCCACGACACGGTCGGCGGCGAGAGCGAGACCGTGCTGGGCAACTGGCGGCGCAGCCGGGGCGTCGGGGACGAGGTCGTGATCGCGACGAAGGTGGGGGCGGCGCCGAGGAAGGCCGGGACCGGGTTCGTCGACAACCGCGAGGGCCTGTCCGGGCCGACGATCCGGGCGGCCGTCGAGGGCAGCAGGAAGCGGCTCGGGCTCGACCGGCTCCCCGTGCTCTATGCCCATGTGCCGGACCCCGAGACCGAACTCGCGGAGACGGTACGGGAGTTCGGGGCGCTCGTCCGGGAGGGCGCGGTCGGACTGCTCGGGGTGTCCAACCACTGGGCGTGGCAGGTGGAGCGGTGCCGGGCGATCGCGCGGGCCGAGGGGCTGCCCCGCTACGAGCTGCTCCAGTACCAGCACAGCTACCTGCGCCACCGCACCGATCTGCCCAGCCCGCTCTCCCCGGACGGCGAACTCGGCACGGCCGACGGCAATCTGCTGAGCATGGTGCGCGCGGAGCGGGATCTGACGCTGGTCGCGTACTCGCCGCTCCTGTCGGGCGGCTATGTGCGCGAGGACAAGCCGCTGGGCCCCGGGCACGACCACGGCAGCCGGGACGCGCGCCTCGCGGCGCTGCGCGAGGTCGCGAAGGAGACGGGAGCGACGGTCAACCAGGTGGTGCTCGCCTGGCTGATCGGCGCGGAGGTCCCGGCGATCCCGCTGGTCGGGGCGTCGTCGGTGGCCCAGCTGGAGGAGAGCCTCGCTGCGGTCGACCTGGAGCTGACCGAGGACCAGCGGACGCGGCTGGCGGCGGCCGGCTGAACGAGGCCGGGGCTGAGCGGGGCCGGGGCGGGCCCGGCCGCGCGCGGGGTCAGCTCGCCTGGTGGCCCGGGGCCAGCGCCTCCACCCTGCGGGCCAGCTCGAAGTCCTTCTCGGTGACGGCGCCGCCCGCGTCGTGCGAGTTCACGGCGAGGGCGACCGTGTTGTAGCCGAGAGTGAGGTCGGAGTGGTGGTTCAGCTCCTCCTGGGTCTGGGCGATGTGCACGACGAGGGCGGTCGCCGCGAAGTGCGAGCCCAGGCGGTAGGTACGGGTGATCTTGGCGCCGTCGAGCGACCAGCCGGGCAGCTCGGTGAGACGGTCCTCGATCTCCTTCTGGGAAAGCGGTTCTGTAGCCATGGCTCCAGCCTGCCACCGCGACCGGGTTACGGTCGTGTCATGACGACTGCGGCGCGCAAGAACACGTCAGAAGTGGGCCGTCTGCTGCGCGGGTGGCGGGAGCAGCGGCGGGTCAGCCAACTGGAGCTGGCGCTGCGGGCGGACTCCTCGGCGCGGCACATCAGTTTCGTGGAGACGGGGCGGTCGCGGCCGAGCGAGGAGCTGATCCTGCGGCTGGCGGAGCACCTGGACGTGCCGGTGCGCGAGCGCAACGCGCTGCTCCTCGCGGCCGGTTACGCCCCGCGCTTCACCGAGACCTCGCTGGACGACCCGTCGCTGGGCGCGCTGCGCGAGGGCCTGGAGCGGCTGCTGCGCGGGTACGAGCCGTACCCCGCGTTCGTCGTCGACGCGACCTACAACGTCGTCGCGGCGAACAACGGCATCGCGATGCTCATGGACTCTCTGCCCGAGCATCTGCTGACCGCGCCGCTGAACGCGATGCGCCTCACCCTCCACCCGGAAGGGCTCGCCCCGCGCATCCGCAATCTCCGCGAGTGGCGCGGGCATCTGCTCGCCCAGATGGAGCGGCAGATCGCGCTGTCCCGCTCCGAGGCGCTGCGCGAGCTGTACGAGGAGGTGGCGGCGTATCCGGTGCCCGAGGACGCGGGGCAGGAGCCCGAGGAGCCCGTGCCGTACTTCGCGCTGCCGATGGTGATCGAGCACGAAGGCCACGTGCTGTCGTTCGTGGCGTCGATCTCCACGTTCAACACCCCGATGGACGTGACCGTCGCCGAGCTCGCCATCGAAACCCTACTCCCGGCGGACCCGGCCACCGTGAAGTACCTTCAGGCGGCCGCGGGCTGACAGCGCCCGGTCGCGGGGTCATGCGCCCCAGGACGAGGGTCGGCCGATTCGTGGGCGGCTACCGCTCCGGTGGGGGCTGGTCGCGCAGTTCCCCGCGCCCCTGAAATGCAGACCCTTCGGGTCGCATTTCCCCGACGGGGCACCGCCCGATGAGATCGCGCACGAAGTGCGCATCTCCAGGGGCGCGGGGAACTGCGCGGGAAGCCCCACCCACCCGCACCCGGCAACGGGACGCGCACCCGTACGGACCAGCCCGGTCGTGCTCCCGGCGGGCGCCGCTTAGCGTCCGGAGGAGGGATGACTAGGGAGCGCAGACGGTGACTGCTGACACGACGGGGACGCCCACCGAACCGGCCGCCGCACTGCTCCGCGCGGGCCGGTTCTTCCGGCGGGGCACAGCCGCGCCCGATCTGCACAGCGTGCAGATCAAGGGAGGCCGGGACGGCGACGTCTTCTACCGGGACCGCTGGAGTCACGACAAGGTCGTGAACTCGACCCACGGAGTGAACTGCACGGGTTCCTGCCGGTGGAAGGTGTACGTCAAGGACGGCATCATCACCTGGGAGACGCAGCAGACGGACTACCCGAGCGTCGGCCCCGACCGCCCGGAGTACGAGCCGCGCGGCTGCCCCCGCGGCGCCGCGTTCTCCTGGTACACGTACTCGCCGACCCGCGTGCGCTACCCGTACATCAGGGGCGTGCTCCTGGAGATGTACCGGGAGGCCAAAGCCCGACTGAAGGACCCGGTCGAGGCGTGGGCCGACCTCCAGAGCGACCCGGAACGCCGCCGCAGGTACCAACTGGCGCGCGGCAAGGGCGGGTTGGTGCGGGCCACCTGGGACGAGGCCGTGGAGATCGTCGCCGCGGCGCACGTGCACACCATCAAGAAGTACGGGCCGGACCGCGTCGCCGGGTTCTCCCCCATCCCCGCGATGTCGATGGTGTCGCACGCGGCCGGGGCGCGATTCATGTCGCTGATCGGCGCACCGATGCTGTCGTTCTACGACTGGTACGCCGACCTGCCCGTCGCCTCGCCGCAGGTGTTCGGCGACCAGACCGACGTACCGGAGTCGGGCGACTGGTGGGACGCCGCGTATCTGATGATGTGGGGCTCGAACGTCCCCGTGACCCGGACACCGGACGCGCACTGGATGGCGGAGGCCCGCTATCGCGGCCAGAAGGTCGTCGTCGTGGCGCCGGACTACGCCGACAACGCGAAGTTCGCCGACGAGTGGCTGCACCCCCATCCGGGCACGGACGGCGCCCTCGCACTCGCGATGGGGCACGTGATCCTCAAGGAGTTCTTCGTCGACCGGCAGACGCCGTTCTTCACCGACTACGTCAAGAAGTTCACCGATCTGCCGTTCCTGGTGACGCTGGAGCAGCGGGACGGCGCGTTCGTCCCGTCGAAGTTCCTGCGCGCCGCCGATCTGGGACAGAGCGGCGAGGGCGCCGACTGGAAGACGGCGGTGCTCGACGAGACGACCGGGCAGCCGGTCGTGCCGAACGGTTCGCTGGGCTTTCGCTGGACGGAGTCCGGCAAGGGCAAGTGGAATCTCGAACTGGGCACCATCAGCCCGCAGTTGAGCCTGCACGGCTCCGACGTGTCGACCGGCGTCGAGGTGCTGCTCCCCCGCTTCGACACCGACGGCGGCGACCACGGCCAGGGCGCCGCTGACACCGTGCGGCGCGGCGTCCCGGCGACCCGGCTCGGCGGCCAGGACGGGCCGCTGGTCACGACGGTGTTCGATCTGCTGCTCGCGCAGTACGGCGTGGGCCGCGAGGGACTTCCGGGGCAGTGGCCGTCCTCGTACGAGGACGGGGACACGCCTGGCACCCCGGGCTGGCAGGAGGCGCTCACCTCGGTGCCGGCCGCGAAGTGCGTGAAGATCGCCCGGGAGTTCGCCGCGACGGCCGAGAAGTCGCGCGGGCGCTGCATGATCCTGATGGGCGCCGGCACCAACCACTGGTTCCACTCGGAGACCATCTACCGGGGCTTCCTCGCGCTGCTCCAGCTCACCGGCTGCCAGGGCAGGAACGGCGGCGGCTGGGCGCACTACGTCGGGCAGGAGAAGTGCCGGCCGTCGACCGGCTGGGCCTCGCTGGCCTCGGCGAACGACTGGTCGCGACCGCCGCGGCAGATGATCGGCGCCGCCTACTGGTTCCTCAACGCCGACCAGTGGCGCTACGACCGCTTCGGCGCGGACGTGCTGGCCTCCCCGCTCGGCAGCGGCGCTTTCAAGGGCATGACGGGAGCCGACTGCCTTGCTCTGTCCGCGCGTTCGGGCTGGATGCCCTCGTACCCGACGTTCGACCGCAACCCGCTGGAGCTGGGCGAGCAGAGCGTCGAGGAGACCGTCGGCCAGCTCAAGGCGGGCACGCTGAAGTTCGCCTGCGAGGACCCGGACGCGCCGGAGAACTGGCCGCGTGTGCTGACTCTGTGGCGGGCGAACCTGCTGGGCTCGTCGGCGAAGGGCGCCGAGTACTTCACCAAGCACCTGCTCGGCACCCAGTCCTCGCTGCGCGCCGAGGAGGCCTCGCCCGAGGAGCGGCCCTCCACGGTGACCTGGCGGGACGAGGCCCCGGAGGGCAAGCTCGACCTGCTGCTCTCGCTCGACTTCCGGCAGACGTCCTCGACGCTGCTCTCCGATGTCGTGCTGCCCGCCGCGACCTGGTACGAGAAGCACGACCTGTCGTCGACGGACATGCACCCCTACGTCCACTCGTTCACCCCGGCCGTGGACCCGCCCTGGCAGGCCCGTACCGACTTCGACACGTTCAAGGCGCTCGCGGAGAAGCTGAGCGAACTGGCGGCCGGTCATCTGGGCGTGCGCAAGGACCTGGTGGCGGCGCCGCTGCAGCACGACACCCCGGGCGAGATCGCGCAGCCGGGCGGGGTCGTCCTGGACTGGCGCAAGGGCGAGTGCGAGCCGGTGCCGGGCAGGACGCTGCCGAACCTGGTCGTGGTCGAGCGGGACTACACGGCGATCGGCGCGAAGTTCGCCGCGCTCGGCCCGCTCGTCGAGAAGCTCGGCCTGCCCGCGAAGGGCATCGCGCTCCACCCCGACCAGGAGGTCGAGGAGCTGCGCGAGCGCAACGGCACGGTGCGCGGCGGCCCCGCCGACGGCAGACCGGCCCTGGACACGGCGGTCAAGGCGGCGAACACGATCCTCGCGCTGTCCGGCACCACCAACGGCCGGCTCGCCACCCAGGGCTTCCACACCCTGGAGGAGCGCACCGGCCAGGAGATGGCGCATCTGGCCGCCGAGCACGAGGGCAAGCGGATCACGTACGCGGACACGCAGGCCGCGCCCGTCCCGGTGATCACCTCGCCGGAATGGTCGGGCAGCGAGGCGGGCGGGCGCCGCTACACCGCGTTCACCCTCAACACCGAGCATCTCAAGCCCTGGCACACGCTCACCGGGCGGCAGCAGTTCTTCCTCGACCACGACTGGATGCACGAGCTGGGCGAGGCGCTGCCCGTGTACCGGCCGCCGCTCGACATGAACCGGCTGTTCGGCGAGCCGCGCCTCGGGGCGGACGGCGAGAAGGAGGTGACGGTCCGTTACCTCACCCCGCACAACAAGTGGTCCATCCACTCCGAATACCAGGACAACCTGTTCATGCTCGCCCTGTCGCGCGGCGGCCAGTCGATCTGGATGGCGCCGCAGGACGCGGACGCGATCGGGGTGAAGGACAACGACTGGATCGAGGCGGTGAACCGCAACGGCGTCGTCGTCGCCCGCGCGATCGTCTCGCACCGCATGCCCGCCGGCACCGTCTACATGCATCACGCGCAGGAGCGCACCGTCAACGTCCCCAAGGCGGAGGCGAGCGGCAAGCGCGGCGGCATCCACAACTCGCTGACCCGGCTGATCCTCAAGCCATCCCATCTCATCGGCGGATACGCCCAGTTGTCGTGGGCGTTCAACTACCTCGGCCCGACGGGCAACCAGCGCGACGAGGTCACCGTCATCCGGCGCCGCAGCCAGAAGGTGGAGTACTGACTCATGCGCATCATGGCTCAGATCGCGATGGTCATGAACCTCGACAAGTGCATCGGCTGCCACACCTGCTCGGTCACCTGCAAGCAGGCGTGGACCAACCGCAACGGCATGGAGTACGTCTGGTTCAACAACGTCGAGACGCGGCCCGGCCAGGGCTATCCGCGCCGCTACGAGGACCAGGACAAGTGGCGCGGCGGCTGGGAGCTGAACAAGAAGGGCGCCCTGAAGCTGAAGGGCGGCGGCCGGTTCCGCAAGCTCGCGGGCATCTTCTCCAACCCGAAGCTGCCCGAGATCAAGGACTACTACGAGCCCTGGACGTACGACTACAAGAACCTCACCGACGCCCCGCTCGGCGACGACTACCCGGTGGCGCAGCCGCGTTCGCAGATCACCGGCAAGCCGATGAAGATCGAGTGGTCCTCGAACTGGGACGACAACCTGGGCGGCGCCCCGCAGTACGGCGACCTCGACCCGATGGTCCAGAAGACCCGCGAGAAGGCCGCGGAGAAGGTGCGGTTCGCGTTCGAGCAGACCTTCATGTTCTATCTGCCGCGCATCTGCGAGCACTGCCTCAACCCGTCGTGCGTGGCGTCCTGCCCGTCCGGCGCGATGTACAAGCGCGCGGAGGACGGCATCGTCCTCGTCGACCAGGACCACTGCCGGGGCTGGCGCATGTGCGTGACCGGCTGCCCGTACAAGAAGGTGTACTTCAACCACCGCACCGGCAAGGCCGAGAAGTGCACGATGTGCTACCCGCGCGTCGAGGTGGGCCTGCCGACGGTCTGCTCCGAGACCTGCGTGGGCCGGCTCCGCTATCTCGGGGTGATCCTCTACGACGCCGACAAGGTGACGGCGGCGGCCGAGACGCAGGACGACACGGCGCTGTACGAGGCTCAGTTGGGCGTCTTCCTCGACCCGGACGACCCGGAGGTGCGGCGGGCCGCCGAGGAGGCGGGCATCCCCTTCGACTGGATCGAGGCGGCGCGCCGCTCCCCCGTGCACGCGCTGATCAGCAAGTACAAGGTGGCGCTCCCGCTGCATCCGGAGTACCGGACGATGCCGATGGTCTGGTACATCCCGCCGCTGTCCCCGGTCGTCGACGCGCTCAGCGAGACCGGCCACGACGGCGAGGACCACGCGAACCTGTTCGGCGCCATCGACACGCTGCGCATCCCGCTGGAGTACCTGGCGGAGATCTTCACGGCCGGTGACGTCGGCCCGGTGCGGGCGTCCCTGGAGAAGCTCGCCGCGATGCGCTCGCACATGCGGGCCGTCAACCTCGGGGACCGCCCCGAGGCGTCGATCGCCGAGTCGGTCGGCATGTCGGGCACCGAGATCGAGGAGATGTACCGGCTGCTCGCGATCGCCAAGTACGAGGACCGGTACGTGATCCCGACGGCGGCGGTCGGCGACGCCCAGCGCCTGGAGGAGTCGGCGCTGCCCGACTCCTGCTCGCTCGACTACGAGGACGGGCCGGGGATGGGCGGCGAGGGCCCCTTCGGCGGCGACTCCGGGAACACCACGACGGGCGGCCGCAAGCTGCTGCCCGTCGTCTCCGTGGAGAGCTTCCATCTGACGAAACGCCGCCAGACCGCCGACCAGCAGGAAGAGGCCTGATGACCGACCGTACCGCGCTGCTGCACCAGGCGGCGGCGCTCTGTCTCACGTACCCGGACGAGGAGCTGTACGGCCGGCTGCCGCTCGTGCGGGCGGCGGCCCCGGCGCTCGCCCCGTTCGTGGACCACGCCGAGGCGACGCCCCCGCAGGAGCTGGCCGCCCACTACGTGCGGGTCTTCGACTTCAAGAACCGGCACAGCCTGTACCTGACCTGGTGGCGGGACGGGGACACGCGCCGGCGCGGGATGTCCCTGGTGCGCATGAAGGAGATCTACCGGGAGCACGGCATGGAGTTCACGGGCGAGGAGCTGCCCGACTTCCTGCCGGCCGTCCTGGAGTTCTCGGCGCAGGCCGGGCCGTTCCTCCTGGAGGAGCACCGCAGCGGCCTGGAGCTGCTGCGGATCGCGCTGACCGACCACGGCACCCCGTACGCGGCGGTCCTGGACGCGGTCTGCGCGACGCTGCCGGGGCCCTCCCCGAAGGACCGGGCCGCGGCGCTCGCGCTGGCCCGCTCGGGCCCGCCGCGCGAGGACGTCGGTCTCGAACCCTTCGGCTTCCGCCCGGAGCTCGGCGAACTGCCGCTGCTGGTGAAGGAGCACGCCCCGTGACCACCCTGATCTGGGGCGTCCTGCCCTACGTCGCCTTCGTCCTGCTCGTCGCGGGCACGATCTGGCGCTACCGCTACGACAAGTTCGGCTGGACGACCCGCTCCTCGCAGGTCTACGAGTCGAAGCTGCTGAACATCGCCTCGCCGGTCTTCCACTACGGCATCCTGTTCGTCCTCGTCGGCCATCTCGTGGGCCTGTTCGTCCCCATGTCGTGGACGGAGAACGTGGGGATCAGCGAGCACACGTACCACTTGTTCTCGCTGATCGGCGGCACCTTCGCGGGCGTCCTCACGGTCTGCGGGATCTTCCTGCTGGTGTACCGGCGGCGCACGAAGGCTCCCGTCTTCAGGGCGACGACCCGCAACGACAAGCTCATGTACGTGTTCCTGCTCGGCGCGATCGTGCTCGGCATGGTCGCCAAGCTGACCCACTCCTCCGGGGACGGCTACAACTACCGCGAGACGATCGGCCCGTGGGCCCGCAGCCTGTTCACGCTGAGCCCGGACACCGGCCTGATGAACGGCGTGCCGGTGCTCTACCAGATCCACGCTGTAGTAGGCATGTCACTCATCGCGCTGGTACCGTTCACCCGGCTCGTGCATATGTTCAGCGCACCGGTGCAGTACCTGTTCCGACCGTACGTGGTCTACCGCAGCCGCGACCCGCGGCGCCTGGCCGCGCGGCCGGAGCGTCGGGGGTGGGAGCGCACCGGATCGTAGCCGCCGCTCGTCTTCGGCCGGCACGTGGGGAGACGTGACGTGAGTGAACGACGGCCCGCCCCCACCGTGGGTCAGGTCGTCCTCGGCAGACGCCTGCAGGACCTGCGCGAGGCCAAGGGCCTCAAGCGGGACGAGGCGGCCCGCGCGCTGCGCGTGACCGGGGCGACGATCCGCCGCATGGAGACCGCCGAGGTCGCTCTCAAGATCCCCTACGTGCAGATGCTCCTGGAGCTCTACGAGGTTCCGGAACCGGAGATCGAGGCGTTCGTCGCGCTGGCCGAGGAGGCGAACCTGCCCGGCTGGTGGCAGCGCTTCCACGACGTGCTGCCCGACTGGTTCAGCCTGTACGTGAGCCTGGAGGGCGCGGCCGAGCTGATCCGCTCCTACGAACCGCACTTCGTGCCGGGCCTGTTGCAGACCGAGGAGTACGCGCGGGCGGTGTTCGACGCCGGGACCGTGGGGCGCTCGCGGCCCGAGGAGATCGAGCGGCACGTGTCGCTGCGCATGGCGCGCCAGTCGCTGCTCACCCGCGAGGACGCCCCGCACCTGTGGGCGGTCATGGACGAGACGGTGCTGCTGCGGCCGCCGGGCGGACCCGGGGTGCTGCGCGGCCAGCTGGACCGGCTGATCGAGGCGGCGGCGCTGCCGCACGTGACGCTGCAGCTCGCGGAGTTCTCGGCGGGGCCGCACCCGGGCACGTACGGGCCGTTCAGCCTGTTCCGCTTCCCGGTGCGGGAGCTGCCGGACATGGTGTTCAGCGAGTACGTGACCGGCGCCCTGTACCTGGACTCTCGGGACGAGGTCAGCGCGCATCTGGAGGTCCTGGACCATCTGGCGGCCCAGGCGGCGAGCGCGGAGCGGACGCTGGAGATCCTGCGCAAGTTCCGCGCCTCGCTCGGCTGACGCGCCGCACTCGGCTGACGCGTCCTGCCCGGCCGACCTGCGCCGCGGCGGACCGCGGCGCAGGGTCCGGGGTCAGGCCAGCTTGGCCGTCAGGGTGATCGTCGTGCCGGTGAGCGCCTGGCTGACCGGGCAGTTCTTCTTCGCGTCCTCGGCGGCGGCCTGGAATCCCTGCTCGTCGAGGCCCGGTACCTCGCCCTCGACGGTGAGGTGGATGCCGGTGATGCCCTCGCCGGGCTGGAACGTCACGTCGGCCGAGGTGACCAGCTTGGTGGGCGGGTTGCCGGCGCCGGCCAGTCCGTGCGAGAGCGCCATGGAGAAGCAGGACGAGTGCGCGGCGGCGATCAGCTCCTCGGGGCTGGTCTTCCCGTTCGCCTGCTCGGCGCGGGAGGGCCAGGACACCGGCTGCTGACCGATGCCGGAGGAGTCGAAGGTGACGATGCCGCTGCCCTCGAGCAGGTTGCCTTCCCACACGGTGTGGGCGGAGCGCGTGGTAGCCACGATGGGTCCCTTCCCTCGGATGCCCGTCCGGAAGTGTCTCCGGGAGGCGTGCGCTCCCCATCCGACCACATCCCGCGGCGTCGTACCTGTCATCCCGTCGGACGTCACCTGGCGCGTCACGTAAGGTGCGGTGTCGCCGATCATCCGACTGTCGTGAAGAGGCACCGATGGAAGCTGTGGGACGTGTGTCGATCGTCGACGTCGTGATCCGGGAGCTGAAGACGGAGATCGCCCGCGGCACGTGGAAGGTCGGCGAGAAGATCCCGTCCGAGGGGCGGCTCGCGGACACGCTCGGGGTCAGCCGGCTGTCGATCCGGGAGGCGGTCCGGGTGCTGGTGCACATGGGGCTGCTGGCCACCCGTCAGGGCGCGGGCACCTTCGTCACCGCCTCCGAGGCCGACCAGACGCTGCTGCGCCGCCATCTCGCGGGCTCGGCCGAGACCGACATCCTGGACGTGCGCCGGGGCCTGGACATCGTGGCCGCCCGGCTCGCGGCCGTCGCCCGGACCGCGGCGGACGTGGACGCGCTGCGCGAGGCCCTGGAGCGCCGGGCCGCCGCGCGGGAGGCCGCCGACGTCGACGCGTTCACCGACGCCGACGTCGACTTCCACGTACGGATCGCCGAGGCCTCGCACAATCCGCTGCTGCGAGACCTGTACCGGAACATGAGCGAGGCGCTGCGCGCGACGGTCCGGTCGAGCCAGTGCATCGACGCCGGGGACGAGCCCTTCCACGACGAGCTGTTCGCCGCCGTGGACACCGGGGACGCGGGCGCGGCCACCGCCGCCGCCCTGGCGATCCTGGAGGGCTGGCCGCCGCCCCCGTCCGAGTCGGCCTGACCCGCGCGGCGCCTCACGCGCCGGGCACGGACCCGAGGATCGTGAGCGCGGCCTCGGTGGCGGCGAGCGGGTCACCGGCCTCGATCGCGACGGCCAGCACCTCGTGCCGGTCCTCACCCCCTGCGCCCGCCACAGCCAGGCAGCCGCCCGCGCGGACACTGTCGGCGAGCGCCTCCCAGCCGGCCTGACCCGCGCGGCGCCTCACGCGCCGGGCACGGACCCGAGGATCGTGAGCGCGGCCTCGGTGGCGGCGAGCGGGTCGCCGGCCTCGATCGCGACGGCCAGCACCTCGTGCCGGTCCTCACCCCCTGCGCCCGCCGCAGCCAGGCAGCCGCTCGCGCGGACACTGTCGGCGAGCGCCTCCCAGCCGGCCTGACCCGCGCGGCGGCTCAGACGCCGGGCACGGACCCGAGGATCGTGAGCGCGGCCTCGGTGGCGGCGAGCGGGTCACCGGCCTCGATCGCGACGGCCAGCACCTCGTGCCGGTCCTCACCCCCTGCACCGGCCGCAGCCAGGCAGCCGCTCGCGCGGACACTGTCGGCGAGCGCCTCGGTGAAGGTCGCGTACAGCTCGAACAGCAGCTCGTTGCGGGCGGCGCGGGCCACCCCGAGATGGAAGTCCACGTCCGCGGCGACGAACGCCGCCTCGTCGGGCACCTCCCCCGCCGCGGCCCGGCGCCGGGCCAGCGCGTCGCGCAGCATGGCGAGGTCGGCGTCGGTGCGGCGCGTCGCCGCGAGCCCCGCGGCGATCAGGTCCAGGCCGCCGCGCACCTCCCGGGCGTCGCCCCGGGGCGCTTCGGCCAGCCGGCGCCGGATCGCCACCTCGGTCGCGTCCCTGGCCGCGACGTAGGTCCCGTCGCCCTGCCGCGCGGCGAGCAGTCCCACCTCGACGAGGCCGTGGACGGCCGCGCGCACCGAGACCCGGCTGACCTCGAGGGTCGCGGCGAGTTCGTGCTCCGAGGGGATACGGGTGCCGACCGGCCATGCGCCGCCGGCGATGCGCTCCCTGAGCCGGTTCGTGACCACCTCGACCAGAGTGGCCCGCTCGATTTTCTTCATCCCACCCCTTCAAAAAGTCATCAGATGACTGCTAACCATGTCACTGTCGCCGAACCGTACGTTGCAAGGAGCGCAAGTGAACCGCAAGCCGCTGCTCGTCCTCGACCGCGCCCAGGTCGCCGGCCTGCTCGACATGGCGCAGGTGATCGCCTCCGTGGAGCAGGCCCACGCGGCGCTGTCCACCGGCGCGGCGCGTCAGCCGGAGCGCGAGGGGCTCTCGCTGCCCGGCGACGCGAGCCTGCTGATACCCATGGCGGCCGCGGTGGACCCGCTGGGCGGCGCGGGGGTGAAGCTCCTGACGGACACCCCGGGCAACGCGGAGCGGGGCCTTCCGGTGCAGCAGTCGATCATCACCCTGATCGACCCCGAGACGGGCCAGTACGAGGCGCTGCTGTTCGGCGCGCCGGTCACGCAGGTCCGCACGGCGGCGGCGTCCGCGGTGGCGACGAAGCACCTGGCGCGGCCCGGTGCGCGCACGCTCGGGCTGATCGGCGCGGGCGCGCAGGCGCGGACGCATCTGGCCGCGCACGCGCTGGTCTGCGACCTCGACGAGGTGGTGGTGTGGAGCCGCTCCCGGGCCACGGTCGACGCGTTCGCCGCGCACGCCCGCGAGGCGGGGTTCGCCGTCAAGGTCGCCGACGGACCGGAGCAGGTGGCCCGCGAGGCGGACGTGCTGTGCACGCTGACGCCCTCGCGCGAGCCGCTCGTGCGCGGCGCGTGGTTCCGGCCGGGGCTGCACGTCAACGCGGTGGGCGCGCCCCCGCGACCGGACCACCGGGAGATCGACACGACCGGCATCGTGCGCAGCCGCGTGATCGTGGACAGCTTCTCGGTGGCCTGCGGCGAGTCGGGCGAGGTACTGATCCCGCTGGCCGAGGGCGCGATCACCGAGGACCACTTCCGCACCGAGCTGGGCGACGTCATCACGGGCCGCGCCGTGGGACGCTCCGCGGAGGACGAGGTGACGCTCTACAACTCCGTGGGCCTCGGCATCCAGGACGTGGCCGCCGCCCGCCTGGTCGTCGACGCGGCCCGCCGTCAGGGCATCGGCACGCTGGTCGAGCTGTCCTGACGGGCGGGCCCGGCGCCCCGGGGTCAGGCCCGGGGCGCCGGAGTCTCGGCGGTGCGCTTCTTGCGGGCGGCCATGCACGCGTACACGAGGACGCCCGCGAAGAGGAACAGCACACCCTGGTAGACGGCCGCGTAGCCGGCGCCGCCGACCAGCCACATGGAGAAGCCGAACGCGGCGCAGGCGAGCACCAGGTCGCGGACCAGTCGGGCCGGCTGGACGCGGTCGCGGCGGCCGGACAGCAGGAAGTAGATCTGCGCGGCGGTGGCCAGGAGGTAGGGGACGGTGGCCGTGAACGTGGTGACCAGGACGAGCGTCTCGAAGACCCCGGCCGAGCCGAACGTGTAGTTGTAGACGGTCAGCAGGGAGGCGAGGCCGACGGCGACGACGACGCCGAAGGTCGGGATGCCGCGGCTGCGCCGGGTGAACGCGGCGGGGAAGAGCCCGTCCTTCGCCGCCGCGTACGGGGTCTGGGCGCTGAGCAGCGTCCAGCCGTTGAGCGCGCCGACGATGGAGACGATCGCCGCGATCGCGACGGCGGTGCCGCCCCAGGTACCGCCGAACATGGCGTTGACGGCGTCGGAGAGCGGGGCGTCGGAGTCGACGAGTTTGCCGTGCGCGACGGTGCCGAACACGGCGACGGTGCACAGCAGGTAGAGCACGGCGGCGAGGGTGGTGCCGAGGACGGTGGCGCGGCCGACGTTGCGCTGCGGGTCGCGGACCTCGCCGGCGCTGACGGACGCGGACTCGACGCCGATGTAGCTGAAGAGCAGGATCGCGGCGGACGCGGAGACGGCGCCGAGCGCGGAGTCGCCACTGGCCTGGAACGGGCCCAGGTTGTCGGCGTCGAAGAAGAACAGGCCGCCGATCGCGACGAGCAGCAGCGGCGCGAACTTCAGGATCGTGGAGACGAGCTGGACCGCTCCGAACCAGCGGGTGCCGGCGAGGTTCGACAGGGCGGGCAGCCACTGGCAGGCGAGGGCCGCGACGATCGTCCACAGGGTGGAGCCGTTCAGCGGGAACAGCACGTCGAGGTAGCCGACGGCGGCGACGGCGAGCGCCGCGTTCGACACCCAGGCGGTGATCCAGTAGCTCCACGCGGCGAGGAACCCGGCGAAGTCGCCGAAGGCCTCGCGGGCGTAGACGTAGGGGCCGCCGGTCTTCGGGTGCCGGTGCGCGAGCCGCCCGAAGACGAGCGCGAGCGCGATCGCGCCGACGGTGAGGACGCCGAAGGCGAGCAGGCTGATCGTGCCGTACGGGGCCACGGAGGCGGGGAGCAGGAAGATGCCGCCGCCGATGATGTTGCCCATGACCAGGGCCGTGGCGATCGGCAGTCCGAACCTGCGGGTGTGCCGGCTCTCGCCCTGCGGGGTCCGCGGGTCACCGGACGGGGGCTGCGCGGCCTCCCCCTGGTCGAGCTTCGCCGAGACCTGGAGTGAGGTTCCGGTGTCGTGCATGTGGGGAGTGCCTCTCGGTCGTGCCGTCACCGCCGCGGGATCGCCGGGCGACGCACCATGGTCCGGCGGGTGGGCACCGGCCGCCAAATCAGGCGGATTCCTCCCGCGGCTCGGGGGGAGCGACCGTAAAAGATGCGATGTCGGCGCCGCCCGCCGGGGAATTCTCCACCGGCACCTGCGGGCCGTCGCTCTCGCGCAGCCAGCGGCGCAGCACGTGGTGGACCTGCTCGGCGCCGACGAGTTCGGTGCCGTCGGCGACCGGCGGGGACAGGTCCGGCGGTGAGAGCAGGAAGGGCCGGCCCTGGGCGCCGCCGAGCCCGCCGTGCGAGCCGATCTGCTCCTCGAAGGCGAGCACCTCGCCGTCCACCGGGTCGTGGAAGGAGTTGACCATGATGTCGGCGGTGTGCGGGAAGGAGTGGGTGCGGCGGACGGCGTCGGCGGCGCCCGGGCCGAAGTCGGCGAGCGGGCCCTTGCCGTCGGCGAGCGTGTCGAGCGGTGCCTCGGTGCCGCGCGCGCCGAGGACGACGCCGCCGTGCTCGGCACTGCTCACGAGCAGGAAGCCGATGCCGGGGTGGTTGGCGAGGGTGGCGAGGAGCGCCGGGTGGCGGCGGTCGATCTCCTCCTTCGTCATGCGGTGCGGCACGTCGGGGAAGGAGACCAGGCCGAGGTTGCCGGAGGCGAGGACGACGGGCTCGCCGCGCCGGCCCCGGAAGACGGGCGGTTCGGTGCGCTCGACGGGCCGGTGCAGGGCGGCACGCACGGCGGACCTGGCCTCGGCGCCGCTGCGGGTGCGCCGCACCTTGCGCGGCACGGGCAGCCCGCAGCCGGCCCGCACCAGGTCCTGGAGGGTGAGTCCGTAGCGGGAGTGGAAGGTCTCGCCGGGGCTCTGGCCGTGGTCGGACAGGACGACGATCCGGTACGGGCGCGGCGCGTGCTCGGCGACCTTCGCGATCAGGGCGAGCGAGCGGTCGAGGCGTTCGAGGACCTTCTCGGCGTCGCGGCCGAACGGGCCGGAGTGGTGGGCGACCTCGTCGTAGGCGACGAGGTCGGCGTAGACGGCGCTGCGGCCGGCGAGGAGGTCGCCGATGACGGCGGCGACGACGACGTCCCGTTCGACGACGGTGGCGAAGGCGCGGATGAAGGGGTAGAGCCCGCCGCGGCCGACGCGCGGGCGTTCGCCGCGGACGCGGGCCCGGGTGGACTGGCCGATCTCGCGGCCGACCTCGGCGCAGAAGGACAGGGCGGTGCGCACCGCGTTGGCCGGGTCGGAGAAGTAGGCGAAGTAACCCGCGCGGGAACGGTTCTCCTTGCCGCGGCGGGCGGCGACGGACAGCACGAGGGCGACCTGCTCGGCGCCGCCGCTGAAGAGGTTGCCGCGGCTGGCCCCGTCGAGGGTGAGCAGTCCGCCGTCGCCGGTGCGCTCGACGGCCCGGCGCTGCAGCTCGGTGGCGCTGGTCGGGCGGTTGGACACCTGGATCTCACCAGTGTCCTTCTCGTACCAGCGGAAGGCGGGCACGTCCCAGGTGGAGCCGTGCAGGATGCCGAGCTGGCTGGCGCCGGTCTGGCTGGACCAGTCGGTGCGCCAGGGGGTGAGCCGGTGGCCGCCCTCGCGCAGCCAGGCGCCGACGGTGGGCATCAGGTCCTGGTCCGCGGCCCGCCTCAGGAGGTCGTGGCCGACGCCGTCGAGCTGGAGGAGGACGGTGCCGGGGGTGGGCGGGCAGGTGGCGTCGGGTCCGGCCCTGCGACGCCGCCGGGCGGCGAGCCGGTACAGGCGGCGCCGGTAGGCGTCGTCGTCGCGGACAGCGAGGGCGCCGCCGGTCGCCGACGCGACGGCGGACATCACGGCGGCCACGACGACGGCGGTCTCCGCGTTGATCTCGCCCCGGCCGTCGGGGACGAGTTGCAGGGCGACGAGCAGCACGCCGCCGTTGAGGAAGAAGACGACGAGGCCGAGGACGAGCGCCGGGACGAGGAGCAGGGCGCGGACCAGGAGCGGCCAGACCAGGGCGGACAGGACGGCGAAGGCACCGGCGCCGTACGCGGCGGTGATCGCGACCCGGGTCATGCTGTCGCCGCTCGCCGACTGCAGCTGGAAGTCGGGCAGGAGTCCGGCGAGGACCATCATCGTCAGGGTGCTCGCGGCCCACACCGTCAGGGAGCGCCACACCGTGCTCGCCGCCCGCCGCCACCACCGGCCCGATGCCACGTCTCCGGCTCCCCTCGCCCGATCCGCCCCGTTCGTCCTGTCGTCGGCCAGGCTTTCACACGGCCCGGCCCGATCGGTCCGGCCGCACCGACGTGGCCGGATTCAGCAGCCGTCGTACCCGGCGGTGGGCATCGACAGACGGCGGTGGACGCGGGCCTTCATCTCCGTGTCGTACGCGGGCTCGGCCAGGCCCGCCGTCTCCATCCGCACCCCGCGCCGCGCGCATTCCTTGGTGAAGGCCTCGGGCGAGCGGAGGGCCGCGTTCAGGACGCGGTCGCAGGGGACGACGAACAGGTCGACCAGGCCCGCGTCCACGTCGTCCCAGAGCACCTCGTGGTCGGGGCGCAGCGCGTGCACGAGCAGTTCACGTGTGACGACGTAGCCGCGCTCGGCGGCCCAGCGGGCGCACATGGCGTGCTGGCTGCGGGAGTCGACGAGGAACGGGTCCGCGTCCAGCTCCTCCAGCGGAGTCAGGCTGGCGATCGACGCGACCCGCAGCGGACCGGGTCCCGAGCCGTCCGGTGCGCCCATGGCGCCCATGGTGTCCCCCTCACCTCGTCTTTCGGGCTCGACCCTACTCCTGCACGTAGGCTCGGGGCAGTCGCACGGAGGAGGCAACGGGTGCCGGTGGAGATCACCTGGTGGGGTCATGCCACGTGCACGGTCGAGGACACGGGGACCCGGGTGCTCACCGATCCGCTGTTCACGCGGCGCCTCGCGCATCTGCGCCGGCGGCGCGGCGCGCCCCCGCCGCCGAGCGCCGCCCGTGCCGACGTCGTCCTCGTCTCGCATCTGCACGCCGACCATCTGCACGTGCCGTCGCTCGCGCGGCTCGCGCCCGGCACACAGGTGCTCGTGCCGCGCGGCGCGAGCCGTTCCGTGCCGGGGCTGCGCCGGCTGACCGCCCTGCGGATCACGGAGGTCGGGCCCGGTGACGTGGTCGAGGCGGGCGGCGTCTCGGTGCGGGTGGTGCCCGCCGAGCACGACGGGCGGCGGCTGCCGGTGGGCCCGCACCGCTCCCCCGCGCTCGGTTTCGTGGTGACGGGCGAGGCGCGGACGTACTTCGCGGGCGACACCGGCCTGTTCGACGGCATGGCCGAGGCGGTGGGCGCCGTGGACGTGGCGCTGCTGCCGGTCGGCGGCTGGGGCCCCTACCTCGGCCCGCACCATCTGGATCCGGCGCGGGCCGCCGAGGCGCTGGCCCGGATCGGGCCGCGCAGCGCGGTGCCGGTGCACTACGGGACGTACTGGCCGATCGGGATGGACGCGGTGCGGCCGCACGAGTTCCACACGCCGGGCGACGAGTTCGTGCGGCAGGCCGCGCTGGCGGCGCCGCAGGTGGCGGTGCACCGGCTCGGGCACGGCGAGAGCGTGCGTCCGGAGGTGGCCCGTTGATCCTCGCCACCGCCACGCAGGTGGCGCCGGAGTCCACCCAACAGGCCATCGGCTACCCGTCCTTGTTCCTGCTCGTGTTCGTCGGGGCGCTGGTCCCGGTGGTGCCGACGGGCGCGCTGGTGAGTTCGGCCGCGGTCGTGGCCTTCCATCAGACGGCTCCGCTGTCGCTGCTGTTCGTGTTCCTCGTCGCCTCGTTCGCGGCGTTCCTCGGCGATGTCGTCCTGTACTGGCTGGGGCGGCGCGGCATGGGGTCCCGCAACGGGTCGCGGTGGCTGGAGGCGATCCGCTCGCGGGCACCGGAGGAGCGGCTGGCCCAGGCGCGGGACAAGCTCGCCGACCACGGGGTGCTCGTCCTGGTGCTGTCGCGGCTCGTGCCGGCCGGGCGGATCCCGGTGATGCTGGCGTGCCTGCTGGCCGGGATGCCACTGCGGCGGTTCGCCCGCGGTGACGTCCCGGCCTGTCTGGCCTGGGCGGCGACGTACCAGGTGATCGGCATCCTCGGCGGCTCCCTGTTCCCCGAGCCGTGGCAGGGCGTGGTCGCGGCGGTGGCGCTGACCCTGGTGATCAGCGTGGCGCCCGGGCTGTGGCGCAGGCTGCGGGGCCGGGAGTCAGGCGGTCAGCACGCGTGAGCCGCCCACCGGCAGGTCCCACAGCGCGGCGCGGGACAGCCCGGCGCGTTCCCAGGCGGCCCGCAGCCGGGTGAGCGGCTCCAGGACCGGCTCGGCCGACAGGAGGAAGGTGGCCCAGTGCATGGGCGCCATCCGGCGGGCGCCGACGTCCTGCGCGGCGCGCACCGCGTCCTCGGGGTCGCAGTGCACGTCCCGCAGCCACCAGCGCGGGTCGTAGGCGCCGATGGGCAGCAGGGCGAGGTCGATGTCCGGGTGGCGGCGGCCGATCTCGCGGAACCAGTGGCCGTAGCCGGTGTCGCCCGCGAAGTAGATCCGCTGTCCGTCGCGGTCGGTGAGGACCCAGCCGCCCCACAGGGTGCGGCAGGTGTCGGTGAGGCTGCGCTTGGACCAGTGGTGGGCCGGGACGAAGTCGAAACGGACGCCCTTCAGCTCGGCGGCCTCCCACCAGTCGAGCTCTGTGACGTGGGTGAAGCCCCGCCGGGTGAACCAGCGGGCCAGTCCGGCCGGGACCAGGACCGGGGTGTCGCGCGGGAGGCGCTTGAGGGTGGGCCAGTCGAGGTGGTCGTAGTGGTTGTGGCTGATGACGACGGCGTCGACCGGGGGCAGCGCGCTCCAGGCGATCCCGGGCGGGGTGACGCGGGCCGGGGTGCCGAGGATCTTGCGGGACCAGACGGGGTCGGTGAGGACGGTCAGACCGCCGACGCGGATGATCCAGCTGGCGTGGCCCACCCAGGTGACGGCCAGGGTCCGGGTGTCGACGTCGGGCAGCGGGCCCGGCGCGAACGGCAGGTTCGGGATGTCGGCCAGGCCCTCGGCGGAGGGCCGCACCCGGCCCTCGCGGGCGAACCGGGCGAAGCCGCGCAGGCCCGGCAGCGGCGCGGTCAGCCGGTGCGCGAAGGTCTTGGGCCAGCGGCGCGGGATCCGCAGGACGTCCGCTCCCCCGCCGAGCGGCCGTGGTTCGGCGAGGGGCCGTGGCTCGGCGAGGGGCGGCCGGACCGCCGTGGCATCGGCCCGCGGTGCGGGCTCCTCCGTCGTCGGCGCCTCGGACGCTTGCGTCATCGCCGGTACTCCCATCCTTCGCCTGCCGGTCCACCGCCCGCGGGGCCCGCCGGGCCCGGCTCGCCGCGGATGTCGCCGAGCGCCGACCCCACCATGCTCAACAGCCTTTCCACATACGGCAATTCCAGGGGCTCCGGTGAGGTGAGAGACGCGGCCCGCTCCTGCGGGGTTGAACCGGCCAGCGGACCCGTGGACAGGCGCACCCGCAGGGCGGCCGGGGCGTCGCCGAAGCGGTGGCCGCCGGGGGCGGGCATGCCGAGCCGGCCGGTGAGGAAGTCCTCCAGCTCCTGGGCGTCCGTGACCCCGCGGGCGGCCAGGTGGGGGCGCAGCGGTTCCAGGTCGGCGTACAGGTGGCGGCCCGCGCGCGGGGGCCGGGCCAGTGCTCCGGCCGCGAGGACGGCCTCGTCCAGGGCGCCGGCGAGCCGGGCGTGCAGGGCGACGGCGGCGGTGCGGCGGGCGGTGACCGCCTCGGGTTCGCCCAGGACGTGGCCCGCGGCGGCCGCGACGGGGGCGGCGAGGAGGGCGCCGGTGGCGGTGAGGACGTCGCGGACCCGGTCGGCGAGCCGGGCGCCCTCGGCGGTCGCCGGGAAGCGGGCGCAGGCCGCGGGGAGCGAGGGCGGCAGGAAGGCGCCGGTCAGATCGGTGAGGACGGTGACGGCGTCCGGGTACATCTCGGCGGGCCCGAACAGGACGGTGTCGGCGCCCGGGTGCACGGTGTCCCGCCAGGTCTCGTCGCTGAGCACGTGCAGGCCCTCGGCCACGGCGGCCTCGACCGCCTCGTGCAGCACCTCGGGCGGCGGCACGGTCGCGGTCGGGTCGTCGGGGACGGCCAGGACGAGCAGCCGCGGGTCCCCGCCCTCGGCCCGCACCCGGCGCACCGTCTCCAGCAGGGCGTACGGGTCCGGGACGCCGCCGCACTCGGCGGGCGTCGGCACGTGGAAGACGTCCCGGCCGAGCAGCCGGGCCTGCGGCACCCACCAGGCGGGGCAGGGCCGGGGCACCAGGACGTCGCCGCCGAGCGCGGCGGTGACGGCGAGCAGGAGCGGGGCCCCTCCGGGGGCGGCGGTCACCTGGGTGCGCTCGGTCGGCAGGCCCCGGCGGCGCCAGTAGCCTCCGGCGGCCTCCAGGAGGGGTGGGGGGCCGCCGGGCGGTTCGGGCGTCTGGCGGCCGGCCGCCGCGGCGACGATCGCGCTCAGCTCCGGCAGTACGGGGAGTCCCGGCTCGGGCAGCACGGGCCCGTACCGCACCGGTCCCCGGTCCTCCGCACGCACCATCGGGCCTCCTGGGTTCGCCTGCCCCCAGGGTGGCATCCGGGCGGGATCCCGGCGCGCCGTAGCTCCGCCGGACGGTCGGCGACCACCGGGCGGTGGGGTCTGGTCGCGCAGTTCCCCGCACCCCTGGAGATGCGCACTTCGTGCGCGATCTCCATCGGGGCGGTCCCCCATCGGGGAAATGCGGCGCGAAGCGCCATGCATTTCAGGGGCGCGGGGCTGTGTCGATATGCGGCTCCGCCGCGTGGGCGCGAGAAGCCCCACCGGGCGGCACCCGGCGACGAAACCGGCGGAGCTACGGCGCTAGCGGGCCCGCTCAACCCTCCGCTCGTCCCACACAGGCTCCGGCGTCTCGCGGACCTGGCCGTCGGACCCGAACACGAGGAACCGGTCGAAGGACTTGGCGAACCACCGGTCGTGGGTCACGGCCAGCACCGTCCCCTCGAACGCCTCGAGCCCCTCCTGAAGGGCCTCGGCCGACTCCAGGTCGAGGTTGTCCGTCGGCTCGTCCAGAAGGAGAGCCGTCGCACCGGCCAGCTCCAGGAGCAGGATCTGGAAACGCGCCTGCTGCCCGCCGGACAGCCGCTCGAACTTCTGCTCGGCCTGCGCGGTGAGCTCGTAGCGCCGCAGGAGACTCATGGCCGCGCCCCGGTCCTTGGCGTGGTCGCGCCACAGGATGTCGAGCAGGAGCCGCCCCTGCAGCTCGGGGTGCGCGTGGGTCTGCGCGAAGTGGCCGGGCTCGACGCGGGCGCCGAGCTTCCAGGCCCCGGTGTGCGCCACGGACTCGTCGCCGGCGAGCAGCCGCAGGAAGTGCGACTTGCCCGAGCCGTTGGACCCGAGGACGGCGACCCGCTCGCCGTAGAAGACCTCCAGGTCGAAGGGCTTCATGAGGCCGGTCAGCTCCAGGCCCTGGCAGGTGACGGCCCGGATGCCGGTGCGGCCGCCCTTGAGCCGCATGGTGATGTCCTGGTCGCGCGGCGGCTCGGGCGGCGGCCCGGCCTCCTCGAACTTGCGCAGCCGCGTCTGGGCGGCCGCGTACCGGGACGCCATCTCGTGCGAGACGGCGGCGGCCTGCCGCAGGTTGAGGACCAGCTTCTTGAGCTGGGCGTGCTTCTCGTCCCAGCGGCGGCGCAGCTCCTCGAAGCGGGCGAAGCGCTCGCTCCGGGCCTCGTGGTACGTGGCGAAGCCGCCGCCGTGCACCCAGGCGTCGGCCCCGCCGGGTCCCGGCTCGACGCTCACGATCTTCTCGGCGGAGCGGGCGAGCAGCTCACGGTCGTGGGAGACGAACAGGACGGTCTTGCGGGTCTCGCGGAGCTTCTCCTCGAGCCAGCGCTTGCCGGGGACGTCCAGATAGTTGTCCGGCTCGTCGAGGAGCAGGACCTCGTCGGTGCCGCGCAGCAGCGCTTCGAGGACGAGCCGCTTCTGCTCGCCGCCGGAGAGGGTGCGGACCTCGCGGAACTGGGCCCGGTCGTAGGGCATGCCGAGCGCGGCCGTCGTGCACATGTCCCAGAGCGTCTCGGCCTCGTAGCCGTGGGCCTCGGCCCAGTCGGAGAGGGCCTGCGCGTACGCCATCTGCGCGGCCTCGTCGTCGACGGTCATGATCGCGTGCTCGGCCTTGTCGACGGCGCGGGCGGCCTCCCGGATGCGCGGACCGGAGACGGAGACGAGCAGGTCGCGCACGGTCGTCTCGTCGCGCACCGAGCCGACGAACTGGGGCATCACGCCGAGGCCACCGCTGATGGTGACGCCGCCTCCGTGCGGCTGCAGCTCGCCGGAGATCAGCTTGAGCAGTGTCGTCTTGCCCGCCCCGTTCGGCCCGACGAGGGCGACGACGGCGCCCTCTCCGACGCGGAACGACACATCACCGAGCAGCGCCCTCCCGTCCGGCAGGTAGTACTCGAGATGCGCGGCTTCCAGATGTCCCATGGTTCCGCATTCTGTGCGGCCGGGCGTGTCGCGGGCAAATGGCTTTCCCCCGGAACCGTGCCGTCCCGGTGGTCCCGGGACTCCGGGTGACGTGCCGGCGGGCTGCGCGGGTACACGTCCGGCATGCGATCCCTGCGTGACCTCACGTCCACGGGCACGGGCGGACCCGGCACCGGCCGGTCTCCGCGCGGCCGCCTCGCCGCCCTCGACCTGCGTCTCTTCGAGTTCGCCGCCGGAGCCCACTGGCCCGGCGCGGAGCGGATCCTGCCACGGCTGAGCCGGGCCGCGAACCACGGGGTGCTGTGGTTCGCGGCGGGCGGCGCCCTGGCGGCGACCGGTTCGCCCCGGGCCCGGCGCGCGGCGGTGCGCGGGGTGGCCTCGCTCGCGCTGGCCTCCGCGACGATCAACACGCTCGGCAAGCGGTCGGTGCGCCGGCCGCGTCCCGCGCTCGACGCGGTGCCCCTGGTGCGACAGCTGCACCGGCAGCCGTTCACGACCTCGTTCCCCTCCGGGCACTCCGCCTCGGCGGCGGCCTTCGCGACGGGCGTGGCGCTGGAGTCGCGCGGCTGGGGCGCGGCGCTCGCGCCGGTGGCGTTCTCGGTGGCGGCGTCCCGGGTCTACACAGGCGCGCACTTTCCCGGGGACGTCCTCGCGGGCGCGGCGCTGGGTGTGGGCGCCGCGTACGCGCTGCGCGGCCTCGTGCCGACCCGCGACCAGCTGCCGTCGCCGGGCAAGCCGGTGGTCGACGGGGTGCCGGCGCTGCCGGGCGGCGAGGGGCTCGTCATGGTGGTGAACAGCCAGGCCGGGAGCCCCGAGCGGGTCCGGGCGCTGGAGGACGCGCTGCCCCGCGCCGAGTTCGTGCACTGCACGGGTGCGGAGCTCGCGGCGGAGCTGGAGAAGGCGGCGCCGCGGGCCCGCGCGCTCGGCGTCTCGGGCGGCGACGGCTCGGTGAACACGGCGGCCGGGGTCGCGGTCCGGCACGCGCTGCCGCTGGTGGTCCTGCCCGGCGGCACCCTCAACCACTTCGCGTACGACCTGGGCATCGAGGACCCCGGGGACCTGCTGCGGGCGGTCGAACGGGGTCAGGCGGTGGCCGTGGACGTGGGCCGGTTCCGCTCGGGCGACACGTCCGGGATCTTCCTCAACACGCTGAGTCTGGGCGCGTATCCGGAGCTGGTGCGCGAGCGCGAGCGGTGGTCCGGGCGGGTCGGCGGTCCGCTCGCCGATGTCGTGGCGGCGGTCCACGTGCTGCGCCGGGACCATCCGCTGGAGGTGCTCGTCAAGGGCCGCCGGCGCCCGCTGTGGCTGCTGTTCGCGGGCAACTGCACGTACCGGCGCATGGGGTTGACCACGGGTCGGCGCACGGATCTCGCCGACGGGCTGCTCGACGTCCGCACGGTGGACGGCGGCCGGCTGCCGGGTCTGCGGCTGCTCGCGGCGGCCCTCGCGGGCCCGCTGTCCCGTTCCCCGTTCCACGCCGCGACCCGGCTCACGCGGCTCCACGTCGACGGCGTGACGCCCGGCACCCCGCTGGCCTACGACGGTGAAGTGACCGTGTGCGACGGCGCGTTGACGGTGCACAAGGAGCACGAAGGCCTGCGCGTGTACTGCCCGCCGACCGGAATCTGACACCCGATCACTTCACCTTCCCGCCCTGCGCTTGTCCACATCTCAAGACGGGTATCTCATCATGCGGCCGACCGGGCGTACGGTGATCACACACCCCGGGGCGTCCGCTCCGGGTGAGCCGTCGTTCCGTGAAAGGACCGGGCCATGTCGCAGGAGACCGCCGTGTACACCCACGGCCACCACGAGTCCGTACTGCGTTCGCACACCTGGCGCACCGCCGCCAACTCCGCGGCATACCTGCTCGGTTCGCTGAAGCCGCACATGAAGATCCTGGACATCGGCTGCGGGCCGGGCACCATCACCGCGGACCTGGCCGCGCTGGTCCCCGACGGGCACGTCACGGGCGCCGACCACGCCGAGGGCATCCTGGAGCAGGCCCGCGCCACCGCGGCCGAACGGGGCCTGACGAACGTCGACTTCACGACCGCCGACGTGCACGCGCTGGACTGGCCGGACGACACGTTCTGCGTCGTACACGCGCACCAGGTGCTGCAGCACGTCGGCGACCCGGTGCAGGCCCTGCGCGAGATGCGGCGCGTCACGAAGCCCGGCGGCATCGTCGCCGTGCGGGAGTCGGACTACGCGGCGATGACCTGGTACCCCGAGTCACCGGGGATGACGGCCTGGCAGGACCTGTACCAGCGGGTCGCACGGGCCAACGGCGGGGAGCCGGACGCCGGTCGGCGGCTGCGGTCGTGGGCCCTGGAAGCCGGTTACGGCGCGGCGGACGTCACGTCGTCGGCGAGCGTGTGGTGCTACGCGGCGCCGGACGAGATCGACTGGTGGCGCGGCCTGTGGGCGGACCGCACGGTGGCCTCCGCCTACGCGGACCGAGCGATCGAGGGCGGTCACGCGACGCGCGAGGAGCTGACAGCCGTGTCCGAGGCGTGGCGGGACTGGGGCACGCACGAGGACGCGTGGTTCATGGTGCCGCACGGGGAGATCCTGTGCCGTGAGTGAGCGCCGGGCGCGGGCGGTTCACTCGGGGTCCGCGGGCGGCGCGGGTCCCGGCTCGACGAAACTGTACGGCGGCAGCGGGCCGTTGACCTGGACCTCGACGTGCGGGTGGGTGCGCCGCACCTCCTCGACGGCGGTGAGCAGCGGTCCCGCGGCGCGTTCGTCCACGAGGAAGGACAGGTTCGCGAGGCCGCCCGTGTCGGCCGGTCCGGCGACGGTCGCGTCCGCCGCGGGTTCCAGCAGGTGCCGCAGCGCGGCGGCGTCCTGCTCCTCCCGCGCCCGCACGGCCGCGACGACGGTCTCGCCGAGCCGCTGCCGGTCCTCGTGCGTGCCGCCGCCCGCCGTGCGGTTACTCTCGGCCAGGTCGCGGATCCGGGTGTCCTCCGCCATGAGCCGGTGCAGGACGGCCTGTTCGTCGTGCTGCGCCCTGACGTTGTACTCGACCTTGCCGTCCAGCGCCCGCAGCCGCTCCAGCCAGTGTTCGGCACGCTCGGCGAGCACCGCCGCGACGGTCTCGTCGTCGGGGGCGACGCTGCCGAACCGCATCGGCAGCACCGGCCCGCCCCGCACCGTCCGGGAGAGCACCTTCTGGTGGGCGAGGAGGTCACGGCGCTCGGGGCGCAGCCCGTCGGGTGCCTCGCTGACGACGGCGGTCAGCGGGCCCCGGGTGACGGTGCGCACCGCGCGGGCCGGTTCGCCGATGCCGGCCAGGCCGTCGGGCAGGGCCGGGTGTTCCGCGTTGACGATTCCGTAGACGTAGGTGCCGGTCACTCGTACTCCTCCTGTCGACTGGTGCGACGTACAGACGGGCGACGTAGAAGCGGGCGAGGTACGGACGGTCACGCTCATATGCGTCCGGCGCCGGCCGGTGCGATCTCGTGCTCGACGAGCAGCTCGACGGCGGCCACGATCGACGCGGCGTCGATGCCGGCCTCGTGCAGCTGTTCCTCGGGGGTCGCGGAGCCGGGCGTCGAGCGGACACCGAGGCGGACCAGGCGCGGGGTCGGGGAGCCGTCGGAGAAGGCCTCGGCCACGGCGTCGCCGATGCCGCCCTCGGGGCGGTGGTCCTCGACGGTGAGCAGACAGCCGGTGGCGTCCGCCGCCTCGCGCAGCGTCTCCCGGTCCACGGGCTTCACGGAGTACAGGTCGACGACCCGCACGGGGATGCCGGTCCCGGCCAGCCGGTCGGCGGCGCGCAGCGCCTCGTGGACGGTGACGCCCGCGGCGACGACCGTGACGCGGTCGTCCTCCCCGGAGCGCAGCACCTTGCTGCCGCCGACGGGGAAGTCCTCGTGCGGCGGGTAGATCACGGGGGTGGCGCCGCGCAGGGTGCGCAGGTAGCGGATGCCGTCCAGGTCGGGCATGCGGGCGGTGAGCCGGGCCGTCTGGTTGGCGTCGCAGGGGTGGAGCACGGTCGAGCCGGGGATCGCGCGGAACATGGCGAGGTCCTCCAGGCCCATCTGGGAGGGGCCGTCCTGGCCGATGGCGACGCCGGCGTGCGAGCCGACGAGGTTGATGGAGGCGTCACTGACGGAGGCCATCCGCAGGAAGTCGTGGGCGCGGGTCAGGAACGCCGCGAAGGTGGCCGCGAACGGGGTCCAGCCCCGGGAGGCGATGCCGACGCTCGCGGCGACGAGCTGCTGCTCGGCGATGTAGCACTCGATGTACCGCTCGGGGTGGTCCTCGGCGAAGAGGTCCGCGCGGGTGGAGTCGCCGACCTCGCCGTCGAGCACGACGACGTCGCCGCGTGCGGTGCCGAGCGCGGCGAGGGCCCGGCCGAAGGCGTCGCGGGTGGCCACCTCGTCGCCGACCTCGTAGCGGGGCAGGTCGACGCGGTCGCGCCGCGCGGGGTGGCGGACCTGCACGGCGGGCGGCCGGGCCACCGCGACGTGGACGGCGCGGTCCCCGCCGAGCTCCTCGATCGCCGCGGCGGCGTCGGGCAGCGGTTTGCCGTGCCGGCCCTCCTTGTCCTCGACCTCGGCGACTCCCCTGCCCTTGAGGGTGCGCGCGAGGATCGCCGTGGGCTGCCCGACGGTCGCGCGGGCCTCGCCGAAGGCGCGGTCGATCGCGGCGACGTCGTGGCCGTCGATCTCGACGGTGTGCCAGCCGAACGCCCGGAAGCGGCGTCCGTAGGCGTCGAGGTCGTGGCCGTGCCGGGTGGGGCCGCGCTGACCCAGCCGGTTCACGTCGACGATCGCCACGAGGTGGTCGAGATGTTCGTATCCGGCCATCTCGGCGGCCTCCCAGACGGAGCCCTCGGCGAGCTCGCTGTCACCGCACAGCACGTACACGCGGAAACCGGCGTGGTCGAGGTGCTGTCCGGCGAGGGCGGTGCCGACGGCGACGGGCAGGCCCTGGCCCAGCGAGCCGGTCGCCGTCTCGACCCAGGGCAGCCGGCGCGGGGTCGGATGTCCTTCGAGACGGCTGCCGAGCCGGCGGAAGGTGAGCAGTTCGGTCTCGCCGATGGCCCCGGCCGCCTTGTACGCGGCGTAGAGCAGCGGTGACGCGTGGCCCTTGGACAGGATGAAGCGGTCGTTGCCGGGGTGGTCGGGGCGGGCGAAGTCGTAGTGCAGGTGGCGGGCGAGCAGCACGGCCATGAGGTCGGCGGCGGACATGGACGAGGTCGGGTGTCCGGAGCCGGCGGCGTCCGCGGCACGGACGGCGTCGACGCGCAGCTGTCGGGCGAGCGCCTGCAGTTCTGTATCGGTCTGGATGGTCACGACGGCCTCCGGTGTACGGGTCCGGTGGACGGGGCCGGGCGCGCGGCCGGCCAGGCTCTCCGCGTCCCCCTGCCTCGGGGTGTCAAACGTGCGCCGGTCCTCTCCCCCGGCGGCTTGCGGGAAGTGATCACGCGGCCGGAGCCCGCCAACTAGGCTTCCGGGCATGGAGATCCTGGGAACCACGCTGCGCATCTGCGTCGAGGACCTGGAGTCCTCGGTCGCCTTCTACGAGCGGCTCGCCGGCACCCCCGCCCTGCGCTTCGAGCGCGGCGGGGTCTCGGTGGCGGCTGTCGGCTGCTTCCTGCTGATGAGCGGCCCGGAGCGGGAGCTGGAGGTGCTGCGCAAGGTGTCCGCGACGATCGCGGTGCGGGACGTGGACGAGGCGAAGGACGCGCTGACGGCCTCGGGCGCCCAGGTCCTCGCCGGCCCCGTGGGCACCCCGGCGGGGCGCAACCTGATCGCGCTGCACCCGGACGGCTCGGTGTTCGAGTACGTGGACCGGCAGGCGGCCGAGACGGCCTGATCCGGCGGCCGCGCCACGTATCCTCGCCCCGAGTACGAGGGTGAAGGACGGGGTGCAGACATGGCCGGGAGCGCTAAGGACCGAGGGCGTGCGGACGGGACCGGGAAAGAGTCCGGGAACGGGCCCGCGAAGGACTCGAAGGACGCGAAGGAGAGCGGGAGCGGGGCCGGGAACGGTCAGGGGCACGTCTCCCTGAGCGACCGGGCGCGCGAGGCGGTGCGGGAGCGGATCGTGGACCGCCGCTACCCGATGGGCTCGCGCCTCGTGGAGCGCGAGGTCGCGGCCGAGCTGGACATGTCCCGCGTGCCGGTGCGCGAGGCGCTGCGCGCGCTGGTCGCGGAGGGCCTGCTCGAACTGCTGCCGCGCAGCGGTGTGCGGGTGCGCAGCCTGGAGCGGGCCGACGTCCGGCATCTGTACGAGGTGTGGGAGCCGCTCGCGGTGCAGGCCTCGCGGCTCGCGGCCCGCAAGGTGGCGGCGGCCGGTGCGGACGAGGAGCAGGTCCTGGCCACGCTGCGCGCCACGCTGGAGACGGCGGAGCGGGCCGCGGCGGCGGACCGGGGCAAGGAGGAGGTGGCCGCGCACACCGCCTTCCACGAGGAGATCGTCGCGCTGTGCGACAACCCGCTGCTCGCCCGCACGATGGAACAGCTCAGCTGGCAGTTGCAGCTGGTGTTCGGGCTGCGCGAGGAGCCGGCGCACATGCGGGCCCAGCACGCGGACATGTTCCGGCACATCGCGGCGGGCGACGCGGAGTCGGCCGCGGCCAGCACGCTGCTGCACGTGCGGGACAGCCGTGCGGTGGCCGAGCGCTCCCTGTTCGGCACGGCCGGTGTCGACGGTGGCGACGGTGACGGCCACATCGACGCCGAGCTGTATACCAAAACGGAGGAGGCCGCGCCCCCGAAGAAGCGAAAGTCCCGGCAATCGTCGTGAAATCCCCCTGAGCACTGCCATCCCTCGGACAGATCCTTGCCGCGCCTTCCCCGATTGGTATACCAATAGGCCAGCAAGACGATCCGCCCCCGAGGAGTCCGCAATGTGCGTCGAATCGACCCCGCCGCCGTCCGCCCGTCTGACCCGCCGCGGTGTGCTCGCCGCCTCCGCCGCCCTGGCCGGCACCGCGACCGCGTTCGCCGCCGGTGCCTCGCCCGCCTCGGCGGCCTCCGGCGGCGCCGCGCGCCGCTCCGAGAACCCCGGCCGCAGCGGTGACCTGGTCGTCGAGGGCGGCGCGCTGCTCGACCCGGCGACCGGCGACGTCGTCGAGGACGCGGTCGTCGTCATCCAGGGCGGCGTGGTCCGCGCGGCCGGCCGCCGCGGCCGCGTCGACGTACCGAAGGACGCGCCCCGGCTGGACGCGCAGGGCAGCTGGGTGCTCCCCGGTCTCGTGGACTCGCACATCCACATCAACACCGTGGCCGAGGCCAGGTCCGCGCTGCGTCAGGGCGCCACCACCGCGCGCAGCGGCTCCACGAACTTCTACCAGGACATCGCCGTGCGCGAGCTGGCCCGGCAGGCGCCGGAGCTCGCGCCGCGGCTGCGCGCCGCCGGTGTGTTCGTCTCGCCCGACCTCGGCGACACGATCCTCGGCGACCCCGACCTCACCGCGCTGGCCCGCCTCAAGGGCGGCGTCGTGTCCGCCGCGGCGCTGCGCCGCGTCGTCGAGGTGAACGTGGCGCGCGGCGCCGACGTCATCAAGACCCGGTCCAACCCGCGCGCGGGCCTCGCCGAGCAGGACCCGCTGGAGCAGGTCTACACGTACGAGCAGCTCTCCGAGATCGTCTCGACCGCCAAGAAGCACGGCAAGGGCGTCCTGTGCCACAGCTACAGCGAGCAGGGCTGCCACGACGCGGTGACCGCGGGCATCCGCTCGCTGGAGCACGGCGCGTTCGTCGGTGAGCGCACGCTGCACGAGATGCGCCGCCGCGGCACGTACTTCACGCCGACCATCGGCGCCATCGCCGGCATGATCGGCGACAAGGACCCGGTCCTCGACGAGCGCGGCCGCACCTACACCCCGCTGCTGAAGAAGGCAGCCCTCGCCGCGCACCAGATGGGTGTGCCGGTGGTCTCCGGCACGGACTCCTCCGGCGGCACCGTCGAGCCCATCGGCGGCGAGATCGAGCTCATGCACTCGGCCGGGTTCAGCCCGCTCGACGCGATCCGCACCGCCACGGTCAACGCGGCGAAGCTGCTCGGCCTCTCCGACACCGTGGGCCGCCTGGCCCGGGGCTTCGCCGGTGACCTGATCCTCGTGTCCGGCGACCCGCTGGCCGACCTCTCGGTCCTCAAGACCCCCACCCGCGTGGTGCACTCGGGCATCGCGGTCTGAAGCCCGCCGCCACGCACGACCCGTACGTCTCTCACACCCCCATGAGGAGCAACGTATGACTCCCCCTTCCCTGTCCCGTCGCGGTGTCCTGGCGGGCGCCGCGTCCCTCGGCGCGGCGACCCTCGCCCCGGCGGGGGCGGCACAGGCCGCGTCCGGCAGCGGGCGCGCGGAGCCGCGCAAGGCCGTGGTGTTCCGCAACATCCGGCCGTTCGGGGCCGACGAGGCCGTGGACCTCACGGTCATCAACGGTGTCTTCTCGGACGAGCCGGCGCCCAAGGGCGCCAAGGTCGTCTACGGTGACGGCCGCATCGCGCTGCCGTCGCTGGTCGACGCGCACATCCACCCGGACAAGACGAGCTGGGGCGGCTCCTGGGTGACCCGCAAGCCGGCGAACTCCATCGCCGAGTTCTGCGAGCAGGACGTCGAGCTGTTCAAGGCGCAGAAGCGTCCCGTCGGTGAGCGTGCCTACGGTCTGATGGCGCACGCCGTCACCCGCGGCACCCGCGCCATGCGGGCGCACGCCGACGTGGCGCCGGCCTTCGGTCTCGCCGGGCTCGAGGGCATCGCCGAGGCGCGGGAGCGGCTCGCCGACGCGCTCGACGTGCAGCTCGTGGCCTTCCCGCAGCACGGTGTCGTACGGACGCCGGGCACGGACAAGCTCCTCGCGGAGGCGGCCCGCACGGGGCTGATCGACATGGTCGGCGGCATCGACCCGATCAGCTTCGACCACGCCCTCGACGAGCAGCTCGACTTCGTCTTCGACCTCGCGGACAAGCACGGCATCGGGGTGGACATCCACCTCCACGACCGTGACGAGAAGGGCACGAAGGTGCTGCGCGGCATCATCGACCGTACGAAGGCGCTGTCGCTGCGCGGCAAGGTGACGGTCAGTCACGTGTTCTGCCTGCCGTACCTGTCGGAGGGCGAGCTCGACACGATGGCCGGCGAGCTGGCGGCGCAGGACATCGCGCTCACCACGGTGGCGCCGGGTCCCAACACGGTGCTGCCGATCGCCGCGCTGCAGAAGCACGGGGTACGGGTCGGGCTGGGCTCGGACGGGGTCCGGGACTCCTGGAGCCCGTTCGGCAACGCGGACATGCTGCACCGGGCGCACATCCTCGGCCAGATCACGGACGTCCGCCTCGACGAGGAACTGACCGCGTGCTACACGGTCGGTGCGAACGGCTCCGCCGACGTGATGGGCCTGCCCCACGTCGACTTCAAGCCCGGGTCGCCGGCCGACTTCGTCCTGGTGCGGGGCGAGTGCGTGCCGCAGATCGTGGTCGACATGCCGCAGCGCGACATGGTCGTCCACGGGGGCCAGGTAGTGGCCCGCGCCGGCGAGCTCGTCTGACCCGTCACCGCTAGCTCGCCAGTTCCCCGCGCCCTGGGGCTCAATCGCCGGAGGGGTTTGAGTGCGGCTCTCCCGCCGCGGGGGCTGGTCGCGCAGTTCCCCGCGCCCCTGAAGGCATGCGCTGCGCGCAGCCTTCCCCTGAGATGGCGCACGAAGTGCGCATCTCAGGGGCGCGGGGAACTGCGCGAGAAGCCCCACCGGGCCGCACCCGGCGACGATTCCGCAACCCGCAACGGCGCCGCCCCCCTCACGCGTCGGGCCGCATCCGGAAGTCGTACGCCGGAGGCAGAGGCTCGTCGGGGGCCACCCGAGCCCAGAGATCGGCCAGAACTTCCGCACCCTCGCGGAGATCTGCCACCTCGAACCCGGCCACGAAAACCTCCCGCGCCCCCGGGACGTCCCCCTCGGCCAGCAGCAACTCGGCCTCCAGCAACCGGAACCGCCCCCGCGCCCGCGTCTCGGGGTGCACCCGATCCCAGACATCCCGGGCCGCCTGAACCCGCCCCACGGACAAGAGCGCCGAGATGGCCTCCCGCCCGAGCGCCGCGGACACCGCGACCCAGACCTCACCCCCGTCACGCCGCTCCGCGCACAGGTCGTCGAACGCCTCCGCGTACCGGTCCGCGGCCCGTTCCGCGAACCCCTCCGCCGCGTCCGCGACCGCGAGACACCGCAGCAACGGCCAGAGCGACGGGGCGAGTTCGAGCCCGCGCTCCCAGCTCCGCACCGCCTGCGCCCGATCCCCGGCGTGCCACTGCGCGACCCCGAGGTGGTACTCGGACAGCGGCCTGGCCGGGGCCGTCTCCAGCATGTCCCGCCACTCCGGCGCGACGAGCGTGGGCCCGGGCGGCCCGACCCGCCGCGGCTCAGGGAACGCCCCGGTCTCGAGCAGCTCCCGCCACGGCTCCTGAGCCGCCCCGAGTGTCGACTCCTCGAACGGCGTTCCCGCCAACTTCCCACCCGTACGCAGCAGTTCGAGCGCACCCCAGCCCGACCCGTCGGCCAGCCGCTCCCCGGGTTCGGCGTCGGCGCACGGCAGCCACGCCGCGTACGCCGCGTCCACGTCCGCCCGCGGCAGCACCTCCCCGAGCCGCCGCTCGACCTCGCCGACGGCCGCGCCCCAGTCCCCCGCACCGTGCACGAGTGCCGGGTCGGCGGCCATCGGCCCGTAGGCCTCCAGCCAGCTGAACTCGCCCTCGGCCTCCAGGCGTACGTGCTCCAGCTGGGTCCGGGCGAGCCCCGCCTGGATCTCGCAGTAGCCCCCGGTGCCGGGCTCGGTCAGCCAGTCCTGCCAGCGCCGCCCTCCGGTGCCGCCGCCCCACACGAAGAGCTTGCGGCCGCGCAGCGCGTCGGTCGAGGTCTGCACGAGCCCGTGCCCCGCGTCGTCGAGCGCGGCGACCCAGCGCCGCCGCCCGTCCTCGACCTCGTAGAACCAGTCGGCGGGGTACTCGCTGTTCAGCGGGTACGTGCGGTCGGCGCCCTCGGAGACGGGGACCGGGACCCGGCGCAGAGTGTGGGTGTACCCGAAGTGCCAGGCCTCCTCGGCGGGGGCGAGGACGCGGCGCTCCTCGGGCACGGCGATGTTCGACCACCAGTACACGGGCGCGGGCTTCTCGTGCGGATTGCGGATCCGCACGCCCACGTAGAGGAAGTCGGAGCCGTCGGGGAGCCACAGGTCGACCTGGAAGGGGAGGTCGCGCAGTCGTTCCCACTCCCACAGGCGCAGCATCGCGGTGCCGTCGGGCGCCTCGACCCGGGCGGCGTGCAGTGGCGCGCAGGACAGGGTGGTGTGTCCGGTGGCGCCGATGTTCCATTCGATGCCGCCGGAGAACCAGGCCCCGTTGAGCGCGAAGTCGGCGGGCTGGAACACCGGGTTGCGGTACAGGAGTTCGCGCTCGGTGGGCTTGTGCCACAGGGAGGCGACACGGCCGCCGAGGCCGGGCAGGACGGTGGCGCGCAGCCGGTCGTTCTCGATGACGATCGTGTCGAGGGTGACGGGCGCGCGGTCGCGCCCGTAGCCGTCGCGGATCCGCTCGGGCAGGACGCTGGTCAGCGGCCGGTAGCCGAGCTGCCGGGCCATGCCGAGCGGCAGGCCCTCGCGGGAGCGCTCGTCGATGCGGTGCGCCTCGTCGAGGGGGTGCAGGGGTGGCAGCGGGTTCGTGGGTCCCAACGCGACGCCCGGCAGGGTCAGTGCCTCGCGGCGTATGTCGGTCACGGCTGCCTCCCGTCGCCTCGGGGCGCGGCCCGCCCCGATGACCATGGAACATGCTCATCGGGACGGTGACCAGGGGCCGCTCCGGTCAGGATTGCGCAAAGGCCGCGACGACGAGGTCGGTGAGCAGCGCGCCGGCCGTGCCGTCGGGGTCGAGGTCCGGGTCGTAGATCGTGATGTTCATGCCGACGCAGCGCGGGGAGGCGAGCAACGGGCGGAGCAGCGCGAGGAGTTCGTCGGGCAGCAGGCCGTCCGGGTCGGGGCTGTCGACGGCGGGCATGACGGACGGGTCGAGCACGTCGGCGTCCAGGTGCAGCCAGAACCCGTCGAGGACGGGGGTCTCCAGGCTCAGGACATGGCCGCGCACCAGCTCGTCGACGCCCCACTCGCGCAGTTCGCCGACCGTCGTGTTCGGGATCTTCAGCGCGGCCAGTTCGGCCCGGTCGTCCTCGAAGGCGTCGCGTCCGCCGAACAGCCGCACGTCCTCGTCCCGCAGGTACGGGCGCAGACCCTCGATGTCGGTGAGGTCGCTCTGGCCGCGTCCGGTGCCGAGCGCGAGCTCCTCCCCTCCGGCGGCGCCGATCCGGTCGGAGTTGCCGGGGTGGCGGAAGTCGGCGGAGGCGTCGACGGCGGCCAGTCCGTAGCGGCCGACGCGGCGCAGGGCGAGGGCCGCGCCGAGCTGGATCGAGCAGTCGCCGCCGAGCACGAGCGGGAAGTCTCCGGCCCACACGTGTCCCTCGATGCGGTCGGCCAGCTTGATCGTGTACGCGCGCAGGGCGGCCGCGTTGAAGACGCCGTCGCCCTCCTGCCAGTCGCCCCGGTCGTAGCGCGGCGGGACGACCACGCCGCCTTCGAGAGCGCCGAGCCGGCGCACGATGCCCTGCTCGCGCAGCGCTCCGGCCAGCTTGTAGACCCCGGGGACGGTGCCGGGGGCGGGCGGGCGCAGCCCCAGGTTGGAGGGGGCGTCGAGCGCGACGATATTCCGCATGCGCCTCACCCTGATCGACGTACCCTGGCCCCGTCAACGGACTCGTCGGCCCGCCGACGCCCCGTTCGCACCCCGCATCCCCCCGCCCGCCCCCAGAGGAGCACGACCCGTCATGGCCGAGCAGCACACCTACCGCGTGATCGTCCGCGGCACCTTCGACGGCCTGACCGAGGCGGCGCGCGAGCGGCTGCTCGCCGAGGTCGCGGAGCACGAGGGCATAGCCGGGATGCGTTTCGGCCCCGAGGGCTCGCTCGCCTACGACCGGGCGCTCAAGCACTTCTCGATGCGCTACGTCGTCGCGTCGGACCCGGCGGACGGGGACGAGATGGCGGGCGCGCTCGCGGAGGAGAGCGCCGGGACGTATCTGCGCGAGCGCGGGTACGGGCACGGGGAGCTGCGCTCGACGGTGACCGACATGGACACCATGAAGATCAACCGGAAGGCCGGCCGCTCCGCGCGCTGAGCAGCTGCCTGTCCCGCATCTGGGTGGTGAGCGCCCAGCGCTCGTGGTCGCGCCAGGCTCCGTCGATGAAGAGGAACTCGGGCGAGAAGCCTTCGAGGCGGAACCCGGCGCGCCGGGCGAGGGCGATGGAGGCCGCGTTGCCGGGCTGGGCGTTGATCTCCAGGCGGTGCAGCCCGAGCGGCCCGAAGGCCTGGTCCACGACGAGCGCGAGGCCCTCGCTCATGAGGCCGCGCCCCGCGGCGTGCGCGAAGGCCCCGTAGCCGAGGGCGCCGCAGCGGAAGGCGCCGTGCACCACGTTGTTGATGCTGATGTATCCGGCGAGGGCGCCGGTGTCCCGCTCGCACACCACGAATCCGTGCCGGTCCGGGGCGTCGATCAGCCGGTCGGCGTAGGTGGCGAAGGCGGCGGTGTCGGTGGGCGGGAAGAGCCAGGGGCGGTGCAGGTCCCGGCTCTCGCGCGCCCGCGCGACGAACTCGTCGCAGTCGTCGAGGGTGAGGGGCCGTATCGCGACGCGCGCGCTCTCGGCGGCAAGATCGTTCATCGGGCCAGCCTACGGATCTACTTGCGCCGCCTGCGCGTGAAATAGGCGCCGCAGCCCGCGCCGATGAGGGCGACCGCGGCCAGCGCCAGGTAGAGCGGCATGGACACCTCGGGGATCAGCAGCCGGATCTTCACCTCCTGGGTGTTCTCGAAGATGAAGACCAGGACGAGGACGGCGAGGACCAGCATCGCGATCCGGCCCGGCGTGAACATGCTGGTGCCGCGGCTCTTCGTGCTGCTCGCGGTGTCCTTGGGGCTCATCGGCCGTCCCTTCCCGTACCCGCCGGTCCCCCGGCGGCCGTCACCGTCTCCCCGCCCAGCATGGGCGGGGAGCGGGTGATCGCGCAGCGGCCGGGGGCCGTACGGGTGACGGGGCTGTTCGGGCTGTCCGGGGCTCAGGGGGCGACGACGGGCAGCTCCAGGGTGCCGGTGTCCTCGGGGGCGCTGACGACGGTGACGGGCTTGACGCCCTTGTTGCCGCCGTACGCGTCGTCGCTCGCCGCGATCACGAGCCGGATCCGGTGGCCCTTCTCGTAGCGGTGCACGATGCCGGGGAGCGTGACGGTGAACGGGCGGGTGACGTCCGGCACCCGGACGGGGGCGACGAGCCGGTGCACGAGCGTCTTCTTCCCGTCGGGCGCGACGTCGTACAGCTTCGCGAAGAGGACCAGCTTGTCGGCGGCGTCGCCGGAGTTCTGCACGCGTTCGCTGCGCGGCGACACCACCTTCAGGGTGGCCTTCGGCGCGCCGACGACGTCGGTGGGGCCGGTCAGCGGCTCGGTGGTCCAGTCGAGGTAGGTGCCGCGGATGTCGTACGGGGCCGGGTCGGGGAGCCCGATGATGCCGGCGAGGGAGGACTCGGAGTGGCTGGTCGGGACGAGCCAGTTGCGGTACTCGCGGCTGCCCCGGGCGACCTTCCGGCGGTTGTCGACGAGCTTGCCGTCGCCGGACAGGTACAGCTTCCGCGACAGGGCGGGCACGTCGGCGGCCGTGGCGTACGTCCCGTTCGGGTCGCCGATCCAGTCGCGGTAGTAGGCGAACGCGGGGCCGGTGTCGACGCCCTTCTCGTGGCGCAGGTACCGGTCGAACCAGGCGAGGACCCGCCGGCCGACGTAGCTCGTCTCCAAGTTGCCCTGCCCCAGGTTCAGTTCACCGCTCGCCGGGTCGGTGAGGCCGCCGCTGTGCCCCCAGGACTGCCAGATCATCTTGGCCGTGGTCCCCTGCGCGCGCAGGGTGTCGTAGGTCGCCCTGGCCTCGTTCAGGTTGAACAGACTGTCGGCCTGCCCCTGCACGAGCAGGGTCGGCGCCTTCACGTCCTTGAGGTACGAGACCGGGGACACGCTGCGCGCGTAGGCGAGCAGGTCCTTCGTCCGCTCCGCGGGGTAGCGGCCCGAGTTGAGGGTGCGGATCGTCTGGCAGGCGTCGTCGACGAAGTGCAGGCAGCCGAGCTTGTTGATGCGGGACGGGTCGAGGTTCGGCACGATGAGGGGCTGGCCCTCGCCCATGAGGAAGAAGCCGTTGCTCCACTGCCACTTGAAGGCGCCGGGCACCTCGCGGTCGGCCGCGTTCTGCGGGTCGAGCGAGTAGGCGAGGTCGTTCCAGGTGATGAGGGGGACGAGGGCGTCGACGCGGTGGTCGACGGAGGCCGTGGCCAGTTGGATCGCGCCGCCGTAGGAGCCGCCGATCATGCCGACGCGCGGGTCGCCCTCGCCGTCCTTCGTCACGTAGTCGGCCTTCGTGCCGTCGTTGGCGGCGCGGGTCCCGGCGAGGAAGTCGACGAGGGCGGAGGCGGCCTTGCCGTCGATGCGCGGGTCGTCGAGGGAGACGAGGCAGCCGGACTTGCCGAAGCCGAGCCCCGAGTAGACGAGCCCGACGTAGCCGCGCTGCGCGAAGGCCTTCCCGGTCGCGTCGGTGGACCCGTCGGACTTGCTGCCGCCGAAGCCGTTCGTGGTGAGGACGGCGGGGGCGGGGTGCGCGGCGTCCACGCCGGCGGGCCGGTACAGGTCGGCGTCGACGGTGCAGGTGCGGGTGCCGGTCTGCACGGTGAACTTGAGGGCGGTGACCGTGTACTGTCCCGTCGCCGCGGCGGGCGTGGCGCAGACGAGCGGAGTCGCCAGGGCGGCCGCGGCGGCGCCGAGGGCGATGGCCGGCTTGAGACGGGCTCTGGACACGGGGCCTCCACGCGGGCTTGTACCGACCGGTAAGTATGCGGGCGGAGCCATGGTGTGACACGTGTCATGGAGCGGTCAATGGGTGTGCGGGGGGATTTTGAGGCGGGCCGGAGCCTTCAAGCTCCGTTGCACGAACGGGAGTTGGGTCACGCGCGGGCCGGTGGGGGCTGGTCGCGCAGTTCCCCGCGCCCCTGGAAGGCATGCGGCTTCGCCGCGCCTTCCCCAGATGAAAGGCGCCCCGCACCTTGATCGGGGAAATGCGACCCGAAGGGTCTGCATTTCAGGGGCGCGGGGAACTGCGCGACCAGCCCCCACCGGACCCGCAGCCGCACACCAAGCACACCCCGCAGACGAAGACGCGCTCAGCGCAACGCAGGCTCGGCCAGACTGAGCGTGCCGGACTCCGCGTCGAGAACCGCCCGCACCCCCAAGGGCACGGTCAAAGACCCCACCCCGTGCCCGAACCCAAAGTCGTCCACCACAGGAACCCCGAGCCCGCCCAGCCGGTCCACGAGAAGATCCCGCACGGGCTCACACTCCGCCCAGGACCCGAGAACGAACCCCGCGGCCCCGTCGAACCACCCCGCCCGCGCCAACTGCGTGAGATACCGGTCGATCCGGTACGCCTCCTCCCCCACGTCCTCCAGACACACCAGCCCGCCCCGCGCGAAGGCCCGCACCGCCGGCGCCCCCAGCTCCGCCGCGAGCAGACACAGGCATCCGCCGAGCAGCAGCCCCTCCGCGACCCCGGGCACGAGGACCCGGTGATCCCCCAAGGCGGCGATCGTCCGCACCGACTCCGGTTCGAACAGCGTGGCCCACAGATGCTTCTGCGCCCGGTCGTCCGTGGGGAAGTTCGCCGCCGCAACCATCGGCCCGTGCAGCGTCGACACTCCGAGCCGGACCGCGAACGCCTCGTGCAGCGCGGTGATGTCGCTGAACCCGACGAACACCTTGGGCCGGGCCGCCCGCATCGCCTCCCAGTCGAGCAGCTCGACCATGCGCTGCGCCCCGTATCCGCCGCGCGCGCAGAACACGGCGTCGATGTCCGGGTCGCACCAGGCCGCCTGAAGGTCGGCGGCGCGGCCCGCGTCGGAGCCGGCCAGGTAGTCGAACTCCGGGTGGGAGTCGAGGACATGGGCGCCCACCACGGGTTCCAGGCCCCAGCCGCGCAGCACGTCGAGGCCCGCCGCGAGCCGCTCCCCGGGCACGGGCCCGCTCGGCGCGACGACGGCGACCCGGGCCCCGGGGGCGAGCCGCTCGGGACGGAGCAGGGACTCCGGCAAGGTCACTTGTTCAGCTCCAGGGTCGGGATCCCGGCCGGATGCAGCCCGAACACCTGGGCGTACAGGGAGAGTTCGGCCTCCAGCGCCCTTCTCATCGTGTCCGCCCTGCGGAATCCGTGGCCCTCGCCCTCGAACGCGATGTACGCGTGCGGCACCCGCCGCCCCTCGCTCTCGATCCGCGCGAGGAAGCGCTCGCACTGGGCGGGCGGGCAGATCACGTCGTCGAGTCCCTGGAGCAGCAGGAACGGGACGGTGATCCGCTCGGGGTGCTCGGCCGGGGAGCGCTCGGCGTAGCGGGCGCGGACCTCGGCGAGCGGTCCGACGAGCGACTCCAGGTACCGGGACTCGAAGTCGTGGGTCTCGCCCTCGGCCCAGCCGGTGAGGTCCAGGATCGGGTAGATGACAGTGCCGCACGCGTACACGTCCGTGCTCGTCAGGGACGCCGCGCTGGTCCAGCCGCCGGCGCTGCCGCCGCGGACGGCGAGCCGGTCCCGGTCGGCGGTGCCCTCGTCGGCGAGCGCGAGGGCTACGGCGGCGCAGTCCTCCACGTCGACGACGCCCCACTGCTCGCGCAGCCGCTCGCGGTACTCCCGCCCATAACCGGTCGAGCCGCCGTAGTTGACCTCGGCGACGCCGATGCCGCGCGAGGTGAAGTAGGCGATCTCCAGATCGAGGACGAGCGGGGCGTGCCCGGTGGGGCCGCCGTGCGCCCACACGACGTACGGCGGGAGCTCGTCGTCGGGGGCCGCGTGGGCGGGGCTGTGCGGCGGGTAGATGTGCGCGTGGACGTCCCGTCCGTCAGGTCCGGCGAAGGTGCGGATCTGCGGCTCGGGGTAGTACGCGGGGTCGACCGGGTCGTCGTGCGCGGCGCCGATGACGCGGGCCCGCCCGGTGCAGGTGTCGAGCTCGACGACCTCGGCGGCGGTGCGGGGGCTGGCGGCGACGCCGACGACGCGGGTGCCGTGCGCGGCGAGGGTCGAGCCCCAGGCCGTCCAGGGTCCCGCCGCGTCGACGACCTCGCCGGTCTCGGGGTCGAGGATGCCGAGCGCGGTGGAGCCGACGCCGTGCACGACGGCGATCAGCCCGCCGGGCAGCGGCGTGAACCAGTTGAGGCCGATCTTCCACAGCGGCCCGCCGAACTCCTCCTCGCGCGGACACAGCGGCCGGGCCGGCACCGGGTCTTGCCGTCCCGAGCGCAGGTCGAGGCAGTACAGGTTCCACCAGCCGTCGGCGTCGCCGGAGTACAGGAGTGCGCCGTCGGCGGTCCAGTCGGCCTGGCAGACGGATTCCTCCGGACCGCCGGCGACGACCTGCGCGGGGCCGAAGGTGCCGTCCTCGCGGACCTCGGCGAGCAGCAGTTCGGTGCCGTCCCAGGGCATGCGCGGGTGGTCCCAGGCGATCCACGCGGCGCGGCGGCCGTCCGGGGAGAGCCGGGCTCCGGTGACGAACCGGTGGGCGCCGTCGGTCAGTTCACGCACCGCGCATCGGTCCTCGGCGGCCGATCCGTCGAGCGGGACGGCGGCGACGACGCGGCGTACGTCGCCGGGGCCGTCGCCGGTGTACTCCTCCAGGACGCACCACACCTCGCCCCGCTCGGGGTGGAACACCGGGTCGGCCCAGCGCAGGCCGCCGCCGACGGCGGACACCGGGGTGAGCGGGCGCGGCTCGGCGTCCGGCGCGTCGGGCTCGTAGGCGTACAGGCGCTGGTCGGCGAAGTGCACGAAGACGACGAGGGGGCCTTCGGGGCGGTCGGTGCCCGCCCAGGGGACGCCGCCGTACTCGATGACGCGGCTGCGCACGTTCCACGGCGCGGGCAGCACCGAGTGCTCGGTGCCGTCGGGCCTTCGGCGCACCAGGGCGCGGCGGCCGCCCTCGGCCGGCCGCGGTTCGGTCCACCACGCCTCGTCGCCGACGTAGCCCACGTACTCCGGCCGGCCGTCGTGCGCGGCCGCCAGCGCGGCGTCGATCGGCGACGGCCACGATCCGTACGACTGGATCTCCACCATCTCGTCCCCGCCCCCCATGTGTCCTGAGGCCTCCATGTCCTTCGCGTCCGCCATCTTCGCCCAGTCCGTTCGCTTCTGTCTGCCTCGTGCGCTCAGGCCGTGCGCAGGAACCGGTCGAGGACGCGCACCCCGAAGTGCAGCGCCTCGACCGGAACCCGCTCGTCCACTCCGTGGAACAGGGCCTGGTAGTCGAATCCCTCGGGCAGCTTGAGCGGCGCGAAGCCGTAGCCCGTGATGCCGAGCCGGGAGAACTGCTTGGCGTCGGTACCACCCGACATGCAGTACGGGACGACATGCCCCTCGGGGGCGAACTCCTCGACGGCGGCCCGCATCTTCGCGAAGGCGGGCGCGTCGACCGGCGCCTGGAGCGCGACCTCGCGGTGGTGGTACTCCCAGTCGACGTCGGGCCCGGTCAGCGCGTCGAGCGTGGCCCTGAACTCGTCCTCGGTGCCCGGCAGGTACCGTCCGTCGACGTGCGCGGTGGCCTCGCCGGGGATCACGTTGATCTTGTAACCGGCGGACAGCATCGTCGGGTTGCTGCTGTTGCGGACGGTCGGCGCGACCAGGTCGGCGGCCGGGCCGAGCTTGTCGAGCAGCGTGTCGACGTCGAAGTCCGGTGCGTCGACGTCGGTGTCGATGCCGTAGACCTCGGCCATCTCGGCGAGGGCGGCGCGGACGGTGGGCGTGAGCCGCACCGGCCACCGGTGGTCGCCGATCCGGGCGACGGCTGCGGCGAGCCGGCTCACCGCGTTGGCCGGATTGACCTTGGAGCCGTGGCCCGCCTTGCCGCGCGCGGTGAGCTTCAGCCAGCCGGTGCCGCGCTCGCCCGCCGCGATCGGGTAGAGCTGCCGGCCCGCGCCGTCGTGGAAGGTGAAGGCGCCGGACTCGCTGATGCCCTCGGTGCAGCCCTCGAACAGCCCGGCGTGCTCCTCGGCGAGGAAGCCGGAGCCGTCCTCCGCGCTGGCCTCCTCGTCGGCCGTGAAGGCGATGACGATGTCCCGCCGGGGCCGGAAGCCGACCCGCGCCCAGTTCCGCACCGTCGCGAGGATCATCGCGTCCATGTTCTTCATGTCGACGGCGCCGCGGCCCCAGACGACGCCGTCGCGCACCTCGCCGGAGAAGGGATGCACGCTCCAGTCGGCGGCCTCGGCCGGGACGACGTCGAGGTGGCCGTGGACCAGGAGGGCGTCGGCGCCCGGGTCGGTGCCCTCGATGCGGGCGACCACGTTGCCACGCCCCGGGGTGCGCTCCAGGAGCGTCGGCTCGAGGCCCGCCTCGGACAGCAGCGCGGCCGCGTACTCGGCGGCGGGGCGCTCCTTGCAGTCGCCGCCGCCGCGGTTCGTGGTGTCGATGCGGATGAGGTCGGACGTGAAGGTGACGACCTCGTCGAGCGCCTGCTGATCGACGGCGCCGAAGTGGGTGGGCTGCTCAGCCATACTGCTCCTCCACCGCGGCCGAGGCGATCGTGGTGACCGCCTTGAAGGTGCGGATGCCCTCGTACATGGTCTCGTGGGTGTAGGCGATGCGGCGCTCGCCGGTGCGCTCGACGCCGGGCACGACGGTCGACGCCATGGCGAGGTGCTCGGCGTCGAACTCGACCTCGACGGTGAACGGCCCCGCCTGCACCGGCTCGTGCCGCACGGCGATCGACGCGGCGTCCTTGGCGGCGGCGCGGATGTCGGCGGCGGTGCGGGCCGGGGTGCGGCACACGGCGGCGTACCGGGAGACATGGTCCTTGACGGCGACCTTGCGGGCCTCCGGCGCGTACCCGAGCGCGTCGTCGCACGCGTGGTCGTCGCCGGTGACCAGCACGACGGGGACGCCGTACTCGGCGACCACGTGCGCGTTGAGCAGGCCCTCGCTCGCGCGCGCTTCGTTGACCCACACGCCCGTGATCTGGTTCGCCAGGTACGTGTGGGCGAGGACGCCCTCCATGCCGGCGCCCGCGTGGTAGCCGACGAACGCGATGCCGTCGACGTCCCCGTGCTGGACGCCCTCCACCATGGACAGCGACTTGTGCCGTCCGGTGAGCATCTCGACGCGCTCGTCGAGCCGCTCGAGGAGCAGATTGCGCATGCTCCAGTGCGCCTCGTTGATCAGCACCTCGTCGGCGCCGCCGTCGAAGAAGCCGAGCGCCGCCGCGTTGACGTCCGAGGTGAACATCGCGCGGCAGCGCTCCCACTGCGGGGTGCCCGGAAGCACGTCGGCGGGCCAGGTGACTCCGGTGGCGCCCTCCATGTCGGCGCTGATGAGGATCTTCATGGCCAGCACCGTACGCGGATCGGGCCGCCCCTCACCAGGCCTGTGGACAACCCCCAGTGGTGTAGTCCAATGTCCCACCCGGAAGGCCCAGTTCGCGCACGTCACAGCCCTGCGAACGGAAGGCTCAGGGGCGCCGGCCCACGACCATCCACGTCGACGGCAGCTCCAGCCACGCGCCGTCCGCGGCGCGCTCGGTCGTGGTCAGCGGCAGTTCGCCGGCGGCGAGGACGTCCAGGCCCGCGGCGGCCACGTACTCGGGGACCGCCGCGTCGGACACCTCGCCGGGCGCGATGCCGTGCGCGAAGACGGGGGCCAGCTTCGGCGGCGGGCCCGACGGCGACTGGGCGAGCCCCTGCAGGATCGGCCGGGCCCGCTCGGACAGCTCGACGACGAAGCCGCAGCCCCGCTCGCCGACGAGCGCCGCGACCGCGTCGACGAGCCGCTGCCGGTCGGCGGGGTCGCTCTGGTGCAGGACGCCCCGCATGTAGACGTTCACGTCGCCCAGTTCGGCGTGCAACATGCCCACCTGGTCGTTGTCGGTGCCGTCGATGCGCCGGTACTCGGCCTGTTCGGCGCGGTCGGCGGCGCGGGCCCGGTCGACGGCGGCGACGGACAGGTCGACGCCGACGACCTTGCGGTAGCGGTCGGCGAGGAAGCGGGTCTGCGTGCCGTTGCCGCAGCCGAGGTCGACCACGGGAAGGCCGGGAGACGCCAACCGCGGTTCGAACAGGGCGACATGGAGGGCGGCGGTGAGGGCGGGCTCGGCGTCCCAGAAGACGCCGCCCGGCTCTTCGGGCGCGTTCTCCCAGAAGCTCTCCCACGCATCCTTGTAGCGCTCGGTCACGCTCATGGGCCCTCCCGGTGGTCCGCACAGCGCCGTCGGTCGACGTGTCCGATCGGTCTACCGTGCCCCGCGCCGTCCCACAAGCGGGCCTCGGCCGGGCGCCCGGGTCAGCGTGCCGTCAGCTCGAACCAGACGGTCTTCCCGGTCGCGGTACGGCTCGTGCCCCACTCCCGCGCGAGGCGGGCGACGACCCGCAGACCGCGCCCGAACTCGTCGCCCGGACCGGCGTTGAGCAGCGTCGGCAGGGTGTGCTCGGCGTCCTCCACCTCGCACAGCAGGGTGCCGGACCGGATCAGGCGCAGCTGCACCGAGCCGCCCCGCGCGTGCCGCACCGCGTTGGTCACGAGCTCGCTCACCATCAGCTCGGCGGCGTACTCGGCACCCGGCAGCCCCCACAGGGCGAGCCGCTCCCGGACCAGGGCGCGCGCCCGCGCCACCTGGGCGGGCTCGGCGGGCAGCTCCCAGTGCGCGACGTCCCCGCCCTCGATGCCGGCCATGCGGACCATGAGGAGCGCGACGTCGTCCTTGCGTCCGCCACGCGTGGCGAGCGAGCGGATGATGGTGTCGCAGGCGTCGTCCATGGAGGCCGCCGGGTGCGCGGCGGACTCGCAGAGCGTCGCGAGCCCCACGCCGATGTCCTCCCCGCGCACCTCGACCAGGCCGTCGGTGCACATCACGAGGCGGTCGCCGGGCGCGACGGGCACGGTCACCGACTCGAAGGGGACGCCGCCCACGCCGATCGGCGCCCCCGTCGGCAGGGCGAGCAGCTTGCTGCGGCCGTCCTCCGCGCGCACCACCACGGGCGGGATGTGCCCCGCGTTAGCCAGGTGCAGCTCGCCCGCGATCGGGTCGTAGACGGCGTAGAGACAGGTCGCGAGGTAGGTGTCGCCGAGGCGGTGCGCCAGGTCGTCGAGGTTGCGCAGGAGCTGGGCGGGCGGCAGGTCGAGGGCGGCCATCGTCTGCACGGCGGTGCGCAACTGGCCCATCATCGCCGCCGAGTTGAGCCCGTGTCCCATCACGTCGCCGACCACGAGCGCGGTCCTGGCCCCCGGCAGCTTCACGGCGTCGAACCAGTCGCCGCCGACCCGTCCGAGCAGCGTGCCCGGCAGGTACCGGGTGGCGATGTCGCAGCCCGGCAGGCGCGGCGCGATGCGCGGCAGCATGCTGTCCTGCAGCGTCTCGGCCACCGACTCCTGGTACGTGTACATGCGGGCGTTGTCGAGCACGAGCCCGGCCCGCGCGGCGAGTTCGGCGCCGGTGACGCGATCCATGTCGTTGAAGACCGGCCGCTCCCGGTGGCGCAGCAGGATCATGAACCCGAGGACCACGTTGCGCGCCTTGAGCGGGACGACGAGCATCGAGCGGTGCGTGATCAGCGGCCGGATGTCCCGCTTCTCGAACTGGCTCGCGATCGCGTTGCCCATCTCCTCGGAGATGTACGGGACCAGGACCGGATCCCCGCTGGTCATGCACTGGAAGAACGGGGTGTGCACGGGGAACGGCATGGACTCGCCGACCGGCACCACGTCGTCCCAGCGCCCCGGTTCGTCGGTGTGCTCGAGGGCGACGCGGTGCCACAGCGTCGTCGCGTCGGGCGGCCCTTCGGGGAACCCCTCGCCCGCCACCACCTGCTCGCGCAGATAGGTGCCGGCCACGTCGGTGAAGCGGGGGACGACGGCGCGGCTGACCTCGACGATGGTGCGGGACAGGTCGAGGGAGGAACCGATGGCCCCGCTCACCTCGTTGAGGAACTCGAGGCGCTCACGCACCGCCACGTACTCGAGGTCCTCAAGATCCTCGGCATTCTCGGCGTTCTCGGCGTTCTCGGCGTCGTCGAGCGGACTGCGCGGCGACGGCAGCCCGGCCGCGGCGGCGCGGGCCGCCTCCGCGCGCCGCTGCTTGCGCTCGGTGCGGCGCGAGACACCCCAGTCGGCGGTCACGGGCACACGGTCGTGGTGGCTGAACTCCAGGACTGGATAGCCCAGTTCGAGCACCTGAGCGGCGATCCGGGCGCTCTCCCCGACGCTCATGCTCGGCAGGATCTCCGGGAGCGCCCGGGCCAGTTCGTCGGCGGCCGGGAAGTCGGTGTGCCGGGCGAACCCCGGGGCGAGCTGCTCGCTCACCGGTCCCGCACCGGCCGCGTCCGCCGCGAGCACGAGCAGCCGCTCGGGCCCCGGGCCCGCCAGGGGGTACGCCCACCAGAGCACGTCGATCCGGTCCGGGTGCCCCGCGCCCGCGTCCAGCCGGGCCCGCCCGCAGGCCGGGTACGCGGCCCGCCCGTCCTGCGGCAGGGCGCCGCTCACGGGCAGCAGATCGGTGGCGGGTCGGCCGACGGCGTCCTCGCGGGCGGGACCGAACAGGCGGCGGGCGCCGGTGCTCCAGTGGGTGACGTCGCCGGTGTGGTCGATGACGACCACGGCGAGCGGAACGTGGCCCTGCGGGGCTTGACCCGTTCCATTCATCGCCGCGCTCCCTCCGTCTGGCCGCCCTCTATTCACGGTACGGGTGGGATGACGGGCCCGGGGCCCGGACGCCGAAATTCGTCCGCGGCTCCGGTGGGGGCTGGTCGCGCAGTTCCCCGCGCCCCTGAAATGCAGACCCTTCGGGTCGCATTTCCCCGATGAGGCGCAGCCTCATCAGGGGCGCGGGGAACTGCGCGAGAAGCCCCACCGGCCGTCAGCCGACAACGAGAGGGTCGAAGTTACGGCGCGTCAGTCCTCGTGGCCGAGCTGGAGGTCCCGCTCGGTGCGACCGCCCCCGGCAACCTGAAGCACGGTAGCCACCGGAGGGTAACCCGCCGCGATCACCGTGTACTCCCCGGACGAAAGGTCGACGAACCGGAACGCCCCGTCCCCACCGGTGGTCAACGTGTCGACGACGTTCCCGGCCGCGTCCAGCAGCGTCACCCGCGCGTCCTCGACCGGCCGCCCCCCGAGCGCCCGCACCGTCCCCCGGAGCACCGCCCCGCCCGCGAGCTCGACGTCCTGCCGGGTCTCCCGCGCGGCCATGACCGTGACGGGCAGCGCGGCGGGCCGGAACGCGGGCGCGCTGGCGGCCAGCGTGTACTCCCCGGCGACGAGTTCGGAGATGACGTAGCCGCCCTCGCGCCCGCTGCGGGTGGTCGCGACGACCTCTCCGTGGACGTTCGTCAGCGTGACCGTCGCCTCCCGGACGGGGGATCCGTCGGCCGTGACGACGGACCCGGCGAGCCGTCCCGCGCCGCCGAGGACCACGTCGAGCTCGACGGGCCGCTCCCCCACCGTGACGGTGACGGCCTGCGGCTGGTGGCCCCCGGCCGCGGCGATCAGCACGTACGAGCCGGAGCCGGGCGTCGAGAGGGCGTACCGCCCGTCGTCGCCGCTCGCACCGCGCCCGATCTGGGTGCCGCCGACGTCGATGAGGGTGAGCGCGGCGCGCGCCACGACGGTGCCGTCGGGGTGCTGGACCGTGCCGCAGACCGGGATTCCGGCGGCGTGCGCGGCCCGCTCCTGGGCCGGGATCACCGGGTGCGCGGAGGAGGAGGTGGAGGCGGCGCTGGACAACAGAGGTGTCTCCTTGAGGAAGAAGGCGAGCAGCAGGCCGAGGACGAGGACCGGCACCAGGTAGAGGAAGATCCGGGGCATCGCGTCGGCGTACGCCTCGATGTACGGGGTGCGCAGCGCCTCGGGCATCGCGTGCACGAGCTGCGGGGTGATCGATTCGGCGTCGGGGCCGTGGCCGCCGGCGGGCAGCCGGTCGGCGAGGGAGTCGGCGAGCCGGTTCGCGAAGAGCGTGCCGAAGATGGCGGCGCCGACGCTGCCGCCGATCTGCCGGAAGTAGTTGTTGGCGCTGGTGGCGGTGCCGAGGTCGGTGGGCCGTACGGAGTTCTGCACGGCCAGGACGAGCACGGGCATGATCAGGCCGATGCCGGCGCCGAGGACGGCCATGTAGACGCTGTACTCCAGGCGCGGGGTGTCGACCTCGAGCCGGGAGAGCAGATACATGCCGAGCGTGGACAGGGCGCTGCCGAGGATCGGGTAGATCCGGTAGCGGCCGGTGCGGCTGATGAGCTGGCCGGAGAGGACGGAGGCGCCGACGACGCCGCCCATCATCGGGAGCATGAGGAGCCCGGACTCGGTGGCGCTGGCGCCGTCGACCATCTGCAGGAAGGTCGGCAGATAGCTGGCGGCGCCGAAGAGGGCGACGCCGACGACCATGCCGACGAGCCCGCTGAGGTTGAACACGGAGTCGCGGAACAGCCGCAGCGGGATGAGGGGTTCGGCCGCGTACTTCTCGGCGACGACGAAGAGCACGGCGCAGACGGCGGCGCCCGCGCCGAGTCCGACGATGACCCGGTCGCCCCACGCGTACTCGGTGCCGCCCCAACTGGTCAGCAGGACCAGGCAGGTGGAGGCGGCGGCGAGCAACAGGGCGCCCAGGACGTCGAGTCGGGCCTTCTTCGTCGGCTTGGGGAGTTTGAGGACCGCGGCCGTGACGGCGAGGGTGACCAGGCCGAAGGGCACGTTGATGTAGAAGCACCAGCGCCAGGACAGGTGGTCGGTGAAGTAGCCGCCGAGCAGCGGTCCCGCGACGGAGGCGAGGCCGAAGGCGGCGCCGATCAGGCCCATGTAGCGGCCGCGTTCGCGCGGCGGAACGATGTCGCCGATGATCGCCTGCACACCGATCATGAGGCCGCCGGCGCCGACGCCCTGGACGGCGCGGAAGGCGATGAGCTGGTCCATGCTCCCGGCCCGGCCCGCGAGTCCTGAGCCGATGATGAAGACGACGATCGCGAAGAGGAAGACGCCCTTGCGGCCGAAGAGGTCGCCGAGCTTTCCGTAGATCGGCAGACCGATCGTGGAGGTCAGCAGGTAGGCGGTGATCGCCCAGGACATCTTGTCGAGGCCGTGCAGCTCGCCGACGATCTTCGGGAGCGCGGTGGCGACGATCATCTGCTCCAGCGCGGCGAGCAGTAGCGCGAGCATCAGGCCGACGAAGACCATGCGCACCCGGCGCGGGCTCAGCCCGTGCCCGGGGAGCGGAGGCGGGGCGGCTTCCTGCGGCGGGTCGGCCGCGGTGACCGGTTCCGGGGCGGGGGCCGTCACCGGACTCCCCACCGGCTCGGTCTCCAGCGTCGTCGTGCCCACCTGCCACTCCCCTCGTCGCCCTTGCGCCGCCCATTTCTCGCATTACGCGACAACGGGGGGCAAGCGCGACGAGATGCCGCTCAGGAGGACAGGGGAGGCGAATGCGCCGGTCGGAGCCCTACGGCGTACAACCGGCGCGAAACGAAAACCACTCGAAACGGTGAGCGGTGAATCGGTGCGCGAGGCGCTTCTGCCGGGCTACTTCTCCACCTGGGTGGCGAGCTTGGCGAGGACGGCGTCGTAGATGCGGCCGAGCCCCTTGGGCGCGAAGGTCTTCTCGAAGAAGCCGCCGATGCCGCCCGCACCGTTCCACACGGTCGTGACGACGACGCGGGACTGCCCCTCGCCGGCCGGGGTGACGCGCCAGGTCGTGACCATCGAGGAGTTGCGGTCCTTCTCGACGAGCTCGCCGTCGGTGGGCTCGGTGACCTCGAGCAGGCAGTCGCGGACGCGCTTGCTGGTGGCCTGGAGCTTCCAGTGGACGAGGGTGCCCTCGCCGTCGCCGCCCTCGCGGACCTCGTACTCGCTGAAGTGCTCGGGCAGCAGCTTCGCGCGGGTGCCGTTGTAGTCGGCGAGGGCGTCGAACACGTCGTCCGGCTTCGCGGCGACGACACGCTCCGTGATGGCCTCGACCTGCGCCATGACTCTTCCTCCAGCACTTGAGTTCTTCAGGGGGTTCTTCAGGGGTCACCCCTTGACTGCGCCCAGCCAACCACCCGGCACAGCGGCCACCAAATCCGGCCCCGGAAAGGGTTCGCACGATCAAGGGAACATGTGTTCTATTCTGTGGCCAGTGCTAGCGAGGAGGCGTCATGCGCTGGGAGAACCTCACGGACCCCACGAGCTCCACGGACCCCACGGAGCCCACGGACGACGGGCGGACCGAACACGGCCGCGCGCCCGACGCCGCGCTGTTCGGCGCGGACGCGGTCACGACCCGCACGATCGACACCCCCGAGTTCGCCGGCGTCACGTTCCACGAGATCCGGGCCCGCTCGATCGTCAACCGGGTGCCGGGCGCGTCCCGGATGCCGTTCGAGTGGACGGTCAATCCGTACCGCGGTTGCACGCACGCGTGCGTCTACTGTTTCGCCCGCAACACCCACCGCTATCTCGACCTGGACACCGGCCTCGGCTTCGACAGCCAGATCGTGGTGAAGGTGAACGCGCCGACGCTGCTGCGCCACCACCTCGCCTCGCGCCGCTGGCACGGCGACCACATCGCGATGGGCACCAACGTCGACTGCTACCAGCGCGCGGAGGGCCGCTACCGCCTGATGCCGGGCATCCTGGAGGCGCTGCGCGACTACGCGAACCCGTTCAGCATCCTGACGAAGGGCACGCTGATCCTGCGTGACCTGCCCCTGCTGCGGCAGGCCGCCGACGTGACCGACGTCGGGATCTCGGTGTCGGTCGGCTTCGTCGACCAGGAGCTGTGGCGCACGGTGGAGCCGGGCACGCCCGCGCCCGAGCGCCGGCTCGACGTCGTCCGGGCGCTCACCGACGCGGGGATCGACTGCGGGGTCCTGATGGCCCCGGTGATCCCCTTCCTCGGGGACCGGCCCGAGCAGCTGCGGGCCACGGTGCGGGCGGTCGCGCAGGCCGGCGCCACCTCCGTCACCCCGCTCGTGCTGCACCTGCGCCCCGGGGCCCGCGAGTGGTTCATGGCCTGGCTCGGACGGCACCACCCGTATCTGGTGCGCCGCTACGAGCGGCTGTACGCAGAGGGCGCGTACGCCCCGAAGTGGTACCAGCGGCGGGTCACCCGTCAGGTGCACGAGCTGGCGGAGGAGTTCGGGATCGGACCGTCCCGGGCGGCGCTGCGGCGCCGGGTGCCCGAGCCGGAGCCGGAGGCGGAGCCCGGACCCGCGACACCCACTCAGCTGACGCTCCTGTGACCGCAATCGGGTCAAATTCCCACCGAACAGGTTCTTCCGGGCGCCCACTCCGGGACGATGCGGCTGGGCCGTGGACTCGCGGTCCTCCCCTTCACCCTGGGAGGCTCCATGAAGAAGCGCGCAGTCGCACTGTGCGGCGTCGCCGCCCTGGCCGCCGGTGCCGTCACCCCCGTCACCGCCGCCGCGGGCCCCGCGTCCACCCCGTCCACCGCCGCTTCCCCCACCTGGAAGAAGTGCGGCACCAAGAGCTACCCGACCCTCCAGTGCGCCTCCCTGAAGGTGCCGCTGGACCACGACGATCCGCACGGCCGGCAGATCACCATCGCCCTGTCCCGCGTCCCGCACACCGCGAAGAAGTCGCAGGGTCCGCTCCTGGTGAACCCCGGCGGCCCCGGCGGCAGCGGCCTGACCCTCGCCGGGTTCGTCGCGTCGAGTCTGCCGAAGAAGATCGCCGCCCAGTACGACGTGATCGGCTTCGACCCGCGCGGCGTCGGCAAGAGCAAGCCGGCCCTGGACTGCAAGCCGGGCCACTTCGACCCGGTACGCCCCTCCAGCGTGCCGACGACGCAGGCGATCGAGACGGCGAACCTGAACCGGGCCCAGGCCTTCGCGCGCGCGTGCGGCGAGAAGTACGGGGACCTCCTGCCGTTCATGGACACCGTCTCCAGCGTCAAGGACATGGACGCGATCCGCCGCGCGCTCGGCGCCCCGAAGCTCAACTACTTCGGCTACTCGTACGGCACCTATCTGGGCGCCGTCTACGCCAAGTACTTCCCCGAGCGGGTGCGGCGCTTCGTGCTCGACTCGATCGTGGATCCGACCGGGGTCTGGTACCAGGACAACATGTCCCAGGACCTCGCCTTCAACGCCCGCCACCAGGCCTTCCTCGCCTGGGTCGCCCGGCACGACGCCACGTACAAGCTGGGCAAGGACCCGGCCGTGATCGAGGCGAAGTGGGACGCGATGCGGGACGCGCTGGCGAAGAAGCCGGCCGAGGGGAAGGTCGGCGCCGGCGAGCTGGAGGACACCTTCCTGCCGGGCGGCTACTTCGACGGCTACTGGCCCTTCCTCGCCGAGGCCTTCGCCGCGTACGCGAAGAAGAAGGACACGGACCCGCTGGTCGAGGCGTACGAGAACTTCGCGGCGGTCGACGCGGCGGGCGACAACGGCTACAGCGTCTACACGGCGGTGCAGTGCCAGGACGCGCGGTGGCCGCGCAACTGGAACCGCTGGAGCGTCGACAACCGGCACATGAACGAGAAGGCGCCGTTCTCGACATGGAACAACGCCTGGTACAACGCGCCGTGCGCCTTCTGGCCGACGCGTCCCGGGCATCCGACGGACGTCGTGAACCACGCGGTGCCGCCGGTGCTGCTGTTCCAGGCGACGGACGACGGGGCGACCCCGTACGAGGGCGGCGTCGAGATGCACCGGCAGCTCGCCGGTTCGAGCCTGGTCGTCGAGGAAGGCGGCGGCAACCACGGCATCACGCTCAGCGGCAACGACTGCCTCGACGACCACCTGTCCGCCTACCTGGCGACCGGGAAGGTCCCGCGCGGTGACGGCGGCGCGGCGGACGCGGTCTGCAAGAAGCTGCCCGACCCCAAGCCGCGCACCACGAAGGTGCTCCCCCGCTCCTCGGGCGGCACCGCGCTGCACGGGCTGCTCGGCTTCCGCGGCTGAGAGCCCTCCCGCCCCCTCCCGCGCTCCCGGTCTCCGTCAGGAGGCCGGGAGCCGGGCCAGTGCCGCGGCCGCCGCCATCGCGAGCCGCGGATGCGCGCTCGCCTCGGTGAGCACCTCGCGGGCCCGGGGGTCGGCGAGACTGCCGAGGCCCTCGACGCAGGCGAGCGCCACCTTGCGGTACGGGTCGTGCGGGGCGAGGCGCCGGCGCAGCGTGGCGATCAGGGCCGGGGCCGATTCGGGGGCGCGCAGCCGGGTCAGCAGCCGGACCGCGTGGAGCGCGTAGGCGACGCGCAGTTCGTTCGTGGCGAGGGCGGCCGCCGCCCGGGCGGTGCGCGGGTCGCGTAACGCGGCGAGCGCGTCCGCGGCGGCCGCGCAGCGGTCCGGATCCCGGTGGTTGAGCAGCAGGACGAGGGCCTCGAACGCGCGCCGGTCGCCCGCGCACCCGAGCCGGTGAGCGGCCAGCTCCCTCGCCCACAGCGGCTGTTCGGGCGCGGTGAGCACCGCGGCCAGGGAGTCGCGGTCCTCGGTCGCGGCGAGCCGCTCGAAGGCGGGCGTCCCACCGGCTTCCTTCCGGATGCGTTCCGTCACCGTTCGCGACTCTTCGTCCATGGCGGCCAGGGTAGACGCGCCCGGCCTGCGGCGACATAGATCACAGCGAAAGACCAACCCCGAGGACTGGCGCGCTCGTTACTGGGTGGTTAAGCTCAGTTGAGCGGGGCACACTCTCCCGCAGCACCACTCCAGCGGCCTGGTGACGCAGCCGCCCGAGTGTCAGTCGGTTCGGTACCGCACTTCGCAGTACCAGCACTGCTTTTCTCAGTACGGCACGGCTCCGGGACAGGGCCGTCCGGCTTCGCCCCGCGACCCGCCCTGCACGGCCGGTCGCGCGGATCAACTCCCGTACGCCCTCCGCCTTCCCGGCGTCCGCGTACGACCCCTCAGTCGTCACCCTCACTCCTGGAGTTCCCGGATGGACGCTCCCCTGTCCCCTCTTTCGACGATCGCCGTCGTCGGTCTCGGCACGATGGGCACCGGCATCGCCGAGGTGCTCGCCCGCGCCGGCCGCGAGGTCATCGGCATCGACATCAGCGAGGCCGCCACGGGGCAGGCCGTCGCCGCCCTGGAGGCCTCGACGGCGCGTGCGGTGCGCCGTGAGCACCTCACCGAGCAGCAGCGCGCGGACCTGCTCGCCCGCTTCCGTACGTTCACCGACCTGCAGGCCGCGGCCGACGCCGACCTGGTCATCGAGGTCGTGCCCGAGTCGTACGAGATCAAGCAGCAGGTCTTCCGGGACCTGGACGCGATCGTGCGGCCCGAGACGATCATCGCGACGGGCACCAACGCGCTGTCCGTGACCCGGCTCGCCGCCGACTCGGCCCGCCCCGAGCGCGTGCTCGGCCTGCACTTCTTCAACCCGGCGCCCGCGATGAAGCTCGTCGAGGTCGTCTCCAGCGTGCTGACCGCGCCGACCGCGGTCACGGCCGTCACGGAGCTCGCCGTCGAGCTGGGCAAGGAGCCCGTCGCGGTCGGCGACCGTCCCGGTTTCGTCGCCGACGGCCTGCTCTTCGGCTACCTCAACCAGGCCGCCGCGATGTACGAGGCCAAGTACGCCTCCCGCGAGGACATCGACGCCGCGATGAAGCTCGGCTGCGGTCTGCCGATGGGCCCGCTGGAACTGCTCGACCTGATCGGCATCGACACCGCGCGCACCGTCCTGGACGCGATGTACGCCGAGTCCCGCGACCGGCTGCACGCCCCCGCGCCGATCCTCAAGCAGCTCGCCGAGGCGGGCCTGACCGGCCGCAAGGCGGGCCGCGGCTTCTACTCGTACGAGGAGCCGGGCAGCGAGGTCGTCGTGCGGGACGCGCTGACGCCGCTGACCGACGCGGACGCGACCGCGACCCGCACGGTGCGCTCCGTCGGTGTCGCCGGGTCCGGCACGATGGCCTCCGGCATCGTCGAGGTGTTCGCGAAGGCCGGCTACGACGTCGTGCTCGCCGCCCGCAGCGAGGAGAAGGCGGAGAAGGCCAAGGCCCGGATCGCCAAGTCGCTCCAGCGCTCCGTCGACAAGGGCCGGATGACCGCCGAGACCGCGGAGCAGACGCTCGCGCGGATCACGCCGGCCGGCACCTACGAGGCGTTCGCCGATGTCGACCTGGCGCTCGAGGCCGTCGCCGAGGACCTGGAGATCAAGCAGCAGCTGTTCGCCACGTTCGACAAGGTCTGCAAGCCGGGGGCGATCCTGGCGACGACCACCTCGTCGCTGCCCGTCGTCGCCTGCGCCCGCGCCACGTCGCGACCGCAGGACGTGATCGGCATGCACTTCTTCAACCCGGCCCCGGCGATGAAGCTCGTCGAGGTCGTGCGCACGGTCCTGACCGGCGACGACGTGCACGCGACCGTGCGCGACCTCACGCTGAAGGTCCGCAAGCACCCGGTGGACTGCGGCGACCGCGCCGGCTTCATCGTGAACGCTTTGCTGTTCCCGTACCTGAACAACGCGATCAAGATGGTGCAGGAGCACTACGCGACGCTGGACGACATCGACGCCGCGATGAAGCTCGGCGGCGGCTACCCGATGGGTCCGTTCGAACTGCTCGACGTGGTGGGCCTGGACGTGTCCCTGGCCATCGAGAAGGTCCTGCACCGCGAGTTCCGCGACCCCGGGCTCGCGCCGGCGCCGCTCCTGGAGCACCTGGTGGCCGCGGGCTGCCTCGGCCGCAAGACGGGCCGTGGCTTCCGCGAATATGCCCGGCGCTGAGTCGGGGACGGGAGTCGCGTCGGACGCGGGTTCGGACGCGGGTTCGGACTGGGGCGGGCTGCTCGGGGAACCGGGCGGCCCGCTGACCGGGGAGCGTTTGGGAACGTACATGCAGTACGTTCGGGTCATGCCCAAGGCCGATCAGACCTCTCGTACCCCAGCTCAGCCCGACGCTCCGGCGGAGATGAGCGCCGCGGGCACCCGCGCCGCCGCCCAGCGGCTCAAGATGCGCCGCGAGCTGGCGGCCGCGGCGATGGAGCTGTTCTCCACCAAGGGGTACGAGGCGACGACGGTCGACGAGATCGCGGCCGCGGCGGGCGTCGCCCGCCGCACCTTCTTCCGGCACTTCCGCTCCAAGGAAGAGGCGATCTTCCCGGACCACGACGACACGCTCGTGCGCGCGGAGGCGGTGCTCAACGCGGCGCCGCCGCACGAGCACCCGCTCGACACGGTCTGCCGGGGCATCAAGGAAGTCATGAAGATGTACGCGTCGTCGCCGACGGTCGCCGTCGAGCGGTACCGGCTGACGCGTGAGGTGCCGACGCTGCGCGAGGCGGAGATCGCCTCGGTGGCCCGGTACGAGCGCCTCTTCACCCGGTACCTCCTCGGGCACTTCGACGAGCAGGCCCACCACGACGGCAACGACGACCCGCTGCTCGCGGAGGTCGCCGCCTCCGCCGTCGTCACGGCGCACAACCACGTGCTGCGGCGCTGGCTGCGGGCGGGTGGCCAGGGCGATGTCGAGACCCAGCTCGACCACGCCTTCGCGATCGTGCGCCGGACGTTCGGCACGGGCATCGGCGCCGGCCGCACCCCCGCCTCCCCGCCGCCGGCCCAGGTCTCGACCTCCGGGGAGGTCCTGGTCACGGTGGCCCGCACGGACGCGCCCCTCTCCGAGATCATGCACACGATCGAAGAAGCCCTGCACAACCGCTGAACCCGGCCCCGGAGGCCCGCCCGGCCTCCGGGGGCTCGGACCGAGCGAGGACGAGGGACTCATGGAGACGAAGCCGGGGCACGTCCCGCAGCGCCAGGCCGCCGCTCTCGCCCTGTGGCGGTGGCGTGCGCCGCTGCTCCTGTTCGAACCCGACGCGGAGTGGGGCCTCGACCGGTCCGTGCTGGAGTCACTGTTCCGGCTGGCCGCATCGCCTCCCGGTGAGCAGTCGGACCGCGCCTACCTGCACGCCATCGCGGAACTGCGCACGGCCCCGCTCTTCACCTCCGAGGTCGACCCGGACACGGTCCAGCTCTTCCAGCTGGAGACCATCAGCAATCTGCTGACCTTCGGCGAGCTGCTCGACGAGCCCGCCGGGGACGCGGCCGACCGCGTGGTCGAAGCCTCCGCGAGCCTGGCGCACTACCTCGACGAGCTCGTCGAGGGCTCCTTCCACGCCCACCCCGCCGAGGAAGCCCACCACGCGTACCTCGCCGGCCTGACGGACCAGGTGCGCGGCGGCTACTTCGCCTCACGCCACGCCACCGTCGAGACCGCCTGCCACGACGCTCTCGGGGGTCTCCCCGATGCCGACCCCACCGGCCTGACCGACTCACCCGCGGGCCGCGCGCTGCTCGCCCTCTGCGAGAACTTCGGCGAAGAGCTCGTCACCACGATGCGCTGGCTCCGCACGACGGGTCACTAGCGATCACGCCCTGAGCCTGAGCCGGATGCCGCGGGCGCGCCGCCGGGGGAACGCTCCCGGGCAGCGTGCGCGCGGCGACCCGACGGCACAGCCCCACCGCACCCCCGTCACCCCCGTCACCCCATCGGCAGAACCCCCCGTGTCGCCGCCCGTGTCGCCCCCACCCCCACTGGCACGCAGTGCCATACATTCCGCGCCCTCGACACCCCGCCCCACCCCATCCCCGCCACCCGTGATCGATCATCGATCCCTTTCGGCGCCCGGAAACCCCCTCTGACCACGGATGATCGATCATCGCTCAGCTGGGGCGCAAAGATTTCAGCTGAGCGAAATTGATGGCACGCAGTGCCTTGTGCACCGTCACGGCGTGCCATACGTTGAAGGTGTCCGGGCGGCCGGCGTGCAGAGAACTTCCGTACGCCGGCTGTCCCCGCAAGCCTCGACCGACCGTGGCTCGCGCGCCCGGACGCCTGCGTCACAGGCAACCTTCCGCGCCACACCAAGCGCTGCCAGAGCACCACCCGCCGAACCGACGGCACCGCACCACCACCCGCAGCAGCCCCATACCGACCCCGACTCAGCGTTCCCCTCAGACGCTCATCGCCGGAGGCACCACCGTGAAGGAAATCCTGGACGCGATTCAGTCGCAGACCGCCACGTCTGCCGACTTCGCCGCCCTGCCGCTGCCCGACTCGTACCGCGCGGTCACCGTGCACAAGGACGAGCAGGAGATGTTCGCCGGGCTCGCGAGCCGCGACAAGGACCCGCGCAAGTCGCTGCACCTCGACGACGTCGCGCTGCCGGAGCTCGGCCCGGGCGAGGCCCTGGTCGCCGTCATGGCCAGCTCCGTGAACTACAACTCGGTCTGGACCTCGATCTTCGAGCCGGTCTCCACCTTCGGCTTCCTGGAGCGTTACGGCCGGCTCAGCGAGCTCAGCAAGCGCCACGACCTCCCGTACCACGTCATCGGCTCCGACCTCGCGGGCGTCGTCCTGCGCACCGGCCCGGGCGTCAACGCCTGGAACCCGGGCGACGAGGTCGTCGCGCACTGCCTCAGCGTCGAGCTGGAGTCCTCGGACGGCCACAACGACACGATGCTCGACCCCGAGCAGCGCATCTGGGGCTTCGAGACGAACTTCGGCGGCCTCGCCGAGATCGCCCTGGTCAAGTCGAACCAGCTGATGCCGAAGCCGGACCACCTGAGCTGGGAGGAGGCCGCGGCCCCGGGCCTGGTGAACTCCACCGCCTACCGCCAGCTGGTCTCCCGCAACGGCGCCGGCATGAAGCAGGGCGACAACGTCCTGATCTGGGGCGCGAGCGGCGGCCTCGGCTCGTACGCCACCCAGTTCGCGCTGGCCGGCGGCGCCAACCCGATCTGTGTCGTCTCCTCCCCCGAGAAGGCCGCCATCTGCCGGGCCATGGGCGCCGAGGCGGTCATCGACCGCAACGCCGAGGGCTACAAGTTCTGGAAGAACGAGCACGAGCAGGACCCGCGCGAGTGGAAGCGCTTCGGCAAGCGCATCCGCGAGCTCACCGGCGGCGAGGACGTCGACATCGTCTTCGAGCACCCGGGCCGCGAGACCTTCGGCGCCTCCGTCTACGTCACCCGCAAGGGCGGCACGATCGTCACCTGCGCGTCGACGTCCGGCTACAACCACGAGTACGACAACCGCTACCTGTGGATGTCGCTGAAGCGGATCGTCGGCTCGCACTTCGCGAACTACCGCGAGGCCTGGGAGGCCAACCGCCTCATCTCCAAGGGCAAGATCCACCCCACCCTGTCGAAGGTCTACTCCCTCGAGGAGACCGGCCAGGCCGCCTACGACGTGCACCGCAACCTCCACCAGGGCAAGGTCGGCGTCCTCGCGCTGTCCCCCGAGGAGGGCCTGGGCGTCCGCGACCACGAGAAGCGGGCCCAGCACATCGACGCCATCAACCGCTTCCGCAACATCTGATCCGCTGGGGAGTACGAGCAGATGACTGAGCGTCAGAAGGACCGGCCGTGGCTCATGCGCACGTACGCCGGTCACTCCACGGCGGAGGCGTCCAACGAGCTGTACCGGCGCAACCTCGCCAAGGGCCAGACGGGTCTGTCGGTCGCCTTCGACCTGCCGACCCAGACCGGCTACGACCCGGACCACGTCCTCGCCCGCGGCGAGGTCGGCCGGGTCGGCGTCCCGGTCTCGCATCTCGGTGACATGCGACGGCTGTTCCAGGACATCCCCCTGGAGCAGATGAACACCTCGATGACCATCAACGCCACCGCCATGTGGCTTCTGGCGCTCTACCAGGTCGTCGCGGAGGAGCAGGGCGCGGACATCGCGACGCTCCAGGGCACGACGCAGAACGACATCGTCAAGGAGTACCTCTCGCGCGGGACGCACGTCTTCCCGCCGGGCCCCTCCCTGCGTCTGACGACCGACATGATCACCTACACGGTGTCCCACATCCCCAAGTGGAACCCGATCAACATCTGCTCGTACCACCTCCAGGAGGCGGGGGCCACACCGGTCCAGGAGATCGCGTACGCGATGTCCACCGCCATCGCTGTTCTCGATGCCGTACGCGACTCAGGGCAGGTCCCCGAGGAGAAGTTCGGGGACGTCGTGGCCCGCATCTCCTTCTTTGTGAACGCGGGAGTCCGCTTCATCGAGGAGATGTGCAAGATGCGGGCGTTCGGGCGGATCTGGGACCAGATCACGCGCGAGCGGTACGGCATCGAGAACGCGAAGCAGCGCCGGTTCCGCTACGGCGTGCAGGTCAACTCCCTCGGCCTGACCGAGGCCCAGCCGGAGAACAACGTCCAGCGGATCGTCCTCGAGATGCTGGCCGTCACCCTCTCCAAGGACGCGCGCGCCCGCGCCGTCCAGCTGCCGGCCTGGAACGAGGCCCTGGGCCTCCCGCGGCCGTGGGACCAGCAGTGGTCCCTGCGCATCCAGCAGGTCCTCGCCCACGAGAGCGACCTGCTCGAGTACGAGGACATCTTCGCGGGCTCGCACGTCATCGAGAAGAAGGTCGACGAGCTCGTCGCGGAGTGCCTCGCCGAGATCGACCGGATCCAGGAGATGGGCGGCGCGATGGCCGCCGTCGAGTCCGGCTACCTCAAGTCGCAGCTCGTCTCCTCGCACGCCGAGCGGCGCGCCCGCATCGAGGCCGGCGACGACAAGATCGTCGGCGTGAACATCTACGAGTCGACCGAGCCGAACCCGCTCACGGCCGACCTGGACGCCGCGATCATGACCGTCGACCACGCCGTCGAGGCCAAGGTCGTCCGGGCCATCGGCGACTGGAAGACCACCCGTCAGGAGTCCTCCGACCGCCAGGGCATGGGCGACCCGTTCCACTACCCGACCACCGGGCAGGCCCTGGAGCGCCTCAAGGAGGCCGCGGCCGGCACCGAGAACCTGATGGAGGCCACGCTGGAGTGCGCCCGCGCGGGTGTCACGACCGGCGAGTGGGCCGGCGCGCTGCGCGAGGTCTTCGGCGAGTTCCGCGCCCCCACCGGCGTCTCGTCCGCCCCGGTCGCGGTGACCGCCGAGCCGGGCACCCCGCTCGCCGAGGTCCGCGAGAAGGTCCGCCGCACCGGCGAGGAGCTCGGCGGCAAGCTGCGCCTCCTGGTCGGCAAGCCGGGCCTGGACGGCCACTCCAACGGCGCCGAGCAGATCGCCGTGCGGGCCCGCGACGCCGGGTTCGAGGTGGTCTACCAGGGCATCCGGCTCACCCCCGAACAGATCGTGTCCGCCGCGCTCGCCGAGGACGTGCACTGCGTCGGCCTGTCGATCCTCTCCGGGTCGCACGCCGAGCTGGTGCCCGACGTCCTGGAACGGATGCGCGAGGCGGGCGCCACCGACGTCCCCGTGATCGTCGGTGGCATCATCCCCAACGCCGACGCCGAGGACCTGAAGCAGGCGGGAGTGGCCGCCGTCTTCACCCCCAAGGACTTCGGCATCACCGAGATCATCGGCCGTATCGTCGACGAGATCCGGAAAGCGAACCAGCTCGACCCTCTGGAGGTCCCCGCATGACTGTGAACCGTCTCCGTCCGCGCCGCTCCTGCCTCGCGGTGCCCGGAAGCAACCCCCGCTTCCTGGAGAAGGCCCAGGGTCTCGCCGCCGACCAGGTCTTCCTCGACCTGGAGGACGCCTGCGCCCCGCTCGCGAAGCCGGACGCCCGGCACACCATCGTCAAGTTCCTGAACGAGGGTGACTGGACGGGCAAGACGCGTGTCGTGCGGGTCAACGACTGGACCACCGAGTGGACCTACCGCGATGTCGTCACGGTCGTCGAGGGTGCGGGCCAGAACCTCGACTGCATCATGCTCCCGAAGGTGCAGACGGCCGACCAGGTCGTCGCCCTGGACCTGCTGCTCACCCAGATCGAGAAGACGATGGGCTTCGAGGTCGGCAAGATCGGCATCGAGGCGCAGATCGAGAACGCCAAGGGCCTCAACAACGTCAACGCGATCGCGGAGGCCTCGCCCCGCCTCGAGACGATCATCTTCGGCCCGGCCGACTTCATGGCCTCCATCAACATGAAGTCCCTGGTCGTCGGCGAGCAGCCGCCCGGCTACGGCGCCGACGCCTACCACTACATCCTGATGAAGATCCTGATGGCCGCCCGCGCCAACGACCTCCAGGCGATCGACGGCCCCTACCTGCAGATCCGCAACGTGGACGGCTACCGCGAGGTCGCCCAGCGGGCCGCCGCGCTCGGCTTCGACGGCAAGTGGGTGCTGCACCCCGGCCAGGTCGAGGCGTCGAACGAGATCTTCTCGCCCTCGCAGGAGGACTTCGACCACGCCGAGCTGATCCTGGACGCGTACGACTTCTACACGTCCGAGGCGGGCGGCAAGAAGGGCTCGGCCATGCTCGGCGACGAGATGATCGACGAGGCCTCCCGCAAGATGGCCCTGGTCATCTCGGGCAAGGGCCGCGCGGCCGGCATGCAGCGCACCAGCAAGTTCGAAGCCCCGGAGGCGTAAGCACCATGCAGTTCGGCCGCACCTACGAAGAGTTCACCGTCGGGGACGTCTACAAGCACTGGCCCGGGAAGACGGTCACCGAGTACGACGACCACCTCTTCTGTCTCCTGACGATGAACCACCACCCCCTCCACATGGACACGAACTATGCGGAGAAGACGACCGACTTCGGCAAGAACGTCGTCGTCGGCAACTACATCTACTCCCTGCTGCTCGGCATGTCCGTCCCGGACGTCTCCGGCAAGGCCATCGCCAACCTGGAGATCGAGTCGCTGAGGCACGTGGCGCCGACCTTCCACGGAGACACCCTCTACGGCGAGACCACGGTCCTCGACAAGACGCCGTCGAAGTCGAAGAACGACCGCGGCATCGTCTACGTGGAGACCAAGGGCTACAAGCAGGACGGCACGCTCGTGTGCGTCTTCCGCCGCAAGGTGATGGTGCCCACCGAGACGTACATCAAGGAGCGCGGCGGCGAGCAGCCCGGCCGCCCGGACCTTCAGGAGAAGCAGAAGTGAGCCGACTCGCCCAGACCCACGGCCTGACGGATGTGCAGCAGGAGATCCTGTCCACCGTCCGGGACTTCGTGGACAAGGAGATCATCCCCGTCGCGACGGAGCTGGAGCACCGCGACGAGTACCCGCAGCAGATCGTCGACGGCCTCAAGGAACTGGGTCTGTTCGGTCTCATGATCCCCGAGGAGTACGGGGGTCTGGGCGAGTCGCTGCTGACGTACGCCCTGTGCGTGGAGGAGATCGCGCGCGGCTGGATGTCGGTCTCCGGCATCATCAACACGCACTTCATCGTGGCGTACATGCTCAAGCAGCACGGTACGCAGGAGCAGCGGGAGTACTTCCTGCCGCGGATGGCGCTGGGCGAGGTGCGCGGCGCGTTCTCGATGTCCGAGCCGGCGCTCGGCTCCGACGTCTCGGCGATCTCGTCGAAGGCGGTCAAGGACGGCGACGAGTACGTCCTGAACGGTCAGAAGATGTGGCTGACCAACGGCGGAACGTCAACGCTCGTGGCGGTTCTCACACGAAGTGACGAAGGACACCCCGAGGGCACGGCCCCGCACAAGTCGATGACGACCTTCCTCGTGGAGAAGGAGCCCGGTTTCGGTGAGGTCCGTCCCGGACTCACGATCCCCGGCAAGATCGACAAGATGGGTTACAAGGGCGTCGACACCACCGAGCTGGTGATGGACGACCTGCGCATTCCGGCCAATCGTGTGCTCGGCGGCGAGACCGGCCGAGGGTTTTACCAAATGATGGACGGCGTCGAGGTCGGCCGCGTGAATGTCGCGGCGCGTGGCTGTGGTGTCGCGCAGCGTGCCTTCGAACTGGGTGTCTCGTATGCCCAGCAGCGCCACACTTTCGGCAAGCCGATCGCCCATCACCAGGCCATCCAGTTCAAGCTGGCCGAGATGGCTACCAAGGTCGAGGCCGCCCATGCGATGATGGTGAACGCGGCACGCAAAAAGGACTCCGGGGAACGAAACGACCTCGAAGCGGGAATGGCCAAGTACCTGGCCTCCGAATACTGCAAGGAAGTCGTGGAGGACGCGTTCCGGATCCATGGTGGATACGGGTTCTCGAAGGAGTACGAGATCGAGCGTCTCTACCGTGAGGCTCCGATGCTGCTGATCGGCGAAGGTACCGCCGAAATCCAGAAAATGATCATTGGTCGTCGACTGCTCGAAGAGTATCGGTTCCAGGGCTGAGCCTGGGCGCGATGTCCGGTTACGGGGTGTTTTCTTCGCAAGGAAGATCACACCCCGTCAACACTCTTCGGCCGTCGACTCGGCTTCCTGGCTTGCCCAGTTGTGGCTCGCAACCGATAGCATCCCCGGAAAAGCCGCCGTCCCCCCGTAACCAGCGCGGCCTCATCCGCTACGAAGGTCATCCATGCCCCACAGCCAAACCTCTGCACCACGCGACGGCTTCCTCGGTGGTCGCCTTGCGCGCGGAGCATCGCCGTGGCTCCTTCCGACCGTCGCCACGGCCGCCCTGAGCCTGGCCCGTTCGCGTCGGTCCAAGAAGGCCGCAGCACTCGCCGTCCCGACCACCGCTCTGGCGGCCGGCATGCTGTGGTTCTTCCGCGACCCCGAGCGCGAGATCGCTTCCGGCCGGGTCATCTCCCCGGCCGACGGTGTGGTGCAGAGCATCATGCCGTGGAAGGACGGCCGCACCCGCGTCGCGATCTTCATGAGCCCGCTGAACGTCCACGTGAACCGCGCGCCGCTCTCCGGCACCGTGACCTCCGTCGAGCACATCCCCGGCGGATTCGTCCCGGCGTTCAACAAGGAGAGCGAGAACAACGAGCGCGTCGTCTGGCACTTCGACACCGAGCTCGGTGACATCGAGATGATCCAGATCGCCGGCGCCGTCGCCCGCCGCATCGTGCCCTACATCCCCCAGGGCACGAAGGTCGAGCAGGGCGAGCGCATCGGTCTGATCCGGTTCGGCTCGCGCGTGGACATCTACCTGCCCGAGGGCGTCGAGGTCGACGTCGAGGTCGGGCAGAAGACGGTGGCTGGGGTGACTCGCATTGACCGTGACTGATCCTGAGACCCAGGCCTGGGCCTCCGACGCCGACGGCGCGGATGAGGCGGAGGAGATGCCGCTCTCACTGCGTCTGTCGATAGCGGACACGCTCACGCTCGGCAACGCCACGTGCGGCTTCATGGCGGTCTACTTCACGACGACCGGCATCCTGATCCCGCACATCCAGGGCAGCAACGACTCCGGCATGGCGCGGCACTCCGCCGCGACCGCCGTGATCCTGATGCTGGCCGCCGCGATCTTCGACCTGTTCGACGGTCTGGTGGCCCGCAAGCTGCGTTCGTCGCCGATGGGCGCGGAGCTGGACAACCTCTCCGACCTCATCAGCTTCGGGCTCGCGCCCGCCTACTTCGTGCTCGTCTACGGCATGGTCGCCGACGACGCGCACCAGAGAGTGGCCGCGGTCGGAGCGATCGTGGTGCTCCTGGCGGTGGTGCTGAGACTCGCGCGGTTCTCCTGCGTGACCGTGAAGGACGGCACGTTCCAGGGCATGCCGTCGCCGTTCGGCGCGCTGACCGTCGTCTCGATCGTTCTCCTCGAGCTGCCCTTCGTGGCGACGCTCCTGGCGATCATCGGTACGGCGTGGCTGATGGTGAGCCGGGTCGAGTACCCGAAGCCGCGGGGCCGCACGGCCGTCGCGATGCTGTCGTGGATCGTCCTGAGCATGGCTCTGCTGGCCGCGTGGGCCTTCGACGCCCCCGGGGGCCAGCTGCTCCTCCAGACGGGCTGTGCGCTCCAGCTGGTGCTCGGAGCGGTCATCCCGCTGTTCGCCACGGCTCGCCGCGTGAACAACTTCCGCGACAACCGCCGCGAGGCGCGTGCCGCGCAGCTCCCGTAGTTCGCCGGGTACGCATTTTTGAAGGGCCCCGAACCTTTGAGGTTCGGGGCCCTTCTGTATGCCCTCACGCGCGGCCCCGGTGGGGGCTGGTCGCGCAGTTCCCCGCGCCCCTGATGAGGCTGCGCCTCATCGGGGAGATGCCACCCGAAGGGTGTGCATCTCAGGGGCGCGGGGAACTGCGCGAGAAGCCCCACCGGGCTGCACTCATCGGCAGACCGGCGGAGCTACGGCGATGAAGCCCGGGTCAGCTCAGGAAGTCCCGGGCGATGCGCTCCGCCACGTCCTCCAGGATGGGCCCCGCCTCGGCGATGCAGCGAGCCACATCCGGCTCCAGATCCGTCAGCGCGTAGGCCCGGCGAATACCGGCCCGCCCGAGCGCCTCCGGCGGAAGCGCGAGCCGCCCGCACACCGCGACGACCTCGACCCCGGCCGCCCGGGCCGCCGCCGCGACACCCGCCGGCGCCTTCCCGTGCAGGGTCTGCTCGTCCAGCGACCCCTCACCGGTGATCACCAGCGTCGCCTTCGCGAGCGCGGGCGCGAACCCGAGGACGTCGAGCATGACCTCGATGCCGGGCCGGAAGCTCGCGCCGAGGCCGACCAGGGCCCCGTACCCGATACCGCCGGCGGCACCCGCCCCCGGCGACGCCGCGTACTCGAGCGCGGCGGGCCCGACGGACTCGCCGAGCACCTTCGCGAAGTGGTCCAGGGCGGCGTCCAGCTCGGCCACGTCCTCGGGCGTCGCGCCCTTCTGCGGGCCGTACACCGCGGGCGCGCCCTTCGGGCCCGTCAGCGGGTTGTCCACGTCGCTGGCGAGCACGATCTCGACGTCGGCGAGGCGCGGGTCGAGGCCCGACAGGTCGGCCGAGGCCAGCGTGGCCAGCGGACCGCCGCCGGGTGCGACCGGGTTACCGGACGCGTCCAGGAAGCGGGCGCCGAGCGCGGCGAGCATGCCCGCGCCGCCGTCGGTCGTGGCGCTGCCGCCGACGCCGAAGACGATGCTGCGCGCGCCCGCGTCCAGCGCGGCGAGGAGGACCTCGCCGGATCCGTACGTGGTCGACGTCAGCGGGGCGAAGACGCCCTCGGGCAGCAGCTGGAGGCCGGACGCCTCCGCCATCTCGACGACCGCGGTGCCCTCGCGCAGCGCGTACGCCGCCGTGACCTTCTCGCCGAGCGGCCCGGTCACCTCGACCTCACGGCGCTCGAAGCCCGCCGCGACGGCCGCCGCGACGGTCCCGTCACCGCCGTCCGCGACCGGCACCGACTCGACCTCGACATCGGGCGCGATCCGGCGCAGTCCCGCCGTCACACGCTGTGCGACCTGCACCGCGGTCAGCGAGCCCTTGAACTTGTCCGCCGCGATCAACACGTGCCGCGCGGCCTGTGCAGCGTCCGCCACCTTGCTCTCCCCTTGCTTTTCGGGCCTTGCTCGAAACAAGGCAGTCGCGCCGCTGCGACCTTAACCGCAGGAGGGCCTCCCTGCCCATGGTCGTCCGCCTCGCGGAACGCCCTCGCGCCCGGATAAGTCGGGGCATATGCGTTCACAGTAGGGTGTCCGGACCTGCGAAACGATCGATCAAGTGGCCCCGCGCTCGCTAGGCTGAGCCGGATGAGCACCCTGGACTACGCCACGTACATCGCCGGACTCCCCCGTGTCCTGGTCGGCGCCGCCGCGCTGTTCCGGGACGAGCGCGGGCACGTCCTGGTGGTCGAGCCGAACTACCGCGAGGGCTGGGCGCTGCCCGGCGGCACCGTGGAGTCGGACGACGGGGAGACGCCCCGGCAGGGCGCCCGGCGCGAGACGCTGGAGGAGATCGGGCTCGACGTGGACCTCGGGCGGCTGCTCGTCGTGGACTGGGTGCCGGGCCCGGGGCGGCCGCCGATCGTGGCCTATCTCTACGACGGAGGGGTGCTGGACACCGAGCGGATCGCCGCGATCCGGCTCCAGGAGGAGGAACTGCTGTCGTGGCGGTTCGTCCCCCACCACGAGCTGGGCAGCTACCTCCTGGGCACGCTGCACGGCCGGGTGAGCACCGCCCTGGACGTCCTCTCCTCCGGCTCCGGCACCGTCGAGCTGGAGAGCGGGCGCCCCATCGGCTGACCTCGGCCGCCGGTGCCCGAAATCGGTGGACGCCGGGCCGGGTGCCTGGTCTGATCTGTCCCCATGAGCGCCTCGACCGGAAAACCCCTCGTCGCCCTTCTGACCGGCGCCGGCATCAGCACCGACTCCGGCATCCCCGACTACCGCGGGCCGAAGGGGCTGTGGCGCGAGGATCCGGCTGCCGAGAAGCTCGTCACGTACGAGTACTACATGAACGACCCGGAGATCAGGCGACGCTCCTGGCTGATGCGGCTGCGGACCGGCGCCCTGAACCCCGAGCCGAACGCGGCGCACCGCGCGATCGTGGACCTGGCGGCGTCCGGGGTCCCGGTGCGGGTCGTCACGCAGAACGTGGACGGGCTGCACCAGCAGGCCGGGCTGCCCGACCGTAAGGTGATCGAACTGCACGGGTCGGCCCGCCGCGTCGTCTGCACGGCGTGCGGCGAGCGCGGGCCCATGGAGGCGGCGCTGGCCCGCGTCGAGGCGGGCGAGGACGATCCGGGCTGCCCGGTGTGCGGCGGCATCCTCAAGCCGGCGACGGTGATGTTCGGCGAGCGCCTCGACCCGATGGTGATCGGCGAGGCCGCCGCGATCACGAAGGCGTGCCAGGTGTTCCTCGCGGTCGGCTCCAGCCTCCAGGTGCACCCGGCGGCGGGCCTGGCCGGACTGGCCGCCGAACAGGGGGCGCGCCTGGTGGTGGTGAACGCGGAGCCGACGCCGTACGACGACGTCGCCGACACGGTCGTACGTGAGCCGATCGGGACGGCCCTGCCCCGGCTGCTGCGGGAGCTCGCTTCCTAGAAGCGTCTAGAACAGGGCGGTGCCGCGCTCGAAGTCGAGCAGGCGGCGCTTGCGGGGCAGTCCGCCTCCGTAGCCGGTGAGACTGCCGTCCGCGCCGACCACCCGGTGGCAGGGCACGATGACGCCGACCGGGTTCTTCCCGTTGGCGAGGCCGACCGCGCGGGAGGCCCCCGGTCTGCCGAGCGCCTCGGCGAGCTCGCCGTAGGTGCGGGTCTCGCCGTACGGGATCTTCCGCAGTTGCGCCCACACGGACCGCTGGAACGGGGTGCCGTGCAGGTCGAGCGGCAGGTCGAACTCCTTCAACTCGCCCTGGAAGTAGGCCTCCAGCTGCTCGACGGCGGCGCCGAAGGGCCGGTCGTCGCGCTCGCCGAAGGTCTCCTCGGCGGGGCGGTGGCGCTGGCCGGTCATGTAGAGGCCGGACAGGACGCCGTCGGTGGCGACGAGGGTGAACGGTTCGTACGGGGTTTCGATGACGGTGTGCTGTCTGCTCTGTCCCATGATGTTCGCCTTACGCGGGCAGGAAGTTGATCGGGTGGTCGTCGGTGGCCCAGAGGTACTGGGTCGCGTACGCGCGCCAGGGCCGCCAGGCCGCCGCCCGCGCGGTGAGCGCGGCCGGGGTGTGCGGCAGGCCCAGCTGCTGTGCGGCGCGGCGCATGCCGAGGTCGGTGGGCAGGAAGGCGTCCGGGTCGCCGAGGGCCCGCATGGCGATGGCCTCGACCGTCCAGGGGCCGAAGCCGGGCAGCGCGGCGAGCGCGGCCCGCGCCTCGTCCCAGTCCGACTCGGGGCCCAACGTGAGCCTCCCATCGGCCAGTTGCCGTACGAGTGTCAGCAGGGTGGTGCGGCGGGTACCGGGCAGTGCGAGGGACTCGGGGTCGAGGCAGGCGAGGGCGTCCGGGGTCGGGAAGAGGTGGGTGAGGCCGCCCTCGGGGTCCTCGACGGGGTCGCCGTGGGCGATGACGAGCCGGGCCGCGTGGGTGCGGGCGGCGGCCGTGGACACCTGCTGTCCGAGCACGGCGCGCACCGCGAACTCCGCCTCGTCGACCGTGCGGGGCACGCGGCGTCCCGGCGCCTTGTCGACGAGGGGGGCGAGCAGCGGGTCGGCGCGCAGCTGGTCGTCGACGGCGACGGGGTCGGCGTCGAGGTCGAGCAGGCGGCGGCAGCGGCTGATGGCGACGGTGAGGTCGCGCTGGTCGGTGAGGATCAGTCGGCAGCCGATGTGCTCGGGGCCGGGCGTCAGGGCCACGATCCCGTACCCGTACGGCAGGCGCAGCGTGCGCCGGTAGGCCCCGTCGCGCCACTCCTCGACGCCGGGCACGGCGGTGGCGGCGAGGTGGCCGAAGACGTTGTCGGGATTGAGTGGCGCACGGAACGGCAGGCGCAGGGTGATGGCCCCGGGCGCCCCCGTCCGGGCCCGCGGCGCCCGGTCGCGCAGTTCGCTCGGCGACAGGGCGAAGACCTCGCGGACCGTGTCGTTGAACGAGCGGACCGAGGCGAACCCGGCGGCGAAGGCGATGTCGGCCATCGCCAGACCGGTCGTCTCGATCAGCAGCCGCGCGGTCTGGGCGCGCTGGGCGCGGGCCAGGGCGAGCGGGCCCGCGCCCAGCTCGGCGCGGAGCTGGCGCTCGACCTGGCGCTCGCTGTAGCGCAGCCGGCGCGCGAGTCCGGGCACGCCCTCGCGGTCCACGACGCCGTCGCCGATCAGCCGCATGGCGCGGGCGGTGAGGTCCGCGCGCTGGTTCCACTCGGGCGAGCCCGGGGTCGAGTCGGGCCGGCATCGCTTGCAGGCCCGGAACCCGGCCTGCTGGCAGGCGGCGGCGCTCGGGTAGAACACCATGTTCCGGGGCCGGGGCGGTACGGCGGGGCAGCCCGGCCGGCAGTAGATCCGGGTCGTCACGACGGCGGTGAAGAACACTCCGTCGAACCGGCTGTCCTTGGCCTGCACGGCCCGCACGCACCGCTCGGTATCGGTGTACATGCCTCAAGCATCGGTCACGGAGGAAGCGCCCCGCTGGCGAAATTCCGACATGTACGTGCGGACGGGTCAGGGCCGCCGGTCACTCCATGTGTCCCGAGAACGCCTCGAAGGCCCGCTCGTCGAAGACCACGAACCGGACCTCGTCCAGCCCCGCCTGCCCGGGCCCCACGAACGCCCGCACGGCCCCGACAGCGACCCGCGCGCCGTCGTCCAGCGGCCAGCCGTAGATGCCGGTGGAGATCGCCGGGAACGCCACGCTCCGCGCCCCCAACTCCGCGGCCACCCGCAGCGACTCCCGGTAGCAGGACTCCAGCACCGCGCTCCGGTCCTCCGAAGCGGACCAGCGGGGCCCGACCGTGTGGATGACCCACCGCGCCGGAAGCCGCCCCGCCGTGGTCGCCACGGCCCGCCCGGCCGGCAGCCCCTTCCCGTAGTGCGAGGCGCGCAGCGCCCGGCAGGCCGCGAGGATCTCCGGTCCGCCCTTGCGATGGATGGCCCCGTCGACGCCTCCGCCGCCGAGCAGCGAGGAGTTCGCCGCGTTGACGACCGCGTCGACCTCCTGCTCGGTGATGTCGCCCCGTACGAGAGTGATCCGGGTGTCGCGTGTGTTCATGACCGGTCCCTCAGCCTCCGCCAGACGGCCTTCGCCGCGTTGTGCCCCGACATGCCGTGCACGCCCGGGCCGGGCGGCGTGGACGACGAACAAATGAAGACCGCCGGGTGCGGGGTCGTGTACGGGGAGAGGGACAGCTTGGGCCGCAGCAGGACCTGGAGCCCGGCCGCGGCCCCGGCGGCGATGTCCCCGCCCACATAGTTCGCGTTGCGCGCGGCGAGCTCGGGCGGGCCCATCGTCGCGCGGGCCAGCACGAGATCCCTGAACCCGGGTGCGAAGCGCTCCAGTTGGCGCTCGATCGCGTCGGTCAGATCCCCGTCCCACCCGTTCGGCACGTGCCCGTACGCCCAGAACGTGTGCTTGCCCTCGGGCGCCCGCGTCGGGTCGGCGAGGCTGGACTGCACGGTGATGAGGAACGGCGTCTCGGGCGCCCGCTCCCCGCCGGAGGCCTCCCGCAGCGCCCGCCCGATGTCGGAGCGGTACGGGCCGACCTGGACCGTGCCGGCGGATCTGGCCTCCTTCGCGGTCCACGGCACGGGCCCGTCGAGCGCGTAGTCCACCTTGAAAACGCTGGCCCCGTACCGGAACCGGTCGTAGTAGCGGCCGAGCCCCGCGATGCGCGCGAGGGCGGTCGGAGAGGTGTCGAAGACGTAGGCGCGGGCGGGCGGCAGGTCGTCGAGCCGCTTGACCTCGTAGCCGGTGTGGATCTCGCCGCCGAGGTCCTTCAGGTACGCGGCGAGCGCGTCGGCGACGGCCTGGGAGCCGCCGCGGGCGACGGGCCAGCCGCGGGCGTGCGCGGCGAGGGCGAAGACGAGGCCGATGCCGCCGGTCGCGAGGCCGTTCAGCGGGGCGATGGTGTGCGCGGCGAGACCGGAGAAGAGGGCGGGCGCCCGCTCGTCGCGGAAGCGCCGCATGAGCCAGGTCGCGGGCAGCAGTCCGTTCACCCCGAAGCGGGCGAGGCCGACCGGGTCGCGGGGCAGCGCGCTCAGCGGCAGCGACATGAAGTCCCGTACGAGGGTGTCCCAGCGATGCAGGAGCGGCTCGACCAGGCGGCGGTACGTGCCCGCGTCGCGCGGCCCGAACGAGGCCGCGGTCTCCGCGACGGAGCGGGACAGGACGGCAGCGGTGCCGTCGGGGAACGGATGGGCCATGGGCAGGTCGGCGTGCACCCACTCGAGGCCGTACCGGTCCAGCGGCATCGCCCTGAACGCCGGGGAGTTGATGCCGAGGGGGTGGGAGGCCGAGCAGGGGTCGTGGCGGAAGCCGGGCAGCGTCAGCTCCTCGGTGCGGGCTCCGCCGCCGATCGCCTCCCGCGCCTCGAACAGGGCCACGGAGAAGCCTCTCCTGGCCAGTTCGACGGCAGCGGTCAGCCCGTTCGGCCCCGCACCCACCACGACGGCATCGAACATCGACGGCACCTTCGGGCTCCTTCGTCAGGCGACGGCCACTGCCCGCCCAGGATATGCCGGGGTGCCGACAGCGCCGGGGTCAGGCCCCGGCCGACAGCGCCTGCACCACGCGCCGCGCGGTGGCGGCGTCCCGGGCGGCCGTGAAGGGCAGCACATTGCCGCCGGTCACGGCGAAGGGGACGCCCGCGCCGGTGAGGTGGGCGCCGCCCGCCTCCTCGACGAGGAGCAGCCCCGCGGCGTGGTCCCAGGCGAGCTCCCAGCTGAACGCGGTGGCGTCGAGCGCTCCGCGGGCGACCGCGAGGTACTCCAGGCCGGCCGAGCCGCACGGGCGCGGTGCGAAGCCGTCCGCGCGCAGGCCGAGCAGGGCGCGCTTCTGGTCGTCCGTCGTGTAGTCGGGGTGCGAGGTGGCGATGCGCAGGTCCTCGCCGGGGGCCGGGGAAGCGGAGACGAGCAGCTCGCCGTCGAGCCGGGCGCCGCGGCCGCGGACGGCGACGGCCATCTCGCCGAGCGCCGGCGCGTACGTCCACGATGCGAGGACGATGCCGTCGAGCGCGAGGGCGACGAGGGTGCAGAAGCCGGGGTCGCCGTGGACGAACTGGCGGGTGCCGTCGACGGGGTCGACGATCCAGACGGGGGCGGAGCCGCGCAGCGCCTCGTACGTCGTCGGGTCGGCGGCGACGGCCTCCTCGCCGACCACGACGGAGCCGGGCAGCAGCGCGGGCAGCTCGCGTGTGAGGTACTCCTCGGCGCGCTTGTCGGCGACGGTGACGAGGTCGTGCGGGGCGCTCTTCTGCTCGATCTCGTGCGGGTCGAGCTGCCGGAAGCGCGGGGTGATCTCGGCGGCGGCCGCGGCGCGGACGATCCGCTCGACGTCCGTGACGAGCCGGTCGGTGACATGGCGGGACAGAAAGTCGTCGATGCTTTCCGTGATGGTTTCGATCATGCGTCCATGAGAACACGCCCCACTGACATCGCGTTCCCGCGGGGTGAACCGGCGGTGGAATCGCCTTGAAATCGCGGTTCCACCGCCGTCCCGTGCCCGGGGTGGTCAGCGGCCGACGGCGTAGCCCTGCATGCCGCGCGGGTTCGCCGCGGCCGACAGGACGCCGGTGCGCGGGTCGCGGGCCACGGCGCACAGCCGGCCCTCCGACCAGGCGTCCCCGACGGTCACGTCGTGGCCGCGCCGGCGCAGCTCGGCGACGACGTCCTCGTCCGTGCGCGACTCGACGGTGAGGGATCCGGGCCGCATGCCGCGCGGGAAGAACGAGCCGGGGAAGGCGTCGGTGTGCCAGTTCGGGGCGTCGATCGCGCCCTGGAGGTCGAGTCCGCCGCGCACGTTGTCGCGCAGCGCCACCGCGAGGAAGAAGTGCACCTGCCACTGGTCCTGCTGGTCGCCGCCGGGCGTGCCGAACGCCATGACGGGGACGCCGTCCTTGAGGGCGAGGGAGGGGGTGAGCGTGGTGCGGGGGCGGCGGCCGGGGGTGAGGGAGTTCGGCAGGCCCTCCTCCAGCCAGGTCATCTGGAGCCGGGTGCCGAGCGGGAAGCCGAGCTCGGGCACGACGGGGTTGGACTGGAGCCAGCCGCCGGACGGGGTCGCGGCGACCATGTTGCCCCAGCGGTCGACGATGTCGAGGTGGCAGGTGTCGCCACGGGTCAGTCCGTCCTCGCGCACGTCGGGCTCGCCCGGCACCGGGGACGTCGGGCTCTTGGCGACCGTCGGCTCGCCCGCGCCCGCTACGCCGAGTGCGTCGAAGGCGTCCTCCCCGGCGGCCACCGCGCGGGCGTGCGCGCTCAGCCGCGGCTCCTGCCCCAGCGGGCTGCCGGGCCGCAGCTCGTACGAGGCCTTCTCGGGGTCGACCAGGGTGCGCCGGGCCGCGTTGTAGGCGTCCGAGAGGAGGGCGTCGACGGGGACCTCGGCGGCGTCCCCGTACCAGGCCTCGCGGTCGGCCATGGCGAGCTTGCAGCCCTCGACGAGGAGGTGGACCCAGTCGGCGGAGCCGTACGCGGGCAGCTCGGGCGGGAGCAGGGCGAGCTGCTGGAGGAAGGCCGGGCCCTGGCTCCAGCCGGCGGCCTTGCACAGGGTCCAGCCGCGCCAGTCGTAGGTGGCGGGCGCCTCGTAGGTCGCCTCCCAGGAGGCGAGGTCGGCGGCGGTGAGGGTGCCGGTGTGGCGGGCGCCGCTGGTGTCCAGGGTGGGGCGGCCCGCCTGGCGGGCCAGGGCCTCGGCGATGAAGCCCTCGCGCCAGACGCGGCGGGCGGCCTCGATCCGGGCCTCGCGCCCGGCGCCGCCCGCCTCCTCGGCCTCTTCCACGAGGCGCTGCCAGGTGGCGGCGAGCTGCGGGTTGCGCAGCAGCTCACCGGGGCGCGGGGACGCGCCGTCGACGAGGTAGATCTCGGCGGACGAGGGCCATTCGGTCTCGAACAGCTCGCGCACCGTCTCGACGGTCTCGCCGACCCGCTCGACGGGGGCGTGACCGTCGCGCGCGTATCCGATCGCGTACGAGAGGACGTCGGCGAGCTCCATGGTGCCGTGGTCGCGCAGGAGCAGCATCCAGGCGTCGAAGGCGCCGGGGACGGCGGCGGCGAGGGGGCCGGTGCCGGGGACCAGGTCGAGGCCGAGGGAGCGGTAGTGGGCGACGGTGGCGCCGGCCGGGGCGACTCCCTGTCCGCACAGCACGCGGACCTCGCCGCCGGCCGGGGCGAGGATGATCGGCACCTCGCCCGCGGGCCCGTTCAGGTGCGGCTCGACGACGTGCAGCACGAAGCCCGCGGCGACCGCCGCGTCGTACGCGTTGCCCCCGCGCTCCAGGACCGCCATCGCGGACTGGGAGGCGAGGTAGTGCGTGGAGGACACCATGCCGAAGGTGCCCTGCAGAGTCGGCCGGGTCGTGAACAAGAAGGCTCCTCGTGCTGCGCGGCGGCGTGCGGCGAACAAGCGGAACGTATTGCTCATCCCCCGCGTGCGACAAGGGACTTGTCCGCATCCCGGACCATCTCGCCGCGCCGGCCGGGCGCGGTGCCGGCAGGGCCTTCGGTCAGCTGTCGACCCAGCCGTGCTTGCGGCCGTTCTGCACCAGTTCGCGGCGCACGGCGAGGATCTGCTCGCCGGTGAGGGACGGGGCCGCGCGCAGCAGCAGCTCCGTGATCTCGTTCGTGAACTCGTCGACGCGCAGCACGTCGCACAGGACGTCGTCGCCCTCGGCGGCCACGTGCCGGCCCGGGGCCGGGGCGGTCGCGCCGTCGGCGAGGCGCACGGACGAGGCCTTGGGGCCGCGGTCGCCGTCCTCGATCTCGAACTCGACCTTCAGGCCTGTGCGCAGATACGACTCGGGGATGAGGAGGTCGTTCACATGCAGGAAGACGTCCTCGCCGCCGTCGTCCGGCGCGATGAACCCGTACCCGCGCTGTCCGTCGAAGCGCACCACTCGTCCTGCCGTCATGCCGACCACCCCCAACCACCTCGGCGGACCAGCCGTCCGTGTCCGCACCGATTTCTGCGGATCCTAGCGGGCCCGGTCCCGGGTGTGCGTCAGGGCGGGGGTGTCAGGGGCTGCGCCAGGCCGTGGTGCCGAGTTTCCCGGTGCTGCCGAGGTCGAAGGGCGCGTACGGGGTGAGCGTGGTCGTGCCGCGGCCGAGGCCGGGGTCGACGGTGACGTGGGGTGCGGTGACGGGGGCGCGGCTCGTGTCGTCGTAGGTGTTGCGCCAGACGAGGCTGGTGACGGCGCCGGCGCGGGGGCGCACGGTGATGCGGCGTGGGCCGTCGTCGCGGATGCCGGTGGTGATCTCGTCGGTGCCTTCGAGGACGGTGACGTGCTCGACGGGCTCGCGGTCGGCGTCGAGCAGGGTCAGGCGCGGGTAGCCGTTCAGCTCGACGGTGGTCCGGCCGCAGTTGGTGAGGGTGACGCGCAGGGCGCGCAGGCCCGAGGCCGCCTCGGTGGGCCCCGTGGTCAGACGGATGCCGGAGTCGGGGCAGGGGCGGGTGCTCGGCGCCACCTCGATGGTGTCGGGCGGTGCGGCGCTGTCGCAGCCGGCCAGGAGCAGGGTCGCCGCGGCGAGTGCCGCCGCGCGGGGCCTGAGCGTCATACGGTGATCCTACGGAGTGTCCACGGCGCCCCGGGTGCGGGCCGTGACGAGGCCCGACTCGTAGGCGAACACGACGAGTTGGGCACGGTCGCGGGCGCCGAGCTTGGTCATGGCGCGGCTGATGTGGGTCTTGGCCGTGAACGGGCTGATCACCATGTGCTCGGCGATCTCCTCGTTGGTGAGGCCGCGGGCGGCGAGCGCGGTGACCTCGCGCTCGCGCGGGGTCAGGCACTCCAGGCCCGGCGCGGTCGCGCGGTCCGGCGGCCGGGCGACGAACTCGCCGATGAGCCGGCGGGTGACGGACGGCGACAGGAGGGCGTCGCCGCGCGCCACGACGCCGATCCCGGCCAGCAGGTCCTCCGGCTCGCTGTCCTTGAGCAGGAAGCCGGAGGCGCCGGCGCGCAGCGCGTCGAAGACGTAGGCGTCGAATCCGTAGTTGGTGAGCATGACGACGCGGACGTCGGCGAGAGCCGGGTCCTCGGCGATGCGGCGGGTCGCCTCGATGCCTCCGGTGCCGGGCATCTGCACGTCCATGAGGACGACGTCGGGCACGACGCGCCGGACGAGCGCCACGCCGCTCTCCCCGTCCCCTGCCTCCCCCGCCACCGTGATCCCGTCCTCGGCGTCGAGCAGGGCCCGGAACCCGGCCCGCATCAGTGCCTGGTCGTCGACGAGCACGACCCGGATCACCGCTCGGCTCCCGCCACCGGTACGGGCTCGGGCGCGGGATCCGCGGCGCGGGGCTCCTGAAGCTGCCCCGGGTCGGGCGTCGGCCCTGGCGCGAACGGCAGGCGGGCCCGTACCTCGAAGCCGCCCTTCGGCCGGGGCCCGGCGACGAGCGTGCCGTCGAGCGCCTCTACGCGCTCCCGCATGCCGGTCAGACCGGTGCCCTCGACCGGCGGCCGGGCCGGGTCGGCGGCCCCGTCGTCGGTCACGTCGACGCTCAACTCCTGTGCGCCGTAGGTGATACGGACGTCGATGTGCGCGTCGCGGCCCGCGTGCCGGGCCGCGTTCGTCAGAGCCTCCTGCACGATCCGGTACAGGGTGCGCTCCACGGGCGCCGGCAGCGGGCGCTCGGTGCCCTCGATGCGCAGTGCCACCGACAGGCCCGCCGAACGGGCCCGCTCGACGAGCGGCTCGGGTCCTCCGGTGGGCTCGTCGGCGCGCAGCACGTCGAGCGTCGCGCGCAGCTCGCGCATCGCCTCGCCGCTCGCCTCCTGGATGGCGAGCAGCGCCTGCGGCACCTCCTCGCCGCGCTTGCGGGCCAGGTGCGCGGCCACGTTCGCCTGCAGCTTGACGATCGAGATGCTGTGGGTGAGGGAGTCGTGCAACTCCCGGGCGATGCGCAGCCGTTCCTCACCGGCCCGGCGCAGCGCGGCCTCCTCGCGGGTCCGTTCGGCCTCCAGGGCGCGCTGCTCGGTCTGGTGCAGATACCGCTGCCAGTTCCGGTCGGCGAGGCCGGTGACGACCGCGCACACGAACCAGCCGGCGAGCAGCATGCCGCGGTCGGCGGCGCCGTCGGCCGCGAGCGAGTCCCGGATCACGTAGAGGGTGAGAAACAGCCCGGCGATCGTCGCGCCGAGTCCCCGGTGCCCGGCCCGGGACGCCGTGTGCACGGCGCCGATCACGGGCAGCGCGGCGAGCGGGGGCGGGGCGGCGTGCACCACGTACACCGAGGTCAGGGCCGCGGTGACCAGGAGTACGGCGCGGGGTGCTCGGGCGTACGCGGCGAGCGGCGCGGCGGAGGCGGCCATGAGGACGTAGTCGACGGGGGCGGCTCCGTGGCCGATGGCCGCCCCGAACACGACGACGGCGCCCAAGGCCAGGGCGAGGGCGACTCCGGCCAGCGGGACCGGCCCCCCGGCCGGCTGCGGCGCGGCGTCGGCCGCTTCGCCCCTCGGCTCCTCGGTCACCTCGCGCCTCGCTTCTCCGCCCAACTCACGCATCGGCTCTCCGGCCAACTCGTGCCTCGACTCTCCGGCCACGGAGCCCCTTTCACGGTCGACTGCGGGCGTCCACGAGCAGGCTAGCGGGATCCGCGGCCCCGGCCACTCCCCCGTGGGGACCGTCCCGGTCCCCGATCTACTCCCCCGGGAGTAGGCGCAGCTGGGCTCCGTCGTACGACGCGCCGGCCGGGGCGGAAGAGCGAGGCTGAGCGGGTCCGGAGCACCCTGCCCGGCGGACCGACGAAACGAACGAGGAGCCCGTCATGCCCGGCCCGTACCGCTACACCTCCCCGCCCGCCCCCAAATCCGCCACCGGCACCACCGCGGCCGTCTACGCGCAGTCGACCACCGACTTCGGCATCGCCCACCCCGTACCGCTGGTCGCCCTGTCCTCCGCGCCCGAACTGCTCGCCCCCACCTGGGCGTTGATGCGCGAGTCGCTGATCGCGGGCGGCGGTTCGCGGACCGACCGGGAGCTGGTCGCGTCCGGCGTCTCGCTGGCGAACCGGTGCCCGTTCTGTGTGCAGGCGCACGCCGTGCTGCTGCATGCGAACGGCGACCACGAGCTCGGCACGGCCGTGGTCCGGGACGAGCGGCCCCGCGACGAGCGGGCGGCCCGGCTCCTGGACTGGGGCCGCGCCACGCGGGTCCCCGGCTCGCCGCTGCTGACCCCGCCGCCGTTCGGCCGCGCCGACCTCGCGTCGTCCGTGGGCACGGCGCTGTCCTTCCACTTCATCAACCGGATCGTGTCGGCACTGACCAAGGACAGACTGCTGCCCGGCGGGGGCGCGCAGTTCCAGGCCGTACGGTCCCTCGCGAGCCGGGGCATGTCCGAGGTCGTGCGCGCCGAGCACGCTCCGGGCGCCTCCCTCCCGCTCCTGGACGCGCCGGGTGCCGGTCCTGCGTGGGCGGCGGGCACGACGGTCGGGCCCGCCTACGACGCGCTGCGCAGCGCCGCGACGATGGGCGCGGGGCTCCTCGACGACGCGGACGTGGCGCTGGTGCAGGAGACCGTCGCGCGGTGGGACGGCACGCACCCGCCGGCCGGCTGGTCGGGGCTGCCGGACCGCGAGGACCGGCCGGGGGCACGCCTCGCGATCCTCGCCGCGCTCGCCCCGTACCGGATCACGGACCAGGACGTCGCCGCGTGGAAGGTGCCGCCCTTCACGGACCACTGTCTGGTGCATCTGATCGCGTACGGCGCGTTCGCCGCCGTGGACCGGATCGAGTCGGCGTTGCCGGTGGAGGCGCTGCTGTCCGCGGACGATGCCGCAGTGTGATGCGGATGTGACGGAAGTGGGCGTATACCCGCGCGGCAACTCGTGTGAGACTGACGGTCCCCCACCCCCCGATGTAAGGACGTACACCGTGCGTTCTCTGCCGCTCCCGGTCGCTCTGACCGTCCGGCTGCTGCCCGTCGCCGTGCTCGCCTGCGCCGGCTGGGCGTACTCCACCGGCCCGATGTCCACGCCGGACGACACCGAGAACAAGGCGGCGCCGCAGTCCTCGGCGCCGCGGAGTCCCAGTGCCAAGGTGGCGGCCAAGACATACGCCGAGCCGCCCGCGCCGTGCGGCACCGTGTCCGCGAAGACGGTCTCGGCGCTGGTGCCGGGGGCGAAGGCGGCGGGCAAGGAGCTGTCGGCGACGGACGCGAAGGTGCGGCGCGGCTGCTCGTGGAGCGCGCTGAAGGGGTACGACTACCGCTGGTTGGACGTCACCTTCGAGGTGAAGAGTTCCGACGCCCTGGCGAAGCAGCTGTTCGCCTCCGCCGGGGACGCGGCCGGGGCCGGCTCCGGGGCCAAGGCGCAGGACATCGGGGACGAGGCCCGGCTGACGACCGAGCTGATGAAGAAGGACGGTCAGGAGACCCGGGAGGCCGTCGTCACGGTGCGCAAGGCGAACGTCCTGGTGACGGTCACCTTCAACGGCAGCGACTTCGAGTCCAAGGGCGCGCCCTCGGCCGACACGATGACCGAGGGCGCGGTGCGGGCGGCGCGGGACGCGGCCGCCGGACTGGGCCCGGACAAGGGCTGAGCCCGGGGAAAGACCGAGCCCGGAGAAGGGCTGAGCGGGACCGCGGGGCGGGGTCAGGGTGCCGCGGTGAGCGAGGCGGTCTCCCAGGCGAAGCCGTCGGGGTCGGTGAACGGGCCGGACGCACCGCCGAGCACGATCCGGTGCGAGCCGGAGCCGTCGGCGGGCACCCCGGCGTCCTTGGCGAGGGCGGGCCGCTTGTAGAGGGCGAGCTTCACGGTGCCGGGCGCGGAGACGAAGTCGACGTACTTGCCGCCGAAGCTCTTGCCCACCGCCAGGCCCTGTTCGACGTAGAAATGCTTGCTGGCCTTGACGTCCTCGACGCCGAGCAGGAGCACGACGTCGTCGATCACGCCGGTGGCGGGGCCGGTGTTCTTCTTCGCGGAGCTGGCGAGCTTCCAGATGGTTCCGTCGGGGGCCTGGACGACTCCGCCGTAGCCCCAGAAGGACTTGGCGGCGGGCTTGAGCACAGTGGCGCCGGCGGCGAGGGCGGCGTCGACGAGGCGGTCGACGTCGGCGGGCTGGGCGACGGTCAGCGACAGCGTGAAGCCGCGGAAGCCCTCGCTCGGGGCCTCGGCCGCGCGGACCCGGATCTGCTCCGGGTCGAGGCCGAAGGCGCTGGTCAGGAAGGTGGCGGCGGACGCGGGGTCGGTCGCTTCGATGGTGAGGGACGCGAGGGAGTTCATGCGCTTCACGCTAGGCGGGGAGGTGGGGTCGGTGCTTCTCGATTCCTGACCGACTCGGGGAACGGGGCCGCCCAGGTGCCGGGCCCGCCCAGGTGCCCGGCCGGCTCAGGTGCCCGGCCGGCTCGGGAGTCGGACCGTGACGAGGAGGCCGCCGGACGGGCGTGCGGTGAGGTCGAGGGTGCCGCCGTGGGCGCGGACGACGCTGTGCACGATGGCCAGGCCGAGGCCGACTCCGGGGTGTTCGCCGGTGCGGACGCGTTCGGCGCCGCGCTGGAAGGGTTCGGTGAGGGTGGGCAGCAGGTCCGGGGCGATCGGGCGGCCCGTGTTCTCGACCGTCAGCACGCTCGTGTCGCCGTCCTGCGCGGTGTGGACGGTCACCGTTCCGCCGGTGGGGAGGTTGTGCACGACGGCGTTCTGGACGAGGTTCGTCATCATCCGGAGCAGGAGTTCCGGAGAGCCGTCGGTGCGGGTCGGTGAGCCGGTGACGTCGAGGATGGTCCCGCGCTGTTCGGCGAGCGGGAGCAGGGTCTCGACGGCCTCCTCGGCGACGAGGGAGAGGTCGACGCGTTCGCGGGTGACGTGGCCGCGGTCGCTGCGGCTGAGCAGCAGAAGGGCCTCGGTGAGGTCGATGGCGCGGGTGTTGACGGACTGCAGGCGGGCCAGGACCTCGTCGCGGTCCCGGGTGGGGTCGCGGCGGGCGACGTCGAGAAGGGTCTGGGTGACGGCGAGCGGGGTGCGCAGTTCGTGGGAGGCGTTCGCGGCGAACCGCTGCTGTTCGGCGACGTGCGACTCGAGCTGTTCGAGCATGGCGTCGAAGGTGTCGGCGAGTTCGCGGAACTCGTCCTGACGGCCTGCCATATGGATGCGGTGGGAGAGCGATCCGGTCCCGGCGGTCCGGGCCGCGTCGGTGATCCTGGTCAGCGGTGCGAGCATCCGGCCGGCCAGGAGCCAGCCGCCGACGAGGCCGAGGACGAGCAGGCAGCCCATCGCCGCGGCGGCTCGGGGGAAGAAGATGCGGACCAGGAGGTAGCGGTTGGGCGAGATCCCGAGCAGGCCCTTCTCCTTGTCCGGGACGTAGCGCAGCAGGTACAGCCACACCACGGCCATCAGGAGGGCGCCCGCGAGGGCGAGGAACCCGGCATAGCTGAGGGTGAGTTTCATCCGGGCGCTGAGCCCGGGGCGCCTAGCCATCGGTGCCGCCGGTGTCGGTGCCGCCGGCGTCGATGCGGCCCGTCTCGGTGCGGCCCGGGTCGGTGGCGCCCGTGTCGGTGCGGCCCGTCTCGGTGGCGCCCGTGTCGATGCGGTAGCCGACGCCGGGCACGGTGGCGATGACCCAGGGCGCGCCGAGCCGTTTGCGCAGGGCGGAGACGGTGATGCGTACGGCGTTGGTCAGCGGGTCGGCGTGCTCGTCCCAGGCCCGCTCCAGGAGTTCCTCGGCGCTGACGACGCCTCCCTCGGCGGTGACGAGGACTTCCAGGACAGCGAACTGTTTGCGGGTGAGCGCGACGTGCCGCCCGTCGCGGAAGACCTCGCGGCGGAACGGGTCGACGCGCAGTCCCGCGATCTCCCGCACGGGCGGCCGGGAGTGGGCGCGCCGGCGGTCGAGCGCGCGCAGCCGCAGCACCAGCTCGCGCAGTTCGAACGGTTTGGTGAGGTAGTCGTCGGCGCCGAGTTCGAACCCCGAGGCCTTGTCGTCGATGCGGTCGGCGGCGGTGAGCATGAGGATCGGGATGCCGCTGCCGGAGGCGACGATGCGCCGGGCGACCTCGTCGCCGGAGGGGCCGGGGATGTCCCGGTCGAGGACGGCGACGTCGTAGGCGTTGACGTCGAGCAGCTCCAGGGCGGTGTCGCCGTCGCCCGCGAGGTCGGCGGCGATCGCCTCGAGGCGCAGCCCGTCCCGGACGGCCTCGGCGAGGTAGGGCTCGTCCTCCACGATCAGTACGCGCATGTCCGCAGCCTAGGCAGCGGCGCGTATCGCCGCCGTATGCGCGGTCCGCACACGCCACAGGCGGCGGGAGGCGAGTCCGGCGAGAACGGCGCCCGCGGCGTTGACCAGGACGTCGTCCACGGAGGACACCCGGTCGAGGCGGAACACGTACTGCGCGGTCTCGATCAGGACCGAGCAGCCGACGCCGAGCGCGAGGATCCGCGGCAGGCTCGCGACGGCCGCCCAGCGCATCGGGGCGAAGAAGCCGAGCGAGGCGAGGACCAGCAGGTTGCCGCCGATGCCGAGCGGCCCCATCGTGACGAGGTCGCGCAGCGGCACCAGGCTCACCCGGGGCGGCGCGACCCCGACCCCGCCGCCCGGCATCAGGGTCATCCAGAGAAAGGGCAGCGTCCCGTGCACCATGCCCACCTCGGCCAGCGAGAGCCGCCACGCGTCCGGCACCCCGGCCGCACGGCGCCGGCTCGCCAGGGCCCACGCCACGAGCAGGGCGACGGGCAGCAGGACGAGCGTCATGAGCACCACACCGTTGAACGTGCCGAGGCAGCCCTGCCACCGCCCGGCCACACACGCCGGGGCGGCCATCATCAGCGGCCCGCGCAGCACGACGAGCACGGCGACGAGCACGCCGGCCGCGAGACCGGGCCCCAGAAACCTGCGGACCCGGCCGGGCGACGGCACGGTCAGAGATGTCTCGTGATTCATGCCTCCATTGGAGAGGGCGGGCTGTTGCGAGGGCGTATGCGGTTTTCGATACGCGGACGACAACCGGTCATCGGCTCGCGGGCTCGCCGCAGGTGGGGCGCAGCGGCCGCTCGGCGGTCTCTGTCGCCGGGCGTGCGCCGACGCCGCGCCGCCGGGCGGAGACCTCCCGGTGCGGACGCGCCGGGAGACCGGTCGCCGCAACCCCCGCGGGCCGGTCGGTGCCGGAGTCGACCAGTGTGTTGATCCGCTCCGCGAACTCCGATCCCGGCATGGGCAGGTCCATGTCCGGCTCCCTCAGATAGCCGGACGCGACCGCCGTGGGGATGTAGGCCATGAGATCGCTGACCACCGCGGAGCGTGGTCGCTGCGCCGCCCCGGCGAGCTGCCGCAGGACCCGCAGGACCGTGCCGGTGGTGGACGGGTCGATCTGGTGCAGGCCGGCCTGCCATTCGGCGGCGGCCGTCTCGCCCTCGGGCTCGGGAAGCGCCGGTGCCACCGCTCGGGGATCGCCGGAGGGCGGGCACTCGGCCTCGTCGGTCTGCGTGTGCCACCAGTCGGCGGTGTCCCGTTCGCCGAGCGCGAGGTGGTGGAGGTAGAGGCAGTAGGCGGCGGCGGGCTGCCCCGCACCGGCGGCGTACTCCCACCAGGACCGGGCGCCGTCGTGGGTGTCCGTCAGTTGGAGCACACAGGCGAGGACGAGGGCGCTGCGCGGCTGAGGAACCTGGTCGGTGACGAAGTCGGCCACCGCGGAGGCCGGCGTGTGGGTGACGACGGTCTCGCAGAGTGCGCGCAGATCCTCGGCGGCCCGGTCGGCCGCCGGTGTTCCACCGTGGTGCCGTGCATGTCCGGCGTCGACGGCGACGGGGCCGGACGGGACGACGTCGCAGGGGACGCTTCGCTCACGGACGAGGAGCGCCCTGGACAGGAGTTCGTCGATGTGACTCATGGTGAAGGGTTCCCTTCGACAGTCGGCGGGCAGTGGGTCTCCAGGAATCTGCGGGCGTGACGTTCGTCCGACCTCACGGCGGCGAGGGAGACGCCCAGCAGCGCCGAGGTCTGCCGGGTGGTCAGACCGCAGAGGTGCCGCAGGACGATCACGTCCTGCTGGTGGGCCGGGAGGTGGCTGATCGCCCTGAACAGTCGCAGCGTCTCGGCCAGTTGGGACTCCCTGGACTCGTCGGTCTCCGCCGCCCTCAGTGCGACCGTGTCGAAGGCGGCCGGTCCGAGTTCCGGCCTGCCGTCCAGGTGGTGGGTGCGGGACATGACGGTGGCCCGTACGACGTCCCAGCCGTAGCGCCGTGTGTCCGGGCTGGCGAGGGCGTTGTTCCAGCACAGCCAGAGGATGGCGAAGGAGTCGGCGACCGCGAGAGCGCTGAGTCGGTCGTCGAGGAAGCAGCGGGCGTACCGCAGATAGTGCTGCTCGACGAGCTCGCAGAACGCGGCGTGGTCCAGGGGCTGGGCGGCGGGTGAGGTGGTCAGGGCCGTCCTCTCGCCGGACCGCTCGACCCATTCGCGGCTCTTGTGCGCCTCCAGGGCCGCCTGCCGCCAGAGCCGGTGCAACGGCCAGTCGGGCAGGTCCAGTACGGCCGCGAGGCTCAGCACGATCTCCCAGCGGGGGTAGAGCCCGGTGCCCCGCAGAAGTTCGGAGAGCTTGGACTTGGCCAGCGTCACGCGCAGGCTGAGGTCGCCGAGGGTCTGACCGCTGGCGAGGTGAGCCTCGCGGACCGGTTCCAGCCATGCACGGTGAGCGCTGCCGACGCTGTCGGCTATGGGCCCGAGTTTGCGCCCGGGCCGGGCGTGGGGCCGGCCGGAGGAGACCGGCGGGGTCGGGGTCGTGGGGCTCGTCACGGGGCGTGCCCCTCCTTGTCGTGGAGTGCCGCCCCGAGTTCGGCCCCGGCCCGGGTGTGATCTCCCCGCGAGGCCTGGACTATCTGCTGGATGGTCAGCCCCAGCGCCGGCGCGAGCGTGGCGACGGCCGCCACCTGCCCCAGCGCGACCAGGACGATGCTCCAGACGAGCACCGCCACCGTGGCAGCGACAAGCCCTGCCTGTTTGCCCTTCATACCAACTCCTCATCGAATCGGCCTTGTTCGAGCCCCGCACCCCATCCGGAAATCGCGGGAGCTCTCCAGGAGCCGGGTGCCGTCCGACCCCTGGAGAGGTCAACCAGCATGGAGGGAAGGGAAGTTGGTATGCCACCCGATCATGAATTCACGGAACATTGACGGCCACACCGCGATCAGCGGACGGACGATCCCGAACCGTTGTGGGCAAGCCGACACGCCCGGGTGGAAGTTCCCGGCTTTCCTTGCGCTCCTCCCCCCGGCCCCCGTCCAATGGAGGAGGACGCCATCGGCGTCGGCCTTCCATCCGGAAGGGCTTGCTCCCGTGCCGAGCAGTGGGGAGTGGGCACACCGCTCTCGCCCGACCGTTTCCGACGATCGGGCGAGAGCGGGCCCGGAGGAGTCACGGCCCGGAGGAGTCGCGGGCCCGGGCTCACCGCACCGTGCGCCGCCCCGCCATGAGCACCACGTACACGAGGAGCGACGCCGAGAGGCCCACCGCCCAGCCGTAGTCCGCGAGGGGTTTCAGGAACGGGATCAGGCCGTCGACGGGGAACGGGCCGGCCTTCTCGCCCTTCGCGTCCAGCGTCGAGTAGGAGCCGCCGACCGCGAGGACGCCGCCGATGAGGAACGCGGCGACGGCCCGAAGGTTCCAGCCGCCCGTGTACCAGTAGCGGCCGCCGGCCACGTACAGGTCGGCGAGGTGGAGGACGGTGCGGCGGATGATCCAGTAGTCGGCGATGAGGATGCCCGCGACGGTGCCGAGGAGGCCGCCGACGACGCCGAGCCAGGTGAAGATGTACAGCTCGGGCGTGGAGGTGAGCTTCCACGGCATGACCAGGACGCCGATGACTCCGGTGATGATCGCGCCGGTGCGGAAGCTGATGAGCTTGGGCGCGAGGTTGGCGAGGTCGTAGGCCGGGGAGACGACGTTGGCCGCGATGTTCACGGAGATCGTCGCGACGAAGACGGTGATGAGAGCGAAGAGCAGTCCGAAGACGTTGTCGGTCTTGCCGGCGAGCGCGACCGGGTCCCAGATCGCCGCCCCGTAGACCTTCTCCGAACCGGCCGTGACGAGGACGGACATCAGGGCGAAGAGGGTCATCGTCGTGGGCAGTCCGAGGGTCTGGCCCCAGACCTGGGCGCGCTGCCCCTTCCCGAAGCGGGTGAAGTCGGGGATGTTCAGGGACAGGGTCGACCAGAAGCCGATCATGCCCATGAGGCCGGGGAAGAAGACCTTCCAGAAGTCCGGGCCCCAGCCGACCTTGGACGGCTCGTGGAGCAGCGGGCCGAAGCCGCCCGCCTTGTTCGCGATCCAGACGAGGAGGACGACGGCGCCGACGAGGACGAAGGGCGCCGCCCAGTTCTCGAAGCGGCGCAGGGTGTCCATCCCCCGGTAGATGATGGCGAGTTCGAGCACCCAGAAGACGACGAAGCACAGCCACAGAGTCCATGGGTAGCCGCCGACCTCGGAGGCACCGGCCCAGCCACCGAAGATCTTGCCGAGCAGGACGAAGATGCCCTGGCCGCCGATCCAGGTCTGGATGCCGAACCAGCAGCAGGCGACCGCCGCCCGCACCATGGCGGGCAGGTTGGCGCCGCGGATGCCGAACCCGGCCCTCGCGAGGACCGGGAAGGGTATGCCGTACTTGGGTCCGGCGTGGCCGGTGAGCAGCATCGGCAGGAGCACGATGACGTTGGCGAGGCCGATCGTGAGGACCGCCTGCTTCCAGTCCATGCCGAGCGCGACGAGCCCGGAGGCCAGCGTCCAGGACGGGATGCAGTGGGCCATGCCGATCCACAGGGCCACGAAGTTGTACGTGGTCCAGCGGCGTTCGGCGAGCGGGACGGGCCGCAGGTCGTCGTTGGCGTAGCGGCTGCCGGACGGGTAGGTGTCGGCGGTCAGTTCGACCGCGGGGGCGGTCGGCGGGGCCGGCGGGACGGTGTCGGTCATGGGCAGTCCGTTCACTGGCGGGCCCCGGCCGGGTGGGCGGGGCCCTGGGAGGACGGGGATACGGGGTGGCCGTGGGGATGCCGTGAACTGCCGTGCCTGGTACGGGTGTTACTACTGGTACAGGTTTTACCAGCGGTGCGGGTGGTGCGGACCGGGATAAGTCGGGGGCCTGCTCGGGCCCGTTCACGCGTTCACCGCCGGGATCACGTCCCGGCCGTAGAGATCGATCACCGCCTCCTTCGCGTCGTGCATGGCGTACACGGCGAACTGGTCGACGCCCAGGGCGCGCAGGGCGTTCAGCTTCTCGATGTGCGCCGACGGCGGGCCGATCAGGCAGAAGCTGTCGACGATCTCGTCGGGGACGAACGCGGTGTCCGGGTTGTCGGTGCGGCCGTGGTGGGAGTAGTCGTAGCCCTCGCGGGACTTGATGTAGTCGGTGAGGGCGTCGGGGACCATGCCGGAGTGGGCGCCGTAGCGGGAGACGAGGTCGGCGACGTGGTTGCCGACCATGCCGCCGAACCAGCGGCACTGTTCGCGGGCGTGGGCGAGCGCCTCGGGCGAGTCGTCCTCGGTGACGTAGGCGGGGGCCGCGACGCAGATCTTCACCTCGGACGGGTCGCGTCCGGCGGCCGCGGCGGCGTCGCGCACGGCCTTGACCATCCACTCGGTGAGGAAGAGGTCGGCGAGCTGGAGGATGAAGCCGTCGGCCTCCTCCCCCGCCATCTTGAGGGCCTTGGGCCCGTAAGCGGCCATCCACACCGGCACCTCGGCGCCCTCGCCGACCCAGGGGAAGTGCACGACGGTGCCGCCGAGGTCGGCCTCGTCGCCGCGGCCGAGCGCCCGGATCACCTTCATGGCCCCGCTGATCCGGGCGAGGGTGTTGGGCTTGCGGCCGGCGACGCGCATCGCGGAGTCGCCGCGGCCGATGCCGCACACCGTGCGGTTGCCGTACATGTCGTTGAGGGTGGCGAACGTGGAGGCGGTGACCTCCCAGGTCCGGGTCCCGGGGTTGGTGACCATGGTCCCGACCTTCAGGTGCCGGGTCTCGGCGAGGATGCGGCTGTAGATGACGAACGGCTCCTGCCACAGCACGCACGAGTCGAAGGTCCAGCCGTACGTGAATCCGGCGTCCTCGGCGCGGCGCATCAGGTCGACGACGGCGGAGGCCGGCGGGTCGGTCTGCAGGACGAGTCCGAAGTCCATGGTGCGGTTCCTCGTTCTTTCAGTTCAGGTACTGACAGGTGCCGCGCGGGGTGTACGTGCCGTGGCCGGCCCGCCCGGTGAACTCCCGCTCGGTGATGACGGGTTCGCCGCGCGAGAGGACGGTCTCGACACGTCCGGTCAGCCGCTTGCCCTCGTAGGCCGAGTAGTCGACGTTCATGTGGTGGGTGGCGGCGCCGAGGGTCTGCTCGGCGTGCGGGTCGTAGATCACGAGGTCGGCGTCGGCGCCGGGCGCGATGGTGCCCTTCTTCGGGTAGAGGCCGAACATGCGGGCCGGGGTGGCGCAGGCGATCTCGATCCAGCGGCGCCGGGTGATGTGCCCGTCGACGACGGCCTGGTGGAGCAGGTCCATGCGGTGTTCGACGCCGGGCATGCCGTTGGGGATCTTCGAGAAGTCGCCGCGGCCCAGCTCCTTCTGGCCGGTGAAGCAGAAGGGGCAGTGGTCGGTGGAGACGACCTGGAGGTCGTTCGTGCGCAGGCCGCGCCAGAGCGCCGCCTGGTGCTCCTTGGACCGCAGGGGCGTCGAGCACACGTACTTGGCGCCCTCGAAGCCGGGCTCGGCGAGGTTGTCGGTGGACAGGAACAGGTACTGGGGGCAGGTCTCGCCGAAGACCGGGAGGCCCTCGTCGCGGGCCCGGGCGAGTTCGGCGACGGCCTCCTGCGCGGAGACGTGGACGACGTAGAGGGGGGCGCCGGCGACCTGGGCGAGCTTGATGGCGCGGTGGGTGGCCTCGGACTCCAGGAGCGCCTTGCGGACCTCGCCGTGGTAGCGGGGGTCGGTCTCGCCGCGGGCCAGGGCCTGTTCGACGAGGACGTCGATGGCGATGCCGTTCTCGGCGTGCATCATGATGAGGCCGCCGTTCTCGCCGGCCCGCTGCATGGCGCGCAGGATCTGCCCGTCGTCGGAGTAGAAGACGCCCGGGTAGGCCATGAACTGCTTGAAGGACGTGACGCCCTCGCTGACGAGGAGGTCCATCTCCTTGAGCGTGTCCTCGTTCACGTCGGAGACGATCATGTGGAAGCCGTAGTCGATCGCGCAGTTGCCGTCGGCCTTGGCGTACCAGGCGTCGAGGCCCTCGCGCAGGCTGTGGCCCACGGTCTGGATGGCGAAGTCGACGATGGTGGTGGTGCCGCCCCAGGCGGCGGCGCGGGTCCCCGTCTCGAAGGTGTCGGAGGCGTACGTGCCGCCGAACGGCATCTCCATGTGGGTGTGCCCGTCGACGCCGCCCGGGATGACGTACTTCTGGCTCGCGTCGATGACGCGCGCGTCCGTCCAGGACGCGGCGGTGTCACTGCCGGTGGCCGCGAGGGCGACGACGCGGCCGTCCTCGATCAGGACGTCGGCGTGCATCTCGTCTGCGGCGGTGACGACGAGTCCGCCGCGGACGACGGTACGGACGGCGCTCATGCTCTCCTCCAGGAACTCCGGTGCTCGGGGTGCTACGGGCGGGTCAGCGGCTCGTACGCGTGCGGGGCGCGGTCGCGGTAGAACTGCCAGCGGTCGCGGACCTCGTGCAGCTTGGCGAGGTCGAGGTCGCGGACGACGAGTTCGGGCGCCTTGTCGTCGGCGACCTCGCCGACGAACTGGCCCTCGGGGTCGACGAAGTAGGAGGTGCCGTAGAAGTCGTTGTCGCCGTACTCCTCGACGCCGACGCGGTTGATGGCGCCGACGAAGTACTCGTTGGCGACGGCGGCGGCCGGCTGCTCCAGCTGCCACAGGTAGCGGGACAGGCCGCGGCTGGTGGCGGACGGGTTGAAGACGATCTGGGCGCCTTCGAGGCCCAGCGCGCGCCAGCCCTCGGGGAAGTGCCGGTCGTAGCAGATGTAGACGCCGACCTTGCCGACGGCGGTGTCGAAGACGGGCCAGCCGGAGTTGCCCGGCCGGAAGTAGAACTTCTCCCAGAAGCCCTTGACCTGCGGGAGATGGGTCTTGCGGTACTTGCCGAGGTAGCTGCCGTCGGCGTCGATGACGGCGGCCGTGTTGTAGAGGACGCCGGGCTGCTCCTCCTCGTACATGGGCAGGACGAGGACGATGTGGTGCTCGCGGGCCAGCTCCTGGAAGCGGCGCACGATCGGTCCGTCGGGGATGGCCTCGGCGTAGGCGTAGAAGGCCGGGTCCTGCACCTGGCAGAAGTACGGGCCGTAGAACAGCTCCTGGAAGCACAGCACTTGGGCGCCCTGGGCGGCCGCGTCGCGCACGGCCTGCTCATGCACCTTGATCATGGATTCCTGGTCGCCGGTCCATGCGGTCTGGAAGATCGCGGCGCGGATCACGGAACTCATCGGGACCTCCTGCGAGAGACGACAGAGGGGAGGGCGGCGGGGACGAGAGGTGTGCCAAGGACGATAGGAAGCGCGCCGCCGCCGGCCGAGTCGCACCGTGTCACGTCCGCCGCCCGCCGCCGTTGCACCGTGTCACGCCCCGGTCTGCGCGTCGTGCGCGAGCAGCGCGATGTGCACGGAGGCCGCTTCCTCGAAGTCGTCGAGGTCGACGCGGAGCAGGGTCTCGATGGCCTCGATGCGGCGGTACAGGGCGGGCCGGCTCATGTGGTGGAGCTGGGCGGTGCGGGACTTGTTGCGGCCGGTGGCGAGGTAGGTACGCAGGACCGGGAGCAGGGCCTCGCCCTCCTCGGCGTACAGCAGCCCGTCCAGCTCGCGTTCGGCGAAGGACTGCACGCGCGGGTCGTCGCGCAGCATCCGCATCAGGCCGCGCAGCCGTACGTCGCCGAGGCGGACGACGGCGGGCAGGCCGGGCGGGGCTCCGGCGACGGCGTCGCAGACGTGGAGGGCCTCGCGCAGGCCGTCGGGGACGTCGTCCCAGGCGGGGCCGGCGGGTCCCGCGGCGACGACGGGCGCGGCGCCGGTCTCGGCGCGCAGCCGGGCGGCGAAGTGGGCGGCGAGCGGTACGGGGTCCTGGTCGTGGGCGAGGCTGAGCAGGACGGTGGTGGCGTGCTCGGTCAGGTCGGCGACGAGCGCGGACAGGCCGAGCAGGCGCAGGACGCGGTCGAGGCGGGCGGGGTCGGTGTCGCGGACGGCGAGCGGGACGAAGGTGCGCCGGTTGACGGGGAGACCGGCCGCGCGGGCGCGCGGGAGGAGTTGGCGGGCGGGCACGGCGCCGGAGACGAGGTCGTCGAGCAGGCGGCGGGCGGACTGTTCCTCCCAGCTGACGGCGGTGCCGGACAGCAGGTGATGCAGGACGAGGGACTCGGCGGCGCGGTCGGCGAGCAGCCGGCCCGAGGCGCCGTCGCCCCGGTAGCCGCACAGCACGACGGAGCCCCAGCGTTCGCCGCGGCCGCCGAGTTCGGCGCGCAGCCAGCCCTCGCCGTCGACGCCTCCGGGCTGCCGCGCGATGCGGTCCCAGTCGCGCAGGACGTCGTCGACGGCGGGCCGTTCGCCCGCGGTGGCGAGGACGCGGTGGGCGAGGTTGGTGACGACGACGGGGCAGGCGCTGTGCGCGGCGATCTCGTCGAGGAGGCGCTGGAGCGGGGCGCCGGCCGTGACGAGCGCGGTCAGCGCGGTGCGGATGCCCTCGGAGAGGCGGACGGCGGCGTACTTGCGGCGCACGAGCCGGGACTGGACCTCCTCGGTGAGCTCGGCGAACGGGAAGGGGCGGTGGAGCACGACCATGGGCAGTCCGCAGCGTTCGGCGGCCCGGCACATGTCGCGGGGCGGGGAGGGAAAGGCGCGGCCGAGGCCCAGGACGAGGGCCGCGGCCTCGGCGCGGTGCAGGGACTCGATGTAGGCGGTGCGGCCGTGCGGGTCGCCGCCCGCGAGGAGCACGCCGGTGGTGAGGACCATCTCGCCGCCGCTGAGCATGACGCCGACGTCGGCGGCCTCGGCGACGTGCACCCAGCGGACGGGCCGGTCGAGGTGCTCGGCGGCGGCGACCACCTCGGGCTCGCCCGCGGCGACCCGTTCCAGGGCGAGTATCTGCCGTACGGACAGGGCGTGTTCGGGGGCCGTCGTGGAGGTGGTCATGGCGCCGCGCCCGCTACGAGGCGTTCCGGAGGGCCTGTTCGAGGATCGCCGCGCCCTGTTCGGCCTCGGCGACGGTCAGGGTGAGGGGCGGGGCGATGCGCAGGACGCTGGTGCTGTGGCCGCCGCCCTTGCCGATGAGCAGTCCGTGCTCGCGGCACTCCTCCAGGACGGCGGAGGCGGCGTCGGGGTGCGCCTCGTCGGTGCCGGGCTTGACGAGCTCGATGCCGATCATGAGGCCCCGGCCGCGCACCTCGCGGACGCAGGGGGTGCTCGCGCCGATGGCCCGCAGCCGCTCGATGAGGAGACCGCCGACGCGGCGGGCGTTGCCCTGGAGGTCGTGCTCCAGCAGGTACGAGAGGTTGGCGAGGCCCGCGGCCATGGTGACGGGGCTGCCGCCGAAGGTGGAGATGGAGTTGGCGTCGAGGCAGTTCATGACCTCGGCCCGGGCGACGACGCCGCCGATCGACATGCCGTTGCCGATGCCCTTGGCGAAGGTGAGCAGGTCGGGCGGGCCGGACGCGGCGTGCGCCTGCCAGCCCCAGAAGTGCTCGCCGGTGCGGCCCCAGCCGGTCTGCACCTCGTCGGAGATCCACAGGATGCCGTGCTCGGCGAGGATCTCGCGGAAGCGGGCGTACAGGCCGTCGGGCGGCGAGGTGAAGCCGCCGACGCCCTGGATCGGCTCGGCGATGAGCGCCGCCACGTTCCCGCGGGTCTGGCCGAGCATGTCGCGCAGGTCGGCGACGCAGGCCTCGGTGAACTCGGCGTCGGACAGGTGGGCGTAGGGGCCGCGGGTGCGGACGCCGCCGTGCACGTACAGGGTCTGCAGGGGCGAGAGGCTGGTGGGCGACCAGCCGCGGTTGCCGGTGATGCCGACGGCGGAGAAGGAGCGGCCGTGGTAGCTGTTGCGCATCGCCAGGATCTGGTTCGAGCGGCGGTACGCGGTGGCGAGGAGCAGCGCGGTGTCGTTGGCCTCGGTGCCGGAGGTGGTGAAGAAGACGCGGGCGTCGGGGATGCCGGACAACTTGGCGACACGTTCGGCGAGTTCGACCATCGGCCGGTTCAGGTAGAGCGTCGAGGAGTGGACGATCCGGGACGCCTGCTCGCTGACCGCCTTGGTGACCTCGGGCAGGGCGTGCGCGGTCATGGTGGTGAGGATGCCGCCGAAGAAGTCGAGGTACTGCTTCCCGTCGGCGTCCCAGACCTGGCGGCCCTCGCCGTGGGTGATCTCGATCGGCCGGTCGTAGTACAGGGCGAGCCAGTCGGGCAGGACCGCGCGGTGGCGTGCGTGGAGGTCAGGGGTCATCACGGCTGCGGAGTCCCTTCGTCGGTCACGGCTGAACGGATGTCGGGCGTACGTACGGGGCCCGCGTACGGATTCAGGGCTGGACGAGTCCGTCGTAGGCGTCGGGGCGGCGGTCGCGGTAGAAGGCCCACTGCTGTCGCACCTCGTCGATGACGTCGAGGTCGAGGTCGCGCACGAGCAGTTCCTCGTCCCGGTCGTCGGCCGCGTCCCCGACGAGCTGCCCGCGCGGGTCGACGAAGTACGAGGTGCCGTAGAAGTCGTCGTCCCCGTACTCCTCGACGCCGACGCGGTTGATCGCGGCGACGTAGTACGCGTTGGCGACGGCGGCCGCGGGCTGTTCGAGGCGCCACAGGTGGGAGGAGAGGCCGCGGCTGGTCGCGGACGGGTTGTACACGATCTGGGCGCCGTTGAGGCCCAACTGGCGCCAGCCTTCGGGGAAGTGGCGGTCGTAGCAGATGTAGACGCCGACCCGGCCGACGGCGGTGTCGAAGACGGGCCAGCCCAGGTTCCCGGGCCGGAAGTAGTACTTCTCCCAGAAGCCGGGGAGCTGCGGGATGTGGTGCTTGCGGTACTTGCCGAGGTAGCTGCCGTCGGCGTCGATCACGGCCGCCGTGTTGTAGTAGAAGCCGGGCTGCTCGACCTCGAAGACGGGGGCGACGATCACGAGGCCCGTCTCGCGGGCGAGTTCACGCATCCGGGTGACGGTGGGGCCGTCCGGCACGGGTTCGGCCCAGCGGTGGTGCTCGGGGTCCTGGACCTGGCAGAAGTACGGGGCGTTGAACACCTCCTGGAAGCCGATGATCCGGGCTCCCCGGCGGGCCGCCTCGCGGGCGTGCTCCTCGTGCTTGGCGATCATGGATGCGGTGTCGCCCGTCCAGGAGGCCTGGACGAGTGCGGCGCGAACGACGTGGGCCATGAGCCGCTCCTCAGCGTTGAACCTCTACGCCTGTAGAACGGGGCGTAGAGGGACGAACGTAAGCCCGCCCGGAGACCTTGCCAAGACCATCGTCGTCAACCCGCTGGAACGATCATGTTTCGGCACCCGTGCGGGTGATCCCGCGTTTCATCACACAGACTCCGGGGCTCAGGCGGGCTGGAGCGCGCAGTGCACGATCAGCTCGTCCATCGAGAGGCCCAGCTCGCGGGCGAGGGCCGCGACCGTGAAGAAGGCCGGGGTGGGGGCGCGCCCCGTCTCGATCTTGCGCAGCGTCTCGACCGAGACGCCCGCGCCGGCGGCCACCTCGGTCATGCTGCGCCCCTGCCGTGCCTCGCGCAGCAGCCGGCCGAGCCGCTCGCCGCGCTCGCGCTCTTCGGGGGTCAGGGGAGTTCGGACCATGCGCCCAGTCTAGCCGAGACTCAATTTCTGTACCGGATTTAAATACCGGTATAGTAATTGGCATGGTGGAACTGAAGACCGAACCGCAGATCGACGCGATGCGCGAGGCCGGCCGCATCGTCGCCCAGGCCCTGGCCGCCGCCCGCAAGCACGCCGCACCGGGCGTCACCCTCCTCGAACTGGACGAGGTGGCCCACGACGTGCTGCGCGACGCCGGCGCGTCCTCCCCCTTCCTCGGGTACCGCCCGCCGTTCGCCCCGACCCCCTTCCCCGCCGTCCTGTGCGTCTCCGTCAACGACGCGATCGTGCACGGCGTCCCGAACGGCACCCGGCTGCGCGACGGCGATCTCGTCTCGGTCGACTTCGGGGCCGAACTGGGCGGCTGGGTCGGCGACTCGGCGATCAGCTTCACCGTGGGGACCGCCCGGCCCGAGGACACCCGGCTGATCGAGACCGCCGAGCGGGCCCTGGCCGCCGGCATCGCGGCGGCCGTCGTCGGGAACCGGATCGGCGACATCGCGCACGCCATCGGCACCGTCTGCCGCACCGCCGGGTTCGGCGTCCCGGACGGCTTCGGCGGACACGGCATCGGGCGCCGCATGCACGAGGACCCGGGGGTGCCGAACGAGGGGCGGCCCGGGCGCGGCATGCGGCTGCGGGCGGGCATGGCCCTGGCCATCGAGCCGATGGTGATCGCGGGCGGCACGGACGACTACCACGCGGACCCCGACGGCTGGACGCTGCGCACGAACGACGGCTCCCGGGCCGCGCACGCCGAGCACACCGTGGCGATCACCGACGCGGGGCCGCGCATCCTGACCGCGCTCTGAGCCGCTTGCCGCTCCGGGCGTCAGCGGTCCTGCCGGTCGAGCACGTCCACGACGTAGAGCACCGGGACCCCGGGCGGCTGTTCGAGGCCGCCGGGGGTGCGGTGGAAGTCGGGGCGGTAGCGGGCGGGCACCGCCAGTTGCAGCCGGCTGCCGACCCGGATCCCCTTCAGCGCCTCGTACATCCCGGGCAGCAGCGCGGGCCGGGCGAGCACCATCCCGCTCGGGCCGCTGTCCCCGTACGTCGAGCGGAACGGGCGGTCCTCGCCCCAGGACCAGCCCGCGTACTGCAGCACCGCCACGTCGCGGTCCTGGAGCACCGGGCCGCGGCCCTCGCTGAGGGTGCGCACGTGCAGTTTCACCGGCGGGCCCGCGCCCCAGCTGACCACCTTCGGCATCCCGCCCGCGGGGAAGTCGACGACGGCCTTCGCCTCGCGGGCGCCCCCGGCGCCCGGCATCCCGCCGCTGCCGTGCGGCACCGGCACCCGCTGGTCGCGGTCGTAGCCGCCGATCAGGTCGAACACCAGGACCATGTGGTCGTCCGGGGCGATCCTGGCCGCCGCGGCGCTCCTCGGTCCGGCGGCGCGCGCCGCCGGAGCGATCATCAGGACGCGGCTGCCGCCCCTGCGGCCCACGAGCGCCTCGGCCCAGGACCGTTCGCCGACGGGCGAGACGGTCGTCGGCTGGGCCAGGCCCCACGAGCTGAGCAGCTCCTTCTTCCCCTCCCAGCTGCGCATCTCGACGTCGGTGACGGCGACCTGCCCCTTCTTCACCGCCGGGCCCGTACCGGCGCGGAGCACCTTCAGGCGGGCGGCCGCCGGGGCGGGCCGGTCCGGGATCGTGATCACGGGCCGGGTTCCGGCGGCGCCGGTGACCTTCGGGACGTTCTCGGGGCCCGGGTCGGGGGCGGCGCAGGCCGCGGCCGCCGCGAGCAGGACGGTTACGGCTCCGGTGCGCAGGACGGGTCTGGGGTCCACCGGTGACCTCCTTGGCGTGGGGGTGTCGCCAAGGAGCGTTCCGGTCTCCGGGGTGCGGGTGACGGACCTGCGGGGCGACACACCGAGGGGCGTACGTCCGCCGGGTGTACGAGGCCGCGCCCCGGGCCCCGGACGGGCCAGGGAGGGGAACGGCGCGACCAGGCCCGAGGCGGGGCGCCGCGCCGATGCTCGGAGCCGGTCAGCGACTCGGGGCGACCAGGCCCAACTCGTATGCTGTGATGACCAGTTGGACCCGGTCGCGCGCGGCGAGCTTCGTGAAGAGGCGGGCCACGTGGGACTTGGTGGTGGCGACGCTGATGAAGAGCTCCTCGGCGATCTCCTGGTTGGAGCGGCCGAGCCCGACCAGGGTCAGGACCTCGCGCTCGCGCTCCGTGATGCCCTCCACGGGCCGCTGCGACCGCGCCGCGACCGGCCCCCCGCGCTGCACGAAGTCGGCGATGAGACGCCGGGTGACCCCGGGCGCGATGAGCGCGTCCCCCGCGGCGACGATCCGGATCGCCGCGAGCAGGTCGTCCAGCGGCATGTCCTTGACTGCGAACCCGGCGGCGCCGGCCCGCAGCGCCCCGTACACGTAGTCGTTCTCGTCGAACGTGGTCAGGACGAGGACGCGCGCGCCCTGCCCGGAGTCGACGATGCGCCGGGTCGCCTCGATGCCGTCGACGCCGGGCATCCGGATGTCCATGACGACGACGTCGGGCGTGAGCCGCGCCGTCTGCGCGACGGCTTCGGCCCCGTCCCCCGCCTCGCCGACGACCTCCAGGTCGTCCGTGTCGCCGATGAGGGTGCGCAGCCCGGAGCGGACGAGCGGCTGGTCGTCGACGAGCAGCACCCGGACCCGCGCCGTCACGCGACCGCCTCCTCGGGCAGCGGTATCCGCGCCGTCACCCGGAAGCCGCCCTCCGGCCGCGGCCCCGCGCCGAACTCCCCGTGCAGCAGGCGCACCCGCTCCTCCATCCCCGTGATCCCGAACCCCGTGCCCGACGATCGTGCCCCGGCTCCCCGCCCCGCGTCCACGATCTCCAGGAACAGTTCGGCGTCCTCGTACGCGACACCCACCCGGCAGGCGGCGACGTCCGCGTGCCGGACGACGTTGGCGAGGGCCTCCTGGACGATGCGGTAGGCGGAGCGGTCCACGTCGGGCGGCAGGGGGCGCTCGGTGCCGGTGCGGGACAGGTCGACGCGGACGCCGGCGTCGGCGGTCTGCGCGATCAGCACGTCGAGTTCGGCGAGGCCGGCGCCGGGGGTGAGCGGCGCGTCGCCGTCCGGTTCGGCCCGGCGCAGGGCGACGAGGGTGCGGCGCAGGCCGCGCAGGGTCTCGCGGCTGGTCTGTTCGATGGCTTCCAGCGCGACGCGGGCCTCGGCCGGGCGGGTCTCGACGACGCGGGCGGCGACCCCGGACTGGATCGTGATGACGCCGATGCCGTGGGAGACCATGTCGTGCAACTCCCGTGCGATCCGGAGCCGTTCGGCGGTCACGGCCTCGGTGACGGCGCGGCGGCGCAGCGCGGAGGCGTGTTCGGCGCGCTCGCGGACGAACAGGCCGATCATGCAGGAGACCAGCAGGGCGAGCAGCGCGATGGTGGCGAGCGCCGCGAGGTTCTCGCCGCGTGCGAACACGGCGATGCCGCCGGCCTGCGCGAGGACGCTGAGCACGACACCGGTGACCCATTGGCGCGTGGGCCGGCGGGCGACGAGGAGGCCGAGCAGGATGTCGGCCACGACGAAGGCGAGCAGCGTCACGGACCGGCCCCCGTCGTACCCGCCGACGGGGTCGACCGGACCGGCCGGACCCAGTGGCCCGGTGGGATGGTACGGGCTGCCGCTGGGCTGCACCGCGGTCGCCACGAGCGTGCCGAGCAGGACGACGACCAGCGCGAGCAGCGGCGTCCGCCGGGCCACACCCACCAGGAGCACGGCGGCGAGGGCGACGCCCAGGGCGCGCAGCAGCGGCACCGTGTCCGGTGAGGCGAACAGCGGCAGGGTCAGCACGAACGGGTAGAGGGCCAGTCCGCACCAGGCGGCTGTCCCCCGGGATCCGGTTGTCTCGCTCATGCCGATGAGCGTACGAGCGCCGCCGGGCGCGGACATCGGCCCGCGGGATGCATCCCGTGGGCCGATCCCCGGCTGGTCAGGGTGTCAGTGGCCGGGTTCGACGACCATCGCCGAGCCGCCGCCGCGCCGTACCTTCTCGGCGGCGGCGAGCCACCGCCCGTCGGGCAGCCGCTGGACGCCGGTCGCGGCGCCGATCTCGGGGTTGAGTTTGAAGGAGTGCCCGATCGCCTCCAGTTCCGTGCGCAGCGGGCTGTCGTAGAGGCCGGGTTCGAGCTCGGTCTGCGCGGCGTTGCGCTGGCTGGCGCGCGGGGCCGCGATGGCGTCGACGAGCGGCAGGCCCCGGTCGAGGAAGCCGGTCAGGGTCTGCAGCACGGTGGTGATGATGGTGGCGCCGCCGGGCGAACCGACGGCGACGACCGGCTTGTTCGCCCGGTCGAGGACGATGGTCGGCGCGATGGACGAGCGCGGCCGCTTGCCGGGGCCGGGCAGGTTCGGGTCGTGGACGGCCGGGTTGGCCGGGGCGAAGGAGAAGTCGGTCAGCTCGTTGTTGAGCAGGAAGCCGCGGCCGGGCACGGTGATGCCGCTGCCGCCGGTGGACTCGATGGTGAGGGTGTACGCGACGACGTTGCCCCACTTGTCGGCGACCGTGAGGTGCGTGGTGTTCTCGCCCTCGTACGTCGTCGGCGCGGCCTGGTCGCCGCTCTTGCCGCAGGTCCCCGGGTGGCGGGGGTCGCCGGGGGCGAGCGGGCTGGTGAGCACCGCGTCGTCCTTGATCAGGCAGCCGCGCGCGTCGGCGAAGCGCTGGGAGAGCAGCTGCCTCGTGGGCACGTCCTCGGCGGTCGGGTCGCCGACCCAGCGGCCCCGGTCGGCGAACGCCACGCGGCCGGCCTCGATGAAGCGGTGCAGGTAGCGGGCCTGGGAGGCCTTGGAGAGGTCGGTGCGCTCCAGGATGTTGAGCGCCTCGGCGACGGTGGTGCCGCCGGAGGAGGACGGTGCGATGGAGTAGACGCCGAGGCCCCGGTACGAGGTCCTGGTCGGGGTCTGGAACTTGGCGGCGTAGGCGTCCAGGTCCTTGGCGGACAGCTCGCCGGGGCGGGCGTTCCAGCCGGAGGCCGGGTCGACGGGCGGCGCGTTCACCGTCTTGACGACGTCGGCGCCGATGTCGCCGTGGTAGACCGCGCCGACGCCCTCGCGGGCGAGCTGCGCGTAGGTGCGGGCGAGGTCGGGGTTGCGGAAGGTCGAGCCGACGACGGGGAGCTGTCCGCCGGGCAGGAAGAGCCGGGCGGTGTCCGGGAAGTTCCGGAAGCGGGCCTCGTTCGACGCGGTCTGGGAGCGGAAGGTGTCGTCGACGGTGAAGCCGTCCCGGGCGAGGCGCTCGGCGGGCCTCAGGACGGTGCCGAGGCCCTTGCTGCCCCAGGCGTCGAGGGCGGAGGCCCAGGTCGCCGGCGTGCCGGGGGTGCCGACGCTCAGGCCGCTGCTGACGGCGTCCGCGAAGGCGAGCGGTTTGCCGTTCTCCAGGAACAGGTCGGAGCCGGCGCTCAGCGGCGCGGTCTCGCGGCCGTCGATCGAGTGCACCTGCCGGGTCTTCGCGTCGTAGTAGACGAAGTAGCCGCCTCCGCCGACACCGGCGGAGTAGGGCTCGGTGACGCCGAGCGCGGCGGCGGTGGCGACGGCGGCGTCCACCGCGTTGCCCCCGTTCCTGAGGACCTCGATGCCGGCCGCGGAGGCGTCGGCGTCGACACTGGCCACGGCGCCGCCGTGCCCGACGGCTACCGGAACCTTCTGCGGCGCCCCCGGGGAGCCGCCGGAAGCGGACGAAGGGGGCGCGGCCGCCCCGACCGCCACCATGCTCACCGCAAGGGCACAGAGGGACAGATTCCGTGCAACTGAACGTCTCATCAGTACCTCCAGTCAACAACCGTCCGCGCAGCGTAACTTGCCTTCACCGCACCGTCAGGACCCCCTCGAACACCGGTACGCCGGTTGGCTAGAGTGCGCCCCCATGACTGAAGACGTGCGCAACATCGTCCTCGGCCTGATCGCAGCGGGCATCAGCGCCTCGCTGGGCTGGCTCGCCCGCACCTATCTGTGGAAACGGAAGCTCCGCCGCAAGCAGGCCTTCTTCGGGCTGCCCGACAACGCGGAGTCGCTGCTCGTGGTGAACCGCGACGCGGGCGGCCCCGAGCTGGCCGTCAAACGGCACGACGTGTTCGCGCTGCTCGAACTGGCGGCGATCGTCAAGGACTGCGGGGCGCACGCCCAGGTCGTCGCGCACGACACGGCCCAGCAGGGCTTCGGCGAGCGCACCGAGTTCTGTGTCGGCGGGCCGGCGTCCAACCGGCGGATGGCGGCGCACATGGTGAGCCTGCTGCCGGGGATCCGGGTCAACACGGACCCCGAGCCGGGTCCGGACCGCGGTGCGTTCCAGGTCGGCTCCGAGCGCTACCGGGTCGAGCCGGGCCGGACGGAGTACGTGATCCTGGCGCGGCTGACGGCCGGTGAGTCGCGGGAGGCGCGGCCGGTGTTCCTGTTCTGCGGGCAGCTGCCGATCACCAATCAGGCGGCGACCCGGTATCTGGCCCGGCATCACGAGCGGCTCGCGCGCAAGCACGGCAACGCCTCGTTCGTGCTGCTGCTGAAGGTCGTGAACTCGGGGGCGTACGGCCCGGACGTCGTCGAGCTGGTCTCCGACGTGACGCGCGCGGCCCAGCAGCCGCTGCCGGCCTCCGCGACCCCGCGCAACTCCCACCGCGCCAAGTAGGGGGCCTCGACCAAGGAAGAGCGGTACCCCGGCCGCGTACGAATGCGGCAGGGGCCCGCTCGGCCTCGGCAAGCAGGCGGCCCGTCCGTCCCGCACGCAGCTGACCTTCTCCTCGCGAGGAGTGATCTCCGACTGCGGCCGGGCGTGGACGGCCGACGCTCTGTGGCTACTGCACTCCGGGCAGCAGCGTCCCTGGTTCGGCCGGGGCGACCTCCGCGGCCTCGGTCTTGGGATTGCGCCGCTGACGCTTGGCCACCCACTGGGCGAACCACGACAGCAACATGCACATCCCGATGTAGATCGGCGAGATCACCATCACCACGGGGATGAAGGGCAAATCGTAGTCGAGGTTCGACGCGATGAGCTTCCCGGCGTGGAGAAACTCCTCATAGGTGATCAGATACCCCAGCGAGGTGTCCTTCAGGGCGACGACCAGCTGGCTGATGATGGCGGGCAGCATGGCCCGCACCGCTTGCGGCACCAGGACCTGCGCCATCACCTGCGTCTTGCGCATGCCGAGCGCGAACGCGGCCTCGCGCTGGCCGCGTTCGACCGCGTTGATGCCGGAGCGGAAGACCTCGGCGAGCACCGAGCCGTTGTAGAGGGTCAGTCCGGCGACGAGCGCGGGCAGCGGCTCGACCTTGAGGGCCACGTAGATGAAGAAGATCATCACGAGGACCGGCATCGCGCGGAAGAACTCGACGAACAGGGTGGCGAGCCAGCGCACGGGCCGGTGGTCGGAGAGGCGGCCCACGGCGAGGATCGTGCCGAGTGCCAGGGAGAGGGCGGCCGCGATGGCGAAGGCCTTGAGCGTGTTGCCGAGGCCGCGCAGCAGCAGTTCCTGGATGCCCTTGTACTCGAAGGGCGTCCATTTGGTGCTGGTGAACTGGTCGGTGTCGAAGAGCAGGTAGAGGATCCAGCCGACGAGTGCGAGAAGGATCACGGTGGAGATGAGCCCGTACAGCTTGTGCCGGCGCTCGGTGTTGGGGCCGGGGATGTCGTAGAGGGCGGTGGCGCCGTGGTCGAGGGCTTTCATCGGGCGACTCCCCAGCGCTTTTCCATGAGGTTGAACACCGCGCTGATGGCGAGCGTGATGATGAGGTAGCCGACCGCGATCCAGACGAAGGTCCAGATGATGTTGAAGCCGAGCTCGCTGAGCGTCTTGTAGGTGCCGAGCAGTTCGGTGACGCTGAAGGCGCCGGCGATCGCCGAGTTCTTGGCGAGGGCGATGAGGTTGGAGCCGACGGGCGCGATCACCGAGCGGAACGCCTGCGGCAGGATCACCAGGGTCAGGGTCTGGCCGAAGGACATGCCGAGGCTGCGGGCGGCCTCGCCCTGGCCCTTGTGCACGGTGTTGATGCCGGAGCGCAGCGCCTCGCAGATGAACGCGGAGGTGTAGCAGCCGAGCGCGAGCACCGCGAAGACGGTGAAGGGCAGCACGAGCCCGAAGCGCGGCAGGCCGAGCAGGACGGCGAAGAACAGCAGGGTCAGCGGGGTGTTGCGCAGGACGGTGACCCAGGCGGTGCCGAAGGCGCGGAAGGAGCCGACGGGCGCGACGCGGAACGACGCCATGAGGAAGCCCAGCACGAGGGCGAGGATCGAGGCGTAGACGGTGAGCTCGACCGTACCGAGGAAGCCCTTCCAGTAGGTCGAGAAATTTTCGGTCAGTACGTTCACGGTGCGGGTCCTCAGCTCGCCGGATAGCGGTCGATGGCGGGCGGTTTCGGTGCGGGCACGCCGGACAGGCCGAGCGTCGCGTCGTACGCCTTCTTCCAGTCGCCGTCCTTCTCGCGCTGCGCGAGCGCGGTGTCGACGGCGAACCGCAGCGCGTTGTCGGACCGGGGCACGCCGATGCCGTACGGCTCCTTCGAGAACGGCTTGCCGACCAGCTTCAGTTCGTCGGGCACCTTGGCCGCGTAGCCGAGCAGGATCGCGTCGTCGGTGGTCACGGCGTCGACCTGGTAGGTCAGCAGGTTGTCGACGCAGACCGAGTAGGTGTCGTAGGCGACGAGTTCGGCCTTGGGGTAGTCGGCCTGGATGCGCTGGTACGGGGTCGATCCGGCGGCCGAGCAGACGCGTTTGCCGTCGAGGTCCTGGGGGCCGTGGATGTCGTCCTCGTCGGTCCGTACGAGCAGGCTCTGGCCGGCCATGTAGTACGGGCCGCCGAAGCCGACGAGCTTCTTGCGGTTGTCGTTGATGGTGTACGTGCCGACGTAGTAGTCGATCTGGCCGTTCTGCAGGGCCGTCTCGCGGTTGGCGGAGGCGATCGTCTTGAAGGAGATCTTCTTCGGGTCCATCCCGAGCGAGGCGGAGATCATCTTGGCGATCTCGATGTCGAAGCCGGAGTAGACGCCGTTGGCGGGGTTCTTCTCGCCGAGGTAGGGCTGGTCCTCCTTGGCGCCGACGACGAAGTGGCCCCGCTTGTTCGCCTTCTTCCAGGTCTTGGAGTCGGGCAGCGAGAAGCCCTGCGCCACCTGGTAGGTGGGGAGTTCGGCGGCCGAGGGGCCCTTGACGGGCGGCGTGCCCTCCTTGCCGCAGGCGGTGGCGGCCAGGGCGGCCACCGCGAGGGCGGTGAGCAGCCTGAGCGACTTTACGATCATGAGGTGCTGCACTCCCCCGGTCAGTGCTTGAGGATCTTGGAGAGGAAGTCGCGGGCGCGCTCGCTCTCGGGATGCGTGAAGAAGTCCTCGGGGGCGCGGTCCTCGACGATCTTCCCGTCGGCCATGAACACGACGCGGTCGGCGGCGGTGCGCGCGAAGCCCATCTCGTGGGTGACGACGACCATGGTCATGCCGTCGCGGGCCAGCTGCTGCATGACCTCGAGGACCTCGTTGATCATCTCGGGGTCGAGGGCCGAGGTCGGCTCGTCGAAGAGCAGGGCCTTGGGGTCCATGGCGAGGGCGCGGGCGATGGCCACGCGCTGCTGCTGGCCGCCGGAGAGCTGAGCGGGGAACTTGTCGGCGTGGGCCGCGAGCCCGACCCGGTCGAGGAGTTCGCGGGAGCGGTGGTCGGACTCCTCCTTCTTGCGCTTCCTGACCTTCACCTGGGCCAGCGAGACGTTCTGGAGGACGGTCTTGTGCGCGAACAGATTGAAGGACTGGAAGACCATCCCGACCTCGGCGCGCAGTTGCGCGAGCGCCTTGCCCTCCTCGGGCAGCGGCTTGCCGTCGAGCTTGATGGTGCCCGACTGGATCGTCTCCAGCCGGTTGATCGTCCTGCAGAGCGTCGACTTGCCGGACCCCGAGGGGCCGATGACCACGACCACCTCCCCCTTGCCGACGGTGAGGTCGATGTCCTGGAGGACATGCAGCTCCCCGTAGTACTTGTTCACGTCACGCAGCTCGATCAAAGGATCGACGGCCATGGCAGTCCTGCCCACTCTCAGCTGTCTCGGTTTGCGCAAACTATCCATGCAGATAGGGGACTTAACCGACGACACGCACGTATGGGCATTAACCGTATTTGCGGTTCAGGGCCTTGCGCCTCAGGACTCGGCGGCCTCCGCGTAGAACTGGGAGAGTTCCGGGGCGCCGCTCTCCGCCCACTCCTGCCCCGCCTCGACGACCTCGATCTCGCGGCCCGACTCCAGGAGCACGACGGGCTGGCCGTCCGGCCGGATCAGCCAGGCGGCGCCGGGTACATGACGCACCAGGACCGTACCGAGGTACAGGCCCGCGTCGTTGCCGAGCCAGGGCAGCACCTCGGGGTCCTCGCGCCAGCGCGGCACGAGCTGGTCGAGCTTCTCCAAGGACCGTACGGAGTCGTCGAGTTCGATGCCCGCACCGGCTGCCTGCGAGCGCAACAGCTCGCACTCCGAGAGCAGTTCGGCGAGTCCGTCGACGCCGCCCGTGCCACCGGACCCCGCCCCGCCGCCGTCGGGCGCGGCCGTCGCGACGGCGAGGACGGGCTCATGCTTCTTGCGCCAATTGTCCACGAACGGGATCTTCATACCGTCCAGCCTCGCATTCCCCCTGGCCCCGGCACCACAGGGCGCGCGGACCCGCTGTTCGCGGTGCGTTCACGGCGGCTTCCTCCGCGCCTCATTGACGCGTCCCTGCCCCCTTCCTACGTTCATGGCACACCTGTCACGCCAGCCGCACCACGGAGGGAGCCGGCCGTGCGCCGACGCACCTGGGGAACAGCTGTCCTACTGGCGGTCTGCGCGGGCCTCGCCCCCGCGACGACCGCCGAGGCCGCCGCCCCGCACAGACCCGAGCCGCTCCCCCTGGAGCGGCTCTTCGACAATCGGGCGGTCAGCGACGACGACACGCCCGCCGAGGCCGACTTCGACGGCGCGGGCGGCTCGCTGTCCGCCCAGGACCTGGCGGCGGCGGGCTGGACCCCCGGGCGCCGCCTCGGCGTCCAGGGCGCCGAACTCCACTGGCCGCGCACGGCGGGCGACGGCCCCGACAACGTCCGGGCGGACGGCCAGCGCGTCCGGCTGCGGGGCGCCGGGAACGCGCTCGCCTTCCTCGTCGCCGGGACCGGCGGCGACGCGAGCGGCACGGGCACGGTCCGCTACACGGACGGCTCCCGCTCCCGGTACACGCTCACCGCCCCGGACTGGCGCACCGGCCCGCTCGCCACGAAGTCCGTCGCGCTCCCGCACCGCAACACCCCGCAGGGGCAGGTCCCCGACCGGCCCCGGCTGTACGTGGTCACCGTGCCGGTCCGCGCGGACCGGGCGATCAGCTCCGTCGACCTGCCCGGGGCGCCGGACGAGACCGGCCGCGCGCTGCACGTCTTCGACGTCTCCGTGCGCCGGGCGACACACGGCTGGACGGGCACCTGGGCGGCGTCGACCGCCGGGTACACGACGGTCGGCCCGTGGGCGGACCGCACGGTGCGGCTCGTCGTGCACACGAGCACGGGCGGCCCCCGGGTCCGGATCCGGCTCGACAACACCTTCGCGTCGACGCCCGTACGGATCGGGAGCGCGTCGGTGGCCGTACGGGAGGCCGGGGCGGCGACACGCGGGGCGCCCGTCCCGCTCACCTTCCGCGGCGCCCCGGGGACCCAACTTCCCGCCGGCGCCCAGGCGTTCAGCGACCCGGTCGACTTCGACGTGCCGGCGGACTCCGACCTCCTCGTCAGCTTCCACCTGCCCGACCCGGTGCTCAGCGCGCCCGTGCACAGCCAGGCGCTCCAGCGGTCCTACGTGAGCGAGCCCGGGGACCACGCGACGGAGGCGGCCGGTACGGCCTTCACCTCGACGATCACCTACTGGCCGCTGCTCACCGGGGTCGACGTGGGCGGCGGGCCCGGGTCCGTGGTGCTGCTCGGGGACTCGATCACGGACGGGGTGAAGTCGACCCAGGACGCGAACCGGCGGTGGCCGAACGTACTCTCCCGGCGGCTGCTCGGGCAGTCGGAGGTGCCGCGCTACGGGGTGCTGAACCAGGGGATCTCGGCGAACAAGGTCGTCGGGGACCGGTACCCGGGCGACGGGGTGTCCGTGGACACGGGCGGGGTGAGCGCGCTGCACCGGATCGACCGGGACGTGTTCGCCCAGACCTCGGCGCGGACCGTCGTGGTCTTCCAGGGGATCAACGACCTGCGGTGGGGCGCGAGTGCCGACCAGGTCGTGGCGGGGCTGCGCAAGGTCGCCGCGCTGGCGCGGGCGCGGGGGTTGCGGGTGGTCGGGGCGACGATCACGCCCTGCGAGGGGGAGGCGCTGTGCACGGCTGCCGCCGACGCGGGGCGGGTCGAGGTGAACCGGTTCCTGCGCGGGCCCGATTCGGGGTTCGACGCGGTGCTGGACTTCGACGCGGTGCTGCGGGATCCGGGGCGGCCCGCCCGGATGCGGGCCGAGTTCGACAGCGGGGATCATCTGCATCCCGGCGATGCGGGGCTCGCTGCGCTGGCCTCTTCGGTCGACCTGGGCCTTCTCGCGCCGTAGCTTCGCCGGTTCGTCGGCGGGTGCCGGCCGGTGGGGCTTCTCGCGCAGTTCCCCGCGCCCCTGAGATGCACACCCTTCGGGTGGCATCTCAGGGGCGCTACACGTCGAGGTCGACCACCACGGGGGCGTGGTCCGACGCCCCCTTGCCCTTGCGTTCGTCGCGGTCGACGTAGGCGTCGGAGACGGCCTTCGCGAACGGGGCGTTCCCGTAGACGAGGTCGATCCGCATGCCGCGGTTCTTGGGGAAGCCGAGCTGGCGGTAGTCCCAGTAGGTGAAGGGGTGGTCGTACTTCAGGGGGCGCGGCACGACGTCGCTGAGCCCCGCCTCCCGCAGCGACGCGAGCGCGGCCCGCTCGGCCGGCGTCACATGCGTCGCGCCCTCGAAGACGGAGATGTCCCAGACGTCGTCGTCGGTCGGCGCCACGTTGTAGTCCCCCATCACCGCGAACGGGCGGGCGCCCTGCGCGTCGCCGGCCACGGCCGCCTTCAGCGCCTCGAACCACTGGAGCTTGTACGCGTAGTGCGGGTGGTCGACCTCCCGCCCGTTCGGCACGTAGACCGACCAGACGCGGACCGGGCCGCAGGTCGCGGAGACGGCGCGGGGCTCCTCGGCCCCGTCGTAGCCGGGGTCGCCGGGCACGCCCTTGACGACATCCTCGAGGCCGACACGGGAGAGCAGCGCCACCCCGTTCCACCTCCCGTTCGCGTTGACCGCCGACTCGTAGCCGAGCTCGCGCAGCTCCTCCGCCGGGAACTGCTCGGCCGAGCACTTGGTCTCCTGGATGCACAGCACGTCCGTGCCGCTGCTCTCGAGCCAGGCGAGGAGCCGGGGCAGGCGGGCGGTGATCGAGTTCACGTTCCAGGTAGCGATGCGCATGTCCCACAACCTACCGGGCGGGTACGACAACGGCCTTTTCGACAGGTAGCCTGTCGAAATATGAGTGACAGCAGCCTCCCCGCCGCGACCCTGGACGAGCGCCCCGCCCTCGTCCTCATCGACCTCCAGCAGGGCATTCTCGGCCTGCCGACCGCCCCGCACGCCGCGGACACGGTGCTCAAGAACGCGGCGCGGCTCGCCGACGCGTTCCGTGCCCGGGGCCTGCCGGTCGTCCGGGTGCGGGTCGCCTGGTCACCGGACGGCGGCGACCTGCCGGTGAGCCGGGCCGCGACGCCGGGCCTCACCCAGGCCCCGCCCGCGGAGTTCGCCGCGTTCCCCGACGAGCTGGGCCCGCTCGGCGACGACATCGTGATCACCAAGCGGCACTGGGGCGCCTTCACCGGTACGGAGCTGGATCTGCAGCTGCGCCGGCGCGGGGTGACGCAGTTGGTGCTCGGCGGCATCTCGACGTCGATCGGCGTGGAGTCCACCGCGCGCTCGGCCTTCGAGCTGAGCTACCACCTGCTGCTGGTCGAGGACGCGACGACCGACACCGACGCCGCGTCCCACGCCCACACCTTCGGCAAGATCTACCCGCGCATCGCGGAGCCGGTCACGACGGACGAGGTGCTGGAGCTGCTCGCGCGCTGACGCCGGGTCACAGCCGGACGGTGTCGCCCGGCGTCAGGCGCAGATGCCGGGTGCCGCCGAGCGCGCCGATCTGGTTGTCGTAGATCGGGCGCGCCAGGTCGGTCAGGAGCGCGTCGTGGATGTCGTAGGCGCGGCTCGGCTTCACCTCGCGTACGTAGTCGATCACTTCGGAGATCTTGTTCCAGGGCGCCATGACCGGGAGCATCAGCGTCTCGACGGGCCGGTCGGGGACGGTGAGCGCGTCGCCGGGGTGGAAGACCGTGCCGCCGTCGAGGAGGTAGCCGACGTTCGTGATGCGCGGGATGTCCGGGTGGATCACGGCGTGCAGTTCGCCGTGGACCTGGACGTCGAAGCCGGCGGCGGTGAACGTGTCGCCGTGTCCGACGGTGTGGACGCGGCCGGGGAAGGCGGCGGAGAGCCGGTCCGCGACGGAGCGCAGGGTCCAGATCTCCGCGCCGGGGCGGGCCTCCAGCCCGGCGCGCAGCCGGGCCTCGTCGAAGTGGTCCGGGTGCTCGTGGGTCACGAGGATCGCGTCGGCGCCGACCGCCGCGTCCTGCTCGGAGAACCCGCCCGGGTCGACGACGAGGACCTGTCCGTCCTTCTCGAGGCGGACGCAGGCGTGGGACAGCTTCTGGAAGGTGAGCGTCATGGTCCCATCCTGCTCGGTCATTCCTGCGGTGTGGTCTCCTCGCGGATGACACGCTGGGCGACCTTGAACGCGGAGTTCGCCGCGGGCACGCCGCAGTAGACGGCCGTCTGCATCAGGATCTCCTTGATCTCGTCGGCGGTCAGGCCGTTGCGCAGGGCGGCGCGGGTGTGGAAGGCCAGCTCGTCGAGGTGGCCGCCCGCGACGAGGGCCGTCAGCGTCACCGAGGAGCGCATCCGGCGGTCGAGTCCCGGGCGGGACCAGATCTCGCCCCACGCGTAGCGCGTCATGAACTCCTGGAACTCGCCGGAGAAGTCGTCCGCCTCGGCCAGCGCGCCGTCGACGTGCGCGTCGCCGAGCACCTCGCGGCGCACCTTGAGGCCCGTGTCGTGCGGGTCGGGCCGGACGGCCGCCTCGGGCTGCTGCGCGGCCGGGGCGATCTCGGCGACGGGCCCGGTCGGCGCGGGCGGGGCCAGGACCGGCTTGACGGGCGGCGCGGGGATGGCGTGCTGGCCCGTGTCCTGGGCGGGCTGCCAGGCCGTGGAGAAGTGCCGGACCAGGAGATCGGTGACGGCGGCGGGCTGCTCCACCGGGGCCAGGTGCGAGGCGCCGGGCACGACGGCGAGGCGGGCGTCCGGTATCCCGGCGACGAGGGTGCGGGCCTCGGCCGGCCCCGTCACCTGGTCCTCCGAGCCGACGAGGACGAGCGTGGGGACACCGATGGCGCCGAGCTCGGCGCGGATGTCGAACGCGGCGAGGGCCTCGCACGCGGCGATGTAGCAGCCCGGGTCGGTCGTCCGGACCATCTGCACGGCCCAGTCCGTGATGGCGGGCTGGGCGGCCGCGAAGCCGGAGGTGAACCAGCGCTCGGGCGACGTACGGGCGATGGGGTCCAGGCCGTTGCTGCGCACGATGACGCCGCGCTGGCGGAACTCGTCGGCGGTGCCGAAGCGGGGCGAGGCCGCGATCAGGGCGAGGGACGCGACGCGCTGCGGGTTCCGCAGGGCCAGTTCGGCGCCGATCGCGCCGCCCAGCGAACAGCCCGCGTAGCCGAAGCGCTGCACGCCGACCTCGTCGAGCGTGGCGAGCAGCCGGGCGGCGAGGTCCCCGACGGAGTCGACGGGGTACGCGGGGGCGCCGCCGTGTCCGGGAAGGTCGAAGCGGAACACCCGCCACTGCTTGACCAGCTCGGGGATCTGGCGGTCCCACATGTGCCAGGTGGTGCCCAGTGAGGGACCCAGGATCAGGACCGGGGCGTCCTCCGGTCCGTCGAAGCGGTATTGCAGCGTGCTCTTCGGTGTCTCACTCACTCGCCCGACCCTCTCATCCGCCGCGACCCGACCCGTCGCCGGGGTGGATCTGGCGGCCCTCGCCCCGCTCCGGATCGGCGATCCGGTAGCCCACGCCGGGCTGTGTGGTGATGACGGGAGGTGCGCCGAGTTTGCGGCGCAGGCGGCTGACCGTGACCGCGACCGTGTTGGTGAAGGGGTCGGCGTGCTCGTCCCAGACCTGTTCGAGGAGGTTCTCCGCGCTGAGGAAGGCGGGGCTCGCGGTCAGGAGCGCCTCGAGGACCGCGAACTCCTTGACGGAGAGGTCGAGTCGGTGACCGTCGCGGTCGGCCGTGCGGCGAACCGGATCGAGTGCGACGCCCGCCGCGCTCAGGGTGCGCGGCCTGGCGGCGGGGCGGCGGCGGGCCAGGGCGCGGACGCGCAGGACGAGTTCGGGAAAGTGGAAGGGCTTGGCCAGGTAGTCGTCGGCGCCCAGGGTCAGGCCGCTGACGCGGTCGCCGGGCGTGTCGGCGGCGGTCAGCATCAGGACCATCACGCGGTCGTCCCGCTCGGTGATCATCTGGCAGAGGGTGTCGCCGTGGATGCCCGGCAGGTCGCGGTCGAGCACGACCACGTCGTACGCGGTGCCGTCCAGCTTGGCCGCGGCGTCGAGCCCGTCGTGGGCCACGTCCACGGCCATGCCCTGGTCGCGCAGCCCCTCGGCGACGACCTCGGCCAGGGCGCGGGCGTCCTCGACGACCAGGACCCTCACCGCGCCGCCCCCGTCTCCGCGCCGTGCGTACGGGGAAGAGTGACCGTGACGCTCAGTCCGCCCTCGGCGCGGGCGTGCAGGTCGAGGGTGCCGTGGTGGGCACGGGCGACGGCCGCGACGATGGACAGGCCGAGGCCGCTGCCCGGGCCGCTGCCGGTCCGGTCGGCGCCGAGGCGGCGGAAGGGCTGCGCGAGGTCCGCCACCCGCAGCGGGTCGAGGACCGGGCCGCCCGACTCGACGACGAGCGACACCGTGTCCGCGCCGTCACCTTCGCCGTCGCCGTCCCTGTCGGCCCGTACCGCCACGCTGATCCAGCCTCCCGGGTCGTTGTGCGTGATCGCGTTGTCGATCACGTTGTCGGCCACGCGGTGCAGGAGTGCCCGGCTGGCCCACACCCACGCGGCGTCGTCGATCCGGTTCTCGCGGACGGTCAGGCCCTTGGCCGCGAGGTCCTCCGCCCGGCCGGTCAGAGCGGCCCGCGCGACGTCGCCGAGGGCGAGGCGCGCCGCGTCGGTGAACGCGCCGTGCTGGGTGCGTGCCAGGACGAGAAGGCTCTCCAGCAGCCGGTCCGTCCGGTCGAGTTCGGTGCGCATCCGGGCGGCGAGCGTGGCCGTCGTCTCCGGTACGGGACCCGGTTTGGCGAGGGCCACGTCCAGGGAGGCCCGCATCGTGGTGAGCGGGGTGCGCAGCTCGTGGGAGGCGTTGGCGACGAAGCGGCGCTGGGCGTCGAAGGAGCCCTCCAGGCGGCCGAGGAGGTCGTCGATGGTGTCGGCGAGGTCCTTCACCTCGTCGCCGGGGCCGTCGACGGCCAGGCGTTCGTGGAGGCTGTCGGCGGTGATCCGGCGGGTGGCCGCGGTCATGACGCGCAGCGGGCGCAGCACCCGGCCGGCGACGAACCAGCCGAGGCCGACGGAGACCACCGCCATGACGCCCAGGGCGATGGCGGAGCCGATCACGAGCTGCCGGGACCGGGTGTCCTGCGCCTGGGCCAACTGCCGTTCCAGCACCTCGATGCGGTCGTGGGCCTGTGCGGCCGTGGCGGGCCGGTCGGTGCCGCCGCCGGGGGCCGTCCGGCTGGAGCTCGATCCGCCGGAGGCGACCACGGCCGCGAGGGCGAGCAGGGCCGTTCCGGACAGCAGGAACAGGGCCACGTACAGGGCGGTGAAGCGGGTGCGGGCCGTGCCGCGGCGCAGGCCGAGCCGAGCGGTCAGACCCGCGAGCCGTCCGGGCACACCCGATGTCATCCGCATGCTCCCTCTCCCGCCACCCCGTCGGTCCCCGTACCGGGACACCGGCGGGACACGTGCCGGGCCAGGCTATGCGCAGGTGCCTAACAGCGGGATGACAGCGGCCGTTCGGCCCCTGTAAGCCGCTCCGTCCCACGGTGGGGCCATGAGTGACGAGAGCGACGAGAGTACGAAGGCGACGATCGAGGTCGTCGGTCTGCGCAAACGCTTCGGGGCGCAACCGGCCCTGGACGGGATGACGTTCACCGTGCGGCCCGGACGGGTGACCGGTTTCGTCGGCCCGAACGGCGCGGGCAAGTCCACCACCATGCGCGTGATCCTGGGCCTCGACGCCGCCGACGAGGGCACGGCCCTGGTCGGCGGGGTGCCGTACCGCAGCCTGCGCCGTCCGCTGCGGCACCTGGGGGCGCTGCTCGACGCCGCCGCGCTGCAGCCGGGCCGCACCGCCCGCAACCACCTGCTGTGGCTGGCCCACTCCCAGGGCGTACCGGCCCGGCGCGTGGACGAGGTCGTCGAACAGGCCGGTCTGGGCGCGGCCGCCCGGCGCAAGGCCGGCGGCTTCTCGCTGGGCATGCGCCAGCGGCTGGGGATCGCGGCGGCGCTGCTCGGCGATCCCCCGGCGGTCATGCTGGACGAGCCGTTCAACGGCCTGGACCCCGACGGCATCGTGTGGATGCGCGGATTCCTGTCGTCGCTGGCCCGGCAGGGGCGCACGGTCCTGGTCTCCAGTCACCTGATGAGCGAACTGGAAGGCACCGCGGACCATCTCGTGGTGATCGGCCGCGGCCGGGTCGTCGCGGACACCGCTGTGTCCGAGCTGCTCGCCCGCGCGTCCGGGGACCGTGTCACCGTGCGCACCTCCGCGGTGTCCCGCGCCGCCGGGGTCCTGAGCGGCGCGGGCGGCGCCGTGCTCGCCGCCGGCCCCGACACCCTCGGTGTCACGGGTCTGCCCGACGAGGAGGTCGTGGCGCTGCTCGCCCGGGACGGGGTGCCGTTCTCCCAGGTCTCCGCGCACCGGGCGACGCTGGAGGAGGCGTACATGGAACTGACCCGGGACGCGGTGGAGTACCGGGGCGTCCCGGCGGAGGGGGCCGCGCGATGACGACCACCCTCACTCCCCGTCCTCCGGCCACGCGTCGCGGCGACCGGGGCGGGTTCCTCAGGACGCTGCACGCCGAGTGGACGAAGTTCCGTACGGTACGCGGCTGGGTCCTCGCCATGGCGGGGGCGCTCCTGGCGACGGTCGTGGTCGGCCTGCTCGCCACGGCCGCCCCCTCCCCCGGCGGCTCCGGCGCCGCCGCGTACCCGACGGGGCCCGGCGGCGAGGCCGTCAACGACAGCTTCTACTTCGTGCACCGGACGCTCACCGGCGACGGCACCCTCACCGTTCCCCTGCGGTCGCTGACCGGGGTGGCCGACACCGGGACCGGCCGGACGACCCGGGGTGTCCAGCCCTGGGCGAAGGCCGGGATCGTCGTGAAGGAGAGCCTGGACCATGGATCCCCGTACGCGGCGCTGATGGCCACCGGCGGGCACGGCGTGCGTCTGCAGTACGACTACACGCACGACACGGCCGGTCCGTCCGGCCGGGTCACCGAGAAGTCCCCGCGCCGGCTGCGCCTGGTCCGCTCCGGCGACACGCTCACGGCCTCCGTCTCCGTCTCCACCGGCGGATCCGACTGGACCGAGGTCGGCCGGGCGAAGCTGCCGGGGCTCGCGCGCACCGTTCGCGCCGGGCTGTTCGTGACGTCGCCGCAGGCGAAGCAGGACACCGCGGCGGGCACGGGCTTCAGCCCCGCCGTGGCCACCGGCGTCTTCGGCCGTCCCAGCCTCACCGGGGGCTGGTCCCCGGGGGCGTGGCGCGGCACGCAGGTGGGCGGCGACGCGGGCACCTCCGGCAGCTATACGAACTCCACCGGGGGCGGGTTCACGCGGACCGGCGGCGGAGGGTTCACCGTGACCGGGGCCGGTGACATCGCACCGGTCGTCGGCGGGCCCGTCATGGGACCCGGTTTCTCGGTCGAGAACTTCCTGGTCGGCACCTTCGCCGGACTCGTCGTGGTGATCGCCGTGGCCGCGGTGTTCGTCACCGGCGAGTACCGGCGCGGTCTGATGCGCACGACCGTGGCGGCGACCCCTCGGCGGATCCGGGTCCTCGGCGCCAAGGCGCTCGTGGCCGGGGGCGTGGCCCTCGTCGTCGGCGTGGTGGCCGCGGCGATCACCGTCCCCGTCGGGGAGCGCAGCGCGCGCGGCAGGGGGTTCCACGTCTTCCCCGTCACGTCGGCGACCGAGGTGCGCGTCGTGGTCGGCACCGGTCTGCTGTGCGCGGCCGCCGCCGTGCTCGCGCTCGGCGCCGGGGCCCTGCTGCGGCGGGCCGGCACGGCGGTCGCGCTGGTCGTGGCGTCGCTCGTGCTGCCCTTTCTCCTCGGCACCTCCGGTGTCCTGCCCGCGGGCGTCTCGGAGTGGCTGCTGCGGGTGACACCCGCCGCGGGTTTCGCCGTCCAGCAGACCCTGCCGCGGTACGCGCAGGTGCTCAGCGTGTACGAGCCGTCGACCGGCTACCACCCGCTGGCGCCCTGGGCGGGCCTGGCCGTGCTGTGCGGGTACGCCGCGCTCGCCTTCGGACTGGCCGCGGTGCGGCTGCGCGGGAGGGACGTATGAGTCTCCGGGGCACGGCCCGGCGCACGGGCGCCGGGCACGGGAACTTCGGGCGCGCCCTGCGCGCGGAGTGGACGAAGCTGCGGACCGCCGGGGACACGGGCCGGACGCTGCTCCTCGCCGTCGCGCTGACGGTGGCGGTCGGCTGCGGCACCGCCCGGGCCGTGAAGTGCCCGGACACGGGGTGCGGGCGGGACGCGGTCCGGCTCGCCCTGACCGGTGTCACCGTCGGGCAGGCGGTCGTCGCCGTCCTCGCGGTGCTGGCCGTCAGCGGGGAGTACGGCACCGGGATGATCCGCACCTCGCTCACGGCGGTGCCGGGCCGTCTCACCCTGCTGTCCGCGAAGGCGACGGTCCTCACGGCGGTCGTCCTCGCCGCCGGGACGGCCGCCGTCCTCGGCTCCCTCCTCGCCGGTCGCTTCCTGCTGCCCGGCAGCGGATTCACCGAGGCGCACGGCTATCCGCCGCTGTCCCTGGCCGACGGTCCGACCCTGCGCGCGGCCGTCGGTTCGGTCCTCTACCTCGCCCTCGTCGCCCTGATCGCCCTCGGTGTGGCGGCGGCGGTGCGGGAGGCCGCGGCGGGCATCGGGATCGTGCTCGGGTTGCTCTATCTCTTCCCGGTCGTCACCCAGGTGGTCGGCGACCCGGAGTGGCAGCGCCGCCTTCAGCAGATCGCGCCCATGCCGGCCGGACTCGCGGTCCAGGCCACGGTCCAGGTGCGCGAGCTGCCCATAGGACCGTGGGCTGGGCTGGGCGTACTCGCCGCGTGGGCCGCGGCCGCGCTCCTGGCCGGCGGCCTGCTGCTGCGCGGGCGGGACGCGTAGGGTCTCCCGTCGGTCCGGGAGCGGCGCCCGCCTGGGGGAACAGCGGTGGCAGGGCGGAACACCCGCTCATAGCTTCGGCTTGTGACCAAACGACAGATTGTGGGTCTCGCCTGTGCCGCGGCCGCCGTCGCGTCGGGCCTGGGGGCCGCTTCACCGGCCGCCGCCGCCCCGACGGTGCACCACGTGAAACCGGGCGAGTCCATCCAGAAAGCCATGAACTCCGCGAAGCCGGGGGACGTCGTCCTCCTCGCCCCCGGCACCTACCACGAGAGCGTCGACGTCGGCGTGTCGGGCGTGACCCTGCAGGGCTCCGGAGCCCGGTCCACCGTCCTCGTCCCCGCCGCCTCCGAAACCTCCGAAACCTCCGAAACCTCCGCCACTTCCGAGACCTCCGCCGCCTCCGACAAGTCCGCCGCCGACAGCGCCTGCGCGAAGGCGGGCAACGGCGTCTGCGTGACCGGCACCGAGGCCGACCCCGTCAAGAACGTCACCGTCCGCTCCCTGACGCTGCGCGGCTTCTCCAAGTCCGGTCTGTGGGCGACGGGGACCGACCGGCTCAGGGTCGAGAAGGTGACGTCGGAGAAGAACGGCCAGTGGGGCATCGCCCAGGAGCGGTCCCTGCGCGGTGTGTTCCGCGGCAACACCGCGACGGGCAACGGCGACGCCGGGCTCTTCCTCGCCAACACGGTCTCCGCCGAGGAGGGGGCCGTGGACACCCGCAGGGCGGTGATCAGCCACAACCGCCTCCGGGACAACCGGATCGGCCTCACGGTGCGGCGGCTGCGGAACCTGACGGTCGACCACAACGAGGCGACCGGCAACTGCACCGCGATGTTCCTCGTCGGCGACGAGAACACGCCCCGCCCCGGTGAACTGCGCGTGGTGGCCAACGACGTCCACGCCAACAACAAGTACTGCGCGAAGACCGCCCGGCTCCCCTATCTGCAGGGTTCGGGGATCATCCTCACCGGCGTCGAGGACTCCCTGGTGGCGGGCAACCGGGTCGAGGACAACGTGGGCGAGGCCCCCATGTCGGGCGGCATCGTGCTGGCCAAGAACTTCAAGAACGCCCTCAACCAGCGCAACGCGATCCGCGACAACGTGGTCGTGCGCAACGGCACGGCCGACCTGGCCGTGCAGGACGACGGCGAGGGCAACACCTTCCGCGACAACACGTGCGCGACCTCCCGGCCCGGCGGATTGTGCTGACCCGTGCCGCTCCTCAGGACAAGTCCCCACCCTCATCACCACCCCCGACACGAGCCCCATCACGCGCCGCATCACGCGGGCAGAAGCGAGGCACCACATGACGACCGTCGATCCGGCACCCGCGCCTGATCTCGCTCCCCCGCCACCCATGCGGCTCAGGGAGCTCGTATTCGGCGCGGCGTGCGCCGCCGCCGTCCGCGCGGCGGCCCGCCTGGGTGTCGCCGACGCCCTGGAAGACGTCCCCATGAGCGTGGACGATCTGGCGGCGGCGGTGAAGACCCAGCCGCGCACCCTGCGCCGGCTGCTGCGCGCGCTGTCCAGCCAGGGCGTCTTCGCCGAGCGCCCCGACGGGACGTTCGCGCACACGGAGATGTCCCGGCTGCTGCGCGAGGACGATCCGCACAGCCTGCGGTACATCGCCCTGTGGTGCACCGAGCCGTGGACGTGGAACGTGTGGCCGAAGCTCGACGAGGCGGTGCGCTCCGGCCGGAACGTCTTCGAGGACGTCTACGACCGGGAGTTCTTCACCTACCTCAACACCGAGGCCCCCGAGTCGGCCCACGTGTTCAACCGGGCCATGACGACGTCCAGCAGGCAGTCGGCGCAGGACGTCGCCGAACTCCTCGACCTGCGGGACGCGACCTCGGTCGCGGACATCGGCGGCGGTCAGGGGCACGTGGTGGCCAGCCTACTGGAGAAGCACCCCGGGATGCACGGCACCCTGCTCGATCTGCCGGGCGTCGTCGAGAACGCCGATCCGCGGCTGCGCGAGGGCGGCGCCCTCGCCTCCCGCGTGCGCGTCGTCCCCGGGGACTGCCGCGAGGCCATCCCGGTGGAGGCGGACGTCTACATCATCAAGAACATCCTCGAGTGGGACGACGAGAGCACGCGCCGGACGCTGGCCAACGTCCGTGCGGCGGCGCGGCCCGGGGCCCGGGTCGTCGTCATCGAGAACCTCGTGGACGACACCCCGTCGATGAAGTTCACGACGTCGATGGACCTGCTGCTGCTCCTCAACGTCGGCGGCGCGAAGCACACCCGGCAGAGCATGGTGGAGCGGCTGACCGACGCCGGGCTCGCGATCGGTGAGATCCGCCCCGTCAACGCGTACCTCCACGCCTTCGAGTGCACCGTGCCCGCCTGAGCGGGCCCGAACCGAGGCCGCCGGCCCCGCGTCCCACGCGGTGGCCGGCGGCCTCGTGTCGTTCCCCGGCGCCCGGTCAGGACGGGGCGCCCCGCTCCCAGCGGTAGAAGCAGTGCGCCATGGCGTCCTTGGGGCTGCGCCAGGTCGTCGGGTCGTACGCGCTGACGTACGCCGAGAGCTGCTCGCTGACACTGCGGAACTCGGGGTGCCCGGCCGCCTTCGCGATGGCGGCCGCGGGGTCCTGCTCGGACTCGATGAGGTGCAGGTACACGTCGCCGAACTGGAACAGGCTGCGCCGGTCGACACCGATGAGGTGCGGGAGTTCACCGCGGTCGGAGGCGGCGAACACGTCGGAGATCGCGGGCGCCGAACCGGGCGCCATGCGGGCGACGATCAGGGAGTGGTGCATCGGTCTTCCTTCCTCGCCCGGCCGTCAGCGCGGCGTGACGGACGCCTTCTGGCGCTCCCGCGCGGCCTTCTCGATCTTGTCGCGGATGAGGGCCATCTGCGTGACGGAGTTCCGGTTGATGTTGTCCGTCATCCAGGAGTCGTCGACGGGGGCCTCGGGCTTCATCGCGAAGTCCTGCACCCAGTCCATGCGGGTGCCCTCCGGGGTCTGCGCGTAGTCCCACCGGATGTTCATGTGGGCGAAGGGGCCGGTCTCGACGCGGCGGGCGCGCACGGTCCGCTCGGCGCGGTTCACGGTCCGCTCCGAGATCCAGCTCCAGACCTTCCCGTTGTCGTCCGGGTGCATGGTCAGGCGGAAGGTCGTCGTGTCGCCGTCGCGGGAGAGGACGTCGAGGGACGCGTACTCGCTGAAGAGCCGCGGCCAGTTCTCGATGTCGTTGGTGATCTCCCAGACGAGGTCGAGAGGGGCGTCGATGGTGATGCTGTTCTCGGTGTGTGCCATGTCAGGCTCCGGCCTTGAGGGCGTTGTTGACGAGGTCGAGGAACGCGCGGGGCGTCTTGCAGCGCTCCGAGTCGGGAGGCAGGGACCGGCCGTAGCGGTTCTCGATCTCGCCGACGATGCCGAGCAGGCCGAGCGAGTCGATGCCGCGCGCGTCGAAGGGGGCGTCGGGGTCCTGCGCGAGTTCCCGGGGGTCGACGGTGATCCCGGCCGCCTTCTTCATCAGGCCGGCCAGTTCGTCGTAGGTGACTTCGGTGGTGATCATGCGGGTGTTCTCCTTCCCGCCCGGTGCTACCGGGCGGATCCGTCGCCGCGGCGCACTACGAGCGCCGCGTTGGAGCCCATGAGTCCCCGGCTGAGGACCAGGGCCGTGCGCAGCTCGGCGGGGCGAGCGCGGGACATCACCAGATCCAGGTCGTGGCAGATGTCGAACACGTTGGGCGTGGGGGGTATCTGGCCGTGCTCCAGGGCGTACACAGCCGCCGTCACGTCCAGGACGGACGCCGCGCAGTAGGCGCGCCCGATGCCGCTCTTGGGGGCCGTGACGGGGACGCGGGTGCCGTGGGCGCCCAGGGCGTCGGCGAGGGCCAGCGCCTCTGCGCGGTCCGCCTCCGGGACGCCGAGGGCGTCGGCGAACACGACGTCGATCTCCTCGGGGGCGCAGCCGGCCTCGTCGAGGGCGCCCCGGATCGCGTGGGCGAGACCCTCTCTGGAGCGCTCCCACCGGGACGCGCCCGTGAAGGTGGCGGCGTGCCCGGCGACGACGGCGCGCACCGGCGCGTCCCGGTCGCGGGCCCGGCTCTCCTCCTCCACGACGAGGACGGCGCCGCCCTCGGCGGGCGAGAACCCCCGCGCCGCCGTGGTGAAGGGCAGATAGGCGCGTTCGGGTTCCTCGGCGGTGCTGAGCTCCGGGTATCCGAGCTGGCACACCATCGAGTACGGGGCGAGCGGGGCCTCCGTGGCGCCGACGACGAGGGCCTCGGTGCCGCGCCGCACGGCGCGGGCCGCGTGCGCGATCGCGTCCAGGCCGCCGGCCTCGTCGCTCGCGACGACCCCGCACGGTCCCTTGAAGCCGCTCCAGATGGAGATCTGGCCGGTGCTGGCCGCGTAGAACCAGGCGATGGACTGGTAGGGGCCGACGAACTTGGAGCCCTGGCCCCACAGTTTCTGCAGTTCGCGCTGGCCGAACTCGCCGCCGCCGGACCCCGCGGCGGTGAACACGCCGATGGAGTACGGGTCCTCGGGTGCGCCGCGGCCGATGCCCGCGTCGTCGAGTGCCTGGGCGGCCGCGGCCATCGCGAAGTGGCTGAACCGGTCCGTCTGGACCAGGAACGGCTCCTCGATCCGGTCCTCGGCGTCGAAGCTGCGGACCTCGCCGCCGACGCGCAGCGGCAGGTTCTCGCAGCCCTCGCGGGTGATCCGGTCCAGGACGAACAGGCCTTCCCGGACGGATTTCCAGTACGCGTCGGCGTGCAGTCCGTTGGGCGCGATCACACCGATGCCGGTGATGACCGCCCGCCGGGGGCGCTGACCGCTCATCGTGTCCTCCCACCTGGCCCGGCCAGGAGCACCGCCGACTGGAAGCCGCCGAATCCGCTGCCGACGGAGAGCACGTTCCTCAGCTTCCGGGGGCGGGCGGTGCGCGGTACGTAGTCCAGGTCGCACTCGGGGTCGGGCGTCTCGTAGTTGGCGGTGGGCGGCACCACCTGGTGCTGGAGCGCGAGGACGCAGGCGGCCACCTCGATCGCGCCGATCGCGCCCAGGGAGTGGCCCACCATGGATTTGATGGAGCTCATCGGGGTGTCGTAGGCGTGGGCGCCCAGGGACAGCTTGACGGCGGCCGTCTCGTGCCGGTCGTTCTGCCGAGTGCCGGAGCCATGGGCGTTGACGTAGTCGATCAGCGTGGGGTCGAGCCGGGCCTGCCCGAGGGCGGTGTCGATCGCCCGGGCCATCTCCCGGCCCTCGCTGGTCAGACCGGTCATGTGGTAGGCGTTGCCGTAGGTGGCGTAGCCGCTGATCTCGCAGTACACGTGGGCGCCGCGCGCCCGGGCGTGCTCGGCCTCCTCCAGGACGAGGACCGCCGCTCCCTCTCCCATGACGAAGCCGTTGCGGTCCGCGTCGAAGGGTCTGGAGGCGTGCTCGGGGTCGTCGTTGTTGGGTGAGGTCGCCCTGATCGCGTCGAAGCAGGCCATGGTGATCGGTGACACCGGGGAGTCCGAGGCACCGGCGATGCAGACGTCGGCTCGGCCCTCCTGGACGGTGTGGAAGGCGTAGCCCACCGCGTCGAGTCCGGAGGTGCAGCCGGTGGAGACGGTCTGTACGGGGCCCTGGGCGCCGAACTGTTCGGCGACGACCGCGGCGAGGGTGCTCGGCGCGAAGGCCAGATGGAGTTTCGGTTCGGCCGCGCGGTGGTCCACGTCCCAGCGCTTGCCGCGGTCGCTGACGAGGACGTAGTCGTGCTCCAGGCGGGTGGTCCCGCCGATGGCGCTGCCGAGGGAGACGCCGATCCGCCAGGGGTCCTCGCGGCCGGTGTCGATCCCGGAGTCGCGCACGGCCTCTCCGGCGGCGGCGACGGCGAACTGGATGTACCGGTCCGTGTGGTCGCGCACGTCGAGGGGCAGGCCGTGGGCGTCCGGGTCCCAGTCGCACTCGGCGGCGATCCGTGAGCGCAGGCCCGCCGGGTCGAACAGCGTGATGCCGCGGGTCGCCGTCCGTCCGTTGGACAGGAGGTCCCAGAACGCCGTGGCGCCGATCCCCCCGGGAGCGACCACCCCGATGCCGGTGACCGCCACCCGCCGGGTCACCTTATGACCTCGCTTGGTTCGGGCTCCTCGGTGTCGACGTGGCCGAGGCGCGGTTCCGGGGCGAGCGGGCCGAGGTGGAAGACCATGCGGGCCTCCACGTCGCCGACGTTGCGGAAGCGGTGCCGCACGTCGATCGGGATCAGCAGTCCCTGGTCCGGCCGCAGCTCGTGCGTGTCCCCGTCCAGGTCCACCTCGAGGGCGCCCTGCACGACGTACACGAACTCCTCGGAGTACGGGTGGTAGTGCTCGCCGATGCGCTCTCCGGGCTGGATCAGGGCGAGGCCCATGAAGCCGCTGGTGGAGCCGACCGTGGCGGGGGTGAGCATGGCCCGCAGGTCACCTCCGCGCCGGCGGTTGGGCTCGGTCTCGCTCAGGTCCACGATGCGTGGATGCTTGATCATGCGTGATACCTCCGGTGGGGTGGTGGCGTCGCGGGTCCGGCCCGCGGACGCCGGCGGGGTCCGTCAGGAGCCGGCCGAGCTGCGGTCGGTGACCGGCGTCATGTCGATGTGCGACAGGAGCCGGTTGATGTTCCGGTCCGTGTGCAGGGAGCCCTCCACACCGATCGCGGCGAGGTCGATGAGGCGCTCGGCCTCCCCGTCCCCCTCCAGGCCCTTGAGGCCGACGGACGCCACGGGGTCGGAGTCGAGTTCGCCCGTGATGTCGATGAGGCGCACCACGGTGTCGTCGCGCTGGAAGACCGTGGCCGCGTACACGGGGCTCGCCGGGTCGTCGGCCGCGGCCGCGTCCTGGAGGGCGAGCAGCCGGGCCAGGTCCATCCCGCGGCCTTCCTTGGCCGGGTAGTGGAGCGCGTGCCGGCTCAGGCCCTCGGGGGCCGGCCGGTCGGACACGACGTGGTGGACGGCCGGGAGCGCGGCGCGGGTGAAGAAGACGCGCGCCGACTCGGGGTCGGTCAGGTCCCGGTCCTGCTCCAGGTAGGGGTTGACGGCTTCCTCGACGGCCCGGATCTCCGGCTGGCGGGCGACGTGGCGCAGCGCCGCGAGGAGGTCTCCCTCGACTTCCACGGCGCGTACGACGCGGTTGCCGTGCATGAAGAGCGAGGTGCGGCGCAGCCGCGTGGTGTCGTCGACCTGGGCCTGGGGCGAGCGGTACGCCGCGAGGATCTCCGCGACCTTCGACTCGGAGCCCGGCTTGACGGTGAACGTGAGGGCGTGGCGCGCCGCGCCGTCGCCGACCCGGGCCTTCGCCTGCGTGGTCGCCGCCGCCGGCTCGGGGGTGGTCGGCCCGGCGGGGGTGGTCTCGCGCAGGATGCTGTAGCGCATCGACCGGGTGTCCCGGACGCAGCTGTGCATCGGGCGGACGGTCTCGACGTGCTCCTCGCTGTTCACCCAGGCGAGGAACGGCGGGGCGCTCTCCCACTCGCTGGTGATGAGCCACTGCGAGGGGTTCTCGATCGACTGGCAGAGCTGGTCACTGAGGTGACCGGGGACCGAAGCGACCTGGTTGCGCATGTGCTCGTACGCGTCGAGGAACTGCTGCTGGGCTCCTTCGTACAGGTCGAGCAGGAGGATCACCCGCAGCCTGGAGCCGTCGAACGCCGACTGCGATATGCGTCCTGAGATGGACATACCGGCACGCCTCTCTCTTTTTCGTCGAGGGTCTGGTGCGACTCTTCGTCGAGGGTCTGGTGCGACCGTCGCGTCCGAAACAGCGCGGTCGCCATGAGCCGATCGTCGACGCGGGTCCCGACCTCGCGCGAACCGCACGGTCCGGTCGGGTGAATTAGGTGCCCGGCAGGTGCTTCCGACGCGCGAAGTGGTACAGCGCGGCGTGCAATGTGGGCGACATCCCTCACTCATGTCGCAGGTGACGCTGGAGGCAGTCACATGACCCGTTCGCACGAGGCCCCCGAGGCCGTGCAGCACACACCCGTACTCATCGTCGGCGGCTCCCTCGTGGGCCTGTCGACCTCCCTGTTCCTGGGACGCCTGGGCGTCCCGCATCTGCTCGTCGAACGCCATTCGGGCACGTCGATCCATCCGCGCGGGCGCGGCAACAACGTGCGCACGATGGAGTTGTTCCGCGTGGCCGGGGTGCGGGAGCGCATCGAGGAGGCCGCGTCGGTCCTGGCCGGCAACCACGGAATCCTCCAGACCCCGACGCTCGTGGGTGACGCCGGCGAGTGGCTGTTCAAGGAGATCGACCCCGGGGGCGGGCTCGCCCGCTTCAGCCCGGGCAGCTGGTGCCTGTGCAGCCAGAACGACCTGGAGCCGGTGCTGCTCGACAGCGCGCGGGAGCTGGGCGGCGATCTGCGGTTCGGCACGGAGCTGATGTCGTTCGAGCAGGACGCCGAGGGGGTGACCGCGCGGCTCAAGGCGCGGGACACCGGCGAGCACACGACCGTCCGCGCGGACTACCTGGTCGCGGCGGACGGGCCGCGCAGCCCGGTCCGTGAGCACCTCGGCATCGGGCAGAGCGGCCCCGGCGACCTGTTCCACAACGTGAGCGTCACGTTCACCTCGCGCGGCCTCGCCGACGTCGTGGGCGACCGGCGCTTCATCGTGTGCTACCTCACCGACCCGGAGGCGGACGGCGCGCTGCTGCCCGTCGACAACCGCGAGCACTGGGTCTTCCACGCTCCCTGGCACCCCGAACACGGCGAGACGCTGGAGGAGTTCACGGACGAGCGGTGCGTCGCGCACATCCGGCGGGCCGTCGGGGTGCCGGACCTCGACGTGGAGATCACCGGCCGGGCCGCGTGGCACGCCGCCGAGCGGGTCGCCGAGCGGTACGGGGAGCGGCGGGTGTTCCTCGCCGGTGACTCGGCCCACGAGATGTCGCCCACCGGGGCGTTCGGCTCCAACACCGGTATCCAGGACGCGCACAACCTCGCGTGGAAGCTGGCCGCCGTGCTGGGCGGCTGGGCCGGGCCCGGCCTGCTGGAGACCTACGACGCGGAGCGGCGGCCCGTCGCGGAGGCGACGAGCGCGCGGGCTTCCTCGCGCTCGGTCGAACACAGCCATCCCGGCTACACGCCCGGCCCGGAGGCCGGCGGTCCGGGCGGACCCGGCGGCGGGCCTGGCGGCTCAGGCGGCTCCGGTGGCCCGAGTGGCGGTCCCGGTGGCGGTCCTGGCGGCTCCGGTGGCCCGAGTGGCGGACCTGGTGGTCCCGGTAGCGGTCCTGGTGGTCCCGGTGGCGGACCCGGTGGTCCGAGTGGCAGCCCCGGCGGGCCGGGCGGCGGTCCTGGCGGTCCCGGTAGCGGTCCCGGTGGCCCGGGTGGCAGCCCCGGCGGTCCCGGTGGCAGCCCCGGTGGTCCCGGCGGCGCACCCGGTGGCTCGGGTGGCGGTCCCGGCGGACCCGGTGGCGGTCCGGGTGGCAAGAAGGGCGGGATCCTCAACGTGGCGCTCGCCTACCGCTACCCGCGCGGAGCCGTCCTCGGGACCGACCCGGCGACCCCGGTCGTGCCGGACGGCGTACGGCTGACCGGCGAGCCCGGAAGCCGCGCCCCGCACGTGTGGCTGGACCGCGCCGGGGACCGGATCTCCACCCTCGACCTGTACGAGCGGTCGCTGGTGCTCCTCAGCTCGGAGGGCAGCGGCGCCGGCTGGCACACCGCGGCGGGGCGTCTCGCGGCGGCGATGTCCGTACCGCTGGACTCCTACCGGATCGGCACCGGTCCCGCGGCCGAGCTGTCGCCCGCGTCCGACACGGACTGGGCCGAGGCGCACGGCGTCGGCGGGGACGGTGCGGTGCTGGTCCGCCCGGACGGATTCGTCGCGTGGCGGTCCGAAGGATCGGTCGCGGACCCGGAGTCGGCACTGCGGGAGGCGCTCACCGCGATCCTGGCCCGCGCCTGAGGGCCCGCGCCCGAGGGTCCGCGCCCGAGGGTCCGGCCGGCTCAGACGAGGTGGGCGAAGACGACGAGGTTGTCGGTGTAGTCCCGTACCGAGCGGTCGTAGTCCCCCGCACAGGTGATCAGCCGGACCTGGGCCTGCGGGGTGTCCGCGTACACGCGCTTGTCGGGGAAGTCGTCCTTCGCGAAGGTCTCGACGCTGTCCACGACGAAGGAGGCGGTCCGCCGGTCGGACCGCTTCACGGTGAACCGGTCGCCCTTCTTCAGGTCGCTGAGTCCCGCGAACACCGCGGGGGACGTCTTCGTGTCGACGTGCCCGGCGATGATCGCCGTGCCCACCTCGCCCGGTGACACTCCGTCGGCCTGCCAGCCGACCAGGTTCGTGTCGTCGGCGGGCGGGGGTTGCAGCTGGCCGGTGGGGCCGATGGAGAGGCCGGTGAAGGGGGCGTCGACGCCGATCTTCGGGATGAGCAGCCGCTTCGGCCGGGCCCGCGGCAGGTGTTTTCCGAGGGCGCGGGGGGCCGCCGAGGGCGGTGCGTGCGTCGCCGAGGACGGGGCGTGTGTCGCGGGGGAACCGGTCGTGACCGAGGGTCCGGACGGTTCGTCATGACCGCCGAACAGGCTCACCGCGAGGACGAGCAGGCCGAGGGCCCAGGCGGCCCACACGCCGGGACGGGACCCGTTCGCGGGCGGCTCGGGATCGGGCTCAGCGGAGGAAGGCGACCGGGCTGCCATCAGAGACCACCTCAAGGGAACGAGCGGAGCGGAGGAGCAAGAGAAGCGGGAGGAACGTGCCCGGCACTGCCGGGAGGGGGAGAAGCGAAGGGCCAGCCGGGCCGCCGCGCGAGGTTCAGGCGGCGGCCCCGGCCGCTATGACAGGCACCGGTCAGGACGCGTCGGACGCGCTCTTGCGGCGCATCGCGAACAGTCCGGCCGCGGCGACACCCAGGACCGCCAGACCGCCGGCCGTGACACCCGGGTTGGCGAGCGCGCCGCCACCGGTGTGCATGCCACCGGTCGGCTTCTCGTGGTCGGAGCCACCCCAGGACTCGCTGTCGCTGTCGTTCTTGTACGTCTCCGGGTCGTACTTCTCCTTGTCCTTCGTCCAGTCGTCCGGCTTGTCCGCCGTCAGCGCGCCACCGCCGGTGTGCATCCCACCGCTCGGCTTGCCGTGCTCCTCCTCGCCGCCCCAGTCCTTACGCTCGTCGCCGCCGGACTCCGAGCCGCCCTTCTCCTTGTCCTTCGTCCAGTCGTCCGGCTTGTCCGCCGTCAGCGCACCGCCGCCGGTGTGCATCCCGCCGCTCGGCTTGCCGTGCTCCTCCTCGCCGCCCCAGTCCTTGCGCTCGTCGCCGCCGGACTCCGAGCCGCCCTTCTCCTTGTCCTTCGTCCAGTCGTCGGGCTTGTCGGCCGTCAGCGCACCGCCACCGGTGTGCATCCCGCCGCTCGGCTTGCCGTGGTCGCTGTCCTTGCCGTGCTCCTTGCTGTAGGAAGAGTCGTCGTTGTTGTTCCAGTCGCCCCCGGAGGCGGCGAAGGCGCCGGGCGCGGCGATGGCGAGAGCGGCCGTGGCCGTCGCCGTGGCGAGAAGAATGCGGGCAGAACGCATCGTCGGAATTCCTTCCGCCGCGGCCAGGCCGCTGACCCCTTGTCAGCTGTCGACCAGCCCCGGCGTGATCACCGTCAGCCAGACCTGACCCGCGCACCACTCGAGCCGTCCACCCGGATCACCCCACCGGGGCCTTGCGCCGGGTGCCACCCCTCGGCCGGTCCCGGCCCAGCCACCCGCCCTGAGCTGGCATTTAACGGCGTGTGAGAACGCGTACGCGATCCGCGGCGCGCCGCGCGTACAACCCGATCGGCGGCGACACGACTGCGCGCGGCCCGTCCCCCGAACGCCCGGCCACACTCCCGGTCGCTGACGATCCGTCCGCAGGAGGGCCGAGAAGGCGACGCGCCACGACCACCACCTGGCCAGGCGTCAACTGGGCCCGGACCAGGGCTACTTGGCGGCGGGGGAGCAGCTCGAGGCGGCCCGGAAGGATCCCCCGTCAGGCGTAACAGCCCTCGGCCCCGACCAGGACCGAGGTGACGCAAGACGCGCGTGGTGGAGACCCGGCCCTCCCCCGGCCACCGCGGCTCGACCCGTCGCGCGGCGGGTCGAGCACCAGGTGCGTCGTTCGGTCCTACTTCTCCTGTCCGGTGAGCAGCGTGGTGATCTCGTCGGCGAGGTCCTCGCCGAGTTCGCCCCAGCCGTCCTTGTATCCGTAGACGCTCGCGAGGGTGCGGGCGTCGTAGTCGCCGTTCATGATCTCGATGTCGTTCGCGGTGATGAGCGAGGGGTGGGCGACGCCGACGGCGCCCGAGACCTTGAGGAGTTCCTTGCGCAGGGTGCGCAGGTAGACGGCGGCCCGGGTGGACTTCGAGGCGGGGTCGACGCCGCGCACCAGCCAGGGGTCCTGGGTGGCGATACCGGTGGGGCACTTGTCGGTGTGGCACTTCTGGGCCTGGATGCAGCCGATGGACAGCATCGCCTCGCGTCCCACGTTGATCATGTCGACGCCGAGGGCGAAGGCGACGGCGGCGTTCTCGGGCAGGCCGAGCTTGCCTGAGCCGATGAAGGTGACGGAGTCGGTCAGGCCGCGCTCGGCGAAGGTGCTGTAGACGCGGGAGAAGCCCATGCGGAAGGGCAGCGACACCGAGTCCGTGAAGATGAGCGGGGCCGCGCCGGTGCCGCCCTCGCCGCCGTCGATCGTCACGAAGTCGACGCCGCGGTCGCCGCTCGACATCAGCGTGGCGAGCTCCTGCCAGAAGTCCATCTCGCCGACCGCGCTCTTGATGCCGACCGGCAGACCGGTCGCGTCCGCGATCCGTTCCACGAAGTCGAGCATCGAGTCGACGTCGTGGAAGGCGGTGTGCCGGGACGGGGACGCGCAGTCCTTGCCGGCCGGGATACCGCGTATGGCCGCGATCTCGGGGGTCACCTTGGCGCCGGGCAGCATGCCGCCGAGGCCGGGCTTGGCGCCCTGCGACAGCTTGATCTCGATCGCCTTGACCGGGGCGCCCGCGACGACCTCCTTCAGCTTGTCGAGGTCGAACATGCCGTTCTCGTCGCGGCAGCCGAAGTACGAGGTGCCGATCTGGAGAATCAGGTCACCCCCGCTCCGGTGGTACGGGGAGAGGCCGCCCTCGCCCGTGTTCTGCATCGTGCCGGCGAGCGCGGCGCCCTTGTTGAGCGCGGTGATGGCGGCGCCGGAGAGCGAGCCGAAGCTCATCGCGGAGATGTTGACGACGCTGGCGGGGCGGAACGCCTTGGCGCGGCCGCGGGGCCCGCCGAGGACCTTGGCCGAGGGCAGCGGGGCCTGCGGGTCGTGCAGGTCGGGCAGCGGCCCGGCGAAGGTGCGCTGCTTCACGTACGCGTGCCCCTGGATGTGCTCCACGTCGACGTCGGTGCCGAAGCCGAAGTAGTTGTTCTCCTCCTTCGCCGACGCGTAGATCCAGGTGCGCTGGTCGCGGCTGAAGGGGCGCTCCTCCTCGTTGGAGGTCACGACGTACTGCCGCAGCTCGGGGCCGATCGTCTCCAGGAGGTACCGGGCGTGCCCGATCACCGGGAAGTTCCTGAGCAGCGCGTGCTTCTTCTGGACGAGGTCCCGGGCCGCCACGAGGGCCACCGCCGTGACCGCCGCCGCACCGATACTCCGAGCACGCATGAATGGTTCCTCTCCTGGACTGACGTCGTGACCCCCGCGGGCGATCGTAGAGGCCATGTGCGGAGACGCTCCGCGAGGGGCGCCGGTTCGGGGCGCCGGGCCCCGGCTCAGCCGGTCGCGGACTCAGCCGGTCGCGGGCTCGCCCCAGCCGAGCGGGTGCGGCAGACCGGCCGGGTCGTCGGCGAGCGGCGCCGGGGGCTCCCCGACCGCCTCGCCGAAGGCGGTCAGCGCGTCGATGAGGGCGGTGCGCCGCTCGGGGGCCAGCCGCTGGACGATCGCCGCGATCTCCTGGCGGCGGCGCGCGGTGACGTGCTCGACCGTGCGCCGGCCCTCGTCGGTGAGCTGGAGGATGGTCTCGCGGCGGTTGTCCGGGTTGATCCGGCGGTCGGCGAGACCGGCCGCGATGAGCCGGTCGACCATCCGCATGGCGGTCGACGGCGCGACCCCCAACAGCTCGGCGAGCGCCACGAGTTTGGTCGCCCCGCGGGTCGACAGGACGACCAGCATGCGGAACTGAGGGAGCGTCACCCGGTCCTCGACCTCGGCGAGGGAGCGGGCGGAGAGCGCGACGAGCACCCGGGAGGCGGTCAGCACGGCACGCGTCACGGCGTCGACATCGTCGAGGTCACCGTCCCCGTGCCCTGAACCGGCCTCGCGTCCGGTGCGCTCCGCTGCTGTGCCGCGCTCCGCCGGAGCCGCTTTCCTGGCCATGGCACCTTTCTACCCTGCGTCCCCGTCCGGTACGGCGACGGCCCTCACGTCACACGGAGTCCGGGGTGGGCCGGCCGCGTCCTGCCGCGTTCCGGGCCCGGCAGGCGGCGAGGGCGTCGGCGAGGGTGGGGTGCAGTCCGCCGGTCAGGCGTCCGGCGCCCGCGGCGAGGAGGGCGCGGCGCACGGTGGTGCGGGCCACGACGGCGAGCACGGCGCCGCCCGCTCCCATCCGCAGGGCGGCCTCGGCGAAGCGCAGGGCGCCGTCGGCGTGCACCGACTCGACGGCCGCGAGGTCCACGACGAAGTGCCGCTGGCCGATCCGCGCCATCCGCAGGAGCGGCCCGCACAGCCGGTCCGCCCGGTCCGCGTCGAGCTCACCCGTGACATCGACGACGAGGATGCCGCCGTCCTCCCAGTGCGCGCTGTCGGCCGGTCGCGGTGGCACCACGCGTCCCCCTCGGTCCCGGGGCCGACGTCCGGTCGCGGGCCCACCTCTGCGCACCTGCCCATCCCCGGGCGTCCCACACCGGACCCGCTGTCGGTCAGGGGTGGGTCGTCGAGACGACGAAGACCATGGGGTGGTCGGGGTTGGACCGGTTCACGACCACGCTGAGGGTGGGCGCGGGGTCCTTCTGGTCGTGCGTGAGGCCGTACCAGGGGCCGGGGCCGGTGAAGTCCCAGCCGGCGACGTGCCGGTCCCGCGCGCCGATCGCCTCGTCGTCCCGCTTCAGCTTGGACGGGTCGGAGCCGACGTTGCGCAGGAAGCTGTCGAGGCCCGTGTTGCTCGTGAGGAACTGCGCGTACAGGCGGCTGACCTTGTAGTTGTTGGTCTCGTAGTACGCGACGTCCCGCGAGTAGGCCGGTACGGGTATCTGGTAGAGGCGGCGCTGCACCTTCGACGGCCAGCCGATGGTGAGGCCCGTCGCCGAGTACTTCTCCTCCTTGTCCTTGCCGCTGTCCCGGCTCTGGTTCGCCGAGATCACCAGGTAGCCGGCGGGGATGCCGATGAGCAGCCCGATGGTGAGGAGGGTGAGGGCGCGGCGGCGGATCACATGGCCGCGGGCCTCCGCCTCGCGCGGCGGTTCCGCGTCGGGGGCCGGGGACGGGCGGGACGTGGTCATGCTGGGGTTTCCTGTCACTTCACTACGGTCTCGGTCGGCTGTCCGGTCAGTCCTGGTCACCGCCGGTGCGCGCCTGGGAATAACGCTCGTAGCGCTCGTAGCGTTCCACCCGGCGGCGCTTGGCCCGGCGGAAGCGGCGGGCGACGAGCCGGGACAGGTCCGCGGCGCCGACCATGCCGGCCTCGGGGCCGAGCTGGGCGCGGGCGATACGGGCCTCGGGGCGGTAGCCGCGGCCGGTCAGCTGGCGCTTGAACGCGTCGCGGGCCGGGCCGATCAGCAGGTCGTCGGCCGCGGACACGCCGCCGCCGATGACGAAGCAGGAAGGGTCGAGGGCCGCGGCGAGGTTGGCGATGCCGACGCCGAGCCACTGGCCGATGTCCTGGAGCAGCTCGACGCACATGGCGTCGCCCTCGCGGGCCAGCTCCGTGATGAGGGGGCCCGTGATGTCCGGGACATGGCCCTTGACCCGCTCGATGATGTTGTACGCGACCGGGGAGTCGGCGGCGGCCAGCTCGCGAGCCTCCCTGACCAGCGCGTTCCCCGAGCTGTACTGCTCCCAGCAGCCGCGGTTGCCGCACGGGCAGCGGTGCCCGCCGGGCACGACCTGCATGTGGCCGAACTCACCGGCGACGCCGAACTTGCCGCGCTTGACCTGGCCGTCCTCCAGGATCGCGCCGCCGATGCCGGTACCGAGCGTGATCATGACGAGGTGGTCCTCGCCGCGCCCGGCGCCGAAGCGCCACTCCGCCCAGGCGGCGGTGTTCGCGTCGTTGTCGACGAGTACGGGGACCGAGAGGCGGCCGGAGAGGCGGTCGCGCAGGGGTTCGTTGCGCCAGGACAGGTGCGGGGCGAACAGGACGCGGTTGCGGTCCGCGTCGACCCAGCCGGCGGCGCCGATGCCGACGGCGTGCACGTCGTGGCGGTCGGACAGGTCCAGGACGAGCTCGACGATGGTGTCCTCGACGACCTTCGGGCTCTTCGACTTGTCCGGGGTCTCGGTGCGCAGCGTCTCCAGGATGGTGCCGTCGGCGTCGACGACGCCGGCCATCACCTTGGTGCCGCCGATGTCGATGCCGACCGTGGGGACGCGGGGGGCGGTCAGGTGCGAGCGTCGTTCCCTCGTGCCGACCGTTCGCAGGACGGTCGCGCGGGCGCTGCCACGGTAGGTACTCATTGCCGCGATTCTGCCACGGGGGGCACTCCGTTTCGCGGGATGCCCATGGCCCGGGGGCCGTCGCCGTCGTGTCGCGGCTGCGGGCCGGTGGGGCTTCTCGCGCAGTTCCCCGCGCCCCTGAAATGCAGACCCTTCGGGTCGCATTTCCCCGATGAAGGCGCGGCGAAGCCGCATGCCTTCAGGGGCGCGGGGCTGTGACATCAGCGGCTCCGCCGCGGTGCGCGACCAGCCCCCACCGGGCCGCGGCCGCGATCCAGCCACCGCCCCCGGCGACTACGCGGCGCCCGGACCGCCCAGGTGGCGCGGGGCGGGGGCCCGTTCCAGGGCGTGACGGAGGTCATCCAGCTCGCTGCCCCCGGCCATCTGCCGGGTCAGCTCGTCCAGCGAGATCTCGTCCCGCGCATGGCTCCCGAACATCGCCCCGCGCTTGAGCAGGATGAAGTGATCGCCGACCAGATAGGCGTGGTGCGGATTGTGCGTGATGAGCACCACGCCGAGCCCCGCGTCCCGCGCCGCGGCCACGTACTTGAGGACGACCCCGGACTGCTTCACGCCGAGCGCCGCCGTCGGCTCGTCGAGCACGAGCACCTTCGCGCCGAAGTACACGGCACGGGCGATGGCGACACACTGCCGCTCACCGCCGGACAGCGTGCCGATGGGCTGGTCCACGTCCCGCAGGTCGATCCCCATGCGGAGCAGCTCCGCGTGGGCCGTGCGGCGCATGAAGTCGACGTCGAGCCGCTTGAACGGCCCGCTCCCCTTCGTCGGCTCGGAGCCGAGGAAGAAGTTCCGCCACACCGGCATCAGCGGCACCACGGCCAGGTCCTGGTACACGGTGGCGATGCCCCGGTTGAGGGCGTCGCGCGGATTGGCGAGCTTCGTCTCCTCGCCCTCGATCGCGAACGAGCCGGCGTCGTGCTGGTGCAGCCCCGCGATGATCTTGATGAGGGTGGACTTGCCCGCGCCGTTGTCGCCGAGGACGCAGGTGATGTCACCCGCGTTCACGGTCAGCGAGACGTCCTCCAGCGCCCGGATGTTGCCGTAGTGCTTGCTGACCCCGGCCAGCTCGACCAGCGGCACGCTCGCGCCCTTCTTCACGTCCCCGCTCTTCTCGTCCCCGCTCTTCCCGTCCCCGCTCTTCCCGTCCCCGCTCACTTGATCGCCTCCGCGCGCTTGCGGACCCACGCGTTGAGCAGGGTCGCGAGGAGCAGCATCGCTCCGAGGAAGAACTTGAACCAGTCCGAGTTCCACTCGGCGAACACGATGCCCTTGCTGGTCATGCCGAAGATCAGCGCGCCGATGGCGGCGCCGACCGCGGAACCGTAGCCACCGGTGATGAGGCAGCCGCCGATGACGGCCGCGACGATGTAGATCAGCTCGTTGCCGACGCCCTCGCCGGACTGGACGACGTCGAACGAGAACAGCAGGTGCTGGCCGGAGATCCAGGCGCCGAACGCGACGCCCATGTAGAGGCCGATCTTGGTCTTGTTGACCGGGACGCCGACCGCGCGGGCGGAGTCGACGTCGCCGCCGACCGCGAAGATCCAGTTGCCGACGCGGGTGCGCAGGAGCAGCCAGGTGGCCACGAGGACGAGGGCCAGCCACCACAGGATGGTGATCTTGAAGTCGACGCCGCCGATCGTGATCGTGGAGGCGAAGACGTCCTTGGCGGAGCCGAAGCCCTCCATGTCGGAGATCGACTTGGTGGAGACGGTGCCGCTGATCAGCTTGGTGAAGCCCAGGTTCATGCCGGTCAGCATCAGGAAGGTGCCGAGCGTGATGATGAAGCTGGGCAGTTTCGTCCGGGTCAGCATGAAGCCGTTGAACGCGCCGATGGCGAGCGTGACCAGCAGGGACACCCCGACGCCGACCCAGACGTTCGCCGTCATCTGGTAGCTGAACATCGACGAGACCAGCGCGGACGAGGTCACGAGGACACCGGCCGACAGGTCGAACTCGCCGCCGATCATCAGCAGCGCCACCGGCACGGCCATGATGCCGAGGGTCGAGGACGCGTAGAGGACGGTCGCGAGGCTGGAGGCGCGCAGGAAGCTGTCGGCGAAGATCGAGAAAAAGACGAAGACCGCGAGGGCGCCGACGACCGAGCCGAGCTCGGGCCGCCCCATCAGTTTCTTCAGCGGCGAGGTCTTGATCAGGCGTTCGTCGAGTCGCTCCGCGGGCTCGCGCCCGGGCTGCTTCTCGGGAACCGTGGTGGTCATCGTGTCCCCCGCTTCGCGAATTCCTCCAGCTCGGCGGCCTGATCCTTGGTCACGATCTGCGGGCCGGTGAGGACCGGTCGGCCGCCGCCGAGCACGTTGGCGTTGTACCGGTAGAGCCAGAGCAGGTCGACGGCCTCGTAGCCCTGGAGGTAGGGCTGCTGGTCCACGGCGAAGCCGAGGTCGCCGCTCCTGAGGCCCTGGGCGACCTTCTCGTTGAGGTCGAAGGTGTCGATCTCGGCCTTGCTGTCCGCGTCCTGCTTCGCCTTGACGGCGGTGGCGGCGAACGGGGCGCCGAGCGTGACGACCGAGTCGATCGACTTGTCGGACTGCAGCTTGGCCTCGATGGAGGACTGCACGTCGGGCATGTTGGTGCCCTCGACGTACAGGTTCGACATCTTGCCGTCGAAGGTCGACTTGGCTCCCGCGCAGCGCTGCTCGTGGCCGACGTTGCCCTGCTCGTGCAGGACGCACAGGGCCTTCTTGCGGCCGCGCTTGTTGAGCTCCTCGCCGACGGCCTCGCCCGCGATCGTCTCGTCCTGCCCGATGTGGGTGAGGGCGCCGAACTTCTTGGACTCGGCCGAGCCGGAGTTCACCGTGATGACGGGGATGCCGGCCTTGCGGGCGCGGGCCACGGCCGCCTTCATCGCGTCGGGCTTTGCGAGTGTGACGATGATGCCGTCGACCTTCTTGTCGACGGCGGCGTCCACGAGCTGCGCCTGCTGCTGGGCCTCGTCGTTGTGCGAGTAGACGAAGTTGATGTTGTCCTTGCGCGCGGCCTCCTCGGCCCCGCTCTGGACGATGTCCCAGAAGGTGTCGCCATCGCCCGAATGGGTGATCATGGCGAAGGTCCAGCGCGGGGTGCTCACCGCCGCCTTGCCCCGCGCGGCACTGGCCTTGCGGGCGTCCTCCGCCCGCTTGCCGCCGGTGCTGCTGCATCCCGCCAGCGAGAGGCCGAGCGCCCCCGCTACGGCGATGCTCACCCAGGTCCGAAACCGTGCCACGAGGCCGTGCCCTTCTTGGTCTGCTGCGTCGTTCACCGGGACCGGCGCGCGGCCCGTCCCGGCGGACCGTTCACCGGTCCCCGGGGACCGCTTCGCGGTCCCAAACGCACAAGTATGGGTCACGGGGATCATGCATCCGTTCACCGGGTACCGCGCGCGGTGTACTTCTCCAGGCGCGGTACGTCCTTCCCGGTGACGAGCGCGGGACCGGTGAGGACGGGCTTGCCGCCGCCCAGCACGTTGGCGTTGGTCCGGTACAGCCACAGCTCGTCGACGGCGAGGTACCCCTGGAGGTACGGCTGCTGGTCGACGGCGAAGCCGACCTCCTTCGCCTTGAGGCGGCGTACCACCTCGGCGTTCAGGTCGAAGGTGGCGATCTCCGCCTTGCTGTCCGCGTCGTCCTTGGCCTTGACGGCGAGCGCGGCGATCGGGGCGCCGAGTGCGACCACGGCGTCGATCGACGGGTCGGCCTGGAGCTTGGCCTCGATGGAGGACTGGGAGCTCGGCGCGTTCGTGCCGTCGACGTTCAGGTTCTCGACGTCGCCGTCGAAGGTCTTCTTGACGCCGGCGCAGCGCTGTTCCAGCGAGACGTTGCCCTGCTCGTGGATGACGCAGAGGACCTTCTTGCGTCCCTCCTTGCCGAGCTGAGTGCCGACGGCCTCGCCGGCGACGCTCTCGTCCTGGCCGATGTGGCTGAGCGCGCCGAACTTCGCGGAGAACTCGGAGCCCGAGTTGATCGACACGACCGGGATGCCCGCCTGCTCCGCCTTCTTGAGGACGGCCTCCATGGCCTCGGGCTTGGCGAGCGTGACGACGATCCCGTCGACCTTCTTGTCGATCGCGGCCTGGACCAGCTCGGCCTGGCCCTTGGCCTCCTTGTCGTTCGAGTAGAGGAAGTCGACGTTGTCCTTGGCGGCGGCCTGCTTGGCCCCCTTCTGCACGATGTCCCAGAAGGTGTCGCCCTCGCCGGAGTGTGTGATCATCGCGATCTTGAGGCGCGGGGTGTCGACGGCCTTGCCGCCCTGCGCGCCGTCACTCGTGTCCTCGGAGTCCTTGCCGCCCGAGCCGCTGCATCCGGCGGCGAGCGCGATCACCGCGACGAGGGCCGCGGCCGTACGGGCCGTACGCGTCGTGAGCATGGTCGAGCCACCTCTCCTCCGCCGCCCCGTGCGGCTGGAGGTGTTTTTAGCGGGGGCCGCGCGGCGCGGTCAATGGAATTGTCAGAACATTCGGACCCCGCAGGGCCCCGGCACCAGGACCTCAGGTCCTCATGCCCTCTGGACCTCAAGACCTCAGGGCCGCACGAGGAGTTGGAACTCGAAGGAGTAGCGGGAGGCCCGGTAGACGTGGGCGCCGAACTCGACGGCGCGGCCGGTGGCGTCGAAGGTGGTGCGCCGCATGGTGAGGAGCGGCGCGCCCTCCGCCTCGCCCAGGTGTCCGGCCTCGGCGGCGCCGGCGGCACGCGCCCCGATGGACTGGCGGGCGCTGTGCAGGGTGAGGCCGGCGGAGCGCATCAGCCGGTACAGGCCGGTGGCCTCGAGGCGGGAGTCCTCCAGGCCGAGCAGTCCGGTGGGCAGGTGGTTGCACAGGTACGCGACGGGCTCGCCGTGGGCCAGCCGCAGCCGCTCGACGCGGTGCACCAGCTCGCCTTCGGCCACACCGAGTTCGGCGGCGACCTCGGCGGTGGCGGGCACGAGGATGTTGGCGTGGACGCGGGTCTCGGGGCGCTGTCCGGCGGCGGCGAGGTCGTCGTAGAGGCTGCTGAGTTCGAGGGGGCGGCGGACCTGGCTGTGCACGACCTGGGTGCCGACGCCGCGGCGGCGCACGAGCAGCCCCTTGTCGACGAGGGCCTGGATGGCCTGGCGGACGGTGGGCCGGGACAGGCCGAGCCGGCCCGCGAGGTCGATCTCGTTGCCGAGCAGGCTGCCCGGGGTCAGCGCGCCGCGCTCGATCGCCGCCTCCAGCTGCTGGGACAGCTGGAAGTAGAGCGGCACCGGGCTGCTGCGGTCGACGCCGAGCTCCAGGGTGCCGGTCGGGTCGGCTACGGGTTTGGCCACGCGGGCGAGGTTAGCGGCGGGAACGGTTGACGGGAAGTCCGGTTGTCCGGACAAAACGGCTGGGAGACGGCGGGCCGGGCGGACGGGTGTTTGTCAGGACAAAGGATTGACAGCACCTCGGCGGGGCGGCACGTTGAGTCCCATGCGCATCGGACTGATCGGAACGGGCCGGATCGGCACCTTTCACGCGGGGGTTCTGGAGCGTGAGGTGGGCTCGATCGTCGTCACCGACGCCGAGCCCGGGCGGGCCCAGGCGCTCGCCGAGCGGATCGGCGCGACGGCCGCGCCGAGCGTCGACGAGATCTTCAGGTGGGGCGTGGACGCGCTGGTGATCACCGCGGCGACCTCCGCGCACGCGGAGCTGATCGGGCGGGCCGCGCGGGCCGGTCTCCCCGTCTTCTGCGAGAAGCCCATCGCCCTCGACCTGCCGGGGACGCTGGCCGCGCTGCGGGAGGTGGAGGCGGCGGGCACCGTGCTGCAGCTCGGGTTCCAGCGGCGCTTCGACGCCGGGTACACGGCGGCGCGGGCCGCCGTGCGCGACGGCCGGCTCGGCCGGGTGCACACCGTGCGGGCGATGACCTCGGACCCGGCGCCGCCACCGGCCGCGTATCTGCCGCTGTCCGGCGGGCTGTACCGGGACTGTCTGGTGCACGACTTCGACGCGCTGCGCTGGGTCACCGGCCGGGAGATCGTCGAGGTGTACGCGACGGGGTCGGACGCGGGTCCGCCCATGTTCCGCGAGGCCGGGGACGTGGACACGGCGGCGGTCGTCCTGACCCTGGACGACGGGACGCTCGCGACGGCGACGGCGACGCGATGCAACGGCGCGGGGTACGACGTGCGCATGGAGCTCTCGGGCGAGCGGGACACGGTCGTCGTCGGCCTCGACGACCGTACGCCGATCGCCTCCACGGAACCGGAGGGGCCGCGGGCCGCGCCCAAGCCGTGGCCCGGATTCCTGGAGCGGTTCGCCCCGGCGTACGAGGCGGAGCTGAAGGCGTTCGTGGGGGTGGCCCGGGGCGAGCGGGACAATCCGTGCGACGGGTGGGAGGCGCTGGCCGCTCTGCGGGTGGCCGAGGCGTGTGAGCTGTCCCGCGCGGAGCGCCGCGTTGTCCGCCTGGACGAGGTACGCGGCGCCTGATGCGCGGCTGCGGGTCCGGTGGGGGCTGGTCGCGCAGTTCCCCGCGCCCCTGAAATGCAGACCCTTCGGGTCGCATTTCCCCGACGGGTGACCGCCCGATGGAGATCGCGCACGAAGTGCGCATCTCCAGGGGCGCGGGGAACTGCGCGACCAGCCCCCACCGGGGCCGCACCCGGCACACACGCGGAACCCGCCGAGCTGGAAGCCGAAGCCGCCGCCCCCCCTACCAGCGGACCCGGAGCGAGCGCACCCCGCGCATCAGCATCCCCGGCAGCCACTCCCCAGGCACCTGCTCCAGGCGGAGCCCAGGGCACCGTTCGAGCAGCGCCCGCAGGGCGACCCGTCCCTCCAGCCGGGCCAGCGGAGCGCCGAGGCAGTAGTGGATGCCGTGCCCGAACGCCAGATGCCCGCGCGCGTCCCGCCGGATGTCGAACGTGTCCGGCGCCGCGAACCGCTCCGGGTCCCGCCCACCCGTCCCGATCCCGATGAGCACCGGCTGCCCCTCCGGAATCACCGTGCCGCCGATCTCGACCGGCGCCGAGGAGAAGCGGTACGTGGAGGTCTCGACCGGCCCGTCGTAGCGCAGCATCTCCTCCACCGCCCCGTCGAGCAGCGACATGTCGTCCCGCAGCGCGGCGAGCTGCTCGGGGTGGTCGAGCAGCGCGCGTACGCCGTTGCCGATCAGGTTCACCGTCGTCTCGTGGCCCGCGATGAGGAGCAGGAAGGCCATGCCGCGCAGTTCGGTGGGCGAGAGCCGGTCGCCGTCCTCGGCGGTGGTGCGGATGAGGGCGCCGAGCAGGTCGTCGGCGGGTGCGGAGGACCGCTTGTCCTCGATCAACGCGTCGAAGAACTCGATGAGTTCCAGCATCAGCGTGCCGTCGGGCGCGGCGGTCGGCGCGACGACCTCGGTCGACATGCGGCGGAACCGGTCGCGGTCGATGTCGGGCACGCCGAGCAGCTCGCAGATGACGGCGAACGGGAGCGGGAAGGCGAGGGCCTCGATGAGGTCGGCGGAGCCGAGCGGCACCATCGCGTCGAGCAGCTCGTCGGTGATCTTCTGGATGCGCGGGGCGAGCGCCTCCACCCGGCGGGGGGTGAACTCGCGGGTCACGAGGGCGCGCAGCCGTCCGTGCTCGGGCGGGTCGGCGACCAGGAGGTGGCGGCCGATCGGGTCCATCTCCCGTACGCCGGGGGTGGTCTTGACGAGGCGGGGGTCGGTGAACGCGGCGCGGGAGGCCTCGTGCCCGACGACGAGCCACAGGTCCTGGCGCGGCTCGGGGCCCGGCACGCGTACGTGGTGGACGGGGCCGAGCTTCCGCAGCCGCTCGTACGTGGGGTACGGGTCGGCCCAGAATCCCTCGGCTCCGTCCGCGTACTCCTCCAGGTCCACCGGTCCTCGTGCTGCGCCCATGTGCCGTGGCCTTCCTCTCGCCGTCTGTCCGGTCGTCCCTTGTCCAACTCCCCCGGCCCGCCCGGGGTTCCCCGAACATCCTTGGACCGGCCGGGAATTGAACGGGTCAGGGCGCGTCGAGCAGGTCCGCGTCGTGCACGAGCAGGGCGATCTGCACCCGGTTGTTGAGGTCCAGCTTCGTCATGACGCGGGAGACGTGGGTCTTGACGGTGGCGACGCTCATGTAGAGGGTCGCGGCGATCTCCGCGTTGGACTTGCCGCGGCCGACCTCGAGGGCGACGTCGCGCTCGCGGTCGGCGAGCAGGCCGACGCGCGCGCGGGCCCGCGCGGAGCGGGTCTCGCGCTCGGACGCGGCGGCGTGGGTCATCAACTGCCGGGTGACGGCCGGGGAGAGGACGGGGTCGCCGGCCGCGACGCTGCGCACCGCGCCGAGGATCTCGGCCGGTGTGGCGTCCTTGAGGACGAAGCCGGCGGCGCCTGCGCGCAGGGCGCGCAGGACCTGTTCGTCGGCGTGGAAGGTGGTGAGGACGACGACCTCGGGGGCGTCGGGCGCCGCGCGCAGCCGTTCCGTGGCGGTGAGCCCGTCCATGACCGGCATCCGGATGTCTATGAGGACGACGTCGGGCCGTGCCGTGGCGGCGAGTTCGAGGGCCCGCGCCCCGTCGGAGGCCTCTCCGACGATCTCGACGTCGTCGGCGCCGCCCAGCATGAGGGTGAGGCCGGAGCGGACGAGGGCGTCGTCGTCGACGAGCAGCAGTCGGATCGGGTTCATGGCCCCACCGTAGTCATCACCGGGATCACGAAGATCAAGGTCGGCGAAAGCGGCCGGAGCGGTTCACCGGCGCCGCGCCGGGGTGTCATCCGGGCCATGGGAGCCAGGCCCGCACGGCGAAGCCCCCGTCGGGGCCGGGGCCGTGGTCGAGGCGGCCGCCGGCGAGGGTGGCGCGTTCGGTGAGGCCGATCAGGCCCTGTCCCGAGCCGGGCACGTGCGGGACCGGGCCGGGCGGCGGCGGATTGGTGACGGCGACCGTGAGGCCGTCGCCGGGGGCGCCGTCGACGGTGACGGTGACCTCGGCGCCGGGCGCGTGCTTGCGGGCGTTGGTGAGGCCCTCCTGGGCGATGCGGTAGGCGGTGCGTCCGACGGAGGCGGGGACGGTCGCCGGTTCGCCCACCCGGTGGTCGAGTTCGACCTTCATGCCGGCCTCTCGGGACTCGGCGACGAGCCCGTCGAGTGCGGCGAGCGTGGGCTGCGGGCGCCCGGGTTCGTCGCCCTGGTCGCCGGCGCGCAGCACGCCGATGATCTCGCGCAGGTCCTGGAGCGCCTCGTGCGCGCTCTCGCGGATGACTCCGGCGGCGCGCGCGATCTCCGCGCGGGGTGCGTCGGGCCGGAACTCCAGGGCGCCCGCGTGCACGCTGAGCAGGGTGAGCCGGTGGGCGAGGACGTCGTGCATCTCGCGGGCGATGGCCTCCCGGGCCAGGCGCTGGGCCTGTTCGGCGCGGAGTTCGGCCTCGGTCTCGGCGCGCGTGGCCCGTTCACGCAGCGACAGCAGGAGCTGGCGCCGGGAGCGGACGAACATGCCCCAGCCGACCACCGTGATCATGATGACGGCGGTGAACGCGACGGAGACCCCGTACGAGGTGTCGGCCTCGGGCCGCCACCAGAAGAAGAACGGCAGCAGGGCCGCCGAGACGCCCGTGACCCAGGCGGCGTCGCGGAACGGGCGGTGCACGGCGACGGTGAAGATCGAGATCATGACGGCGCCGGCCGCCGTGTCGGAGAGGAATCCGGCGGGGATCATCGCGACGGCGTAGCCGAGCGGCCAGCGCCGCCGCAGCCAGACTCCCGCGCAGGCGAGGGCGCCGACCGCCTGGTCGAGGAGGGCGAGGGCGCGCGGCAGGTCCGGTTCGTCCCAGACCTCCTGGGAGAAGGTCAGGCCGAGGAGGACGGCGACGAAGAAGCAGCCGAAGTCGACGGCCCAGTCACGGGCGGTGCGCCGGCGGCGGCCCGGCCGCCCCTCGGAGTCGAGGTCGAGTTCGTCGGCGACGGCGGAGGACGTCGGCCGGCGGCGCCAGGGCGGACGCGTCCGCTCCGCCGGCTCCGGGAGCGTGATCTGCCGGTTTGCTTCCATGGTCGACAAATCTACGCACGGGAAACGGCCCGGACCGCTTCTTTCGCCCGGCGTGCGACCGAAGTCGTACGAGGAACAACTTCGGTCGCACGCGCACCGCCGGGGAGGCGACTTGTGGTGGACGTGCCTCGCCCCGCGGCCGATGTGGGTGGGGGGTCCGCGGGGCGAGAGTCCTCGGTATGGACAAGACGGAGAAGAAGCGGCTGCGCAAGGCTCTGGAGATCGTCGGCGGGATCATGCTCCTGCAGGGCGTCGCGGGGCTCGTGAACGAGTTCACCGGGCGGCTGACCTGGGGTCTGATCCAGCACATCGGTTTCCTCGAAGGCCGCGAGGTGTACGGCAGCGTCGCGCTGATCGTGCTGGCGATCGCCGTCCTCGCGGCCACCGAGAGCCGCCTGGGCGAGCGGCCGGAGTCCGCCGGCTAACAGCCGAAGTCGACCAGGTCGAACGTCGCGTAGTGGTCGGCGGTGTAGTAGTCCTCCTGGCTGCGCTCGCCGGTCACGATGCGGCGGGCGCCGCGGGTCGGGGAGCCCGGGGTGATGACCGTGTACTCGTGGTAGTAGCCGGTGGACTGCTGGGGCAGGACGCCCTCGCGGTTCTGGAAGACGGTGCCGTCCTGGTCGTACGGGTACGGGCCGCCCTGCTCGATGAGATCCAGGGTGTCGTGCGCCTGCGAGGGCAGGGCCGAGTAGCAGATGTCGCCGACGGCGGCGGTGGACAGGACGGACGCGGAGACCGGGGCCGGGGCGGCCTCGGCGGCGACGGTGGCGGGGCCGCCGAGGAAGAGGGCGGCTGCGATCGCGGCGACGCTGATGAAGCGTGGGGGAATCTTCATGCCTTCAGTGTGACGCGCGTAGAGCAACCGTCAACACCAACTGCGCCTTGTTTTCCAGGAGTTAACCCGTCGCACTGACACCCCGTGAGCCCGTGCGGCGACGGCGTCCGATTGCCGCCAGCTTCCGCCGCCGGAGCCGACTGGAATGGCGGGGCAGGAAGACGACAGCCGACGACACGCCCTGGAGGCGGACATGAACGGCAAGGTGGCTCTGGTGACCGGCGGCGGCCGCGGGATCGGCGCGGCGACGGCGCTGCGGCTGGCCCGCGACGGTTTCGACGTGGCCGTGACCTACGTACGGGACAAGGAGGCGGCCGAGGAGGTGGTGCGCGGGGTCGAGGCGGCGGGGCGCGGCGGGCTCGCACTGCGGGCCGACTCGGCGGACGCGGCGGAGGCGGCCGGGGCCGTGGAGACGGTCGCGGACCGGCTCGGCGGGCTCGACGTGCTGGTCAACAACGTGGGCGTCGGGGTGCTCGGCCCGCTCGACGGGCTGACGCTCGCGGACGTGGACCGGGTGCTCGCGGTGAACGTGCGGGGCGTCTTCCTCGCCTCGCAGGCCGCGGCGCGGATGCTCGGTGCGGGCGGCCGCATCGTCACGATCGGCACGTGCATGACCCAGCGGGTGCCGGGCCCCGGCGGCACGCTCTACGCGATGAGCAAGTCGGCGCTGACGGGTCTGACGAAGGCGCTGGCCCGGGAGCTCGGCGGGCGCGGGATCACGGCGAACATCGTGCATCCAGGGCCGATCGACACGGACATGAACCCGGCCGGCGGCCCGTTCGCGGCGGGCCAGGCGCAGATGACGGCGCTCGGCCGGTTCGGCACGGCCGACGAGGTCGCGCGGACGGTCGCCCATCTGGCGGGACCGGGCGGGAGTTACGTAACGGGCGCCGAGTTCGCGGTGGACGGCGGGCACGCCGCTTAACGCGCCGGACAGGAGCGTGAGAATGCGGGGCGCACCGGTGCTGTCAGGCCGGTGCGCCCCGCAAGTCCTGTGCGGGACCGCTTACTTGGTGCGGTCGAGCAGCTTGCCCTGCGGCTCGGTGAACTCGCCGTCGGCGACGATGCGCTCGCCGCGCAGCCAGGTCGACTTGACGACACCGTGCAGGGTCTTGCCGGCGTAGGCGGTGACGCGGTTGCGGTGCTGGAGCTCGGCCGGGTCGACCGTGAAGGTCTCCTCGGGGGCGAGGACGGCGAAGTCGGCGTCGCGGCCGACGGCGATGGCGCCCTTGCGGTCGTCGAGGCCGACCAGCGCCGAGGTGCGCTCGGACATCCAGCGGACGACGTCCTCGAGCGAGTGGCCGCGCTTGCGGGCCTCGGTCCAGATCGCCGACAGGCTCAGCTGGAGGCCGGAGATGCCGCCCCACGCGGTGGCGAAGTCGTCGGTCTTCAGGTCGGCGGTGGACGGCGAGTGGTCGGTGACGACGCAGTCGATGGTGCCTTCGGCCAGCGCCTGCCACAGCAGGTCCTGGTTGGCCGCCTCGCGGATGGGCGGGCAGCACTTGAACTCGCTGGCGCCGTCCGGGACCTCCTCGGCGGTGAGGGTGAGGTAGTGCGGGCAGGTCTCGACGGTGAGCTTGACGCCCTCGGCCTTGGCGGCGGCGATCAGCGGCAGCGCGTCGGAGGACGACAGGTGCAGGATGTGGACGCGGGCGCCGATCCGCTTGGCGGTGTCGATCAGGCCGCGGATCGCGACGTCCTCGGAGACGCGCGGGCGGGTCGCCAGGTAGTCGTCGTACTTCGGGCCGCTGTTGTGCGGGGCGACGTCCAGCTCGTGCGGGTCCTCGGCGTGCACGATGAGCAGGCCGCCGAAGCCGGCGATCTCGGCCATGGAGGCGGTCAGCCGGTCCGCGTCGAGGTGCGGGAACTCGTCGACGCCGGACGGCGACAGGAAGCACTTGAAGCCGAAGACACCGGCCTCGTGCAGCGGGCGCAGGTCCTTGACGTTGTCCGGCAGGGCGCCGCCCCAGAAGCCGACGTCGATGTGCGCCTTGGCCGCGGCGACCTCCTGCTTGGTGCGCAGGTTGTCGACCGTGGTGGTCGGCGGCAGCGAGTTGAGCGGCATGTCGACGAGGGTCGTGATGCCGCCGGCCGCGGCGGCGCGGGTGGCCGTCCAGAAGCCTTCCCACTCGGTGCGGCCCGGGTCGTTGACGTGCACGTGCGTGTCCACGATGCCGGGCAGCAGCACATGGTCGCCGAAGTCCTCGAGGCGGGCACCGGCCGGCACCTCGGCGTCGTGCGCGAGCACGCCGACGATCTTCCCGCCGGCGACGGCGACCGAAGCGGGCCGCGTCCCTTCGGGGGTGATGACGCGGCTCGAGCGCAGTACCAGTTCGACGTCCGACACCGTGGACCTCCTCATTTCAACGTTCTGTTGAAGGAGTTTTCACTCCGACATGCGAGCCGTCAAGGCTCTAGATGTTTCCACAAAGTGGAATTATGATTCCGATACGCAGAACGTAGCTACCGACGAACTTAGGGGTCAAGGCAGGACCCGGAAGGAAACCGCCGGGTAGGCTGCACCATCGCCTGCCTGTCCTCGAAAGGAACGCGCCGTGCCGACGTCGTCCCACGCCAGCACCACTGAGCCCGCAAAACCCGCGGCCGGTGGTGTCCAGTCCCTCGAGCGCGCCTTCGACCTGCTCGAGCGGATGGCCGACGCCGGCGGCGAGGTCGGCCTGAGCGAGCTCTCCGCCAGCAGCGGCCTGCCGCTGCCCACGATCCACCGCCTGATGCGCACCCTGGTCGCCTGCGGCTACGTACGCCAGCAGCCGAACCGCCGCTACGCGCTGGGCCCCCGCCTGATCCGCCTCGGCGAGTCGGCCTCCCGGCTGCTCGGCACCTGGGCGCGCCCCTACCTCGCCCGCCTGGTCGAGGAGACCGGCGAGACGGCGAACATGGCGCTGCTCGACGGCGACGAGATCGTCTACGTGGCCCAGGTCCCCTCCAAGCACTCGATGCGCATGTTCACCGAGGTCGGCCGGCGTGTGCTGCCGCACTCGACCGGCGTGGGCAAGGCGCTGCTCGCGCACACGCCCGCGGATGAGGTGCGGGCGCTGCTCGCCCGTACGGGGATGCCGGCGGCGACCGAGAAGACGATCACGACGCCGGACGGGTTCCTTGACGCGCTGGAAGAGGTGCGCGGGCTCGGGTACGCGGTCGACGACAACGAGCAGGAAATAGGAGTCCGGTGCCTCGCGGTGCTCGTGCCGGACTCGCCGACGGCGGCGGCGATCTCCATCTCCGGCCCCGCGGGCCGCGTCACGGAGGCCGCGACGGACAAGATCGTCCCCATCCTCCAGCAGGTCGCCAGCGAACTCTCCGCCGCGCTGGCCAACACGGGTAACGGCAACGGGGCGGGGCTTTAGGTCTCGTCGCCGGGTGCCGCTCGGTGGGGGCTGGTCGCGCAGTTCCCCGCGCCCCTGAAATGCAGACCCTTCGGGTCGCATTTCCCCTATGAGCGCGCGCCCCTGGAGATCGCGCACGAAGTGCGCATCTCCAGGGGCGCGGGGAACTGCGCGACCAGCCCCCACCGAGCCGTCAGCCGACCACGGCTCGGCTCAGGCTCCCGTCCACCATCTCGACGACCTGGTCGGCAACCCCGAGATGCCCCCGGTCATGAGTCACCAGCACCGTGGCCGTCCCGCGCTCCCGCGTGAGCCCCCCGATCAACTCCAGCACAGCCACCCCCCGTTCATGATCCAGCGCACTGGTCGGCTCGTCGACCAGCAGCACCCGCGGCCCGTTCATGAGCGCCCGCGCGATATTGACCCGCTGGCGCTGCCCGCCGGACAGCTGATGCGGCCGCCGGTGCGCCTGCTCGGCCAGCCCGACGGAGTCGAGCAGCTCCGCCGCCCGCGCCCGTACGTCCCGGGGCCGGCCCCCGCCCAGGTGGGCCATGACCTGCAACTGTTCCAGCGCGGTCAGCGACGGCAGCAGATTGGGCTGCTGGAAGACGATCCCGACGGCCCCGCGCCGCAGCGCCGCCGCGTCGGCCCGGCTGAGCCCCGTCGCCTCCGTACCGTCGATCACGACCCGCCCGCTGTCCGGCGTGACCAGCGTCGCGGCGACCGCGAGGAGGCTGGACTTCCCGGAGCCCGAGGGGCCGACCACGGCGGTCAGCGTCCCGGCCGGAACCTCCAGGCCGACCCGGTCGAGCGCGGTGAGCCGCCCGTCCCCGTCCGGGTAGGTGAGCGTGATGTCGTCGAGCAGCAGGGTCATCGGGCGCTCCCGAGGGCGGTGAGGGGGTCGACGGCGGTGATCCGCCGGACGGACAGGGCGGCGCCGACGAGACCGAGCACGGTCATCACCGCGGCGGGGCCGAGCGCGGTCACGGGTTCGAGGACAAACGGCACACCGTCCGGCACGAACGCCCCGAAGAGCGAGGCGAGCAGGGTCCCGACGGCCGTGCCGCCGACGAGCATCACGACGGCCTGCCCGAGCGCGTCGCGCAGCAGATAGGGCGTGGAGGAGCCGAGCGCCTTCAGGACGGCGATGTCACCGCTGCGCTGGATCGTCCACACGGTGAAGAACGCGCCCACCACGAGCGCCGAGATCACGAAGAGGAAGCCGCGCATCAGCTGCAGCGAGCCGTTCTCCGCCTGGTAGGAGCCTATGGCGGACAGCGCGCCCTCGATGGTCGCCGACTCCGTGCCGGCGGCCCGGTCGGCGGCGGCGAGGTCCGCCCCGGCCGAGGTGCGCAGGGCGACGACCGTGGCGCCGGTCGAGTGCGCGAGGGACTGCCAGTCGCCGAGATCGGCCCAGACGACGGGTGTGTGGCTGTAGGAGTCCTGGCCGGACACGGCGGCGACGGTGAGCCGCTGCCCGCCCAGCTCGATCCGGTCGCCGCGGGCGGCGCCGAGCTCGTCGGCGGCCTTCGTGGAGAGGACCACGGCGCCGGGCCCGGTGGCGGCGGGCGCGAGTCCGGACTCCGGCCGCACGCCGAACACGGACACGGCCGCGCTCTGCCGCCCCGCCTCGGCGTTGACGGTACGGATCCCGATGGGCTCGGCGCTGTCCACCCCCGGGCGCCCGCCGAGCTCCCGCCACTGTTTCTCCGTGACGTCGGAGCCGGTGAAGGACACCGACTGCCCGGCGGCGGGCCGGGCGAAGGCGAGGTGGTCGGCGGGCAGTGCGGTCAGCGCGGACGTGTTGTCCCGGGCCAGGCCCGCGGTCAGTCCCGACAGCAGTCCCACCAGCAGCGTGATCAGTACGATCACGGTCCCCATCAGGGCGAACCGGCCCCTGGCGAACCGTAGGTCTCTCCATGCGACGAACATGAGGTCCACCCTCCTGCCAGGGACCCCGCGCGGGCATCGCGCCACAGCACGCTTCACCCGAATCGAAGGAGGGAGGCGGCTTTCAAACTTTCGGTTGACCGCACCGTCGCGCCCGGCTCCGTACGCTGGTGAGCGGTATGGATCCACGTTCACTCACCCCCGCCCTGCGCGTCCTGCGCCTCTGCCTGCATCTGCTGACCGCGGGGCTGCTCGCGCTCGTCGTGGTCCGCGCGGCCACGGGACGGTCCGACGAGCCGGCCGGGGCGGTGGTGGCCGTCGCCGTCGCGATGGGCGTCGTCTACGCGGCGGGCTCCCTGGTGCCGGCCGTGCGGAACGCCCGGACGGGCGCCTCGCTCTGGCTGGCCGCCCTCGGCACGGTGTGGGCGGTGCTCCTCGTCCTGTCGCCCGACGCGCTGTGGCTGGCCTTCCCGCTGTACTTCCTGCTGCTGCACCTGCTGCCGGCCCGCTGGGCGGTCCCCGCGGTGGTGCTCGCGGCGGGCGCGGCCATCGCCTCGTACGTGGGGCACGACGGGGCGGTGAACCCGGGCGCGTTCATCGGACCGCTGCTCGGGGCCGCCGTCGCCGTGGCGACCGTGCTCGGCTACCAGGCGCTGTACCGGGAGAGCGAGCGCAGGCGGCGGCTGATCGAGGAGCTGATCGCGACCCGGGCCGAGCTCGCCGACGCGGAGCGTGCCGCGGGCACCCTCGCGGAGCGGGAGCGGCTCGCCCGCGAGATCCACGACACGCTGGCGCAGGGCCTGTCCTCGATCCAGCTGCTGCTGCGCGCGGCCCAGCGCGACCTGCCCGGGGACTCCCCCGCCGCCGCGCACATCGAGCAGGCGCGGGCGGCGGCGCAGGACAATCTCGCCGAGGCCCGCCGTTTCGTCCGGGCGCTCACACCGCCGGATCTCGCGCACGGTTCGCTGGCCGGGGCGCTGGAGCGGCTGTGCGCGACCGCGCCGGGCCTGACCGCCCGGTGCACGGTGAGCGGCACTCCGCTGGAGCTGCCGACCCCGTACGAGGTGGCGCTGCTGCGGATCGCGCAGTCGGCGCTCGGCAACACGGTGCGGCACGCGCACGCGCGCCGCGCGGAGATCACACTCAGCTTCATGGAGACCTCGGTGGCCCTGGACGTGGTGGACGACGGAGACGGCTTCGATCCGGAGCGGGCGGTCTCCGGCGACGGCGGCTTCGGCCTGCCGGCGATGCGGGCGCGGGTGCGCGAGCTCGGCGGCACGTTCACGGTCGAGTCGGCGCCCGGGCACGGCACGGCCGTCGCGGTGACCCTGCCGGTGCCGGTGCCCGTCGGGGGTGACGCGTGATCCGGCTGCTGCTCGCCGACGACCATCCCGTCGTACGGGCCGGACTGCGGGCCGTGCTCGACGCGGAGCCCGACTTCGAGATCGTCGCGGAGGCCGCCACGGCGGAGCGGGCGGTCGAGGTGGCCGGTGCGGGCGGGATCGATGTCGTGCTGATGGACCTGCAGTTCGGCACGGGGATGCACGGGGCGGAGGCCACGCAGCGGATCGCGGCGCTCGAGGGCGCGCCGCGCGTCCTGGTCCTGACGACGTACGACACGGACGCGGACATTCTGGCGGCGGTGGAGGCGGGGGCCTCCGGCTATCTGCTGAAGGACGCGCCGCCGGAGGAGCTGGCGGCGGCGGTGCGGACGGCCGCCTCGGGGCGTTCGGCGCTGGCCCCGGCGATCGCGCTCCGCCTGATGGACCGGATGCGGGCGCCCTCCGAGGCGCTGAGCCGGCGTGAGCTGGAGGTGTTGCAGCTCGTACGGGACGGACTGTCCAACGCGGAGATCGCGGGTCAGCTCTTCCTCAGTCAGGCCACGGTGAAGTCCCATCTGGTGCACATCTACGCGAAGCTCGGGGTGGAGTCGCGGACGGCTGCGGTTGCGCGGGCGACGCGGCAGGGGTTGCTGCGGCCGTAGCGTCGGCGGCTGCGGGCCGGTGGGGGCTGGTCGCGCAGTTCCCCGCGCCCCTGAAATGCAGACCCTTCGGGTCGCATTTCCCCGACGCGCAAGCGCCCGATGAGATCGCGCACGAAGTGCGCATCTCAGGGGCGCGGGGAACTGCGCGAGAAGCCCCACCGGGCCGCACCCTCCGAGGAGACGGGTCGGACCGAGCTCTCAGTGGCTCAGGTCGAAGTCCGACGGAGTCGCCCGGCGCAGGGCACGCAGCTCCGCGCGGGGAACAACCCGCAGCGGAACCGTCAAGACAGGACACACCGCCCCCCGCCGCACCCCACGAACGACCCGCCCCCGACGCAGGCGGCGCGGCCGGACGCCGACGACGAGGAGGTCGTCGGGCTGATCGGCGAAGGACAGGAGCGCCGGCGCGGGCCGCTCGCGGACCACCCGGAGCTCCACGTCCAGCCCCTCCGGAACCCCGCCGAGCGCACGCGACACCGCACGGGCCAGCTCCCGCCGCGCCTCCCCGTACCAGTGCCGCGCCCACTGAGGATCGGGCCAGCGCCGGTACAGCCCCTCCCCCTCGGGCGGCTCCCAGGCCAGCACCACGACGAGCGCCCGCCCCGACCGCCCCGCCTCCGCGGCAGCGACGCGCAAGGCCCCCAGGCTCGCGGCCGATCCCCCGACGCCGACCACGACCCGACCGCTCCTGCCGGTCCCCATGCCCCTGCCTCCTTCACTCCCGTACCAGGCCACTGGCTTGGATTCTGTAGGCTGATTGGTCTGGACGGCAGGGCCAATATCGGAGATGTGGCATGGCAGGTGGCGGCGTGGACGGTTCGGCGGTCGTACTGGGCAGCAGACGGCTCGGCACGCTCGTGACGGGGGTGACCGGCGAGCGCCCCGGCTACCGGGCCCTGGCCCAGGGCGTACGGACACTGCTGCTCGACGGCCGGATCGCCCTGCACGCCCGACTGCCCGCGGAGCGCGAGCTCGCGGCGGCGCTCGGGGTGAGCCGGGCCACCGTGACCGCCGCGTACGACCTGCTGCGGGAGAGCGGTTACGCGCGCAGCAGGCGCGGCGCCGGCACCTGGACCGAGCTGCCCGACGGGGTGCGGCCGACGAGCGTGGCGACCCCGGCGGCGGGCGACGACGTGATCGACCTGGCGATCGCCGCGCCGGGCGCGCTCGCGGACGAGCTGTCGGCGGCCTACCTGGCGGCGGCGCCCGACGTGACCCGGCACGCGGAGACCGCGGGCTACCACCCGTACGGGCTTCCCGAGCTGCGGGCCGCGATCGCCGAGCGGTACACGCGGCGCGGGCTGCCGACGCTGCCCGACCAGATCCTCGTCACGACCGGCGCCCAGCAGGCGGTGTCGCTGACCCTGACCCTGCTCGGCCGCCCCGGCGACCGGATCATGGTCGAGAATCCCTCGTACGCGAACGCGCTCTCGGTGATCCGGCGGCTGGGGCTGCGCACGGTGCCCGTGCCGGTGTCGGCGGACGGCTGGGACTCCGAGTTGATGGAGGCGACGCTGCGGCAGGGCGCGCCCCGGCTCGCGTATCTGATCCCCGACTTCCAGAACCCGACGGGCCGGGTGATGCCGACCGAGACGCGGCAACGGCTGCTCGCCGCGGCGCGGGCGACCGGCACCTGGCTGGTCATCGACGAGACGGTGGCGGACATCGCGCTCGACGTGCCGACGCCGCCGCCGTTCGCGGCGCTGGCCACCGGGGGCGGCGGCGAGCAGATCGTCACCGTCGGCTCGCTGAGCAAGGGACACTGGAGCGGGCTGCGGGTCGGCTGGGTGCGGGCGGGGACGCGGCTCATCACCGAGCTCACGACGCTCCGCGTGACGGCCGACATGTCGGGCTCGGTGCTCGATCAGCTGGTCGCGGGGCGGCTGCTCGAGCGGGAGGAGGAGATTCTGCGGCGCCGGCTGCCGATCCTGCGGGCGCAGCGGGATCATCTCGTGGAGCGGCTCGGTGAGGTGTTTCCCGAGTGGCGGTGGCGGTTGCCGGCGGGGGGTCTGTCGCTGTGGGTCGATCTGGGGCGGCCGATCGCGTCGGCGCTCGCGCAGGGGGCCCTCCGGCACGGGGTACGGATCGAAGGCGGGTCCCGCTTCGGGGCGGATCCGGGGACCTTCGAGCATCGGTTGCGGTTTCCCTATACGCAGCCGGCGGAGGTGGCTGAGGAGGCGATCCGGCGTATCGCGACGGGTCTCTCCGAGGGTTTGGCGGGGGGTGACGTTGCCCCGGGCCGGCCCCCGTGGGTGGCCTGATGCGTCCATTGCCGGGTGCGGGCCGGTGGGGGCTGATCGCGCAGTTCCCCGCGCCCCTAGAGGCGAGCGGCTTCGCCGCTCAGCCTCTATCGGGGAAATGCCGCCCGGAGGGCGTGCATTTCAGGGGCGCGGGGAACTGCGCGAGAAGCCCCACCGGCCCGCACCCGGCGACGAGACGATCAACCCCGCGGCGGGCCGCCGAACAGCTCCACTGCGCCCCGCACCTGAGCCAGCGCAGCGGAAAGCGCCGAGACCGAACCGACGGCCCCCGCGACAAGGAGCAACGACCGGCGTAACCGGGGAACCTCCGGCACCCCGCCCCGGGCCATCGCATCGAGCGCCGCCAACTCGTCCTCCGCGATACCCCGGTCCGGAAACTCCACGGCGTACCCGGCGAGTTCGCGCCGCAGCCGGGACACCGCGGTGCGCAGCTCGGCCACCCGCGGATCCTCGCCGCTGCCCGTCACCCGCCCCTGCTCCACGCTCCGCAACACAGCTCTCCCCCTCGCACATCGTTGTGCGTGCACCCCTGGCGGACGTCACCCAAAAAGCTCAACCGGGCTTTGTGGGCGCCCAGTTAACGCCACACATGGCCGCTCCGCCAGCCCGTTGCGCAAGGCAACCTCATCGGGTGCGGTATGCAGGAGCCATGACGACGAACAAGGCGCAGGTGGCGGGGCTGTTGCTGGCGGCGGGCGGTGGCCGGCGGCTCGGCGGGCGCCCGAAGGCTCTGTTGACGCATCGCGGCCGGCCGCTGGTGGAGCACGCGCTGGAGGTGCTGCGGGCGGGCGGTTGCGGCCCGCTGCACGTGGTGCTCGGGGCGGCGGCCGACACCGTACGGGAGCGGGCACGGCTGGACGGGGTGACGGCGGTGACGAATCCGGAGTGGGCCGAGGGCATGGGGTCCTCGCTGCGGGCGGGTCTGGAGTCGCTGGCGGCGACCGGCGCCGACGCGGCGCTCGTCCTCCTGGTGGACCAGCCGGGCATCGGGGCCGCGGCGGTGGCCCGGGTCCGGGAGGCGTACCGCTCTCCTGCCTCCCTGGTGGCGGCCTCGCACAACGGGGAACGGGGGCATCCGGTGCTGTTCGGACGGGAGCACTGGGCGGGGATCACGGCGAGCGCCACCGGGGACCGTGGTGCGCGGGCCTATCTGAAGGAGCACCGTGGTGCCGTGGAGCTCGTCGAGTGCGGGGACGTCGCGGAGGCGTTCGACATCGACACCGAAGCCGATCTCGGCCACCTTGAGTAAGAGAGGTGGCACCGAGCGCCACGTTCTGTCGACTCAGAGAATCTCGACATCAACAAACCTTGAACTTCCACGATAAGGAAACTAGTATCCACTTCTCAGAAGGGCCGGTCCCCGGAAGCGGGGCCAGCAGCCATACCCAGGCGCCCCGGCACCGAGTGCCGCACGCGTCCGTTCGCTGAAGGAAGTGACAGCCTCATGTCCGCACCAGCGCCGTCCCCGCTGGCCATCGTCGACGCCGAGCCCCTGCCCCGGCAGGACGAGGTGCTCACCGATGCGGCCCTCGCCTTCGTGGCCGAGCTGCACCGGCTGTTCACGCCGCGGCGTGACGAGCTCCTCGCCCGCCGCGCCGAGCGCCGCGCCGAGATCGCCCGCACCTCCACGCTCGACTTCCGCCCCGAGACCGCCGCGATCCGCGCGGACGACTCGTGGAAGGTCGCCGAGGCCCCGGCCGCGCTGAACGACCGCCGCGTCGAGATCACCGGCCCCACCGACCGCAAGATGACGATCAACGCCCTGAACTCGGGCGCCCGCGTGTGGCTGGCCGACTTCGAGGACGCCTCGGCCCCCACCTGGGAGAACGTCGTCGGTGGTCAGCTGAACCTGACCGCGGCCTACAACCGCTCCATCGACTTCACCGACGAGCGCACCGGCAAGTCGTACGCCCTCAAGGACGCCGACCAGCTCGCGACCGTCGTGATGCGCCCGCGCGGCTGGCACCTCGAGGAGCGCCACGTGGTGGACGAGAGCGGCAAGCCGGTCCCCGGCGCCCTCGTCGACTTCGGCCTGTACTTCTTCCACAACGCCAAGCGCCTCATCGAGCTCGGCAAGGGCCCGTACTTCTACCTCCCGAAGACGGAGTCGTACCTGGAGGCCCGCCTCTGGAACGACATCTTCGTCTTCGCCCAGGACTACGTCGGCATCCCGCAGGGCACCGTCCGCGCCACCGTCCTCATCGAGACGATCACGGCCGCGTACGAGATGGAGGAGATCCTCTACGAGCTGCGCGACCACGCCGCGGGCCTGAACGCCGGCCGCTGGGACTACCTGTTCTCCATCGTCAAGAACTTCCGTGACGGCGGCGCCAAGTTCGTCCTGCCGGACCGCAACCTGGTCACGATGACCGCGCCGTTCATGCGTGCCTACACCGAGCTGCTCGTGCGCACCTGCCACAAGCGCGGTGCCCACGCCATCGGCGGCATGGCGGCCTTCATCCCGTCCCGCAAGGACGCCGAGGTCAACAAGGTCGCGTTCGAGAAGGTCCGCGCCGACAAGGACCGCGAGGCCGGCGACGGCTTCGACGGCTCCTGGGTCGCCCACCCCGACCTGGTCCCGATCGCCATGGAGTCCTTCGACAAGGTCCTCGGCGACAAGCCGAACCAGAAGGACCGCCTGCGCGAGGACGTCTCCGTCGCTCCCGGCGACCTCATCGCCATCGACTCGCTCGACGCGAAGCCCACGTACGACGGCCTGGTCAACGCCGTCCAGGTCGGCATCCGCTACATCGAGGCGTGGCTGCGCGGCCTCGGCGCCGTCGCCATCTTCAACCTGATGGAGGACGCCGCCACCGCCGAGATCTCGCGCTCGCAGATCTGGCAGTGGATCAACGCGGGTGTCGTCTTCGAGAACGGGCAGACCGCGACCGCCGAGCTGGCGCGCACCGTCGCCGCCGAGGAGCTCGCGAAGATCAAGGCCGAGATCGGCGAGGAGGCCTTCGCGGCCGGCAAGTGGCAGCAGGCCCATGACCTGTTGCTCCAGGTCTCCCTGGACGCCGATTACGCGGACTTCCTGACCCTTCCCGCGTACGAGCAGCTCCGCTGACCGACCCGCACCATTGGCCCCCGGCACCGCACAGCGCCGGGGGCTTTTGCGTTGCGTGGCGTCTGCGGGCCGGTGGGGGCTGGTCGCGCAGTTCCCCGCGCCCCTGAAATGCACGCCCTTCGGGCGGCATTTCCCCTATAGAGGCTGAACGGCGAAGCCGTTCGCCTCTAGGGCGCGACCAGCCCCCACCGGGCCGTCAGCCGAGATGCACCGACCAGTCCTGCTCGGCGCCGGGCTTGCCGTGGAGGTCGGGCACCCGCTTCAGCCAGGCCGGACGATCCCGCTCCATGGCGGCAGCCCGCTTCGCGTCGGCGGCCGCCAGCTCGTCCCGGGACGGGAACTCCGTGGGCAGCCAGGAGGCCGAGCTCCGGGCGCGGGCCAGCAGAAAGGCGACGTACGCGTCCCGCACCGCGTCGGGCCCGTCGAACCCGGGCTCGTCCACCAGCCAGGCGTCCGGCACCAGCGCGAGAATCTCCCGCAGCAACGACTCGGTCACCAGCGGCGCGAGCTCCGCGTCCGCGGCCCGCACATCGGGCCCGTACACCCCCAGCGCGTGATGCCGGAAGTCGTACGCCTTCTCCGGTGCGGCCCCGTCCCAGCGGTGGTGGAAGACGAGCGCCGCCCCGTGATCGATGAGCCACAGGCGCGGCGGCGCCGTGCCGAAGGTGGGCCACACCATCAGGTTCGAGCTGTGGACGGTGCGGTCCACGTTCACCGTCAGCGCGTCGAGCCAGACGATCCGGCCGGCCTCCAGCGGGTCGACGGGGAACACCCCGGCGATCTCGGGCGTGAAGTCGGCGGCGCCCGGCAGGAAGTCCATGCCGAGGTTGATCCCGGCGCTGGCCCGCAGCAGGTCCTGCACCTCCTGGTGCGGCTCGTCCGCGGCGACGGCCGGGTCGAAGTGCGCGAGCACCAGCTCGGGGAAGCGCAGCCCGAGCCGTCGCGCCAGCTCCCCCACGACGATCTCGGCGACGAGCGCCTTCACGCCCTGCGCCGAGCCGGTGAACTTCAGGACGTAGGTGCCGAGGTCGTCCGCCTCGACCACACCGGGGACCGAACCTCCGGTGTGCAGCGGGTTCAGATAACGGACGGCAGTCACTTCGCGCAGCACAGCGCCACTGTAGATCAGGGGACGCGGCCGGTTCCTGTCGGTTTCCGCGCGGCGGGGGCCCGGGGCTGGAAGGATCACGCGCGGTGTCGTCGACCGCAGGGAGTGGGCATGCGCAGGGGTCAGGGTCCGTCCGTCGCCGTCGTGGGCGGAAGCATCGCGGGGTGCGCGGCGGCGCTGGCCCTGCGGCGGGGCGGAGCGGGGGCGGTGACCGTGCACGAGCGGGCGGCGGGCCCGCTGGACGCGCGGGGTGTCGGCGTGGCCCTGCACGACGACCGGTACGCGGAGCTGGCGGCGTCCGGCTATGTCGATGTGTCGATGCCGTGGGTCCAGATGAGGAAGCGGCGCTGGTACGTGCGGGAAGAGGCGGCCGCCGCGCCGCTCGGCCGCGAGCTGTGGGCGACGCCGTTCCCGTTCCGCGCCTACAACTGGGGTTCCCTGTGGCGGGAGCTGCGGCGCCGGGTGCCCGCCGATGTGGAGGTGCGGTCGGGTTCGCCGGTGCGGGAGGTGACCGCGGATCCGGGCGGGGACGGGGTGTTCCTTCAGGCCGGGACGGGCGCGTCCGAGCGGTTCGACCTGGTGGTGGGCGCGGACGGGTACCGGTCGGTGGTGCGGGCCGCCGCCTGTGGTGACGTACGGCCCGAGTACGCGGGGTACACGGCGTGGCGCGGCGCGTTCCCCGTCGAGCGGCTCGCGGCGCCCGGCCTCTGGCCCGAGGACGAGTGCGCGTACGTCGTCTTCCCCGGCGGGCATCTGATCGTGTACCGCATCCCGGACGGGTCCGGCGGCGGGCAGCACGCCAACTGGGTGCTGTACACGACGCCGCCGCCCGGTCACGCTCCGGCGCCCGACTCGCCGGTGAGCCTGCCGCCGGGCACCGCGCCCGCCCCGCTGCGGGAGCATCTCGCGTACGTCGCCGAGGAGTTGCTGCCCCCGTACTGGGGCGATCTGGTCCGGCTGACGACGCCGGAGGAGCTGATCCTGCAGCCGCTGTACGACTTCACCGCCGAGCGGTACACGGCGCCGGGGATGGCGCTGACGGGCGACGCGGCGACGGTGGCCCGGCCGCACACCGGTGCGGGCGCGGTGAAGGCGTTGCAGGACGCGACGGCCCTGGAGTCGGCGCTGTCCGGCGCGCCCACCCTGTCCACCGCCCTCGCCGCGTACGACGCCGACCGCGCCGCGGTGGGCCGCACGATGGTGACGCTCGGGCGCCGGCTCGGCCGGGAACTGGTGGAGCGGACCCCGCGCTGGGGGGACATGGACCGCGCGGAGCTGGAGAAGTGGTGGGGCGGGCTCGACGGTTCCGGCGCGTTCGGCGGGCGCAGTCTCACGCGGGGAAACAGCGGGGGAAGCGGCTGACGGCGGGCCCTTCGAAGTACGGCGGGACACAAAGCGGCTGATCCCCTATCAGAACCCGGTCGCCGTTTTGGCATCGACGCGCCCGGCTCCATAGGATCCGCCGATGATCACTAGAAAACGGCTGGCGGCGGGCGCGAGCGCCCTGCTCGCCGCCGTCGCCCTCGGCGGGTTCGGTCCCGTCGGCAGCGCGGCGGCCGCCGACGAGCCCGCGGGGGACAAGCCCGCCCCCAAGGTCGAACTCGTCCTGGACGTGAGCGGGTCCATGCGGGCCCGCGACATCGACGGCGACTCCCGGATGGCCGCCGCGAAGCAGGCGTTCAACGAGGTGCTCGACGCGACCCCCGAGGAGGTCGAGCTCGGCATACGCACCCTCGGTGCGAACTATCCCGGCGAGGACCGCAGGACGGGCTGCAAGGACACCGCGCAGCTCTACCCCGTGGGCCCGCTGGACCGCACCGAGGCGAAGACCGCCGTGGCGACGCTGCGGCCGACCGGCTGGACGCCGATCGGTCCGGCGCTGCTGAAGGCGGCCGACGACCTGGAGGGCGGTGACGGCACCCGCCGGATCGTCCTCATCAGCGACGGCGAGGACACCTGTCAGCCGCTCGACCCGTGCGAGGTGGCCCGCGAGATCGCGGCGAAGGGCATCGGCCTCACCATCGACACGCTCGGCCTCGTGGCCGACGCCAAGACGCGGGCGCAGCTGTCCTGCATCGCGGACGCCACGGGCGGCACGTACACCTCCGTCCGCCACAAGGACGAACTGACCGACCGTGTCGGCCAGTTGGTGGACCGGGCCGCCGACCCGGTCGTGACGCCGGTCGCGGTCGAGGGCGCGGCGCAGTGCGCGAGCGCCCCGCAGCTCAAGCCCGGCCTGTACACCGACCGGGAAAAGTTCGGTGAGCACCGCTACTACCGGGTGGACGTCGAGCCCGGCAAGGAGCTGCGCGCCGCGGTGAGCGTCGCCGCGGACCGGGCCGTGAACCGGGACTACGGGGTGCTGCTGCGCGCCGTCACCACGCACGGCCGGGAGATCGTGCGCGGCCAGGGGGCCGGGGACGGGCGTACGGACGTCGTCTCGACGGGCCTGCGCTACCCGAAGCCGGACACCGACTCCGGCACGGACTCCGGCTCGGACTCCGGCTCGGACTCCGATGAGCCGCAGGCCGAGACGGTGTGCCTCCAGGTGTCCAACTCCTACTCCGCGCCGGCCTCCGTCAAGACCACGCCCGGCCTGCCGGTCGAGCTCACGGTCGACGTCGTGGACGGGCCCGACGGCTCCTCCGACGTGGCCGCGTTCGGTCTGGGCCGCGGCTGGTGGCTGCTCGGCGCGCTCGTCGTGGTCGGGTTCCTCGCCGGTGTGATCTGGGGCTGGCTGTCGCGCTGGCGCGTGGCCGTCTGGAGGACGAACTGATGCGACGCACACGAATTCTGACGGGTGCCCTGCTGGGCGGCCTGGTCTCCCTGCTGGCGTTCGCGGGCCCCGCGGCCGCCGAGGGCGAGGACACGGAGCAGAAGGCGCCGACCGAGGCGGGTACGTCGTTCCGTACGGCGACCCCGTTCGAGCAGGGCCAGAAGGCGACGGCGAGCGCGTCGACCGGCGACTACCTGTACTGGTCGTTCCCGGCGGACTCCGGGCAGCGCCCGACGGTCCGGGCGAGTGTCGCGCTCCCCGAGGCGCAGGCCCGGCACGGGGCGCAGAGCTGGCGGATCGATGTGTACGACGGGCTGCGGCGCCGCCAGTCGTGCATGTACGGGACGCAGGCGCGCACGGTGCCGGCGGACGCGGCGAAGGTCGAACTCGCCTGCACGCTGCGGACGGTGCGGGCCTGGTCCGAGCCCTGGGCCGATGATCCACTGCCCGGCTCCTACTACGTGCGGCTCACGGTGACGGGGCTCGACGACGCGGACCTGGGTCTGCCGGTGTCGGCGTCGCTGGAGGCGACGTCGAAGGAGATCGGCGCCGCCGCGGCGGTCGACGGTGCGCTCTCCGAGCCCCTGGTCGCGCCCGGCGCGCCGGACGACCACGACTGGTCCTCTCCGTGGTGGACCACCCGCTGGCTCTGGACCGCGCTCGGCGCGGCGCTCGCCTCACTGGCCGGCATCTGGGGCTACGTCCTGACCCGTCCCCGCCGGGCCTGAGATCAACGCCCCTGGGAGCACGCGAAGCGCGCCTCCCGGGGGCGCGGGGCTGTATCGATCTGCGGCTCCGCCGCGCGGGCGCGAGAAGCCACGCCGCTCGCGTCACCCGACAACGAACCGGCCCCCGCCTCAGCGGCCCGCCCCTGGGGCGCACGAAGTGCGCCTTCAGGGGCGCGGGGAACTGCGCCAGAAGCCCCACTGACCCGCACCCGGCGACGAATGCGCAACCCCCAACGGCGGCACCCCCAGGGGCTCCGCCCCGGCCCCCGCTCCTCAAACTCCCCCAGACTCCGTCCGGGGGGACCCCCAAGGGGCTTGAATTGCCGAACCGCCGCTGTCAGCCGCGCGCAGGGTCGGCCATGAGGGCCTTCGCCAATGCCCCCTCACCCGTGACGCTCACCGCCCCCTCCCGCGCGGCCGCGACCACATCCCGCTCCCCGCGAGCGATCGCCCCGGCCACCTCCGCGTCCAGTACCAGCCGCACATCGGCCTCCCCAGCCCCGAACACGCCCTCCCCGTACGGCTCCCCGTCCAGACCGACCCGTACGAAGAACTCCCCCTCGTCGACCCGGACGGCCACGACCCCGCTCTCCCCCAGCCCCGAGAGCCCGCGCAGCACGGGGAGCGCGAACCAGTGGGCCCGCACCGCGTCCGTGGCGCGCCGCTCGGCGAGCAGGGGCCCGCCCCACTCTCCGAGCGCCTGCAGCACGGGCAGCAAATCCCGCCCCCGCTCCGTGAGTTCGTACACGTACGAGGAGGCGGGCGGTGCGAGCCGGCGCCGTACGGCGACCCCGTCCCGCTCCAGGTCCTTGAGCCGCGTGGCCAGCATGTCCGTGCTGACGCCGGGCAGATCGGCGTGCAGATCCGTGTAGCGGCGCGGCCCGGCGAGGAGTTCCCGCACGATCAACAGCGTCCAGCGGTCCCCGACGACGTCGAGAGCGCGGGCGGCGGCGCAGTACTGGTCGTAGCTTCGGCGGCTCATGACCGGCAGTCTATGCAACTTGTTGGACTTTCCAAGCTCCAGCTTGGTAAAACCAAGTACCCCAGCAAGGAGGCACGCACATGGAGTTCCGGCAGTCGAGCAAGCTGAGCGAGGTCTGCTACGAGATCCGCGGCCCGGTGATCGAGCACGCCAACGCGCTCGAGGAGGCCGGCCACAGCGTGCTGCGCCTCAACACCGGAAACCCCGCGCTCTTCGGATTCGAGGCGCCCGAGGAGATCGTCCAGGATATGATCCGGATGCTCCCGCAGGCACACGGGTACACCGACTCGCGCGGCATCCTCTCCGCCCGCCGCGCCGTGGCCCAGCGCTACCAGGCGCTCGGCCTGGAGGTGGGCGTCGACGACGTGTTCCTGGGCAACGGCGTCTCCGAGCTGGTCTCCATGGCCGTGCAGGCGCTCCTGGAGGACGGTGACGAAGTCCTGATCCCCGCCCCGGACTTCCCGTTGTGGACCGCGGTCACGACGCTGTCCGGCGGCAAGGCCGTGCACTACCTGTGCGACGAGCAGTCCGAGTGGTACCCGGACCTCGACGACATGGCCGCGAAGATCACGGACCGCACCAGGGCCGTCGTCATCATCAACCCCAACAACCCCACCGGCGCCGTCTACCCGAAGGAGATCGTCGAGGGCATCCTCGATCTCGCCCGCCGGCACGGCCTGATGGTGTTCGCCGACGAGATCTACGACCAGATCCTCTACGACGACGCGGTGCACCACAGCGCCGCCGCCCTCGCCCCGGACCTGGTCGTGCTCACCTTCTCCGGGCTCTCCAAGACGTACCGGGTGGCGGGCTTCCGGTCGGGCTGGCTGGTCGTCACGGGCCCGCGGCAGCACGCGAAGAGCTACCTGGAGGGCCTGACGATGCTGGCCTCCATGCGCCTGTGCCCGAACGCGCCGGCCCAGTACGCCATCCAGGCCGCGCTCGGCGGCCGCCAGTCGATCCGTGAACTGACCGCGCCGGGCGGCCGGTTGCACGAGCAGCGCGACAAGGCGTGGGAGAAGCTCAACGAGATCCCGGGCGTCAGCTGCGTCAAGCCGAAGGGCGCGCTGTACGCGTTCCCGCGCATCGACCCGGCCGTGCACCCGATCGTGGACGACGAGAGGTTCGTCCTGGACCTGCTGCTGCGCGAGAAGATCCAGGTGGTGCAGGGCACGGGCTTCAACTGGCCGCGCCCCGACCACTTCCGCATCCTCACCCTCCCCTACGCCGACGACCTCGACGCCGCGATCAGCCGCATCGGCCGCTTCCTGAGCGGCTACCGGCAGTAGGTCACCGCCCGGCGGATCCGGCCGCCGCCTCGACGACGAAGAACAGGAAGCAGGGCCGCGTCGCGAGCTTCTCGAAGTCGTCGGGGAAGAGCGCGCGGGCGGCCGGGTCGGGCCGCGGCTCGCTCAGGGCGGTGACGCGGAAACCGGCGGCGACGAAGGCCTCGGTCATCGCGTGGATCGGCCGGCGCCACAGCCGCATCGGCAGACTCCGGCCGCCGAACTCCCACGTGAAGGCGTAGCTGCTGGTCGCGAAGTAGTCGGGCCGCGTGCCCGGGTGCGTGTACGCGACGAAGGGGTGGTCCACGGACGCGATGAGCCGGCCGCCGGGCCGCAGCACGCGGCGCAGTTCGGCGAGGGCCGGTCCCCAGTCCTCCAGGTAGTGCAGCACCAGGGAGGCGACCACGTCGTCGAACGCGCCGTCGCCGAACGGCAGCGGGTCGCCCAGGTCGCCCACGTGCAGGTCGGCGCCGTCCCCGAGGCGGCGGCGGGCGAGCGCGATCATCGCGGCGCTCGCGTCGATGCCGGTGACCTCCGCGCCGCGCTCCGTCAGCGCGGCGGACAGCGGGCCCGCGCCGCAGCCGGCGTCGAGGATCCGGCGGCCGGTCACGTCACCGGCGAGGCCGAGCACGGCGGGCCGCTCGTAGTAGGCGTTCACGAGGCTGTTCTCGGTGGCCTCGGCATACACCTCGGCGAACCGGTCGTACTCGTTCTCCGTCGTTCCCGTCGTTTCCTTCGTGCCCGTCAGAGGATCCATCGGGGCAGCCTACGGGCCCGGCCGGAAGCCGAGGGGGGCTGAACGGCCCGTTCCGGGTGCGGGTTACGGTCGGGGGATGGAGAACGTACTGCGTCCGCTGATCGTCCTCGGCGGTTCCGTCGTGCTCACACTCCTCGTCGGGTGGGCCGTCGACCGTCTGCTGCAGCGCGCCGACCGGCGCCACCCCGAGACCCCGCTGTGGGATCTGCTGCGCCGCTGCCGGCTGCCGTACCAGTTGGTGCTGTGCTCGGCGCTGCTGCGCGGCTCGTACGACCAGGCACGGGTCGCCCGGGACCACACCGCGGTCATCGGCCAGGTGCTGAGCCTCGTCCTGATCGGCGCCACCGCGTGGCTCGTGGTGCGGATCGCGACGGCGGTCGTCGAGTCGACCTACACGCGCTACGCCGACCAGCACCGGGACGCGGCACGGGTCCGGCGCGTACGCACCCAGATCACGCTCATCCAGCGGATCGTGACCGCGGTCGTCGGCGTGGTGGCGGTGGCCGCGATGCTCCTGACGTTCCCGTCGTTCCGCGCGGCCGGGGCCTCGCTGCTCGCGTCCGCCGGCATCATCAGCGTCGTCGCCGGTGTCGCGGCGCAGTCGACGCTGGGCAATCTGTTCGCCGGGTTCCAGATCGCGTTCGGCGACATGGTGCGCATAGGCGACACCGTCGTGGTCGACGGTGAATGGGGCACCATCGAGGAGGTCACGCTGACCTACCTCGCCGTACGCACCTGGGACGAGCGGCGGATCACGATGCCGGTCTCGTACTTCACGTCGAAGCCGTTCGAGAACTGGTCACGGGGCGGCGCCCAGATGACCGGCACGGTCTTCTTCCACCTGGACCACAGCGCCCCGATCGACGCGATGCGCGCGAAGCTCCACGACATCCTGCGCGAGTGCCCCGCCTGGGACGGCCGCAACTGGGGCCTGGCCGTCACCGACACGACGCCGAGCACGCTCCAGGTCCGCGCGGTGGTCACCGCGAAGGACGCGGACGACATCTGGACGGTCCGCGTCACGGTCCGCGAACACCTGGTCCGCTGGCTCGCCGACCAGCACCCCTACGCCCTCCCCCGCGTCAACACGGCCGCGGCCGTCCTTCCTCCGGACACGGACGCGGTGGTCTCCCTGAGCCGCGACGGCCGCCCGCCCCGCACCGGCCGCGGCTGACGCCGCACACCCGCACTCGACAGCGGTGGACCGATCGGGTTGAGTTCGTGCCGGCCGGTGTTCGGTGAGTCGAGGGGTGCGAGGCGATGGAAGCGGCGCTGATAGCCGTGCTGGGAACGCTGTTGGGGTCCGTGGTCACGCACTTCTTCCAGGGGCGGGCCACCGTGCGCAGCGCCGAACTGGCGCGCAACGAGCAGATGCGGCAGGAGCGGATCTCCTGCTACAGCGCGTTCGCCGGAGAGCTGCACGACTACCGGCGGGCCCAGAACGACCGCTGGTACCGGGCCTACGAGGACGGCCCCGGCAGCACCGCCGACGCCTCCCGCTACGCCTCCTACGAGGCACGGATCGCGGCCCGGGCCGCGCTCACCCGCGTGCAACTGGTCTGCGCAGACCCCGCCCTGCGTGAACTGGCCGCGCAGGCCTTCCAGTTCACCCACTGCATGCACGAGGCGACCGACGAGGCCGACCGCGACCGCCGCTCCCGCCAGGCGAAGGCGGCCCTGGACACGTTCGTCACCCGGGCCGCACCGACCGTCCACCGGTGACCTGCGGTCAGGTGAGGCCGAGCAGGGAGTCGAGCGCCGACACCGGGTCCGCGGACGGTTCGCCGCGGGGCCACCAGTCCTCGCGGCCGGGGTCGGACTCGTAGCCGTACCAGCGGCCGTCGCGGCCCAGACGGAGCTGGAGGGACGGGGTCGAGAGGTAGTTGCGGCGCGGACGGAACTCGGGGTGGCCCGTGGCCAGGAGCGCGGGGCGGGCGCGGTCGAAGGGGCCGGCCGGCGGGTCCCACTCCTCCTCCAGGACGTTGAGGCCCGCGAACCCGCCCTGCCGCCAGGCGGCGACCGCGCGGGCGAGGTCGGCGGGGGTGCGGCCGGTGCCGCGGGCCAGGGACGCGTACAGGGTGCGGGTCGCCGCGGTGAGGCCGGAGCCGGGGTGCGCGGCGGCGAGCCGGACCGCGTCCTGCCAGGGGGTGAATCCGGCGAGCGGGTCGCGGCCCGTGGTGAGCAGGGCGTGGGCGCGGGCCGCCGCCTCCGTGGCGAGCAGGTCGAGGGCGAGCGGGTCGGGGGCGCCGGGCGCCTCCGGGTAGGACGGCGGGCGCTCGGGGTGCGCGGGCGGCGGGAACTCCGGTGGCAGGGCGGGCAGTCGGGCCGAGTCCCGCGCGAACACGTCGCGGGCGGGGAGCGAGTCGAGCTCGGGACCCGAGGCCTCCGCGCCGGACTCCTGCTGCTCGCGCGCCGTGTGCGTGGCGTGCCGCCGGGTCAGGTCAGCGAGCAGCTCCTGCTCGCCGCGGCCGCGCAGCAGGAAGAGGACGAAGGGGTCCTCGTCGATGAGCCGCGCCGTCTGGTAGCAGAGCGCCGCCGCGTGCTTGCACGGGTGCGCGCGGTCCGGGCAGGTGCACTCGGGGGTGAGGTCGTCGACGGCCGGAAGGAGGTCGGCGGACGCGGCGAGCGCGTGCGGCACGTCCTTGTCGAGCAGGGACGCCATGTGGTCGGGGCGGGAGACCGCGGTGTCCAGGAAGCGCTCCCAGGCCTCGTCCGGCAGGGTGCGCAGCCGCAGTTCGGCCCGGTAGGGGCGGGGGCGCGAGCCGTGCACGTACGCGACGACGCGGCCGGGCGTGACGGTGATCGCGTCGACGTGGCCCCGGTCCGCGTAGGCACGGCCGCGGGCGAGGCGGGCCGGGTCGAGGGCGGTGTCCTCCAGGGCGTCCACCCATGCGTTGCCCCACCAGGTGAGCGCGAACGCCGCGCTCGGCCGGGCGCGGGGCGGCAGCGGCGGGAAGGTGCGGCGGGTGTCGGTGTGCCGGGCCTGGGCCTGCTCACCGGACCGGGCGCGGCCGGGAATGTGCGCGGCGGGCCGCCGGGCACGGGCGGGGCTCATGTCGGGTCACTTCCCTTCGCGCTCACGACGGTTCGCTTCCCGTGCGCGCTCATGACGCCTCCCGGCGCAGGGAGACCAGGTCGGTCAGCTCGCGGTCGGACAGCTCGGTGAGGGCGGCCTCGCCGGAGCCGAGCACGGCGTCGGCCAGCGCCCGCTTGCTCGCGAGGAGTTCGGCGATGCGGTCCTCGACGGTGCCCTCGGTGATGAGCCGGTGGACCTGGACGGGCTGGGTCTGTCCGATGCGGTAGGCGCGGTCGGTGGCCTGCTCCTCCACGGCCGGGTTCCACCAGCGGTCGAAGTGCACGACGTGGCCCGCGCGCGTCAGGTTGAGCCCGGTGCCCGCGGCCTTCAACGACAGCAGGAAGACGGGGACTTCGCCGGCCTGGAACCGGTCGACCATGCGCTCGCGCTCCGCGACGGGGGTGCCGCCGTGCAGCAGCTGGCAGGGGATCGCGCGGGTGGCCAGGTGGGTGGCGAGCAGCTTGGCCATGGACACGTACTGGGTGAACACGAGCACCGAGCCGCCCGAGCCGTCCTCGGCGACGATCGTGTCGAGGAGTTCGTCGAGCAGGGCGAGCTTGCCGGAGCGGCCGGCGAGCCGGGGGCGGCTGTCCTCGGCCTCCTTCAGGTACTGCGCCGGATGGTTGCAGATCTGCTTGAGGGAGGTCAGCAGCTTCATGACGAGGCCCCGGCGGCCGATGCCCTCGGCTGCCTCGATCTGCGCCATGGACTCGCGGACCACCGCCTCGTACAGCGAGGCCTGCTCGCGGGTGAGCGGGGCCGGGTGGTCGGACTCGGTCTTGGGCGGCAGCTCGGGGACGATGCCGGGGTCGGACTTCTTGCGGCGCAGGATGAACGGGCGGACGAGCCGGGACAGCCGCTCGATCGCCTCCGGGTCGGTGCCGCCGTGCCCCTGGAGCGGGACCTCGCCCTCGACCACGCGCGCGTGCCGGGCACGGAACGCCTTGAGCGGGCCGAGCAGTCCGGGGGTCGTCCAGTCGAGCAGGGCCCACAGCTCCGACAGGTTGTTCTCCACCGGGGTGCCGGTGAGGGCCACGCGCGCGGGGGCGTCGATGGTGCGCAGCGCCTTCGCGGTCGCCGAGTGGGGGTTCTTGACGTGCTGGGCCTCGTCGGCGACGACCATGCCCCAGGTGTGCGCGGCGAGTTCGGCGGCGCGGGTGCGGACGGTGCCGTACGTGGTGAGGACGAAGCCGCTGGAGTCGAGCGTGCGGGCGCTGCTGTGGAAGCGGGTCACGGGGACGCCGGGGGCGAACTTCTCGATCTCGCGCTGCCAGTTGCCGAGCAGGGAGGCGGGGCAGACGACGAGGGTGGGGTGCGGGCGGGCGCGGCGCAGGTGGAGGGCGATGAGGGTGACGGTCTTGCCGAGGCCCATGTCGTCGGCGAGGCAGCCGCCGAGTCCGAGGGAGGTCATGAGGTCGAGCCAGGCGAGGCCGCGCAGCTGGTAGTCGCGCAGGGTGGCGGCGAGGCCCGGGGGCGGCTCGACGGTGTCGAGGCCGCGGGTGAGGCGGTCGCGCAGCTCGGCGAGGCGGCCGGTGGGCACGGCGGGGACCCGCTCGCCGTCGACCTCGGCCTCGCCGGTGAGCGCGACGGCCAGCGCGTCGACGGGCTGGAGCAGCCCGAGCTCGCGCTTGCGGGCCTTGCGCACGAGGTCGGGGTCGACGACGACCCACTGGTCGCGCAGCCGGACCACCGCGCGGTGGGACTCGGCGAGCCGGTCCATCTCGCGCTCGGTGAGCGGGTCTCCGTCGAGCGCCAACTGCCAGTTGAACGCGAGCAGTTCGTCGCTGTCGAAGAACGGGGTGCCGTCGGTCGCGGAGCCGGGCGCGGCCTGGGCCCGTACGACGGCGGTGGCGGTGAGGGAGCGGGCCAGCTCGCGCGGCCAGTGGACGGCGACGCCTGCCTTCGCGAGGCGTGCGGCGCCCGGCCCGAGCAGATCGATCAGCTCGCTCTCGCTCAGGGCGAGGACGTCGGGCACGTCCTGCTCCATGAGGCGGCCGAGCGGCGGCCATGCGGCGACGGCACGGCGCACGGCGAGCACCGCGTCGATCCGGGCGCGCGGTCCGAAGTGCTCGTCGGCTTCCCCGGCCCACAGGGCGGCGGCGTCGACGACACGTGTGGGGTCGGCGAGGCTGTGCACCTGGACGACGGCGGCCCCGGCGCGCCGCTCCCCCGACTCCTGCGGCGAGGCGTCCTCCTCGGCCGCGTCGAAGAGGGCGTGCTGTGCGAGGTCGAGCCGGAGCGAGACCTTCACCCCGGCGTCGAGTCCGGCGGCCGCCTCGACGGCCCAGGGGCGCGCGTGCGGGAGGTACTGGGCGGCGGCCGCGGCGAACGGCGCGCCGGCCGCGTGCGCCGCGGCCGGGGTGCGGGGCAGCGTGTCGGCGACGGCGTCGAGGAACGCGCGCACGAGCGCCTGCGGCTCGGGCAGCCGCAGCGGGCGGCGGCCCGGGAGCGGGGTCGCGTACCCCTCGGGCGGCAGGGCGGCGGCGATGCCCCGGATCTGGGCGACGTCGTCCTCGTCGAGCGGGCCCGCGCGCCAGGCGTCGTGGTCGGAGGCGGTGAGTCCGGGCAGCAGCCGGCCGCGGGCGACCAGGTGCAGGGCGTGCGCGGCGGCGGCGCCCCAGGCGGCGGTGGCGGGGTGGGCGGCGCGGGTGCGGCGGGCCCGCAGGAGCAGCGGCAGCGCGTCGGCCACGGGCAGGACGCGCGCGGGGACCTTGCGGGAGCGCACGCCGGTGCCGTGCGGCCGCACCACCGTGATCTCCTCGTCCGCGCCGGGCGGCCCGGCGCCGTCCGGGCACCAGAGGGCGATGCGGCCCTCGCGCGGCAGCGGGGCGGGCAGGAAGACGGCGGCGACCTCCGCGCCCACGCCCTGCGGCTCCGGCAGCGTCACGCCACGTCACCTCCTCCTACTGACTGCTCACGTCCGGTCCGCGTCCCGTGCGGCCGGTCTCCACGACCCGTACGACCTTACGGGCCGGGTCTGACAATCACGGTCCGCGCTCCCCGGTCCGCGCCGGCGGCCGGCCTCGGGGAGAATGGCCCCGGACCTGCACGAGACCTCATGAACAGGCGTGAACCTTGGGTGATCTGCTCCTCGTCCGGCACGGCGAGACGGAATGGGCGCTGAACGGACGGCACACGAGCTGGACGGACATCCCGCTCACGGAGAACGGCAGGGAGCAGGCGCGCCGGGTCGCGCCGCTCGTCGGCAGTTATCACGTGGGGGCGGTGTTCACGAGCCCGATGCGGCGCGCCCGGGACACGGCGAAGCTCGCGGGCCTGGACCCGGCCGCGGTGGACCCGGACCTGTGCGAGTGGGACTACGGCGGCTACGAGGGCGTGACGACGCTGGAGATCCATCGCACCCGGCCCGACTGGTTCCTGTTCGACGACGGGGTGGCGCCGGGCCCGCCGGAGCATCCGGGCGAGACGCCGGAGCAGGTGGGGGCGCGCGCGGACCGGATGCTGTCGAAGGTGGACGCGGCGCTCGCGAACAACGAGGGCAGTGTCGTGCTCGTCGCACACGGCCATTTCCTGCGGGTGCTGACCGCGCGGCGGCTCGGCCTGCCGGCGTCCGAGGGCGCGCACTTCCTGCTGGCGACGGGCACCGTGAGCCGGATCAGCACGGAGCACGGCCGGCCGGTGATCGCGGGCTGGAACCTGCGGCCCTGACCCCGGCGCCCGGCGCAGCACCGTCGGGGCGTCGGCGTTGTCAGTGGTCCCGTGCACCATCGTGGTCAGGAGGTGTGCCATGACCAGACCGCCGACCGCCGTGCAGCGGCGGATCATCGACGCGGCCGATCCGGAGACGGGCCGGATCACCGGGAGCGAGGCCCAGCTGGCGCGGCTCGTCGTGCTGAAGCTGGCGTTCCGGCATCCCCGGCCGCCGCACGCCCACTTCCTGACCCCGGAGGGGCACCGGCTGCGCGAGGCGGGCACTGAGCCGCCGTCGCCGTCGCCCGCGCCGGAGGCCGAGCGGGACGGGCGGTTCCGGGCGCGGCTGGGCGGCGAGCCGGACGCCGTGGTCTCGCCCGCGCGGGCGCGCGAGGTGCGCACGGCCTGGCAGGGGCTGCTCGAGATACGCCGGATGACGAATCCGGACGGTGCGCTCGACCGGCCCTGCGCCTGGGAGCGTGGCCGTCTCGAGCACGCGGCGGCCCTCGCCCTGGAGGCGGCGGGCCGGGAGCCGGCGAGCGGGGCGGCGCCGGGGTACCGGGTGACGTCGACCCCGCAGCCCGAGGCGGTGTCGGTGCACCATCCGGACGCGGCGGGCCTCGCGGCCTGCGCGGCGACCCTGGCCGCGGCCGGCTGGCAGGTCAGTGAGCACGCCGGGAAGCGGGGCGAGCGCTGGCTGCTCGCCTCACCCAGACGCACGTAGCGCGATCCGCCGGTCCGGGCGGTGGTGAGGAATGCGGGGCCGGTCCCGGCTGTTGGCCCCGTCGAGAGGCCTGAGCAAGCGCTCAGGCACCGGGGCAGGCAGGCAGCGCAGGGCGCGCAGCGAGAGGAACATCGTGACTGATCCGCACAACAGCGAGCCGTACTCCGTCCACATCCAGGTCAGGGGCTACGAGACCGACTCCCAGGGACACCTGAACCAGGCGGTCTACCTCCAGTACGCGGAGCACGCGCGCTGGTCGGCGCTGCGCCACGGCGGCATCGAGCAGGGCGACCTGCTGGCCCGGGGCGTGGGCCCGGTGGCGCTGGAGACGACCATCCGCTACCTGCGCGAGCTGCGGGCCGGGGACGAGGTGGACGTGGACTGCGTCTTCGAGTGGGGCGAGGGCAAGACGTTCCGCATGCGTCAGACGGTCCGCAAGGCGGACGGCACGGTCTCGGCGGAGGTGACCGCCGTGGGCGGGATCCTGGACCTGAAGGCGCGCAAGCTGGTGCCGGACCCGCGGCAGATCTTCAAGGAGCTGTCGGCGAACCCGGACGTGTTCGGCCTGTAGACCGGACGTCCGGGCCCGCCTGCCGCTCCGGGGCTCAGTCCGCCGTCATCCGGCGGGCCGGGACGATCTCCTGTTCCTGGTCCGGGCCGGACCAGAGGAGCTTCATGTGGGCCTCGCCCGTGTTCTCCGTGTAGTCGATCCGGATCGCGTGCCGGGTGCCGGCCGTGAGGCGCACCGTCCCCTTGTCGACGCGCGGGCCGTGCGGATCCGAGGCGTCGACGACCAGCTTGCCGTCGATCCAGACGCGGGCGGTGTCGTCGGAGACGGTGGTGAGGGTGTACGTCTCGGTGCGCGGGGCGGTGAGGTGCCCGCTCCAGCGGACGGAGAAGGTGTCCGCCGGGATGCTCGCGTCGGGTGAACCGGCGTATTTCCAGGCGTGGTTGACGGTGGGGTCGACGCGGGTGATCTTCGGGGCGCCGCTGAGCGTGGCGTTGTCGAAGATCTCCTGCTTGAGCCCGTGGCCCGTGCTCGTGGGCGTCTCGGGGCCGGTGTCGACGGTCAGCCGGACGACGGTCGCGATGTCGTTGGTGGGCCCGCCGGACGGCGTGAGGTCGAAGCCGTCGCCGGAGCGAGTGACGGTGACCTCCTGGTCGCTGCCGAGCACGCGCGCGTGCGCGATCTTGAAGTCGGTGCGGGCCTTGAGGTGCAGCGGCTGTCCGGCGGCGGGCCAGTCGGTGACGGCGGCGTACAGCACGTCGCCCTTGCGGCTGACCGAGCCCCAGGCCGGCTCGTCGACGAGGCCTCCGTAGCGGGCCCCGTACACGGCCTCGCCCTGGCCGTCCGCGCGCAGCCAGTCGCCCATCTGCTTCAGGCGGTCCACCGATTGCTGCGGGATGCGGCCGCGGCTGTCGGGGCCGACGTTGAGCAGGTAGTTGCCGCTGCGCGAGGAGGTGGCGAGCAGGTTGCGGACGAGGCTGCCGGGAGTCTTCCAGTTCTGGTCGTAACGGGCGTAGCCCCAGTGTCCGTTGAGGGTCATGCAGGACTCCCAGAGCTGGCCGTCGACCGGGGCGTCCGGGATGGTCTGCTCGGGGGTGCCGTAGTCGCCGTCGACGACGCGGCGCTTGCCGACGCGGTTGTTGACGACGAGCTCCGGGTCGAGGTCGTGGAGGTAGGCCTCCAGGCGTTCGCCGTCGCGCGCGGTCCACGGGTTGTGCGGGTCCTCGGTGTCCCATTCGCCGTCGAACCACAGCAGGGCGGGGTCGTAGTTGTCGACGAGCTCCTTGAGCTGGGCGTACATGCGCTTCTCGTACTTCGGGAAGGTCGCCGGGTCCGGGAAGTCCGGGTCGTGCCAGTCCCAGATCGAGTAGTAGAAGCCGAGCTTGATGCCCGCGTCGTCGGCGGCCTTCTTGAGTTCGGCGAGGATGTCGCGGTTCTTGTCGAAGGACGAATGGTCGCGCAGGTTCCAGGAGTTGACCTTCGTGGGCCACATCGCGTAGCCCTCGTGGTGCTTGGACGTGATGACGATGTACTTCATCCCCGCGTCCTTGGCGGTCTTCACGACGGCCTTCGCGTCGAAGTCGGCGGGGTCGAAGCTCGCCGCCTTCTTCTCGTACGCGTCCTTGGAGATCCTGCACGAGCGCTGGATCCACTCGGCGTCGCGGCAGAGGCTGCCGTCGGCCCGCGGGTACTCGCCCTCCCAGTTCGAGTAGGCGCCGAAGTGGATGAACATGCCGAAGCGGTCCTGCCGCCACCAGTCGGTGCGTCCGGCGGTGAAGGGGTCGTCGTGGGCGTAGTCCGTGCCGGGTCCCGCGACGGTGGCGGCCGGTGGCGCCGCGGACGGGGCGGCGGCGACCGGCACGGCGGCCGTGGCCGCCAGGGTCGCGGCGAGCAGGACGGCGAGTCCCGCGATGCTTCGCTGGATGCGCATGGTGCGGCTCCCGGGGTGTGGGTACGTCGGTGCATGCGTGGCGCGTGGGACCTGAGGCGAACCAAACGCATCGGAACGTAGAGGCGCATACATCGGATGTCAATGCGTCCCGCTCCCAGCAGTCACCCCCGAACAGTGCGTGAATCAGCCATCCTGGCGGAACCACATCCGATGAATCATTGGATGCCTCACGCACGATCCGGCCGCGGCCTGCGGGGGTCGTTCACCTGTCTCCTCCCGGGGCTTCGGCATGGCGTCACCTCCGGCGGGGGTCGCGCCGGGTATGCAGGAGCCATGCCGCTGGCTCGCCGTACGCTCCTGACCGCGCTCGCCGGATCGGCCGCGGTGTCCTGCACCGCCGGGGCCGACCGCGCCGACGCCCTACCCTTCTCCGCCGCGACCGTCGGCGCCGCCGCACGTGCCGCACGCCGGCTGCTCGGGCCCGCCGCGGACCAACTGGACTTCGGCCCGCCGGGCGGCGCGCACGACACGTACCGGGTGGCGGCCTCGGGTGGCCGGATCCGGGTGACGGGCTCCTCGCCGGCCGTCCAACTCGCCGGTCTGCGCCGGTACTTGAAGGACGTCGCGCACGCCAACATCTCCTGGGCGGGCGAGCAACTCGACCTGCCGGACCGGCTGCCGCTGCCTGCGCGGGCGCTGACCGGGCACGCGGGTGTGCCGCACCGGTTCGTCCTCAACGACACGAACGACGGCTACACCGGGGCGTACCACGACTGGGCGTACTGGGAGCGCGAGCTGGACGTGCTGGCGCTGCACGGGTTCAACGAGGTGTTCGTGCAGGCCGGCGCGGACGCGCTGTACCACCGGGTGTTCCGCCGGTTCGGGTACACGGACGCCGAGCTGCGGGCGTGGATCCCCTCCCCCGCGCACCAGCCGTGGTGGCTGCTGCAGAACATGGCGGGCCCGGCGGGCGGTCCCGTCTCGGCGCAGTTGCTCGCGGCGCGGGCCCGGCTCGGGCGCCGGATCGCGGACCGGGTGCGGCAGTTGGGCATGGAGCCGGTCTTCCCCGGCTACTTCGGGACGGTGCCGCCGGGCTTCGCGGACCGCAACCCGGGGGCGCACGTGGTGCCGCAGGGCGACTGGTACGGGTACCGGCGCCCCGAATGGCTGGATCCGCGCGGCCGGCAGTTCGCCGCGGTGGCCGCCGCGTTCTACCGGGACCAGGAGGAGCTGTTCGGTCCCGCCCGGCTGTTCAAGATGGACCTGCTGCACGAGGGCGGCAGCGCCGGCGACGTCCCGGTCGGGGACGCGGCGCGCGGCGTCGAGCGGGGTCTGCGCGACGCGCGCGGCGACGCGGTCTGGGTGATCCTCGGCTGGCGGCACAATCCGCCGCGGGCGATCGTGGACGCCATCGACAAGCGGCACATGCTGGTGGTCGACGGGCTCTCCGACCGGTTCACGAGCGTCACCGACCGGGACGCCGACTGGGGCGGCACACCGTACGCGTTCGGCTCGATCTGGAACTTCGGCGGGCACACCGTGCTCGGGGCCAACACCCGGGACTGGGCGGAACTGTTCCCGGCCTGGCGGGACCGTCCGGGCAGCGCGCTGCGCGGTACGGCGCTGCTGCCGGAGGCGGCCGACAACAATCCGGCCGCCTTCGAGCTGTTCTCCGAACTCGCCTGGACCGACGGCGCGTTGGACCTGAAGAGCTGGTTCGAGGCGTACGCGGTGGCCCGGTACGGGGGACGGGACGCGCGGGCCGTCGCCGCCTGGGACGTGCTGCGGCGCACCGCGTACGGGACGACGCGCGCGGACGAGTGGGCCGAGGGCGCGGACGGGCTGTTCGGGGCGCGCCCCTCGCTCAAGGCGGTGTCGGCGGCGACGTGGTCGCCGAAGCGGCTGCGCTACGACGCGGGCGAGTTCGAGAAGGCCCTCGACCATCTGCTGGCGGTGCGCTCGGGGCTGCGCGGCTCGTCGGCGTACCGCACCGACCTGCTCGACGTGGCGCGGCAGGCCGTGTCGAACCGCAGCCGGACCCTGTTGCCGCGGATCAGTGCGGCGTACGAGGCGAAGGACGCGGCCGGGTTCGACCGGCTGTGCGCGGACTGGCTCTCCCTCATGACCCTGCTCGACCGGCTGCTCGCCACTGACTCCCGGCACCTGCTGGGCCGTTGGGTCGCCGAGGCGCGGGCCTGGGGCGCCGACACGGCCGAGCGGAACCGGCTCGCGCAGGACGCGCTGTCGATCGTGACGGTGTGGGGGACGCGGTCGGGTGCGGCGGCGGGCCTGCACGACTACGCGAACCGGGAGTGGGCGGGCCTGGTCGGCGGGCTCTACCGCAAGCGCTGGGCGGCGTACTTCACCGAACTGCGGGCCGCGCTCGGTGCGGGGCGGGCGCCCGGGAAGCAGGACTGGTACGCGTTCGACTCTGCGTGGATCCGTGATCCGGGGGCGCTCGCGACGCGGCCGAGCGGAAGCACGTACGACCTGGCGGTTCAGGTGCGGGACCGGCTGCGGCGGGGCTGAGCGGGACCGCTCCGCAGACGTCCGACGAGACATCTGACGGGTGCTTGACGGGTATACGTCACGCCGGATCTCTGGTAGGAAACCTTCCTAACAGTCGGCGGAACGTTCAACTCCCCTAGGAGGAACCGTGCCCACCCCCCACATACGCACCTCCCGTCGTACGCTGCTCACCCTCATCGGCGCCACCGTCGTGGCGGCGCCTCTCCTCACCACCCAGCTCGCCGGGGCCGCCGGACTGCCGGCGCGCGCGGTCGGGCTCGACGACCCGGCGAAGAAGGAGATCGCCATGCAGCTCGTGTCGAGCGCCGAGAACTCCTCGCTCGACTGGAAGGCCCAGTACCGGTACATCGAGGACATCCGCGACGGCCGCGGCTACACGGCGGGCATCATCGGGTTCTGCTCCGGCACCGGCGACATGCTCGACCTCGTCGAGCTCTACACCCGGCGCAAGCCGGACAACCCCCTCGCCGAGTATCTGCCCGCCCTGCGCGAGGTCGACGGCAGCGACTCGCACGAGGGCCTGGACCCGGGCTTCCCCGACGCCTGGGCCGAGGCCGCCCGCGACAGCGCCTTCCGCAAGGCGCAGGACGACGAACGGGACCGGGTGTACTTCGATCCGGCGGTAACCCGCGGCAAGGCCGACGGGATCGGCACGCTGGGGCAGTTCGCGTACTACGACGCCATCGTGATGCACGGCGACGGATCGGACTCCACGAGCTTCGGCGGGATCCGCGCGCGGGCGCTCCGCGCGGCGCAGCCGCCGGCGCGGGGCGGGGACGAGGTGGCCTGGCTCAACGCGTTCCTCGACGCGCGGGTGTGGGCGATGAAGCAGGAGGAGGCGCACAGTGACACGAGCCGGGTCGACACGGCTCAGCGGGTTTTCCTCCGGAAGGGGAACCTGGGGCTCGAGACGCCGCTCGACTGGAAGGTGTACGGGGATGCTTATCACATTGGGTGAGTTGGTGTAGGCCCCGCTGGGGTGCGGGGAGTCGGTCTGCGCGGACTCGCCTGCCTGGTCTGGCGAGTCCGCGTCTGCCGGTCGCGTCGTGGCTGGTCGCGCCCACGCGGCGGAGCCGCAGATCGATACAGCCCCGCGCCCCTTCGGGGCGCCCCTGGCGGGGCTCTTCCTGCACGGCTCCCCGCTCTTAGCCGATGGTCACCACTCGGGCCCAGTCCGGGGGGCCGTCGGGCTCGTAGTCCTCGTCGTTCTCGTTCACCGGGCGGGCGGGGCGGGGGAAGAGGCCCACCACCGTGCGGCACGGGGGGCGTTCCGAGGGCCAGGGGGTCTGGCCGTCGGTCAGGGCGACGATCACGTCAGGGACCGGGGTGCGGCGCAGGGCCCGCGCGAAGCCCGAGCGCAGGTCCGTGCCGCCCCCGCCCATCAGTTCCAGGCTCTCCGCACGGCACAGCGGGACCGCTACCCCGACCGCCGCGTCGCACGAGACGACCGAGACGAGGTCGCGCCGGCCGCCCACCGCACGGGCGATCGCGGCCACCTCCAGCAGGGCGCTGCCGAGTTCGGCGTCGCTCACCGAACCGGACGTGTCGATGACCACGCAGACCCGGGGCGGCGTGCGGCGCAGGCTCGGCAGGATGACGCCGGGCAGCGAGGCGGAGCGGCGCGAGGGCCGCCGGTAGCTGTGGTTCTCGCCGACGCCGGGCGCGCCCGCCGCCGAGCGGATCGCGGCGCCGAGCAACTGCCGCCAGGGCTGCGGGGGTTGGAACGCCTCGTCGGCCCAGCGCCGCCAGCCCGCGGGGGCGTCGCCGGGGGCGCCCTTGATCGCCTCGGTCACCCGGAACCGTACGGCGTCCCGCTGCTGGCGGGTGAGGCCGTGGGCGCCGTCGGGGCCCAGCTCCCACGGGCGGGGCTCGCCGTCGGCGCCGCTGCCGCAGTCCAGCCAGGCCAGGTCACCGGCGAGGCCCTTCATCGAGGCGGTCCGCAGGTACTCCTCCATCAGCAGGCCGTCGCTGAGCCTCAGGCACGAGGGCAGGACGACTCCGGCGGGCGTCGGGAGGCCGTCGCCGTAGATGTCGTCGTTGATCTCGAAGTCGGCGGCGATGTTGCGGCGCAGTCGCTGGAAGGCGCCGTGCTCCTCGTGTTCCCGGGCGTAGCGGGCGCCGCGTTCGTGGTGGTCGCGCAGCAGGTGGGACACCTCGTGCACCCAGACCCCGGCCAGGTCCTCGACGCTCGTCCGGGCCACGAAGGCGGGCGAGACGTAGCAGCGCCAGTGCGCGTCGACGCCCATGGTCGGCACGGACCGGTCCTCGACGATCCGCAGCGCGAACAGGGCGGCCGCGAGGTAGGGCCGGACCTTCACGGCGTGCAGCCGCGCGGCGAGCAGCTTCTCCATGTCGAGCGGGAGCCCGGAGGTGTCGCGGGTCCGGGCGGGCGGCCGGGTGAGCGGGGCCTTCACCGGGCGCGGGGGCGGCGGTGGGGCCATGGGCCGGGGCAGGGGGCGTGGGGCCGGGTTCGTGGTCGTCATCGGCGCGCTCCGTTCGCCGCGGAGCGGACGCGGTCCACCGAGCGGTCGGCCGTCCGGGCGATGCCGATGACGTCGGCCAGGCGTTCCATCGCGGCCGGGACCTCCCAGGAGTCGCGGCGCAGGCCGGCCAGGGCCGTCGCGGGGGCGACCAGGAGGTCGGGGGCGCCGGTCTCCAGTGCCCGTACGAGGACGGACCAGGCCGCGTCCCAGCGGGCCTGTTCCGGGCGGGCGCCCACGGCGGCGACCACCGCTTCGAGCGCGGCCTGGCGCAGGTCGCCGCGCTCGGGGAGCTCCGCGCGGGGCGGCTGGGCGAGGAGGTCCTCCGGGTTCGGCAGGTCCATCCGGTCGAGGTGGGCGAGGAGTTCGAGCCCGGGGCCGTCGCCGACCGCGCCCCGCACCAGCAGGGCCAGCACGTCCCGGGAGACGTCGGCCGCCGTGCCGAACGCCAGCAGGGTCAGCGCCGCCTCCCAACTGCGCGGTGAGGGCCAGGCGCCGCCGCGCCGGGTCTCGGAGTTGGGCAGCCGGTGGATCAGGGTGGGGCGGGCCTCGAGGAAGCCGCAGACCGCGCGCCGGGCGAGCGCGACGGCGTCGGCGAGCCGGTCCGGGTCGAGGCGCGGCAGGGTGGCCCGGGGCCAGACGCCGCCCAGACCCCGCACGACCACCTCGCGGTCGTGCACCCAGTACAGGTGCACGAACCGGTTGGCGAGCGGCGGGCTCAGTTCCCAGCCGTCGGCGGCGGAGGCCCGCGGGTTGGCGGCGGCCACGATCCGTACGCCGGGCGGCAGTTGGAGCGATCCGACGCGGCGCTCCAGGACGACCCGGAGCAGGGCCGCCTGCACGGCCGGGGTCGCGGTGGACAGCTCGTCCAGGAAGAGCAGTCCGCGCCCGGCCCGCACCAGTTCCACCGCCCACTGCGGCGGTGCCATCGGCACGCCCTGCGTGGCGGGGTCCTCGCCGACGATCGGCAGCCCCGAGAAGTCGGACGGCTCGTGCACGCTCGCGATCACCGTGGTGAGCGGCAGTCCGAGCGACTCGGCGAGCTGGTTCAGCGCGGCGGTCTTCCCGATGCCGGGCTCGCCCCAGAGCAGCACGGGCAGGTCGGCGGCGACGGCGAGCGTCAGCGCCTCCAGCTGTTCGTCGGGCCGGGGCTCGGTCGTGGTCCGCCGCAGCAGCGTCAACAGGTCCCCGGCTACGGCGAGTCGGGAGGCAGGGCCCTCCGGGTGCGCGGGCGCAGGGGTGGGGGTGGAGGTGGGCGTGGGCAGAAGGGTGCTGAGAGTCATGGGCATCACCAGGGGTGTTCGGGGACGGGACGCACGCCCGCCCAGGGTGCGGAAGAAGATCAGGAGAGGATCAGGCGGCGTCGGCGGACGCGGGCTGCGTCATGGCCGGTCGCGCCCACGCGGAGGAGCCGCACCTCGATGCGGTCCCGCGCCGCTTCGGGGGCGCGGGCCGGCGACGGCCGGTCACCTGCTCGGCGCTCGCCGCCGGCCGTTCCGTCGCCCCCGCTTCAGGAGGAGTTCGGGCGGGAGGCTGCGGGCGAGGCGCCGACGGGCACCGGGACCTGCGGCCGCGCCGGGGTGGTCCTCGGGGAGGCCGGAACGGAAGAGGCCGTGGTCGACCCGGCCCGCCGCGGCCTGTTCCAGGGCGTCGCGGAGCGGACCGGCACGGAGCATCGCTCCCGGGCCGAGCAGGCCTTCGACGACATCGAGCGCTCCGCCCACGTCGCCGTGTCCGAGCCGTTCCCGTACGGCCGGCAGGGCCTCGGGCGTGCGGTGGACCGCGTCGATGGCGCGCAGGCAGGGCAGCGGCGGGCCGCCGAGCGCCACCAGGAGGTCCTCGCGGCGCAGTTGCTCGGCGTCGTGGTCGACCGCGGTAAGGACGCCGTCGCGCAGGGCGATCCGGTGGATCTCGCCCCGGCACTCGACCCGGTGCGGGTCGCCCTGTTCGGCGTCGGCGTCGAGCGGCAGCGGTGGTTCCGGCCCCGCGTACGGGTGCAGGGCCGCCGCGACCAACGGGTGGAGCCCGCCGAGGGAGACGAGTCCGGCGCGCAGGAGGGCCAGGTCGGGGGCCTCGTGGACGGCCGCTTCGGGGAGCGTGGGCAGTGCGGCGGCCTGGCGGGCCGGCACGGCGTCACGCAGCGGGCGGACCGTGGGGACGTGGCTGTCGTCGGGGGCGACGAGTTCGAGCACGGCGCGGCGGCGGGCGTCGAGCCGTACGGTGAACGCCCCGCGCGGGTGGCCGGTGGCGTCGCGCAGCAGCAGCTCCGCCTCGCGGGCCCGGTCGGCACGGGCCCGTACCGCCAGTTCGCCGCTGCGCTCCGCGTCCCAGAGGTGGCGGTGCAGGTCGAGCCGGAAGCGGCGGTCGGGGTGCGGATGCGGGTGGTCGCCGAGCGGGGCGCCGCCCGAGCCCTCCCACAACGCCAGCGAGAGGCGCTGGCCCGCGTCGGCGCGGACCGGCATGGTCCGTACGACGAGGTGCAGGGGCGGGTCGCCGGGTGCGCCGTAGCGGACGAGCGGGACGGTGAGGCCGGGGCGCAGCCGCCCGTCGGGGGCCATGCGGGGCAGGTGCCAGCGCAGCAGGTCCGGCGCGAGACGGCGCAGGTCCGCGCGGAGGCGGGCGGTCTGTTCGGTGCCGTGGCGACGGCGCACGGCGCGCAGATCGAGGTCGAGGTCGACGCGGGCGGCGGCGCAGGCGCCGGCCCAGTCGCCCGCACCGCGGCGTGCGGTGGCGGTCTCGATCATGGACGGTGGCACGGCGTAACGGCGTACGCGCTGCCACATCAGCAGGTGGGGTGGAATCCCGTCCGGGAGGTGATGTGCCATCAGCACTCACCTTGCGTGGACGGTTCCCCCAATCGGTGCGAGGAGGTGTTCAGCATCGCGGGCATCGTAATCACACACGCGATGATCTGTCAGTCGGGTTTTTCGCCGGACTTCTTTTCCGGCGGACTTCTTTCCGGCGGACTTCTTTCCGGCGGCGGAGAACCGGCGGGGGTCGGTGCCTTGTCATCGGCACCGACCCCTCCGTGTTCCGCCTCCGTGCGGGCTGTCAGTGCGCGGCGGCCGCCGAGTGCCCCGTGCGCTGTTCCGCGATGGCGTCGCCGGACTCCATCGGCGAGGTGACGTCGTCGGCGTCGCGGCCGCGTCCGAGGTGGTTGAAGAGGATGTTGAGGACCACCGCGGCGACGCAGCCGGTCGAGATGCCCGAGTCCAGGATGATCTTCGCGTTCTCCGGGAACGCGTGGTAGAACTCCGGCTCCGCGATCGGGATGAGGCCGACGGCGAGCGAGACGGCGACGATGAGGACGTTGTTGTCCTTCTCCATGCCCGCCTTGACCAGGGTCTGGATGCCGCTGGCCGCGACCGAGCCGAACAGGACGACGCCGGCGCCGCCGAGCACCGGGCGCGGGACCACGGCGATGAGCGAGGCGGCCATCGGGCACAGGCCCATCAGGACGAGGAAGCCGCCGCCGGCCGCGACCACGAACCGGCTGCGGATCTTGGTCATGGCGACGAGGCCGATGTTCTGCGCGAAGGCGCTGCACATGAAACCGTTGAACAGCGGGCTGATCGCGGTGCCGAGGGTGTCGGCGCGCAGGCCGGCGGCGATGGTCTTCTCGTCGGCGGGGCGGCCGACGATCTCGCCGAGGGCCAGCATGTCGGCGGTGGACTCGGTCATCGAGACGACCATGACGACGCACAGCGAGACGATGGCTGCTCCGGCGAACTGCGGGGCGCCGAAGTGGAACGGGGTCGGGAAGCCGACGATCGAGGCGTCACCGACCGGGCCGAAGTCCGTCACGCCGAACGGGATCGCGATGAGGGTGCCGACGACCAGGCCGAGCAGGACCGCGATCTGCTTGACGAAGCCGGTGGTGAAGCGGCGCAGCAGCAGCACGATGAGCAGGGTGATGCCGGCGAGCGAGAGGTTCTTCATCGACCCGAAGTCGGATGCCGCGGGGTTCGGTCCCTGGGCCCAGCCGAAGGCGACGGGCATGAGGGAGACGCCGATGAGGGTGATGACGGTGCCGGTGACGACCGGCGGGAAGAAGCGGACCATCTTCGAGAAGAAGGGCGCCGCGATGAATCCGAGGATGCCCGCGACGATCACCGCCCCGAAGATGACGGGCAGCGCGTCGTTCTTGTCCTTCGTGGAGGCGACGACGGCGAGCATGGGGGCGACGCCGGCGAAGGTGACGCCGTTCACGAAGGGGAGCCGGGCGCCTATCTTCCAGAAGCCGAGCGTCTGGAGGAAGGTCGCGAGGCCTGCCGTGAACAGGCAGGCGCCGGTGAGGAAGGTGAGATCCTTCGGGCTGAGTCCGATCGCGGCGCCGACGATGAGCGGGGGCGCGACCACGCCCGCGTACATGGCGGCGACGTGCTGGAGGCCCGTGGTCGCCATCTTCAGCGGCGGGAGGGTCTCGTCGACCGGATGTTTGGTCTGCTCCGCGCCCTCGGGTGCGGAGGTGGTGCCTTGCTTGGTGAACCTGGGCTTCGTCGCCACTGCGGCTCCTCCGTTTGTTTTCCGGCACCGGGCTCTCGCCGGTGCTTTTCGCTTCATGGAGGTGGTGCATGGTGATGCAAGGTGCAAGGTGCTGACCGATGTTCAGTTGTTGTGCGCCCAGGTAGTGCTGACCGCCCCGGGAACGTGAGGCTTTGGGCCACGTTCCGGGGCGGCACCCGAACTGCCCGCTCGGCAGCTCGGGTCCCCGGTCAGGGGCCGTCCCCCCTGACCGGAGTCGGTGAATCAGGCCTGCGCGACGATCCGCGCGAGACGCTGTGCCTCGTCCCGCGTGGAGCGGGCGATGGCGTCCTCGTCGGCGTGGAGGAGGCGGCTGTTCTCCACCACCGGCTTGCCGTTGACGAGGGAGAGGGTGACCGGTGCGGCCGCGCCGAAGACGAGCGCGGTGACCGGGTCGGCGATCGACGAGTGGGCCAGGGTGTCCAGCTTCCACAGGACGAGGTCGGCGAGCTTGCCGGCTTCCAGAGATCCGATCTGGGAGGCCCGGCCGAGGACCTGGGCACCGCCGTACGTCCCCAGGCGCAGGGCCTGGCGGGCGTTGAGGGCGGCCTCGCGGTGGGCGCCGAGGCGGTTGATGAGCAGCGCGTTGCGCAGTTCGGTGTGCAGTTCGCCCGACTCGTTGGAGGCGGTGCCGTCGACGCCGAGGCCGACGGGGACGCCGGCCGCGAGCATGTCGGGGACGCGGGCGATGCCGGCCGCGAGGCGGGCGTTGGAGGACGGGCAGTGGGCGACGCCCGTCCTCGTCCGGCCGAACGCGGCGATGTCGGAGTCGTTCATGTGGACGCTGTGCGCCATCCACACGTCCTCACCGAGCCAGCCCGTCGACTCGAAGTAGTCGGTGGGGCCCATGCCGAACAGCTCGTGGCAGAACTTCTCCTCCTCGACGGTCTCGCTGCCGTGGGTGTGCAGCCGTACGCCGAGCCGGCGCGCCAACTCGGCGCCCTGCTTGAGGAGTTCGGTGGACACCGAGAACGGCGAGCAGGGGGCCACGGCCACCTGCGTCATCGCGTCGAAGGAGGCGTCGTGGTGCTTGTTGACGGTTTCCTCGGTGGCGGCGAGGGCGCCTTCGAGGGTCTCGACCGCGAAGTCCGGCGGCAGGCCGCCGTCCTTCTCGCTGCGGTCCATGGAGCCGCGGGCCAGGGTGAACCGCACGCCCATCTCGGAGGCGGCCCGGATGATCGATCCGGAGATGTCGCCCGAACCCTTGGGGAACACGTAGTGGTGGTCCATGGCGGTGGTGACACCGCCGCGGGCCATCATCGCGAGCGAGCCCTGCGCCGCCGCGTACGTCATCTGCTCGTCGATGCGCGCCCAGGTCGGGTAGAGCGCCACCAGCCAGTTGAACAGGTTGTGGTCCGTCGCCAGGCCACGGGTGATCCACTGGTAGAAGTGGTGGTGCGTGTTGACCAGGCCGGGCGTGGCCAGGTGGCCGGTCCCGTCGATGCGGCGGACGACGTTCTCGAGGTCCTTCGGGGCCTGTCCCGCCCCGATGGACTCGATCCTGTTGCCGCTGACGACGATGTGGCCCGAGGCGTACTCGGTGTCCTGTGCGTCGACCGTCGCGATCGCGACGTTCTCGATGACGATGCGGTCTGCCGAAGAAGGTGCCATGGTGCTTCCTTCATTTCGTGTGTGGCGATGTGGGCACGGCAGGACCCTAGGAGGATTTGAGTGCCGCAGCGGTGCCGCCACGGGTGCCGAGATGATGGAAGAAGAGATTCAGCGATACGGCGACGAGTGCGCCGGCGCTGATGCCGGAGCCGAGCACGGTCTGCGCCCAGGCGGGGAAGTCGGCGTAGAAGCCGGGCGCGGCGAGCGGGATGATGCCCGCGCCGAGCGAGACGGCGACCAGGATGATGTTGGAGCTGTCGTCGAGGCCCGCCTCCGAGAGGGTGCGGATGCCGCTGACGGCGATGGAGCCGAAGAGGACGATGCCCGCGCCGCCGAGGACCGGCATCGGGACCATGGAGACCACCGCGCCGAGCACCGGGAAGGCGCCGAGGATCAGCAGGGCGCCGCCCGCGACGGCGACGACGTAGCGGCTGCGCACCTTGGTGAGCGAGACGACGCCGACGTTCTGGGCGAAGGCGGAGGTCGGGAAGCCGCCGAAGATCGGGCCCAGGAAGGTCGCGATGCCGTCGGTGCGCAGACCACGGGTGATGGTCTTTCCGTCGCAGTCGCGCTCGCAGATCTCGCCGATGGCGAGCATGCCGGCGCTGGACTCGGTCATCAGGACGAGCATGACCAGGCACAGCGAGATGATCGCGGCGGGCTGGAACTCGGGCGCGCCGAAGGCGAAGGGGGTGGGCAGCGCCGCGACGGGCGCCGACCTGAGGGCGCTGAAGTCGGCCATGCCGAACGGGATGGCGGCGAGTGTGCCGATCAACAGCCCGAAGAGCAGGGCGACTTGCTTGACGAAGCCCCTGCCGAATCGCTGGATGAACAGGATGACGGCGAGGGTGAAGCCGGCGAGTGCGAGGTAGCGCATGTCGCCGTAGTCGGCGGCGGTCCGGTCGCCGCCCTGGGCCCAGCTGACCGGCACGGGCATCAGGGTCACACCGATGAGGGTGATGACGACGCCGGTGACGAGCGGTGGGAAGAAGCGCAGGAGCCGGCCGAAGAACGGTCCGATGGCGAGACAGAAGACGCCCGCGACCATCACGGCCCCGTAGATGGCGGGGAGTTGGTCGCCCTTGGCGTTGGTCTCGGCGATGGCGAGCATCGGTGCGATGCCCGCGGAGGACGCGGCGTTGACGAAGGGCAGCCGGTTTCCGACGAGTCCCTTGACGCCGAGCGTCTGGAGCAGGGTGGCCACACCGGCGATGAGCAGGGACGCGGCGATCAGCCGGGTCTGGCCCGCGGTGTCGAGGTGGACGGCCTGGCCGATGATGAGCGGCGGGGTGACGACGCCCGCATACATGGCGGCGATGTGCTGGAGTGCGGCGGGGACGAGCCGCGACGGGTGGAGCTTCTCATCCACCGGGTGGACCGCTTCGGCGGTCTCGATGGTGCTTTCCGGTGGGGTGGAACACGGGCCTTCGGCTGCCGCCGGCCCTTTTGCTGGCACTGCCATTGCTTTGTTCCCTCCGGTGTGGCGCGCCCCCGCCCACTGCGGGGCGGACGGGGGCGCGCGCCCCGCGTCAGAGGTTGGTCATGTCCACCGGGATGCGCTGGTCGGCGCCGTCCCGCAGGATCGTGGCCTCGATGAGGCCGTAGGGGCGGTCGGCGGCCCAGTACACGGCACCGTCCTTCGCCTCGTTCTCCAGGCCGAAGGACGAGAGGTCCTGGCGGAAGTGGTGCTTGTTCGGCGCGGAGAAGCGGATCTCGTCGATCTCGGTGCGGTTGTTGATGATCCGCGAACCCATCTGGAAGAGGGTCTGCTGCAGCGAGAGCGAGTACGTCTCGACGAAGGCCTCGAGCATGTGCTTCTTGGCCTGGTCGTAGGACTTGTTCCACTGGGGCGTGCGCTCGTCGTCGGACGTCCAGTTGTGCCGCCACCACGTCGACAGGGACGTGGCGAGGATACGGTCGTAGTCCTCCTGGAGCGTCGTGTACTTGTCCTTGATGAAGCCCCAGAACTCCGAGTTGGTGGAGTTCATGACGGTGAGGTCCTTGAGGCCGGAGAGGACCTCGAACTTCTCGCCGTCGTAGGTGACCTGCGCGAGGCGGATCTCCTGGCCCTTGCGGACGAAGGAGTGCTTGACCTCGTCGGCGCCGATGAACTTGGAGCCCGCGTCGGAGCCGGCGATCCGCTCCCAGGCGTACTCCTCGAGGCGGATGCGGGCCCGGGTGATGGACGGCTGGCTGTCGACGAAGTGGCGGGCGAGCTCGATGCCGTACTGCTCGATCGAATCGATCCCGTACTCCTTCGCGAAGGCGAAGCAGGTGTTCTTGGTGGTGTCCGTCGGCAGGCAGTTGGCGTTCGACCCGGTCAGGTGGACGTCGTCGAGGTCGCCGCTGAGGGCGACCGAGACGTTGACGTCCTTGATGTGGTGGGTGTCGCCGTCCCGCGTGATCTTGACAACGCGGTTCTCCGCCTTGCCGTACTGGTTCTGGCCCAGGATCGTAGGCATGTCTGCTAGCTCCCTCGGTAAACGGAGTAGCCGAACGGGTTGAGCAGCAGCGGCACGTGGTAGCGCTCGCCCGGGACGACGGCGAACGTGATCGCCACCTCCGGGAAGAACACCGCGGACGCGTCGCTGTCCCGATTCGCGGGGGCGTCCTGCTGCGCATCGGCTTGCTTCTTGGAAAAGTACGTCTCGGTGTCGAAGTCGAGGCGTACGTGGGTGGTGTCTGCCGGCAGGACCGGCAGGTTCTTGCAGCGTCCGTCCGCGTCGGTGGCCGAGGAGCCGAGCCTCACCCAGTCGGCGTCCGAGCCGGAGCGCGCCGCGACGGTGACCGCGACGTCGACGGCCGGGAGGCCGATGCTGGTGTCCAGGATGTGCGTGGACACATAGGGGGCGGTCTTCTCGGTGCTCATCAGGCGTTCTCTCCTTGTTCCACGAGGCTCGTGAGGCGGATGCGGTTGATCTTGCCGAGTTCGGCGCGGACGATCTCCCACTCCTGGTCCGGCGTGTTCGCGATCCGGACCTTGAGCGCGTCGCGCATCTGCTCGCCGGTCAGGCCGGTGGCGCAGATGAGGAAGACATGCCCGAAGCGGTCCTGGTAGCCCAGGTTGAGCTCGAGCATCTCCGCCTTGAGTTCCTCGGAGGCTCCGGCCATGCCCCGCTGCTCGCGGGACGAGGTCGGGTCGCCGGGCTTCGGGCGACCGATCGGCGGGTGCCCCGCCATGGCCTCCGCGAGGTCCTCCGGGGACAGCTCGGCCATGGCGGCGTCACTGGCGGTGAAGAGAGTCTCTGCGGAAGCGAACGGGCGCTGGGCGATGATCTTGCGCCCCCACGCCGATGAAGTGCACACCTCGTGGAGCTCGGCCTGGGCCGCGCTCTCGTCCGAGGTGTTGAACCGGGTCAACCCCCGTGGGGTGGCTGACGAACCTGAAGTCACGGGACTGCCTCCGTGGCCTTGTGCTGGACGGGCTGCGGATAGCTAACGCCCTTGGAAACACCACGTCAACAGTTTGTTGAAAAGTTGGTGTAACGAAAGACCGCCGTCCGGAATCCGGACGGCGGTCGGGGCCTTCCGCGGCTGCCGCCGCATCACTCCAGGTCAGGCGGGGTCAGGAGGTCTTCTCCCGGTTGAGGTAGTTGTAGACGGTGAACCGTGAGACACCCAGGGCGCCCGCCACGGTCTCCACTCCGTGCCGTACGGAGAAGGCGCCGCGCCCCTCCAGGACGCGCACGATCTCCTGCTTCTCCCGGCGGTCGAGCTCGGCCAGCGGCCGCCCCTTCACCCGCTGCATGGCGGCCAGGATGTGATCCAGGGAGTCGGCGAGCTGCGGCAGGCGCACAGCGGCGACGTCCGCCCCCTGCCAGCTCAGCACGACATCGTCCAGACCGGCGTCGGCCGGCGGGACCAGCTCGCCACCCATCGCGTCGACCAGCGGCTTCACGGCCGTGATGAAGGCCTCGCCGGAGGCCTCGCCCCCCGTGTTCGTCACGCCTCGTCCTCCCCCGTCACATTGATCTGCAGCGAGATACGGGTGGCGCCGGTCGCGAGACTCTCGCGCAGCAGGGCGTCGACCGCCTTCAGGACCGCGTCGGCCCCGCCCTCCGCCGTGTTCCCGAACGGGCCGACGTCGACCGCGTCCAGTTCCGCCGCCTCGATCACCCGGCGGGCGGCCACCGCGTGCGCGGGCGCCTCGTCGAGGTCGAAGGGCTCCGTCGTGAATTCCACTCTCAATCGCACCTGGTCAACCTAACCCGCGACGCCCCCCTTTGGACCAGGTCGCGCCCAGCCCCTTGACAGAGGCGAGCCCTTCCAGGCAATCTTCCATCACGCAGAAAGAAACTTCCGCAATACGAAATTCAACGTCATGCGGAACACGGACCAGAAGGGAGCGCCGACCCCGATGGGATTCGTAGACCAGCGCTTCAACGTCAACCTGTCGATCCTCTTCACGGAGCTCCCGCTCCTGGAGCGCCCGGCCGCCGCCGCCGCGGCCGGCTTCACGGCGGTCGAGCTGTGGTGGCCGTGGGTCGACGCCCCCACCCCCGAGCAGTCCGAGCTCGACGCGCTGCGCAGCGCGATCCAGGACGCGGGAGTCCAGCTCACCGGCCTGAACTTCTACGCCGGCCGGCTGCCCGGCCCGGACCGGGGCGCCCTGTCGATCCCCGGCGAGGAGAGCGAGAAGTTCCGCGCCAACATCGACGTGGTGGCCGACTTCGCGCAGTCCCTCGGCTGCAAGGCGCTCAACGCGCTGTACGGCAACCGGGTGGAGGGCGTGGACCCCGCCGTCCAGGACAAGCTCGCCCTGGAGAACCTGGTGCTCGCGGCCCGCGCGGCCGACCGCATCGGCGCGGTGCTGCTCATCGAGGCGCTGAACAAGCCGGAGTCGCCCGCCTGCCCGATCGTGAGCGCCCCCAAGGCCATCGAGATCGTGGACAAGGTGAACGAGGCCACCGGCCTCGGCAACGCCAAGTTCCTCATGGACCTGTACCACCTGTCCATGAACGGCGAGGACCTCCAGCAGGTCATCAGCGCGTACACCGACAAGACGGCGCACGTGCAGATCGCCGACAACCCGGGCCGCGGTGCGCCGGGCACGGGCTCGCTGCCCCTCGAGGAGCTCCTCGACCAGCTCCGCAAGGCCGGCTACGACGGCTACGTGGGCCTGGAGTACAAGCCGGGCGACGCGCCGAGCGCCGAGTCCTTCGGCTGGCTGCCGCACGAGGCCCGCGCCGCGCGCCACTGAGCCGCGCGCCCCCGCCGGCGCGCCAACTCACCCACGTATCACAGCTTTTCTGAGTTTTTTGGAGTCACCCTCATGAGCAACAACCTCCCCAAGGTCGCGTGGATCGGTCTCGGCATCATGGGCTCGCCCATGTCGGAGAACCTGATCAAGGCCGGCTACGACGTCACCGGCTTCACCCTCGAGCAGGACAAGCTGGACCGCCTCACCGCGGCCGGCGGCACCGCCGCCACGTCGATCGCCGCGGCCGTCAAGGACGCCGACGTCATCGTCACCATGGTCCCGGCCTCCCCGCAGGTCGAGGCGATCTCCTACGGCCCCGAGGGCATCCTGGAGAACGCGAAGTCCGGCGCGCTGATCGTCGACATGTCGTCGATCACCCCGCAGACCTCGGTCGACCTGGCGAAGAACGCCAAGGAGAAGGGCATCCGCGTCATCGACGCGCCCGTCTCCGGTGGCGAGGCCGGTGCCATCGAGGCCGTCCTGTCCATCATGGTCGGCGGTGAGCAGGCCGACTTCGACGAGGCCAAGCCGCTCCTCGACGCCCTCGGCAAGACCATCGTGCTGTGCGGTCCGCACGGCTCGGGTCAGACCGTGAAGGCCGCCAACCAGCTCATCGTCGCCGTGAACATCCAGGCGTGCGCCGAGGCCGTGGTCTTCCTCGAGAAGTCCGGCGTGGACCTCACCGCCGCGCTCGACGTGCTCAACGGCGGCCTGGCCGGCTCGACCGTCCTGACGCGGAAGAAGGACAACTTCCTCAACCGCGACTTCAAGCCGGGCTTCCGCATCGACCTGCACCACAAGGACATGGGCATCGTCACCGACGCCGCCCGCAACGTGGGTGCGGCCCTGCCCGTCGGCGCCGTGGTGGCCCAGCTGGTGGCCTCGCTGCGCGCCCAGGGCGACGGCGGCCTGGACCACTCCGCCCTGCTGCGCGCCGTCGAGCGCCTCTCGGGCAACCAGGTGGCCTGACCCCCGAAACTTCCGGGCCGTGGCGGCGCTGACACCTGTCCTGTCGCGCCCAGGCGTCGCCACGGCCCGGAACCCATACCCACCTGTTCAACAAAATGTTGAAAAAGGTCGCCCGGAACTTCAACAAACTGTTGACGTAGCTGTTCAGGGGTACCTACGCTCCCCCCATCGTCAGCAGCCATTGCACGGAAGGTCGCCTCCACCCCATGCCCAAGCGTGTGCTCACGACCGAGTCCGGCGCCCCTGTCGCCGACAACCAGAACTCCGCGACCGCCGGCGCCGGCGGCCCGCTTCTGATCCAGGACCAGCACCTGCTGGAGAAGCTCGCCCGCTTCAACCGCGAGCGCATCCCGGAGCGTGTCGTGCACGCCCGCGGTTCCGGCGCCTACGGTTACTTCGAGGTGACGGACGACGTCACCGGCTTCACCCACGCCGACTTCCTCGACACGATCGGCAAGCGCACCGAGGTCTTCCTGCGCTTCTCGACCGTCGCCGACAACCTCGGTGGTGCGGACGCCGTCCGTGACCCCCGCGGTTTCGCGCTCAAGTTCTACACCGAAGAGGGCAACTACGACCTCGTCGGCAACAACACCCCGGTCTTCTTCATCAAGGACCCGCTGAAGTTCCCCGACTTCATCCACTCCCAGAAGCGTGACCCCTTCACGGGCAAGCAGGAGCCGGAGAACGTCTGGGACTTCTGGGCGCACGCCCCCGAGGCCACGCACCAGATCACCTGGCTCATGGGCGACCGCGGCATCCCCGCCTCGTACCGTCACATGAACGGCTACGGCTCGCACACCTACCAGTGGACGAACGAGCAGGGCGAAGCCTTCTTCGTGAAGTACCACTTCAAGACGAACCAGGGGATCCGCTCCCTGTCGTCGGAGCAGGCCGCCGAGATCGCGGGCAAGGACCCGAACTCGCACCAGACGGACCTCCTGCAGGCCATCGAGCGCGGCGTGAACCCGTCCTGGACCCTCTACGTCCAGCTCATGCCGGCCGCCGAGGCCGCGGACTACCAGTTCAACCCGTTCGACCTCACCAAGGTGTGGCCGCACAAGGACTACCCGCTGCAGCGCGTGGGCCGACTGGTCCTGGACCGCAACCCCGACAACGTCTTCGCCGAGGTCGAGCAGGCCGCCTTCTCCCCGAACAACTTCGTTCCGGGTATCGGCCCCTCCCCCGACAAGATGCTGCAGGGCCGCCTGTTCGCCTACGCGGACGCGCACCGCTACCGCCTGGGCGTCAACCACACCCAGCTCGCGGTCAACGCCCCCAAGGCGACCTCGGCGGACAACTACGGCCGCGACGGTCTGATGGCCGCCAACGCCTACGCCCGCAGCCGCAAGAACTACGAGCCGAACTCCTTCGACGGCCCGGCCGAGACCGGCCGCGCGCTCTCCGCGCCGCTCGCGATCTCCGGCTACACGGGTACGCACGAGGCGCCGGCCCACACCAAGGACGACGACTTCTACCAGGCGGGCGAGCTGTACCGCCTGATGTCCGAGGACGAGAAGGGACGCCTGGTCGCGAACATCGCGGGCGGCCTCTCCCAGGTCTCGCGCGACGACATCGTGGAGAAGAACCTCGCCCACTTCCACGCCGCCGACGCCGACTACGGCAAGCGCGTCGAGGAAGCGGTCCGCGCCCTGCGCGAGGACTGATCCGCGGGAACTCCCCAGACCGCGTACGGGGATTGACGGGAGGTCAGCCCCCGTACGCATGGACCCGCACCTGCCGCGTGACCCGGATGAGGGGTGGTCACGTGGTGGGTGGCGGGACGACGAGGATCGCGGCGGCTCGTGCGAGCCAGTGCGGTGGTGAAGGCCTCCCCGTCCCCCTTTCGACCTGAGGAAGGGTGACCGGGAAGCCGTCGCACGGCCGCCGCGGTCCCGACCGATGCTCCGTCCGGCAGCGCGCATGCATGTTTCGCCAGTCGCGCGAGGTCGGACGGAATCCACCTCCCAGAACCAGAGCCCCGGGTACGACGGTCCGTACCCGGGGCTCTTCTCTGCGTTCTGCGCCTTGAGCCTCAGGCCCGTCTCCGCCGCGCGGGGGAGGCGGTTCGGCGCCCTGGCGGACGCCGTGCGCGGCGCCGCGCGGGAGCGTAAGAGGCATGACGACGACGGCAGTTCACCCCTCCCCCGCCCGCATGACGGAGCGTCCCGTGCCCCGCTGGGCCGAGCGGGTCGCCCATCTGATCCCGCTCGTGCTGCTCCCCCAGTGCCTGTGGCGGCTGCCGTTCGCCTTCGGCTTCGACATGGGCACGGGCAACGGCTCCCTCGGCAGCCTCTGGATCTCCGTGCCGTACATCTTCGGGCTCAGCCTGCTCACCGAGGCGCTGGCGCTGCTCTGTTTCGGGCTCGTACGGGGGTGGGGCGAGCGGGTGCCGTCCTGGATCCCGCTGGTGGGCGGGCGACGGCTGCCCGTGCCGGTGGTCGTGGTGCCGGCCCTGCTCGGTGGGCTCGGGGCCACGATGATGTGGGGCGGGTTTCTGCTCAGCATCCTGGGTGTGCCCGGATATGAGGCGCCGCCGGCGGACAGCCCGGCCTGGGAGCTCCTCTTCGACGTCTGCGTGCTGCCTGCGACGCTCTGGGGACCCTTGGTGCTGGCGCTGACCGTCCAGTACGCCGTCCGGCGCCGGCGGGTCTGAGCGCCTACGAGGCGGGGTCCCCTGGCCGTCGGGCGAGTGCAGCCCGGCGGGGCTTCTCGCGCAGTTCCCCGCGCCCCTGAAATGCAGACCCTTCGGGTCGCATTTCCCCCACGGCAAAAGGGTGGGCCCCGGTTCCGTAGAACCGGGGCCCACCCTTGCTACCCGCCCCGACAGGGGCTCGGGATCAGACCTTCAGGGGACGGATGGCCGTCGGCGCGTGGCCCGGCTCCGTCGCGATCTCCTCGAACTCCTTGACCGCGCTGATGTCGGCCGTGGGGCTCATCGCGATGTTCGTGATGCGCTCCAGGATCGCCTCGACGACGACCGGCACCTGGTGCTCCTGCGCGAGCTTCTTGGCCCGCTCCAGGGCCTCGCCCAGCTCGTTCGGGTCGGTGACGCGGATCGCCTTGCAGCCCAGGCCCTCGGCGACCTTGACGTGGTCGACGCCGTAGACACCCAGCTCGGGGCTGTTCTGGTTCTCGAACTCCAGGTTGACCTGGAAGTTGATGTCCAGGCCGATCTGGGCCTGGCGGATCAGGCCCAGGTAGGCGTTGTTGACCAGGACGTGGACGTACGGGATGCGGTGCTGCGCACCCACCGCCAGCTCCTCGATCATGAACTGGAAGTCGTAGTCACCGGACAGGGCGACGACCTGGGTGTCCGGGTCGGCCTTGGCGACACCGAGCGCGGCCGGGATGGTCCAGCCGAGCGGGCCGGCCTGGCCGCAGTTGATCCAGTGCCGCGGCTTGTAGACGTGCAGCATCTGGGCGCCCGCGATCTGCGACAGACCGATGGTCGTGACGTAGCGCGTGTCCTTGCCGAACGCCTTGTTCATCTCCTCGTAGACGCGCTGCGGCTTCATGGGGATGTTGTCGAAGTGCGTACGGCGCTGGAGGGTCTCCTTGCGCTCCAGGTGGGAGGCGACCCAGGCGGAGCGGTCGGGGAGCTTGCCCGCGGCCTTGAGCTCCTTGGCGACCTCGACGAACAGCTCGAGGGCGGCCTTGGCGTCGGAGGTGATCCCGTAGTCCGGGGCGAAGATCTTGCCGATCTGGGTCGGCTCGATGTCGACGTGGACGAACTTGCGGCCCTCGCGGTACACGTCCAGCTTGTAACCGGTGTGACGGTTGGCCCAGCGGTTGCCGATGCCGAGGACGAAGTCCGACTCGAGGAACGTGGCGTTGCCGTAGCGGTGACCGGTCTGCTGACCGACCATGCCCGCGTTCAGGTCGTGGTCGTCCGGGATGGTGCCCCAGCCCATGAGCGTGGGCACGACGGGCGTGTTGGTGATCTCGGCGAACTCGACCAGCAGGTCGGAGGCGTCGGCGTTGATGATGCCGCCGCCGGCGACGATCAGCGGACGCTCGGACTCGACGAGGAGCTTGATCGCCTTCTCGATCTGGGCCCGCGTGGCGGCCGGCTTGTAGACCGGCAGCGGCTCGTAGGTCTCCGGGTCGAACTCGATCTCGGTCTGCTGGACGTCGATCGGCAGGTCGATGAGGACCGGGCCGGGACGGCCGGAGCGCATCAGGTGGAAGGCCTGCTGGAAGACGCCGGGGACCTGCGCGGCCTCAAGGACCGTGACGGCCATCTTCGAGACGGACTTGGCGATCGTGGCGATGTCGACGGCCTGGAAGTCCTCCTTGTGCAGGAGGTGGCTCGGCGCCTGGCCGGTGATGCACAGGATCGGGATGGAGTCACCGATCGCGGAGTACAGGCCGGTGATCATGTCGGTGCCGGCGGGGCCGGACGTACCGATGCAGACACCGATGTTGCCCGGGTTCGCCCGCGTGTAGCCCTCGGCCATGTGCGAGGCGCCCTCGACGTGGCGGGCGAGGGTGTGGTCGATGCCACCGCTCGCCTTGAGCTCCTTGTAGAAGGGGTTGATGGCGGCACCGGGCACGCCGAACGCGTTGCTGACGCCTTCGCGCTTGAGGATCTCAACGGCCGCGCGGGCGGCGGTCATACGAGCCATGAGTGCTCTCCCGACTTGTGCTGTGACTGCTGTGTCTTTGTCCGGCTGTCGGATTCGCGCTCCCGTCGCGCCCCCGCGGCGAGCTGTGAAGTCCGTTTACTGCTTCGCTAAGCCCCAGCCCCTCATCACTTCCATGATGCGGAAACTAGGTTCTGCTATATGGAAGCAATGTAGAGGGGGGTCTCGGAGGCCGTCAAGGTGGATGATGAGACTCACGTCGTCGCGGAGGGCTACGGAATCCGCAGCGGAATCCTTGGGGCAGCAGGGCGGAGGGGGTGTTTCATGGCCGAGCGGGTGCACGTCAGATGTCCGGCCTGCCGGCGCGAGCACCTCTTCGCACCCCCCGTGCTGCCCTGCGCCTGCGGCGCGCCCGTGGCCCCGCCGGTGGTGCGCGGCGCCGATCCGGAGCCGGTGAGCGAGCGGACCTGGGCCGACGACTGGGTCACCCTGCGCTGCCCCGTGTGCGGCCGGCACGACCGCTGGCCGCGCCCCGAGCTGGGCTGCGACTGCGGCACCCTGCTGCGCGTCCCCGTCCAGGGCGACCCCGCCCCCGTGGCCCCCGCGCACATCCCGCTGCCCCGCACGGCGCCCGCGCCCCGGGCCGCGTTCCAGCCCGTCGCCATCCGCACCGCACGCGACGCCGTCACGGCCGCCGCCCTGTATCTGCGCTGGCTCGGCTACGGGGACGTGCGCCGCGCCGACCAGCGCCCGCCGTCCGGCGTCGGGCTCGCCGCGCGCGGGGTCGTCGCCCAGGTCGAGCCGTCGGTGCGGCCCGCGACCCTGCGCGACGTGGAGTGCCTGTGGCTGCAGGCGATGACGGAATCGGCGGCCTGTGTCTACTTCTCGCTGGCCGGATACGCGGACGCGGCCCGCAGCCGCGCGGACGAGCTCGGGGTCCCGCTGTTCGTCCTGGACCTCGCGGGCGTACCGCAGCCGGTGAACAGCCCGGCGGACGAACTCCTCGCGGGCGGGGCGTAGCGGTCCGGCGGCTTCATACTGGGCCGGTGATCATCCGTAGCGCCGAGTCGGCGGACCTGCCCCGGCTCCAGGACATCGAGGTGGCCGCGGGCGAGCTGTTCCGCCCGCTCGGCATGACGAGCGTGGCCGACGACGAGCCGCCGGCCCTCACCGAACTGGAGCGGCTGCGGCGCACGGGCGAGGCCTGGGTCGCGGCCGGGGACGACGGGACGCCGGTCGCGTATCTCGTCGCCGAGGAGGTGGACGGCGCCCTGCACATCGAGCAGGTCACCGTGCATCCGGAGGCCGCCCGGCGCGGCATCGGCCGCGCGCTGATCGAGCGGGCCGCCGTCCGGGCGGGCGAGCGGGGGCTGCCCGCGCTCACCCTCACCACGTTCCGGGACGTGCCGTGGAACGCCCCGTACTACGCGCGGCTCGGCTTCCGCGTGCTCGCGCGGGAGGAGCTGACCGGCGGCCTCGTGCGGATCCGCGCGGCCGAAGCGGCGCACGGCCTCGACCGCTGGCCCCGCGTGTGCATGCGGCGGGACGTGTGAAGGCCCCACCGCACCGACGCCCGTACGGCAGCTACTCGCCGTAGCCCTCGCGGAGTTCGATCTTGCGGACCTTGCCGCTGACCGTCATCGGGAACGAGTCGAGGATCCGCAGCCGGCTCGGCACCTTATAGTGGGCCAGCCGGTCCTTGCAGTACGCGCGCAACTCGTCGAGGGTGAGCCCCTGCTCCGGGTCGCGCAGGATGACGCAGGCGAGGACCTCCTCCCCGTACTTCTCGTCGGGGACGCCCACCACCTGGACGTCGGCGATCCTCGGGTGCGCGTAGAGGAACTCCTCGATCTCGCGCGGATAGACGTTCTCGCCGCCGCGGATGATCATGTCCTTGATGCGGCCGACGATCTGCGCGTAGCCGTCCTCGCGGAGCACCGCGAGGTCGCCGGTGTGCATCCAGCGGCCCGCGTCGACGGCCTCGGCGGTCTTCTCGGGCTCCTCCCAGTAGCCGAGCATCACGCTGTAGCCGCGGGTGCACAGCTCGCCCGCCTCGCCGCGCGGCAGGGTGACGCCGGTGACCGGGTCGACGACCTTGACCTCGATGTGCGGCAGGACCCGTCCGACGGTGCCGGTGCGGCGCTCCAGGTCGTCGTCGCGGCGGGTCTGGAGCGACACCGGCGAGGTCTCCGTCATGCCGTAGCAGATGGACACCTCCGCCATGTGCATCTCGGCGACGACCCGCTTCATCACCTCGACCGGGCAGGGCGAGCCGGCCATGATGCCGGTGCGCAGGCTGCTCAGGTCGTAGGAGGCGAAGTCGGGCAGGTTCAGCTCGGCGATGAACATCGTGGGCACCCCGTACAGCGAGGTGCAGCGCTCGTCCTGGACGGCGCGCAGGGTCGCCGCCGGTTCGAAGGACGGCGCCGGGATGACGATGCAGGCGCCGTGCGAGGTGGCGCCCAGGTTGCCCATGACCATGCCGAAGCAGTGGTAGAAGGGCACGGGCAGACAGACCCGGTCCTCCTCGGTGTAGGCGATGGTCTCGCCCACCCAGAAGCCGTTGTTCAGGATGTTGTGGTGGGAGAGGGTGGCGCCCTTCGGGAATCCGGTGGTGCCCGAGGTGTACTGGATGTTGATGGGGTCGTCGCAGCTCAGCTCGGCCTCGCGGGCGGCGAGCCGGGCCTTGTCCACGGCGCTGCCGGCCGCGACGAGCGCGTCCCAGCTGTCCTCGCCGATGAAGACCCGCTCGCGCAGCGCCGGGCACTCCCCCGCGACCTGGCGGACCAGCTCGCGGTAGTCGGTGCCCTTGTGCCCGGTCGACGCGACGAGGAGGGAGATGCCGGACTGCTTGAGCACGTACGCGAGCTCGTGGGCGCGGTAGGCCGGGTTGATGTTGACCATGATCGCGCCGATGCGGGCGGTGGCGTACTGGACGAGGACCCACTCGGCGCAGTTGACCGCCCAGATGCCGACCCGGTCGCCCTTGCCGAGGCCGCGCGCGAGCAGGCCGAGGGCGAGGCGTTCGACGTCGGCGCCCAGTTCGGCGTACGTCCAGTGGCGGCCGGACGGCACGTCGACGAGCGCCTCACGCTCCGGGAAGGCGGCCACGGCGCGCTGGAGGTTGGCGCCGATGGTGTCGCCGAGCAGCGGCTGCCCGGCGACCCCGTGCGCGTAGGACAGTTCGGTCACCGGAAGTCCTCCTCGCGGTACTCGGCGGACGACCCGGCGGCCGTCGCCTCGCGCAGCTCGATCCGGCGGATCTTGCCGGAGACGGTCTTGGGCAGCTCGCCGAACTCGATCCGGCGCAGCCGCTTGTACGGGGCGAGGACGGCGCGGGAGTGCTCGAAGAGGAGCTTCGCGGTGTCCGGGCCCGGCTCGTACCCCTCGGCGAGCACGACGTACGCCTTCGGGACGGCGAGCCGCAGCTCGTCCGGCGCGGGCACGACGGCCGCCTCGGCGACCGCCTCGTGCTCCAGGAGGGCGCTCTCCAGCTCGAAGGGGCTGATCTTGTAGTCGCTGGCCTTGAAGACGTCGTCGGCGCGGCCCACGTAGGTGAGGTAGCCGTCGGCGTCGCGGGAGCCGATGTCGCCGGTGCGGTAGTAGCCGCCCGCCATGGCCTCGGCGGTGCGCTCCGGGTCGCCGTGGTAGCCGACCATGAGGCCGACGGGGTGGGCGGACAGGTCGAGGCTGATCTCGCCCTCGTCGGCGCCGGGCGCGCCGGTGACCGGGTCGAGGAGCTCGACCTTGAAGCCGGGGCTGGGGCGGCCCATGGAGCCGGACTTGAGGAGCTGGCCGGGGCTGTTGGACACCTGCACCGCGGTCTCGGTCTGGCCGAAGCCATCCCGGATGGTGACGTTCCAGGCCCGCTTGACCTGCTCGATGACCTCGGGGTTGAGCGGCTCGCCCGCGGCGACGACCTCGCGGGGCGGGGTGCGCAGCTGGGTGAGGTCGGCCTGGATGAGCATGCGCCACACGGTGGGCGGGGCGCAGAAGGAGGTGACGCCCGCGCGGTCCATCGCGGCCATCAGCTTCCCGGCGCCGAAGCGCGTGTAGTTGTACAGGAAGACGGTCGCCTCGGCGTTCCACGGGGCGAAGAAGTTGGACCAGGCGTGCTTGGCCCAGCCCGGCGAGGAGATGTTGAGGTGCACGTCGCCGGGGCGCAGGCCGATCCAGTACATGGTGGCGAGGTGGCCGACCGGGTACGAGACGTGGGTGTGCTCGACGAGCTTGGGGCGGGCCGTCGTGCCGGAGGTGAAGTACAGCAGCAGCGCGTCGTCGGCAAGGGTCTCCCCGTCGGGCGTGAAGGTGTCCTCGGCGCCCGCGCTGTCCTCGTACGCGGACCAGCCCTCGTCCGCTGCCCGGGAGCCGACGACGGTCCGGGTGTAGTCGCCGGGCACCTCGGCGAACTTGGCGACGTCCTCGGGGCGCACGATCACGTGCCGGGCGCGGCCGCGCTCGACGCGGTCGGTGAGGTCGGCGGGGCCGAGGAGCGGGGTCGCGGGGATGACGACGGCGCGCAGCTTCATCGCGGCGAGCATCACCTCCCACAGTTCGACCTGGTTGCCGAGCATGAGCAGGATGCGGTCGCCGGCGCCGACGCCCCGGTCGCGCAGCCAGTTCGCGACCTGGTTCGAGCGGCGGCGCAGGGTGTCGAAGGAGAAGCGGGCCTCGTCGCCGGCCTCCTCCACGATGTGCAGGGCCGTCTTCTCGTTGCCGTCGGCGATGGCGTCGAACCAGTCGAGGGCCCAGTTGAAGCGGTCGGGGCGGGGCCAGGCGAAGCCCTCGTACGCGGACTCGTAGTCGCGGGCGTGCTCCAGCAGGAAGTCGCGGGCCGTGCGGAACTGCTCCGTGGGACCGTTTCCCGTCGTCATGTGCGCTCCTGTCGTTCGCTTGTCCCGCGCCGTCGCTCTTGTCCCGCGCCATTGCGGACCGTGCCCGTCATCGTGTAGTCCGTGACACAGGTCTCACTACCCCCGAACGGGGGTGAAGGCGGCAGGGAACTCCGGACAGGACCTGGGAGGGTGACGGTGAGCGCAGAGGCGGCCGACGCGGTCGAGCTACGCGCCGCACTGGTGCGGCTGCGCCGGGGCACGGGACTGCCCGTGGCGTTCGGCGGGATCGTCGCGACGCCGGGGCAGGTGCGGATCGCGGAGCTGAGCGGCGCGGCGACGAACGCGCTGCGCGGGCTCGCGATCGTCGCGGGCAACGGTCTTGGCGGCAAGGCGCTGAGCCTGGCGCGGGCCTGCGCGGTCACCGACTACCGGGACTCGCGGCACATCAGCCACGAGTACGACGGCGCGGTCGAGGCGGAGGGCCTGCGCTCGGTCCTCGCGGTCCCGGTCGTCGTGCACCGCCGGGTGCGGGGTGTCCTGTACGGGGCGCTGCGCTCGGCCCAGCCGCTGGGCGACCGGGCGCTCGGCGCGGCGGTGGCGGCGGCGCGGGACGTGGAACAGGCCCTCGTCGTACGGGACGAGGCGCACTCCCTGCTGGCCGCGGCGGCGGCGCCGGTGGCCGAGGGGCCGGGGGCCTGGGAGGAGGTCCGCGAGGCGCACGGCGCGCTGCGGGCCCTCGCGCCGAGGATCGTGGACCCGGCGCTGCGGGCCGAACTGCTCGCGGTGTGCGGCAGACTGGCCTCGGCGGCGTCCCCGGTGGAGCGGGAGGCGCCGGTGGTGCTCGCGCCGCGCGAGGTGGACGTCCTCACCTGTGTGGCGGCGGGCGCGACGAACGCGGTGGCGGCCGACAGGCTCGGCCTGCGCCCGGAGACCGTGAAGGGCTATCTGCGGTCGGCGATGCGGAAGCTGGGGGCGCACACGCGGGGCGAGGCGGTCGTGGCCGCGCGCCGCGCGGGACTGCTGCCCTGATTCCGCTCTTGCGATCTGAAGGGATGTACCGAGGTGTCGACGGACCGGATCCTGGCGTTCGCGGCGATGTCGCTGCTCGTCATCGTCATTCCGGGGCCGAGCGTGCTGTTCGTGATCGGGCGGGCGCTCGCGCACGGCCGGCGCACGGCGGTGGCGACGGCCCTGGGCAATGTGTTCGGGTCGTATGTGCTGGTCGTGGCGGTGGCGCTGGGGATCGGCTCGCTGGTCGAGCGCTCGGCGGCGCTGTTCGTCGCGGTGAAGCTGGCCGGCGCCGCGTATCTGGTGTGGCTGGGGATCCAGGCGTTCCGGCACCGGCACGCGATGAAGGCGGCGGACATCCAGGGCCCGGCCGGTCCCGCGCGCGGTGATCTGCGCACGCTGCTCGACGGGGCCCTGGTCGGCGTGACGAATCCGAAGGGGATCGTGTTCTTCGCGGCGGTGCTGCCGCAGTTCGTGGACCACGCGGCCGGCCAGGTACCCGCGCAGATGCTGCTGCTCGGGCTGATCCCGATCGGCATCGGCCTGGTCACGGACACCCTGTGGGGGCTGACGGCGTCGGCCGCGCGGAACTGGTTCGCGCGCTCGGACCGGCGCCTGTCGCTGATCGGCGGGACGGGCGGCTTCGCGCTGATCGGGCTCGGCGTGACGGTGGCGGCGACGGGCCGCGCGGACTGAGTGCGGGCGGCTGCCCGGGCTAGGTGCGTACGGTGCCGAAATCGGACTGAGAGCGGGCGGGTGCCCAGGCTAGGTCCGGACGGTGCCGAAATCGACGGTGACCGGACCGGGGGCCTCCAGGACTTCGGCGGTGCGCTCGGCCTCGGCGACGAGTTCCTCGCGCTGGGCGCGGGTCGGGCTGCCGAAGGGCTGCAGGGTGATCCGGGTGCCGTCGGCGGACTCCTTCAGGGTCCACAGGCCGGCGAGGAAGCCGTCGAGGAGGAAGGTCAGGTAGGCCGTGTTGACCTGCCAGTTGAGCCCCTTGTCCGCGGCGTGCACGACTCGGGTGCGGTCGGCGTGCGAGAGCAGCAGGTTGTCGAACTCGGCGAGCAGCCGGGGCGGCGCGGGCACGTCCTCGTCGGGGCGCGGCGCGTCGGGCAGGTCGAACAGCTCGACGCCGTGCTCGTCGCGGAAGGTCACGAGGCGGTCCCGCAGCCGCTCGAAGGCCGGCTTGGTGCGGGTCAGCCCGGCCCACTGCTGGAAGTCCTTGACGGAGGCGGGGCCGAACGCGCCGAGGTAGCGCAGGATCGTCCCGTCGGGCTCGGGCGGCTCGGTGGCGTCCCGGTCCAGCCAGTGCTCGGCGGTCGTCAGGCGCACCCCGCCGCTGCGGCGCCACAGGCCGCGCGGGGTGACCTGGACCAGCGGCAGGGAGCAGCGCGCGGCGATCATGAGCGCCTGCGGGTCCGCGTCCGGCCACTCCTGGAGGAGCCGCTCCCTGATCTCCTTCGGGCTGCGCGGCGCCTCCTCCACGTAGGGGCGGGTCAGGGCCCTCAGCCGCTCGAGATCCACCCCCACGAGCCCCTTGCGGAAGATCTTCAGCTCCCGGTCGCGCGCGTCCTGCACCAGCGGACGCAGCGTCATGCAGTCGTCGGCGGTGTGCAGATGGATGGTCGAGCGCAGGGTGACGAGCCGGGCGACCCGCCGCTGTTCGAGGGCGTCGGACAGGGCGGCGGGGGTGAAGCCGTCGAGGCGGGCGGCGAGCGCGAGATACGGCGGGCGCACCTCCTGCGCCTGGAGCCCCACCAGATGCGTGACGGCGTCCTCGACCGTCATCGGGGCGCGCCGCAGCAGGAGTTGGCGATCCAGGGTGGCCCGTCCCAGGGCGCGGGCGGTGATCGGCTTCGTCGTCATACGGGGACCGTAACGGGAACGAGGACAGCACGTGTCCTCGATGCACCGGCCGGGTCGGGTCACTTTCGCTGGTTACGCTGCCCGGGGACCGGACGGCGGCGGATGGAGCGGGCATGGCGCGACGGCAGGGGCGGACGGGCGAGGGCGGCGGCGGGGCGCGCCGGTACTCCTGGCGCCGCGGCGCGGCACCGGAACCGGCGGCGGGGCCGGCCCCCGCGCCCGCCGACACCCCGGCGCCGGCGCGCGAACCGGCGGACACCGTCGTGCACGCGGCGCTGTACCGCGACGGGGTCCGGGTGGCGAGCCCCGAGTCCCTGACGGACACGTACCGCCAGCTGCGCGAGCGTCCGCGCACGATGGCGTGGATCGGCCTGGCCCGCCCGACCGAGGCCGAACTCAAGTCGCTGGCCGCCGAGTTCGACCTGCACGAACTCGCCGTCGAGGACGCCCTCGAAGCACACCAGCGCCCCAAGCTGGAGCGCTACGGCGAGACCCTGTTCGTGGTCCTGCGGGCCGCCCGCTACCTCGACGCGCCCGAGGAGGTCGACTTCGGCGAACTGCACGTCTTCGTCGGACCCGACTTCCTCATCACGGTCCGGCACGGCGCGGCCCCCGACCTCTCCTCCGTCCGCCGCCGCATGGAGGCCAGCCCCGACCTGCTGCGGCTCGGCCCGGAGGCGGTCCTGTACGCGATCCTGGACGCGGTGGTCGACGGCTACGCGCCGGTCGTCGACGGCGTCCAGAACGACATCGACGAGATCGAGACCGAGGTCTTCTCCGGCGCCCCCGAGGTCTCCCGCCGCATCTACGAACTCTCCCGCGAGATGGTCGAGTTCCAGCGCGCGACCCGCCCCCTCATCGGCATGCTGCACGGCCTGATGGCGGGCTTCGCGAAGTACGGCACGGACGAGGAACTCCAGCGCTATCTGCGCGACGTCGCCGACCACGTCACCCACACCAGCGAACGCGTCGACGGCTTCCGCCAGGCCCTCGCCGACATCCTGACGGTGAACGCGACGCTCGTCACGCAGCAGCAGAACGCGGAGATGAAGGCGATGGCGGAGGCGGGCTTCGAGCAGAACGAGGAGATCAAGAAGATCTCGGCGTGGGCGGCCATCCTGTTCGCCCCCACGCTCGTAGGCACCATCTACGGCATGAACTTCGACAACATGCCAGAGCTGGGGTGGGGGTTCGGGTATCCGTTCGCGATCGGGCTGATGGGGGTGGTCTGCGTCAGCCTGTACGTGATCTTCAAGCGGCGGGGGTGGCTGTGACGGCGGGTGAGTCCAGGTAGGCAGGTCCGTCGCCCCGGACATCAATCGATCACGTCGGGGCAAGACAGAGGCGGAAGCTGTCGACGGACCGACCACCGGTGCCGGAACCCGTCGAAGAACGTGACGGGGGAGGCGACAACAGGTGGGATGGCGCGAGGAGATCTCTACCGCGTTGGGGGAGCTGGTCGCGAGCATGGGCGGCACCGGGAAGCGACCACGCTGGCAGCGCATCGGGCGCGCGATCCGCACCGGTGAGGCGGGCTGGTACTCGGTAGACACACGCGGCTGGGAGATCGCACCGGACCAGCTGGACACGCTGAGGCTCGCCGGCCGGGAACCCGACGGCATCGAGGCCGAGGGTTTCTCTGTCGGGGAGACCGTACAGAACGGTTCCTTGCTCACGTTGAAGGTCGCCGAGTTCGCCGATGTGACGGATCCTCACCTGTGGGTGCTCAAGCAGCCGCCGACCTTCCTCGTCGAGGCTCTGCGTGACGGCATCACCGGGATCGGAGAAGCTCCGCTGGCGAGCGCCTTGGCCACCGGCTCCATCGGCGGTACGTCGTCACCGGACCTCGACCCTCCGGGATTCCATCCCGCCCAGGCAGATGCCTACCGCGCATGTCTCGGCGAGGGCGTCCACCTGGTCTGGGGCCCACCCGGTACCGGCAAGACCACCGTGCTCAAGCGAGCCATCGGAGATCTGATCGCTCGAGGCGAGCGGGTCTTGCTGGTCTCGGCCACCAACATCGCCGTCGACAACGCCCTATCAGGTGTGGTTAAGGAGAACCGGCACAATCCCGGTGACATCGTCCGCGTAGGCCCTCCGCAGCTACCGGAGGTGGCCGACAACCCTGAGGTGTCCCTGCCGCTCATGATCCGCGAGCGCCTCACGGAAGCGGCCGAACGCCGGAGCCGGGTCGAGGCGGAGCTGGTGGGCATCCGGGCCCGTGCCGCGGAACTGGCTTCTCTGGACGCGGCGCTCGTGCGCTTCGATCCGCCTGCGTATTTTGCCGCTCTCACATTGCTGGGTGCCTCAGGCCAGGACCCTGCCTCCTTGCAGGACCGGGCAGCCACGGTCACGCCACTCGTGAAAGACGCCGTCGCGGCACGGGATACCGCACGGTCGGCAGTGGTGGCGGCCGAGCGACGCAGCAGCGCGGCGGAGGATGCTCGCCGGGGGTGGAGCGAGGTCGACCGCCTGCGCAAGCAGCAGTCGCGCGTCCTCAAGGCGGCAGAACGCAAAGAGGCCGACGCTCTGATGGCGGAGGACCACCTCCGGGGTCTGCAGGAGGAGCTGGAGCAACTGCATGCCCAGCGCCGTGTGGCCAGGTGGCGTGCCCGGGAGAAGCGGCAGGAGCTCATCGAGCGGATAGCCCTCGCCCATGACGACACCGAACGCGAACGCAGTGCTGCACAGACCGCTCGCATCACGGCGGATACCTACGTGACCGCAGTGGAAGCCCAGCTGACAAAGCTGATCGCCGGCATCACCCTCACGCCCCAGCAGATCAAAGCCTTGGAGCGGGAACTCACCTCTGCTCGTTCTGCCTACACGTCGGCGCTCGGCCTTGTGGCCGCACGTCGGCAGGAAGCCGACGACCTGGAGCAGGCGGTGCTCCGCGCGCAGGAGGCAGGGGCCCTCACCACCCTCGCCGACCAGCACGACTGGCCTGCCAGATACGCCGCCGCCGAGCGCCTGCGTCCTCAGGTGGAAGCCGATGCTGCTGAGCGAGGCGCGCTTGAAGACCAGTTCCGAGAGACCCAGCAGGAGTACGAACGACTCGCCCGCAATGCCCAGGGCGAGATCATCAGGAACGCCAAGCTGGTAGCCACCACCCTTGCTCGATTCCGCACGAACAAGGCTGTGTTCGAGGGGCCGTACGACGTCGTACTGGTCGACGAAGCAGGCGCGGCGACGCTGCCCGAGGTCATCCTCGCGACAGCAAGAGCGACCCGCACCGCCGTACTGCTCGGTGATTTCATGCAGCTCGGTCCAGTCATCGAGTCGCAACTCAAAGACCTGGACCGGCCCGATGTCAAGCGCTGGCTGCTCCCTGATGTCTTCCAGCACTGCGGCATTCGGGACCCGGATGACGCACTGCGCCATCCGGCCTGCATCGCCCTGTCCGAGCAACACCGCTTCGGTCCGGCCGTGATGAGGCTGGCGAACTCCCTCGCATACGGCGGCATGCTTGAGGGTGGCGGGCAGGTTACGGCTCCACGGCCACCGGACGATCCCGAAATCGTCATCGTCGACACCGACGGCCTCCACGAACTGGCGAGGGCGCACCTGACCGGAAGCCGCAGCGGTTGGTGGCCGGCCGGATCCCTCATCGCCAGAGCCTTGGTGGAGTACCACCGCGACCGGGGCGAGGAGACGGGAATCGTCACGCCTTATGGTTCCCAGGCGAACGCGACACTGGAGGCCCTGCGCGACGTGGAGAAGGACGGTGGCCCGCTGGCGGAAGTGGGTACGGCGCACCGCTTCCAGGGTCGGGAGTTCCCCGTCGTCGTCTTCGACACGGTCGAGGGCGAGTACGGCAGGGACTTATGGATGTCCCTCGCGCACCACGGCTCAGGCGCCTCCGACTGGTTACAGGACGGTGTACGCCTGTTCAACGTCGCGGCCACCCGCGTGCGAACCCGCCTCTACGTCATCGGCAGCTGGGAGCGCATCAGCTCGGCGAAAGACGGAAAGGTGTTCACTCACCTGGCCTCCTTGGTCGGCACACCCGGGGTGCGGCGGCTACGTGCCAGCCACCTCATCACTCCGCCGAGCGAGCCCACCCGAGATCTCGGCGCATTCGGAGCGGATCTCGCCGATGTCCTGGCTCGCCACGTCGAAGTATCCACTGTCGACGACGAGCTGGCCTTCTTCAGCACCTTCGAGGAGGAGATCCGTAGTGCCCGCGTGTCCGTGTGGCTGTGGGCGCCGTGGGTGGCCAACCGTGTGCGCAGCATCCTGCCCCTCCTGCGCGACGCGGCCCAACGCGGTGTGCGCGTGACCGTGTTCATCCGCGACGACACCGATCAGGTCCAGGGCCGGTCGGCCAATCAGAGCCTGATCGCGGACCTTCAGGCCGTCGTCGACACGGTCATCCGCGTCAATGTCATGCACCAGAAGATCGTGGTGATCGACGAACAGACCGTGATGATCGGGAGCCTCAACGCGCTGTCGCAGTCCTGGACCCGTGAGGTCATGCTGACGATGCGCGGCGGCTGCTTCGCTCGCAGAATGCTGCAGCACGAGCACTCGGAGGAATTCGCCAAGCCGCCGAAGTGCGCCCGCTGTGGCGGTACCAGCATCGAGCTGCGTCGTCGCAAGAACGGCACCTGGTTCTGGCGCTGCTACGACACGACCTGCAAGACAGGGCCGAACGGCAGAAGCAACGCCTGGAATCTGGACATCCAGCTCGGCAACGGTCGACGGTGAGCGCTTGACGGCCAGGTACGGCACGCAGACGCTCACCGCGGTCGATATGGCTGCGCTGGTCGGTCGAGGCCCGCGCCGATGCATACTTGCGTGCGCCCGCCCCCTCGTTCGTACGGTCCCGAACCATGTCAGCATCCACAGAACAGGTTCTCAGCCGGCTGAGCCATCGCCAGCGCGTCCACGTCAACTCGACCTCCACCTTGGTCGCAGACGTGGACAAGGCGGCCGCCGCCATCGACCGCCGGCATGCACGCAAGCATGCCGAACAGGCGCCTCGTGAACGCAAGCCCGGCGTCACGCCGCTGAGGGGCGACGATCAACGGGATCTCGTCCTCTCGCCCTGGGAGTTACTCGCGGCCTTCGCGCGAGCCTCCACCCTGGCCCGTCAGGGCCGCGGCCGGGGGCTGGCCGAGCACTGGCAAGGCCTCAAGTACTGCCAGGCCCTGTCCACCGGTGCCAACGGGTACCTGGCGCTCACCGAAGAGGGACAGAGCCCCGAACTCTCCTACCGAGCCATGCAGGCAAGGGAGCTGGGGCGGGCCTTCGGACTCGCTGCCGCTGAACGCACCGTCCAGAACCGCTTTCCCGAGCATGTGGTTTCAACGCTGGACGCGGAAGCCGTGCTGCTCGCGGCCTTCGCGCGCTCCGGACCACGTCCCTCCCTGGGCGCAAGGCCACGACCTGACTTCTTCATCGAGGCGTGGCACCCGGGCGAGCCTTCCCACGTCTTCGCCGTGACCGTCAACGGCAACCATCAGGTTGCCACCAAGCGCACCGGAAAGGCCGACCGCTCGGCGTTCCAGCAACTGGCCAGGGGCAGCGAACGCGCCGAACAGTTCCATCTTGCCGAGTGGAACACCACACCGTGTCTCCTGATGTCCACCGAACTGGTTGCGAGCGAAGGTATTGCCGTCAACGCTCTCCAAACGCCGGGCGAAGGGCTCATACCGGCGAGGCCTGCCACAGGACGCACGAGTGCCGACGCCCTGCTGTCGGAAAGAAACCCGACGTACGTCGGCGCCGTCCGGCGTCCCCGCACCCCCGGTCGAAGGGACGAGGTCGGGGACGGCTTCCTCATCCCCCGCAAGGACGTCGGTTGGTACGGTCAGCTACTTGCCCGCACCGGCGCCGCCGGCCAACTCGCTTTCGCCGGTGCAGGTCCGGAGATCGCCCAGTACCTGACCGACAGGCAGGGCCACAAGCACTACAAGCTGAGGACATTCGCCGGATCGTCCAGTGTCCGGGACGCCAGACACAAGATCGGCTCCACATGGTTCGTCGGAACCGACCAGGTGTTCCGCCTCAACCAGACTCGAGTCGAAGCGTTCTCCGGAATGGCCGAGGAGTTGTACGGCCTCCTGGTCGAGGGCGAGGTCGAGGCGTACCGGCGCCGCGTGTACGACCTGCGCGGCTCCCTGCCCAGCGGAACCACCGCCCCGGACTGGGGACCCGCTTCCTTCGGCAGGGACGGCACCGCCATGGCCTTGCGCATTCTGCTGAAGTAGAGCCTCCGGTCAGCCACCCGGCCGGGGCGCGAGTGGCTGACCAGGTTCAGATCACTCCTATGTCCGCGAGGATGTCCCGCGCCTGGCGCCTCATGGACTCGGCGGCGGCACTGTCGGTCTTCTCGTGGGCATCGGCAAGGAGGCAGAGGGTGCGGGCCTCGCCCGGGCGGTGGCCGGTCTCGCGGTGGATGGACAGGGCCTTCTCGCCCAGCTCGATCGCCTCGGGGGGTGCGTCCGACGATGCGGCGATCGCGCACAGGGCCGTGAGGGCCTGGCCCTCGACGACGCGGAAGCGGCGGGCGCGGGCCAGGGTCAGGGCCTGGTCCGCGTGGGTGCGGGCCTCGTCGAGGCGGCCCATCTCGGTGAGGGTCAGGGCGAGGCCGAGGAGGCTGTCGGCCTCCGGGCGGGCGTGTCCCGATGCGCGGGCCACGGCGAGGGCCTCCGTCTCGAGCTGGAACGACCGGTCGAGGTGGGCCAGTTCCCGGTGGGCCGCGGCCATGGTGGTGAGGATGCTGGCCTGCTGCCAGCGGCGGCCCTCGCGCTGCGCCTGCGCGTACGCGCGGGTGGACTGGTCCAGCGCCTCGTGGAACCGGCCCAGGGTCAGGTTGATCCTCGCCGCCGTGTCGAGTCCCGCCGCGCGGACGTGACGGCGCGTGCCGGTCTCCTCGCCGGGGCCCGCGGACGTGACGACCTCGAAGCCGTCGGTCAGACGGCCGAGTTCCCAGTACACCCAGCCGAGATTCTGCAGGGCGAGGGTGTTGTCCCACCACTTGATCTCGTCGCTCAGGGCCACGGCTCGTTCGAGGTGGGTCGCGGCCTCGTCCAGCCGGCCCAGGTCCCGGCAGGCCAGACCGGTGACGATCAGCCCCAACGTCTCGAGGTAGGGGTTCGCGAGGGCACGGCTCATGCGCAGGGCGGTCGCCGTGTTCTCGTGCGCGCTGTCCAGGCGCGCCAGGTACCACTCCGCCTGGCCCCGGCCGCCGATGGCCGCCGCCTCGCCCGTCTCCCAGCCGATCTCCCTGCTGATCTCGTGGGCGCGGGAGTGGCGCTCCAGTGCCTGCCCGAGGTCGCCCCGGTCGGCCAGGATCACCCCCAAGTGGATGTGCAGGGTCGCCTGGCCGGGACCGTCGTCCGCCGCCGTCGCCGCGGCGAGCGCCGCCTGCGCGGTGGCGTGCCAGGCCGCCCGGGGCAGCCGCAGGAAGAAGTAGCCGAACAGCGCGTTGGCCAGGTGCCAGGCGACGGGGCGCGGGCCGTGCTGGGCCGCGTGGTGGATCAGGAGGGGCAGATTTCCCTGCTCCTCCTCGAGCCATCGGGCGGAGTCCGTGGGGGGCCTCAGGTCGGGCCGGTCGCTGTCGGCGAGATCGGGGGGCAGGTCCGGGAAGAGCCAGGTACCCGCGACGGCCCGCACCGCGTGCAGGTACCAGAGCAGGAGCCGGTCCGTCGCGGCCGCGCGTCCGGCCGCCGTCTCCCGCGTCCGCGCCGTCTCCCGCGCGTACTCGCGCAGCAGGTCGTGGAACCGGTACCGGCCCGCCTTCACGGGCTCGACCAGGTGGGCGGCGGCCAGCGTGCCGAGCAGGCGCCGGGCCTGCGGCAGGGGCGCGTCGGTCAGGGCCGCCGCGGTCTCGGCGGTGAACTCGGTGCCGGGGAAGAGTCCGAGCAGGCGGAAGAGGCGGCGGGCCGCGGGGGCCAGGACCTGGTAGGACACGGAGAAGGCGGTCCGCAGCGGGGAGTCGGAGTCGTCGTCCGGCTCCAGGGCCGCGAGCCGCTCCCCCTCGGTCATCTCGGCCACCAGGTCGGCGAGGCTCAGCCCCGGGTCCCCCGACAGGCGTGCCGCGGCCAGTCGCAGGGCCAGCGGGAGGCCGCCGCATCGCCGGATCAGTTCGGCGGCCGCGGGCTCGTCGGCGGCGACCCGGTCCGCGCCGAGGGTCCTGACCAGCAGCGCCAGGGCCTCGGGCGGCCGGAGAAGGTCCAGGGGCAGGGCCCGGGCGCCGTCCTCGGCGACGAGGCCGCCCAGGCGGTTGCGGCTGGTGACGACGACGCGGCACGCCGAACTGCCCGGCAGCAGCGGGCGCACCTGCTCGGCCGAGGCGGCGTTGTCCAGCAGGACGAGCAGGCGCCGGCCGGCGAGCAGGGTCCGGTAGACACGTCCCTGGGCCTCGAGCCGTGAGGGGATCTCGGAGGCGGCGACGCCGAGGCTGCGCAGGAGCAGTCCGAGGGCCTCGCCGGGGTCGAGGGGCGGCCGGTCGGGGTCGAAGCCGTGCAGGTTGATGTAGAGCTGGCCGTCGGGGAAGCGGTCGCGGGCCCGGTGCGCCCAGTGCACGGCCAGCGCGGTCTTGCCGATGCCGGCGGCGCCGCCGATCGCGGAGACGACGACCGCACCGGCCGGACTCCGGCCCGCCTCGGACCGGAACAGGGCGTCGAGCTCGTCGAGTTCCTCGGCCCGTCCGACGAACCCGGCGACATCGTGCGGGAGTTCGGCGGGTGCCGGCACGCCGGCCGGGCGCCCGACCGCCGGCGTGGGGGTCGCCGGGTGCAGGAGGAAGGCGTCGTCGTGGCGCAGCACCGCCTCGTGGACCCGGCGCAGTTCCTGGCCCGGGTCGGCGCCGAGCTCGTCCCGCAGGCGGACCCGCAGATCGGTGAAGGCGTTCAGTGCCTGCGCCTGCCGGCCGCAGCCGTACAGGGCTCGTATCCGCAGGGCCGCCAGCGATTCGTCGTAGCGTTCATCGGCGGCCGGCACGGCGCCGAGTTCGTCGAGCACTTCGGCGCAACGCCCGGTCAGCACAAGGCACTTGAGCCGCTCCAGCCGGAGTGTGCGCCGCCGCTCCTCCCAGCGGCCGCGCTCCTCCCGTGCGAACGGTCCCGGCAGCCCGGCCAGGGGCTCGCCGCGGAACAGTCCGATGGCGGCGGACAACTGGTCCGCCGCGCCGGCGAGGTCTCCCGAAGCAAGGGTGCGCATCGCCTCGGCGCCGAGCTCCTCCAGGTCCGTGGTGTCGAGCCGGACCTCCTCGGCGGCGAAGCGGTACCAGCCCTTGCCGCTGCGGATCACCGATCGTGCCGGGGTGGTGCCGGGCGGATCGAGCGCCCTGCGCAGGGAGTTGACGTGGGTCGGCAGGACGCCGCGGCCTCCCGCGGGCGGGCGGGAGCCCCAGACCGCGTCGATCAGCCTCTCGTGACCGACCGCGGCCCCGTGGCGCAGCAGCAGCGCGGACAGCACCGCCTGCCGCTTGATCGGCCCCGGCTCCAGCGGTGTCGTGCCCCGCCAGGCCCGCAGCGGCCCGAGGACCTCGATCCGCAGGGGCCGGGGAGTTGTGCTGTCCACCGCGAGGGCCTCCGGTCGTCATGTCGTCCGACTCATCGAAAATTCATCGGCATTGCAGCACACCGGGGCACGGTGGTGGCACGGCATCGCACAACCGGCACGACCGGCACGACCGGCACGACCGAACGGGAGTCAGCGTGACCGAGGTGGAGTTGGTGGTCACCGCGTTGGCCACGGGTGCGGCGGAGGGACTCACCGGTGTCTCCGGCGGCCTCCGCGACCTGCACGCCGCGCTGCGAGAGGCGGTCCGCGACCGGCTGGAACCGGCGGACGCAGGATACGGCGGCCGGGTCCTGGACGCGTACGAGACGGACCCGGACGTGTGGCGGACCCGGCTGGTACGGGTCCTGGAATCCGGGCTGCGGATGGACGAGGAGGTCCTCGAAGCGGCCCGCGCCGTGCTCCGCGCGGACCGCCGCCGTCCGGGCCCCGCCGCCGTCGGGGCGCCGGAGGAGGCGGAATGAACCGTACGAGGGTGATGGTCTGGGTCGGACTGGCGGGAGCGGCCGTGCTCTCGGGGCCGGCCGCGCTGCTGAGAGACGACCGGGTCGGGGAAGCGGCGCGGGACCCGGCGATCACGGAGGTGACGATGGGGAAGAAGAAGCAAGAGCAACAGCGGGACGAGTCGGAGCGGATGAAGCGGGCGGAGGCGGAGGAGGCGCAGCGCCGGCGCGCCCGGAAGCGGAAGGACGACTACTTCCGGAAGCAGCGTGAAGAGGCGAGGCGTCAGGCGGACAGCAACAACCACGACTGACGGCACGCACGGACGAGGGCCCTGCGCGCGGTCCGGAGACCGCGCGCAGGGCCACCGCTCTGCAGCCCCGCTCACATCACCGCGTTCAACGCCAGCACCCCACCCAGCCCCAGCAGCGCCAGCACCGTCGTGTACGTGGTGCGGGCCTTGAGGGCGTCCGGGACCGAGAGGTTGAAGTACTCCTTGAACATCCAGAAGCCGGGGTCGTTGACGTGGGAGAAGGCGATCGAGCCGCAGGAGACGGCCAGGACCATCAGTTCGGGGGACGTGCCGCTGCCGGCGACCATGGGGGCGACGATGCCGGCGGCGGTGGAGACGGCGACCGTGGCGGAGCCGAGGGCGATGCGCAGGATGACGGCGATGAGCCAGGCGAGGAGGAGCGGGGAGACGGACCAGTGGGCGGTGGTGTCCTTGATGTAGTCGGAGATGCCGCCTTCGACGAGGACGTTCTTGTAGGCGCCGCCGGCCGCGATGACCAGCATGATCATCGCCATGGACTTGGCGGCGTCGGCGCAGGAGGTGGCGAGGTCCTTCAGGGAGCGGCCGACGCGGGGGCCGAAGACGTACATGGCGAGCAGCAGGGTGAGCAGCAGCGCGAACTCGGGGGAACCGGCGAACTTGATCACGCCCATGCCCGGGGCGTGGTCGTCGAGGGACATCTCGGCGACGGCCGCGCCGGCGATGAGGACGACGGGGAGCAGCGCCACGGTGAGGGACCAGGCGGTGCCGGGCAGCTCGTCCTCCTCGAAGACGCGCTCGGTGACGAGCCCGGTGGGGATCGAGGGGTTCATGCGGCGGACGAACGGCAGCCGGGGCCACACGAGGGCGATCAGGGCGCCGGCCGGGACGGCGATGAACAGGCCGACGAAGAGCGTCTTGCCGACGGAGGCGTCGAACATCTCGGCGACGGCGGTGGGCCCGGGGTGCGGTGGCAGGAAGCTGTGCATCGTGGAGAGCGCGATGGACATCGGCAGGCCGATCCACAGCAGGTTCTTTCCGGTGACGCGGACCAGGGTGAAGGCGACGGGGACGATGATGACGAAGGCGACCTCGTAGAACATGGTGACGCCGATGAGCATCGCGGTGACCACCATGGCCACCTGCACCCACCGGTCGCCGAACGCCTGCGTCAGCTTCGAGGCGATGCGCTGGGCGGCGCCGGCGTCGCCCATCACCCGCCCGACCATCGCGCCGAGTCCGATCACCGGGAGGGTGCCGGAGAGCTGGTCCCCGATGCCGGTCTCCAGGACGTCGGATATCTCGGTCAGTCCGATGCCCTGGACGACCGCGACGGCGGTGGCGACGAGCAGCAGGGCGATGAAGCCGTTGAGCCTCACCTTGGTCATCAGGAACAGCAGCGCCACAACACTGAGCGCCACGACGAGCAGGGGCATGTTCGGTTCTCCTACGGCAGGTCGGCTCGGCCGGTTCCGGGCATGCCGGACGGCGGCGCGGCGTCAGGTGACGCGTCGCGCCGCGGACGGCGGGTGAGGGGGCGTCAGCGCACGAGGGCGGGACGCTTGGCGTCGAAGGTCCAGCCGGGGATCAGGTACCGCATACCGGCGGCGTCGTCCCGGCCGCCGAGTCCCAGAGACAGGTAGAGCTGATGGGCGGCCTCGACCTGGTCGAGGTCCAACTCGACGCCCAGGCCCGGGCGTTCGGGCAGGGCGATGGCGCCGCCCTCGATCGGCAGGGGCTCGCGCGTCAGGCGCTGGCCGTCCTGCCAGATCCAGTGGGTGTCGATGGCGGTGATGTCGCCGGGCGCGGCGGCGGCGACCTGCGTGAACATCGCGAGGGACACGTCGAAGTGGTTGTTGGAGTGCGAACCCCACGTGAGACCCCAGGCCTCGCACAGCTGGGCCACGCGCACCGAACCGCTCATGGTCCAGAAGTGCGGGTCGGCGAGCGGGATGTCGACGGCGTCGGCCTTCACGGCGTGGCCCAACTGCCGCCAGTCCGTGGCGATCATGTTCGTGGCGGTCCGCAGACCGGTCGCCCGACGGAATTCGGCCATCACCTCGCGCCCGCTGTAGCCGCCCTCCGCGCCGCACGGATCCTCGGCGTACGCGAGGACGTCGCGCAGGGAGCGGCCGATGGCGATGGCCTCGTCGAGCAGCCAGCCGCCGTTGGGGTCGAGGGTGATCCGCGCGTCGGGGAAGCGCTCGGCGAGCGCGGTGACCGCCTCGGCCTCGGCGCGCCCGTCCAGGACGCCGCCCTTGAGCTTGAAGTCCTGGAATCCGTACCGCAGTTGAGCTGCTTCGGCGAGCGCGACGACGGCCTCGGGGGTGAGGGCCTCCTCGCTGCGCAGCCGCTCCCAGTCGTCCCGCACGGTCGACTCGTCGCGGTAGGGGAGGTCGGTGCGGCGGCGGTCACCGACGTAGAAGAGGTAGCCGAGGACGGGGACGCTGGTGCGCTGCACCCCCTCGCCGAGCAGGGCGGCGACCGGTACCTCCAGGTACTGGCCGAGCAGGTCGAGCAGGGCCGCCTCGACGGCGGTGACCGCGTGGACGGTGACGCGCAGGTCGAAGGTCTGCGCGCCGCGGCCGCCCGCGTCCCGGTCGCCGAACCGCTCGCGTATCGCCCGGAGCACGGCCCGCGGGTCGCCCACGGGCCGGCCCACCACGAGGTCGCGCGCCTCGTCGAGGGTGCCGCGGATGGCCTCGCCGCCGGGGACCTCGCCGACGCCCGTGCGACCGTCGGAGTCGGTGAGGATCACCAGGTTCCGGGTGAAGTACGGGGCGTGGGCGCCGCTGAGGTTCAGCAGCATGCTGTCCTGGCCGGCGACCGGGACGACCCGCATCGAGGCGACGACGGGCGTTCCGGAGTGCGGGGCGGGAGCGTTCACGGGGCGGCGCCTTTCAGAAGGGGTGCGGCAGGCATGCCTTTCCTTGCTGGCCGGAACGTTAGGAGCTCGCTGCGATGCAGGTCCAACACCATTTTGGAATCCTGCGATACCCGGGACGCATCACCGGCGCCCGCCTGACGGGGACAACTTTCACGCGGTTCCGTCACCGTGGTCAACAGGCGTCATTTTCCGTCTCAAAGCTTCTCCACATTTTCCACACATCACCCCACCAAGCCCGTCCCGATGGTCTAGATTGACCCTGCTTCTACAGATCGGACATGAAGCGACAAGTGATGATCTATAGGTCCGGGCGCTGTCCGCAGCGCTGAAATAGCCGGGATGTCACATGCGGGAGGCGGGGGCCTCCCGGGGGGCGTACAGAGCTAGTCGCACACTTCACAACCACTGGGAACCTGGGGGGTTCTGTGTGGCAGGGGGGAACTGTCGGCAGCGCCTTGCCGTCAGCGCGGGACGCGCTGACGCACGACGCGTTCGGCCGGACGACGAACGACTGGGAACAGCGCTACCGCCGCACCGTGATAACCGGCGACACCGTGGCCACGGCCGTGGTGGTGGCGTCGATAGGCAACTTCTTCGGGGCCCGGGACGCGGCCAACTGGCACGAGAAGTGGGGCATCCTCGCCTTCGGCACCTGGCTCCTCGTCCTGGGAGCGTTCACCGTGAGCCGGGCCTGGGCCCCGGCGGTGCTCGGACAGGGCGCCGAGGAGTTCCGCAGGCTCGGGCGCTCGCTGTTCACGGCGACCGTCGTCCTGGCCCTCGGCGGCATCGCGCTGACCTCGAGGAACATCAAACTCTGGATCTTCGTCGCGATCCCGGCGACGGCGCTGGTCACCATGACCGAGCGGTATCTGCTGCGCCTGTGGCTGCACAAGCAGCGCAAGGAGGGCAGATGCCTGCGCCCGGTGCTCGCCGCCGGGAGCCTCACCACCGTGCGCGACCTGATCAACCGCACCCGTAAGTTCCCGCACATCGGCTGGCAGGTGGCGGCCGTGTGCACGACGGACGGGCTCGGGCTCGAGGGCCACCAGGTGGACGGCGTACCGGTCGTCGGCCGGCTCGCGGACGTCGCCGGGCACGTGTGCCGCAGCGGCTACCGGGTCGTCGCCGTCACCCCGGACCCGCACTGGTCACCGGACCGGCTGCAGCGCCTGGCGTGGAACCTGGAGGGCAGCGACACCGAGATGGTCGTGGCCCCGGTGCTGATGGAGGTGGCGGGACCGCGGCTGCATGTCGACGCGGTGCTCGGGATCCCCCTGCTGCGGGTCAGCATGCCGACCTTCACGGGGGGCCGGCGGGCGGTCAAGGAGGTCGTCGACCGGCTGGGCGCCGCGATCCTGCTGCTGCTGTTCGCGCCGCTGATGGTGCTGGTCGCGCTGCTGGTCCTGGTCGACAGCCGGGGCGGGGCGTTCTACCGCCAGCGCCGGGTCGGCAAGGACGGCCGCGAGTTCACCATCCTCAAGTTCCGCACCATGGTCGCCGGGGCGCACCGGGCCCGGGCGGATCTCGCCGGTCTGAACGAGGGCGCGGGGCTGCTGTTCAAGATGCACCGGGATCCGCGGGTGACGCGGGTGGGCACGGTGCTGCGCCGGTACTCGATCGACGAGCTCCCGCAGCTGTTCAACGTGCTCACCGGATCGATGTCGCTCGTCGGACCGCGGCCTCCCCTGCCGGAGGAGTCCGCGGCGTACGGACCGGACATCCGGCGGCGGCTGCTGGTCAAGCCCGGGCTCACCGGCCTGTGGCAGATCAGCGGACGCAGTGACCTCCCGTGGGAGGAGGCCGTGCGCCTCGACCTGCGGTACGTGGAGGACTGGTCGCTCGCCCTCGACACAGTGATCTTGTGGAAGACGCTGCGGGCGGTGCTCCAGGGCCAGGGGGCCTACTGATGCGCGCGGGGCGGCGGCGCCGTCCGACCGGCGTACGGACCGCAGGCCGAGGGGGCCTGCTAGGGGGGAAGGACGCGTCATGAGAGTCAGTGTGTTCGGGCTCGGCTACGTGGGCTGCGTGTCGGCCGCGTGCCTGGCCAGCATGGGGCACGAGGTCATCGGGGTCGACGTCAACCAGACGAAGGTCGACCTGGTCAACGGCGGCCGTGCGCCGGTCGTCGAGGAACGCATCGGCGAGCTCACCGCCGAGGTCGTACGGAGCGGCGCCCTGCGCGCCACCCGTGACGTCCGCGAGGCGATCCGCGACAGCGAGATATCGCTGATCTGCGTCGGCACGCCCTCGGAGCCCAACGGCAGTCTGTGCACCACCTATCTGGAGCGGGTCACCGAGGAGATCGGCGCGGCGCTCGCCGAGCGCGGCGGCCGGCAGACCGTCGTGTTCCGCAGCACGATGCTCCCGGGCACCTGCCTCGACCTGCTGGTCCCGATCCTGGAGAAGAACGTCGGCGGCACCGCCGGGGTGGACTTCGGGGTCGCGGTCAACCCCGAGTTCCTGCGCGAGGGCACCAGCGTGCGGGACTTCTTCGACCCGCCCAAGACGGTCATCGGCGAACTCGACCCGGCGAGCGGCGACGCGGTCGCGGAGCTCTACAAGGGCCTGCCCGGCGACGTGTTCCGCGTCCAGATCCCGGTCGCCGAGGCGATCAAGTACGCGGACAACTCCTTCCACGGCCTCAAGATCGGCTTCGCGAACGAACTGGGCGCGGTGTGCCAGGCGCTCGGCGTCGACTCGCACCAGGTCATGGACGTCTTCCTCGCCGACCGCAAGCTGAACATCAGCCCCGCCTACCTGCGGCCCGGATTCGCCTTCGGCGGCTCCTGCCTGCCCAAGGACCTGCGCAGCCTGGTCCACGCGGCGCAGCGGGCCGACGTCTCCGTCCCCATCCTCGCGCACGTGCTGACCTCCAACTCCGCGCACCTGCAACGGGCGGTGGAGCTGGTCGAGCGCACCGGCAAGCGCAAGGTGGGCCTGTTCGGGCTGTCCTTCAAACCCGGCACCGACGACCTGCGCGAGAGCCCCCTCGTCGAGCTGGCCGAGCGCCTCTTCGGCAAGGGCTACGAGCTGAAGATCTACGACGCCAACGTGAGCCTGTCCCGGCTGATCGGCGCCAACCGGGAGTACATCGAGGGGCGGCTGCCGCACCTCGCGCAGCTCCTCGCCGACTCCGTCGACGAGGTCCTCGAGCACGCCGAGGTGTGCCTCGTGGGGACCCGCGACCCCGCCGTCCTCGCCGCGCTGCCGCACGGCGGCGGCCCGGCGATCGTCGATCTCGTCCGCCTCCCCGACGCCGAGGCGCGCCGGGCCGAACCGGGGTACATGGGCCTTGCCTGGTGACACGTCGTACGAGGAAGCGGCCGCCCGCGGCGGCCACGGCAGGCGCGCGCTCATCCTCGTGGAGAACCTCTCGGTGCCGTTCGACCGGCGGGTGTGGCAGGAGTGCACGACGCTGCGCGACGCGGGCTGGACGGTGGACGTCATCTGCCCGCAGGGCAGCAGGCGCGACACCGAGCCGGAGGCGGTGATCGACGGGATCCGGATCCACCGCTACCCGCTGCGCGCGGCCACCGGCGGACCGTCCGGCTATCTGCGCGAGTACGGCTCGGCGCTGTGGCACACGGCGCGGCTGGCCCGCAAGGTCGGCCCGGTGCACGTCGTGCACGCCTGCAACCCGCCCGACCTGCTGTTCCTGCCCGCCCTGATGCTCAAGCGGCGCGGCGCCCAGTTCGTCTTCGACCAGCACGACCTGGTGCCCGAGCTGTACCTCTCCCGCTTCGGCCGCGGCGAGGACCTGCTGTACCGCGCCGTGCTCGGCCTGGAGCGGCTGACCTACCGGGCCGCGGACATCGTGCTCGCCACGAACGAGTCCTACCGGGACGTCGCGGTGCGCCGCGGCGGGCAGCGGCCCGAGGACGTGTTCGTGGTGCGCAGCGCGCCGCAGACCGACCGCTTCCAGCCGGTGCCGCCCGAGCCGGAGCTGAAGCGCGGCAAGCCCCATCTGCTGTGCTACCTGGGCGTGATGGGCCCGCAGGACGGTGTCGACTACGCGCTGCGGGCGCTCGCGAAGCTGCGGGACGAGCGCGGGCGGACCGACTGGCACGCGGTGTTCGTCGGGTCCGGTGACGCCTTCGACGCGATGGTGGAGCTGTCCCGGGAGCTCGGGCTCGAGGAGCAGGTGGAGTTCACCGGGCGGATCCCGGACGCCGACCTGGTGCGGTACCTGTCCACCGCGGACGTGTGCCTCTCCCCCGACCCGTGCAATCCGCTCAACGACGTGTCGACCATGAACAAGGTCCTGGAGTACATGGCGATGGGCCGGCCGATCGTGTCCTTCGACCTGCGCGAGGCGCGGGTCTCCGCCGGTGAGGCCGCGCTCTACGCGTCCGGCGACGACGAGTCCGCGTTCGCGGGGCTGATCGCGCGGCTCCTCGACGATCCGGACGAGCGGGCCCGGATGGGCAAGATCGGACAGGAGCGCATCGGCGGTCCGCTGGCCTGGAGCAACTCGCAGGCCTCGCTGCTCTCCGCGTACGCCGCCGCCTGCCGCAAGCGCCGCGCGCCCCGCATCGGACGGAGGCCACGCCGTTGAACGACGACACGCTGCGCCTGGCCACCGTCGGGCGGATCCTCCGGCGGCGCTGGCGGCTGCTCGCCGTCCTCACCCTGCTGGGCGCGCTGGTCGGCTACGGCACCTCGGTGGTGTTCCCGCCGCGCTACACGGCGTCGGCGTCCGTCCTGCTGCCCGGGCAGTGGGAGGAGCGGGAGCTGCTGACCCAGGTGGACGTCGCAACGAGTTCGGCGGTCGTCGACCGCACCGCCGACGAGCTCGGCTGGAGCGACGTCAGCGGCGAGGAGCTGCGCAAGCGGGTGAGTGCCGAGGCCGCCGACGGCAACATCATCACGATCTCCGGCACCTCCGACACCCCGCGCCACGCGCAGCGGCTCGCCGACACGACGGCCCAGCAGTTCGTGAAGTTCGCCGCGCGGCTGGCCGGCGGCGGCTCCGACGCCCAGCCGGCGAACGGTCCGGAGGCGCTGCGCCGGAAGGTGGCCGAGACCAACCGCCGCATCACGGAGCTGGCGAACTCGGCCGACCCCGGCCGGACCGTGGAGAGCGTCCAGGCCCGTACCGCGCTGGAGAAGCTGCGCACCTCGCTGGAAGAGGCGATGACGAAGCTGGACCAGGCCGACCCGGCGAACGAGAAGGCCGGCATGGTCGTCATGGGCCCCGCGGCCCGGCCGACGAGCGAGGCGCCCCCGACCCGGGTGCAGTTGGTGGCGGCCGGGGCGCTGCTGTTCCTCCTGCTCGCGATCGTCGGCCACCTCGCCTCCGGGCGGGTGAACCGGCGGCTGCGCACCGAGGAGGACATCACCGCCGCGCTGGGCTCGGTGCTCCTCGGCACCGTCGACGTGGCGGGTGACCGGCCCGCGCGACAGCCCCGGGAGCGCGGCGCGCGGGCGCTGGTGCGGCGGCTGCTCGGCACGGACGTCCGCTGGGACCTGCCGGCCCCGCAGCGCTCCGGCGACGAGGCCGGGCGGCGGATCCGCTACCGGCGGGTGTGCGCCCGGCTGCGGGAGCAACTGCCCACCGCGCGGCGGCTGCTGCTCGTCGTGCCGGACGGCGACGAGATCGCCCACCGGGCCGCGGGCCAGCTCGCGGCCGAGGCCAAGGGCGATCCCGTGCTGCGAGTGGTCGAGGTGGCGGTGGACCGGCCGATGGTGCCGGACGCCGACCTGGAGTCCGGCGCCGTCGTCGTGCTCAGTCCGGGTAGCCGCACCGCGGAGGAGCTCGCGGGCATCACCGGGGCCTGCGCGGACGGCGGGCACGAGGTCGTCGGCGTCGTCGTCGCCGGCGCGGTCCGGGGCGGTCCGGCGCGGGCGGCCGGACACGGGCCCGCGGACGACGCCACCGTGGCGCTCACGGTTCGCCACCACGCGACGGGAGGTTCGGCGTGACGACGAGCACGACGACGGAGGCGAACGAGACCACGGTCCTCCTGGATCTTCAGGGGCTCGTGGTGTCGGTGCGCAGGCGCCGCCGCCTGTGGGCCTCCCTGGCCCTGTTCGGGCTGCTGCTCGGCGCGGCGGTGGCGGTGCTGCTGCCGCCGTCGCCGAGCGCCGCGACGAAGGTCCTGGTCGCGCACGCGGAGGACCAGCCGAACGACACCGGGACGCTGATCCGCACCGACGTGGAGGTGCTGGGCACCACCCGGATCGCGAACGCGGCCCTGAAGGCGCTCGGGTCGACGGAGAAGCCCGAGGACTTCATGCGGGACTACCGGGGCACCGGCCTGACCAACAACGTCCTGCAGATCGACGTGAAGGCCGGCTCGGACGCGGAGGCGGTGGCCGGGGCCCGGGCGCTGGCCGACGCGTTCATCGCGGACCACGTACGGCGGATGCGGGACACCGCGCAGGCCGAGGCCAAGGCGCTGACCGACCAGCGGGACCGCATGCGGACCGAGCTGGAGGAGGTCAACCGGACCATCGGTGACCGCTCGCCGGACAGCGACCCGAAGGCGTCGGCGAGCCTGGAGTCGCTCTTCGCCCGCCGCGCCGAACTCAACTCGCGGATCGCCGACTTCGACCAGCGCGCCGAGGAGGCCCGCATGGGCACGCCCCGGCTCGTCGCCGGGACGCAGATCGTGGACGCGCCGCGCGCGGTGCGGCACTCCCTGCCGAAGGCCGTCGCGACGAGCGGCGCGATCGGTCTCGTCCTCGGGCTCGTCCTCGGTCTCGCTCTCGCCGCGGTCGGCACCGTGGTCGCGGACCGGCCGGTGCTGCGCCGGGACGTCGCGGCGCATCTGGGCGCCTCGGTCATCGCGGAGCTGCCCCGTCGCACCGGCCGCCGGTGGCAGCGCCGCCGCACCCGCGCGGCCCGCGAACGGCTCACGACGGCCCTGGCCCGCGCTGCGCGGGACGCGGCGGAGCCGGTGTCGCTGCTCGAACTGGGCTGCGCGCGCGGCACGGGTGTCATCGCCCTGGACCTCGCCGACCGGCTGGCGCAGGACGGGCCGGTGGTCATCGTCGACGGGCAGCCGGGGCTCCAGCTCGCGAGCCGGCGGCAGAAGCCGGGCGAGCCGACCGTGGTGAGCGGCGAGCGGGCGGCGAACGTGCCGGACGGGATGCGCCGGATCGGAGTCGGCTCGGTGGCGCCCGGCACGGCGTGGACCGACCTCCAGTACCTGGGCACGCAGACCGTGCTCGTGGTGCGGGCCGGGCACGGCAGCGCCGCCTGGCTGCACACCGTGGCGCGGCAGCTCGCCGACCAGCGGATACCGGTGCTCGGTGTGGTGCTCGTCGACCCCGATCCGAAGGACCGGACCGACGGCACGCTGTGGGACGGGCTGCACACGGCGCTGCGCGGCCGCGGCGAGCGGACGGCCCGGCAGAACGGGGCCGGCCGGCGGCGGGCCGAGCGGGCCGCGCCCATGTGGGCCGCACGGGTCCCGGACAACGACCAGGAGGCGCGCTAGGCATGTGTGGCATCGCAGGGACGTACCGGTGGCCGGACGGGAAGCTCGTGACCGACCGGCTCACCGACACGCTCGCCCACCGCGGTCCGGACGGTTCGGGCCGGTACAGCCATCCGGTCGGTGACGGCGAGGTGCATCTCGGGCACCGCCGGCTGTCCATCATCGACCTGTCCGAGACCGGGGCCCAGCCGATGGTCTCGGACGGCCTCGTGCTCACGTACAACGGCGAGCTGTACAACGCGCCGGAGCTGCGGGCGGAGCTGGCGGCCGGCGGGGTGCGGTTCCGCGGCACCTCCGACACCGAGGTGCTCCTGGAGGCGTGGCGGCGCTGGGGCACGGACTGTCTGCCCCGGCTGCGCGGCATGTTCGCGTTCGGCGTCTTCGACGAGCGCACGGGTGAACTGGTGCTGGCCCGCGACCAGTTGGGCATCAAACCGCTGTTCCTGCTGCGGCGCGGCGAGGGCCTGGTGTTCGCCTCCGAGCTGAAGGCGCTCGCCGCGGCGACCGGCGGCTCCCTGGAGGTGGACCCCGGGGCGCTCGTCGCCTCGCTGCTCTACTACTGGGTGCCGGACTCGCGGTGCGCGTTCCGCGAGGCGGAGAAGCTGCCGCCGGGGAGCTGGCTGCGGGTGCGGCCCGACGGGCGTACGGAGCGCGGCCGGTACTGGCACCTCAAGGAGGTCGCCGCCGAGGGCCAGGAGCGGGCCCGCAGCGGTGAACTCCCGGATCTGGCCGCGATCGTGGAGGAGTCGACGCGGCGCCATCTGCTGTCCGACGTGCCGGTGGCGACGTTCCTGTCCGGGGGCCTGGACTCCAGCTGGCTGACCGCGCTCGCGGCCCGGCACCAGCCGGGGATCTCGGCCTACACGATCGGGTTCCGTGCCGAGGACGCCCGCTTCGAGGCCATGCCGGACGATCTGCGCTACGCCCGGCAGGTCGCGGGCCGGTTCGGGGTCGATCTGCACGAGATCGAGATCGCCCCGGACGTGCTGGACCTGCTGCCCCGGATGACGTACCACCTGGACGAGCCGATCGGTGACCCCGCCGCGATCAACACGTATCTGATCTGCTCGGCCGCCCGGGAGGCCGGGGTCAAGGTGATGCTGTCCGGGATGGGGGCCGACGAGCTGTTCGCCGGGTACCGCAAGCATCTGGCGAACCTGCTGGCGCTGCGCTACCAGCGGGTGCCGCGGCCGGTGCGGCGCGGGGTGTCGGCGGTCGTGGACCGGCTGCCGGTCGCCACGTCCCGCCGGGGTCTGCGCTCGGTGCGCTTCGCGAAGCGGTTCCTGTCCTTCGCGGAGCTGCCGGAGGAGACCGCGTTCCGGCGCAGCTACACGATGTACGACCGGGGCGAGCTGCTCGACCTCGTCGATCCGGACCTGGCCGGGACGGTCGAGGACGTGCTGACCGAGCACGCGGACGTGTACCGGGACAACGAGCTCGACGACTTCGTGAACCGCATGTGCCTGGGCGACGCCCGGATGTTCCTGCCGGGTCTCAACCTGGCGTACACGGACCGCTCCAGCATGGCCGCGTCGACCGAGGTGCGGGTGCCGTACGTGGACGTGGAGGTCGTGAAGGCGGCGTTCGCGGTGCCCGGCGACCGCAAGATCGTGGGCCGGCAGGGCAAGGCGGCGCTCAAGGAGGCGGCGACCTCGATCCTGCCGCGGGAGATCGTGTACCGGCCCAAGGGCCTGTTCAGCGCGCCGCTGCGGGCCTGGATGAGCCGGGATCTGGCGCCGCTGGTGCGCGAGGTGGTGCACGACGGGGAGCTGGTGCGCTCCGGGTTCCTGCGCCGTGAGGCGTTGCAGCGACTGGTCGCCGAGGACGCCTCGGGGCAGCGGGACCACTCCAAGCACCTGTGGCACGTGCTGACGCTGGAGCACTGGTACCGGAGCGCGACCACCGGTGCGGGGAAGGACTCGCACCTGGCCGCTTAGCAGGACCTCGCAGGGCGCTGTTCGACAACTGGGCTGGAAACAAGGGGACTTCGAGTGAAGCAGGTTGTGCAGAACTACAAGAGCGGCGAGCTGGCGCTGCTCGACGTGCCGGTGCCGGGGTGCAAGCCGGGCGGGGTGCTGGTCCGCAGCGCCTTCTCGCTGATCTCGACGGGCACGGAGCTCATGAAGGTGTCCGAGGCCGGCATGTCGATGGTGGGCAAGGCCCGCTCGCGCCCCGACCAGGTGGCCAAGGTGATGCAGAGCGTGGCCACCAACGGGGTGCCCGCGACCTACCGCAAGGTGATGGGCAAGCTGGACTCCTACACGCCGCTGGGCTATTCGCTGTGCGGGGTGGTCGAGCAGGTCGGCGCGGGGGTCGACGACGTGGCGGTCGGTGACCTGGTGGCCTGCGCGGGCAACGAGCACGCGCTGCACGCCGAGCTGAACTGGGTGCCGAAGAACCTGTACTCCCGGGTGCCGGACGGTCTCGCGCCGCGGCACGCCGCGTTCGGCACGGTCGGCTCGATCGCGCTCCAGGGCGTGCGGCAGGGCGAGCCGCAGCTCGGTGAGACGGCCCTGGTCATCGGGCTCGGCCTGATCGGGCAGCTCGTGGTGCAGCTGCTCACCGCGTCCGGGGTCCGCGTGGTCGGCGTCGACCCGGACCCGGTGCGCTGCGAGCTGGCCGAGCGGCTCGGCGCGGCGGCCTGCGGCGATCCCGAGTCGGCGGCCGTGGCGGCGGCCGTCGCCGAACTCACCGACGGGCACGGCGTGGACCAGGTGTATCTGGCGGCCGGCGGCGGCAGCAACCAGCCGGTAGAGCTGGCCGCGCGCCTGGCCCGGGACCGCGGCCGGGTCGTCGACATCGGCAAGTGCCGCCTCGACCTGCCGTGGAACGCGTACTACGAGAAGGAGCTCGACGTCCGCTTCTCGCGCAGCTACGGGCCGGGGCGCTACGACCCGGAGTACGAGCTGGAGGGGCGGGACTACCCGATCGGCTACGTGCGATGGACCGAGCGCCGCAACCTGGCCTGCTTCCTCGACCTCATGGCCCGCGGCCGCGTCGACGTGGAGCCCCTCGTCTCCCACGTCGCCGACTTCGCCGACGCGGTCGAGACGTACCGGAGCCTGAAGGAGGGCGAGCTGAAGGCCGTCGCGGTGCTGTTCGCGTACCCCGACCCTCCGGGCGAGTCCGAGGCCCCGGCGGTGAGCGTCCCCGCCGTGCACGTGAAGCGGAGTCCGGTGCGGGCCGCCGTGACGCCCGTCCGCGTGGCGTTCGTCGGGGCGGGCAACTACGCGACGTCGATGCTGCTGCCGCATCTGGCGGGCCGCGACGGCGTCGAGCTGTCGACGGTCGTCACCACGACGGCGCTGTCGGCGGCCAATGCGCAGCACAAGTTCGGCTTCCACCGGGCGACGACGGACCTGGACGCGGTGCTCGGCGACCAGGACATCGACGCGGTCTTCGTCGTCACCCGGCACAGCTCGCACGCCGAGCTGACCCGCAGGGCGCTGCTCGCGGGCAAGGCCGTGTTCGTGGAGAAGCCCCTCGCCCTGTCCGAGGAGGAGCTGGCCGATGTCCTGAAGGCCGTCGAGGAGTCCGGCAACGACCGGCTCCAGGTCGGCTTCAACCGCCGGTTCGCTCCCCTGCTGCAGGAGGCCCGGCAGCGGTTCGGGGAGCGGACGGGCCCGGCGAGCCTGCGCTATCTCGTGAACGCGGGCCGGCTCGACCACGGCAGCTGGTACCTGCGGCAGGGCACGGAGGGGTCCCGGTTCGCGGGCGAGGGCGGGCACTTCGTCGACACGGCGAGCTGGCTGCTCGGCGCCGACCCGGTGTCCGTGTACGCGACGGCCTCCTCCGGCGAGGAGGACCTCCAGGTGGCGCTGCGGTACCCGGACGGCTCGACCGCCACGATCAGCTACGTCACGACGGGCGCCCCGGGCTTCCCCAAGGAGACCCTGGACCTGGTCGCGGACGGCAAGGTGCTGCGCCTCGACGACTTCGTGCGGGCCTCGGTCTACGGACGCAAGCGGTGGGTCAGTTCGCGGCTGCCGAAGGCGCGGGACAAGGGGCAGGAGGCCGAACTGGCCGCGTTCGTCCGGGCCGTGCGCTCCGGCGGGCCGATGCCGGTGCCGCTGGAGTCCCTCGTCGCCACGACGGCGGCCACCCTCGCCGTACGGGCCGGCCTGGCCGCCGGCGCGCCGGTGACGCTGGCGAGGCAGCCATGACGATGAGCGCGGGCTGGTACCTGCGGCGGCTGTCCCGGATGGACCCGCGGGAGGTCGCGGGCCGGGTCGGCGACACGGTGCGCCGGCGGCGGTGGCGGTCGGCGCCGCCCGAGGCCCCGGCCGTGACCGGGGCCCGGTTCACCGCCGCGCTGCCCGCCAAGGCGCTCGCCGACGTGGCGCCGGACGCCGTGAAGCGGCTCGTCGCCGAGGCGGACCGGCTGATGGACGGGCACGCCGAGTTCTTCGGCGTGGTCCGCGAGGACCTCGCGGCCCCGGACTGGCGGTTCGACCCGAAGACCGGGCGCCGGGCTCCTTCGGGCTACGCGTTCGACGTGCCGTACCGGGACGAGGACGCGGTCGGTGACATCAAGCAGATCTGGGAGCTGTCCCGGCACCACCACCTGACGGTGCTGGCCGCCGCGTACGCGCTGACCGGCGACGAGCGGTACGCCGAGCGCGTGGCGGAGCACCTGCGGTCGTGGTGGGCGGGCAACGCGCCGCTGCGCGGGGTGCACTGGGTCAGCGGCATCGAGCTGGGCATCCGGCTCCTGTCGTGGGTGTGGGTGCGCCGGCTGCTGGACGGCTGGGCGGGCGCGCCCGCGCTGTTCGAGCACGACCCGGTGGCGCGCGAGCAGATCTGGCACCACCAGCGCTGGCTCGCGGCGTTCCCGAGCCGGGGCTCGTCGGCGAACAACCACGTGATCGCGGAGGCCGCCGGGCAGCTCGCCGCGGCCTGCGCCTTCGACTGGTTCCCGTCCTCGGCGCGGTGGCGCACGGACGCGCTGCGCCTGCTCGACCGGCAGCTGCGGGCCAACACGTTCGGCTCGGGGCTCAACAGGGAGCTGGCCACCGAGTACCACGGGCTCGTCCTCGAACTCGGTCTGGCGGCGGTGGCCGAGGCGGACGCGGCGGGTGTGCCGGTCCCCGCGACGACCAGACTCGTGCTGCTGCGGATGACGGACGCGCTCGCGGCCGTCGTGGACGAGCGGCTGCGGCCCCCGCGCCAGGGCGACGCGGACGACGGGCACGGTCTGGTGCTCGACGGCGCGGACACCGGCCGCTGGGGCTCGCTGCTCGCCACCGGGGCCGTCGTGTTCGGCCGGCTCGACTGGTGGCCCGAGGTGACCGGCACCGATGTGCGCACCCCGCTGCTCACCGCGCTGCTGCGGCCCGGTGCGCCCGCCGTGGCCCGGCCCGAGCACCGGCCGGTCCACTTCGCGGACGCGGGTCTGACCGTGCTGCGCGGCCCGGACGGGATCTGGTGCCGGTGCGACGGGGGGCCGCACGGCTTCCTGTCCATCGCCGCGCACGCCCACGCGGACGCGCTGTCGGTCGAGGTCCGCCACCAGGGCGTCGACGTGCTCGCCGACCCGGGCACGTACTGCTACCACGGCCAGCCCGAGTGGCGGAGCTACTTCCGCTCGACGCTCGGCCACAACACGCTGGAGCTGGACGGCGCCGACCAGTCGGGATCCGGCGGCCCGTTCCTGTGGACCCGGCACGCGACGAGCCGCGTGCTGCGCGCGACGGCGTCCGAGTGGTGCGCCGAGCACGAGGGCTACGAGGGGTCCGTGCACCGGCGCAGCGTCGAACTGGGCGAGGACACACAGGAGTTGACGATCGTCGACGAGGTGCGCGGCGGCCCGCGCCGGGACGTGCGCCTGGCGTTCCACCTCGGCCCCGAGATCACCGCCGCACTGGAGGGGAACCGCGCCGTGCTCACCTGGACGCGCGACGGCGAGGACCGTCGCGCCGTGCTCGACCTGCCGGGGCGGCTGACCTGGCGGGCGCACCGCGGCGAGAGCGCACCGCCGCTCGGCTGGTACTCCGCCGGGTTCGGGCGCAAGGAGCCCGCCACGACGCTCGTCGGGACCGGATCCACCGACGGCGCGGAGGGTTTCACCACCGTGCTCGGATTCCGCGGCTAGGGGGGCGCGTGGCGATCAAGAGGAGGCACTGGGCGTGGGCGGCGGCAGCGCTGGCGCTGGTCCTGCCGGCCACGGCCGGGTGCACGAGCTCGCCGGACGCGTCGGCGAAGCCGGGCGGCGCGCCCACCACTTCGGGGGTGCCGGCCACGACCGTGGCCCGGGTGTGCGCCGCCCCGGCGGACGGACCCGACAAGGCTCCCGAGGGCGCGGTCACCGTCGACCCGAAGGTGGTCGGCGACCTGGCGGCGAAGACGAAGAAGAGCCCGCCGAACACGACGTTCTGGCTGCGGCCCGGCGTGCACCGGCTGGACCCGGACCGCTTCGCGCAGGTCGTCCCCAAGAAGGGGGACCGCTTCGTGGGGGCGCCGGGCGCGGTGTTCGACGGCGGGAAGAAGAACCAGTACGCGTTCGCCGGCACCGCCGCCGACGTGACGATCAGCCATCTCACCGTGCAGGGCTTCGTGGCGCCGCCGGACGAGGGTGTGGTCAACCACGACTCGGGCGACGGGTGGGTGATCGAGCACTCCACGATCCAGCGGAACACCGGCGCCGGTCTGATGGCCGGGGCCCGCCAGCGGGTGCGCTCCAACTGCCTGCGGGACAACGGCCAGTACGGCATGAACGCCTACAAGTCGAAGGGCCGGATCAAGGGGCTGGTCGTCGAGGGCAACGAGATCGTCGGCAACAACACGGGCGACTGGGAGAAGAAGCGGGAGGGCTGCGGCTGCACCGGCGGCATCAAGTTCTGGGCCGTGGACGGCGCCGACGTGCGGGGCAACTGGGTGCACGACAACCGCGGCACCGGTCTGTGGGCGGACACGAACAACAACGACTTCCGCATCGAGGACAACGTGCTCGAGGCGAACGACGGCGCCGCCCTGATCTACGAGACGAGCTACAACGCGGTCGTCCGGAACAACACGATCCGGCGCAACAACTGGGTCGAGGGCCGCGAGCGGGCCGACGAGGGCGACAGCTTCCCGTTCGCGACGGTCTATCTGTCCGAGTCGGGCGGCGAGCCCCGGGTCCCGGCCCGCACCGACAAGATCGAGATCTACGGGAACGTGCTGGAGGACAACTGGTCGGGGATCACCCTGTGGGAGAACGCCGACCGGTTCTGCAACAGCCCGGCCAACACCTCGTCCGGCGACTGCACCCTGCTCGTGCCGAAGACCTCGCGCTGTGCGCGGCCCGCGATCACGAAGGAGCCGCTGTACTCCGACTGCCGGTGGAAGACCCAGCGGGTCGACATCCACGACAACCGCTTCGTGCTCGACCCGGACGTCGTCAAGTGCAAGGCGGAGTGCGGCCGCATGGCCGTCCTCGCCAACTACGGCACCTATCCCGACTGGTCCCCGTACAAGGGCGAGAAGGTGGCCGAGGCGATCACCGGCAAGCAGCACAACCGCTGGTACGACAACGACTACCGCGGTCCGTGGAGCTTCGTCGCCCACGACCCGAGCCGGACGCTCGACTTCAAGGAGTGGCAGGCGGGGCCGTACCGGCAGGACGCGGGCAGCACGCTGCGCGTACGGGACGGTGACTGAGATGGACGGCGCCGCCGCGATACGCACGCCCCGCACCGTCGGGGTGGTGTGGGGACTCCTCGTCCTCAACACGCTGGGCTCCGCCGGGGCGAAGACGATCGTCCCGCTGCCCCGCTCGGTCATCCAGGTCGTCACGATGGGCGCGCTGGTCGGCGCGTTCGCGCTGGCGCTCGCGGTCAACCTGCGGCTGCGCGTGCGGCCCAGCGCCTACCTGCTGCTGCTGACGCTGCTGGTCGTGGCGAGCGTCGTCGCGAGCGTGAACCTGGAGTCCGGCTTCGGCGCGCTGTTCCGCTGCGCCCGCCTCGCGCTGTTCGTCAGCACGCTGTGGCTGCTGAGCCGCTGGTGGGACGGCGGCCTGACCTTCGTCCGGCACCACATCCGGATGTACTTCTTCGTCCTCGGCTCGGTCGCGGCCGGTCTCGCCGTCTCGCCGGGGGCCGCCCTGCCCGACCTGTACGGGGGCCGGCTCGTCGGCGCGCTGTGGCCGCTCACGCCGCCGCAGATCGGGCAGTACGCGGCGGTGATCATCGGGCTGACCGTGCTGCTGGTGATCGGGCGCAGGACGGACCGGGCGAGCGCGGTGGTCGTCATCGTGCCGTCCCTCGTGCTGCTCGCGCTGACCCACACCCGTACGGCGACGCTCGGCCTGATCCTCGGGCTCGTCCTGGCGATCGGCTCGCTGTTCCTGACCAGTGCGGCCGCCCGGCGGTTCTTCGGCTGGGCCGTGGTCTGCGCGACGGTCGCCGCCGTCGCGTTCGCCTCCGCGCTCCAGTCCTGGTTCCTGCGCGGCCAGACGGAGGAGAACTTCTCCAGTCTGACCGGCCGGGCCAAGGTCTGGGACGCGCTGCTCTCCGCGCCCCGGACCACCGGGCAGCAGGTGTTCGGCGTGGGCCTCGGCGACAAGTCGTACGGCGGGCTGCCGATCGACAACAGCTGGCTGGCGGTCTACAACGAGCAGGGCCTGATCGGGGTGAGTCTCGTCGCGGCCGTCATCCTCGTGCTCGGCGGGGTCGCGCTGCTGCGGCCGCCGTCGCTGCAGCGGGCCTGCGCGATCTTCCTCATCAGCTACTGCGGGATCGCCTCGTACACCGAGGCGGGCCTCGGCGACGCCTCGCCGTACCTGCTGCATCTCGCCGTCGCCGCCTCTCTGTTGGCGGTGCCCGTCCGAAGCACGCCGGTGCCCTCGCCCGACGTCCCCCGGCGCCGTACCGCGCGCCTCACCCCCCGCCGTTCGGAGGTGTCCTGATCATGCGTGTCCTGGTGGTGCACAACCGCTACGGCTCGGCGCAGCCGAGCGGGGAGAACAAGGTCGTCGACCAGGAGGTGGAGCTGCTGCGCTCGGCCGGCCACCGGGTCGACCTGTTCGAGCGGCGCAGCGACGACATCGCGGAGCGTTCCCTGCTCGGGAAGGTCGCGGTGCCGCTGCTCGTGCCGTGGAACCCGGCGGTCCGTACGGAGCTGGCGGCGCGGCTGCGCGCGGAGCGGCCCGACGTGGTGCACGTCCACAACGTGTTCCCGCTGCTGTCCCCCGCGGTGCTCGCCGCGTGCGCGGACGCGGGGGTGCCCGCCGTCGCGACGCTGCACAACTACACGCAGGTCTGCCCGCCGGGCACGCTGCAGCGGGACGGTCGGCCGTGCACCGAGTGCGTCGGGGGGAGTCCGCTGCCCGCCGTGCGGCACGGCTGTTACCGCGGCTCGCGCCTGGCGACGGTGCCGCTGGCGGTCAGTCTGTCGGCGAACCGGCGCAGGTGGTGGTCCGGCGTGACGCGTTTCTTCTGCATCTCGCAGGCGCAGCGCGAGGTGCTCGTACGGGCCGGGATGCCGGCGGAGCGGATCGCGGTGAAGCACAACTTCGTGCCGGAGCCGGAGGTCCGCCGCGCGGAGTCGTCGGCGGGCGAGCACCTGCTGTTTCTCGGCCGGCTGGCCGAGGCCAAGGGTGTCCGGCTGCTGATGACGGCCTGGGACGCGCTCGCGGCGGACGGCGGGGTGGGCGTGCCGCTCGTGATCGCGGGCGCGGGACCGCTGGAGCCTGAGGTGGCCGCGTGGGCGGCGGGCCGCGACGACGTGCGCTGCGCGGGCCTGCTGGATCCGGCGGAGAGCCGCAAGGCGGTCGCGCGGGCGGTCGCCGTGGTGGCGCCGTCGACGTGGCTGGAGGCGTTCGGCCTGGTGGTCGTGGAGGCGATGGCGGCCGGGGTCCCGGTCGTCGCCGCCGGGCACGGCGCCTTCGTCGAGCTGGTCGAGGACGGGGTGACCGGGCTGCTGCACCGCCCGGGCGACGCCGCCTCGCTGGCGTCCCGGATCCGCCGGATCGCGGGCCGTCCCGATCTGGGCCGGGAGCTGGGCCGGGCCGCCCGGAGCCGCTACGAGCAGGGGTTCAGCCCCGCCGTCGGCCTGGAGCGCCTGCTGGAGGAGTACCGCACCGCGATCGCGGGACGGTCGGAACAACTGGGGGGCAGTAGATGACACGATGCCGACTGTGCGGCTCGGAGGCGATGGCGAGCGTCGTCGATCTCGGCGCGACGCCGCCGTGCGAGAGTTTCCTCGCCGCGCACGAACTGGACCGGGCCGAACCGGCGTACCCGTTGCACCTGCGGGTGTGCACGGAGTGCTGGCTGGCGCAGATCCCGCCGCTGATCACGCCGGAGGAGACGTTCAAGGAGTACGCGTACTTCTCGTCCTTCTCGACGTCCTGGGTGGAGCACGCGCGCACCTTCGTGACCGGCGCCGCGGACCGACTCGGTCTCGGCCACGCCTCGTTCGTGGTGGAGGTCGCGAGCAACGACGGCTACCTGCTGAAGCACATGGTGGAGCGAGGGGTGCGCTGCCTCGGCATCGAGCCGTCCGTCAACGTCGGCGCCGCCGCGCGCGAGGCGGGCGTGCCGACGCTCACCGAGTTCCTGAGTCCGCAGGTCGGCGGGGAGGTCCGCGCGGAGCACGGCCCGGCGGACCTCGTCGTGGCGAACAACGTGTACGCGCACATCCCCGACGTGGTCGGCTTCACGCAGGGCCTGCGGGCGCTGGTCGCGGACGACGGCTGGGTGTCGATCGAGGTGCAGCACCTGCTGACGCTGATCGAGGAGAACCAGTACGACACGATCTACCACGAGCACTTCCAGTACTACACGGTCGCGTCGGCGATCCGGGCGCTCGCGAGCGGCGGTCTGACGCTCGTGGACGTGGAGCTGCTGCCCACGCACGGCGGTTCGATCCGGCTGTGGGCCCGCCCGCAGGAGACGGCCGGCGAGCCGTCGGAACGGGTGGCGGACGTGCTGGCCCGCGAGAAGGCCGCCGGGCTCCAGGAGCTGTCCGGGTACGCGGAGTTCGCCGCCCGGGTCGCGAAGGTGCGCCGGGACCTCCTGAGGTTCCTGATCGAGGCCGCCGAGCGCGGCGAGACGGTCGTCGGCTACGGCGCCCCCGGCAAGGGCAACACGCTGCTGAACCACTGCGGGATCCGCCCCGACCTGCTGCCGTACACGGTCGACCGGAACCCGTACAAGCACGGCCGGTACACCCCGGGCGCCCGCATCCCGATCCTGCCGCCCGAGCGGATCGCCGCGGACAGGCCGGACTACGTCCTGGTCCTGCCGTGGAACCTGCGGGACGAGCTGGTGGAGCAGCTGTCCTACGTCCATGAGTGGGGCGGCCGCCTGGTCTTCCCCATCCCGGAACTGAGCGTCGTCGAGGTCGCGCCCGCAGAGGCCGCCACCGGAGGGGTCACGTCATGAAGGTCGTCCTGTTCTGCGGCGGTTACGGGATGCGGATGCGCGAGGGCACGGGCGACGACGTGCCCAAGCCGATGGCAATGGTCGGCCCGCGGCCGCTGATCTGGCACGTGATGCGCTACTACGCGCACTTCGGGCACAAGGAGTTCATCCTGTGCCTCGGCTACGGCGCCCACCACATCAAGGAGTTCTTTCTCAACTACGAGGAGACGACGTCCAACGACTTCGTGCTGCGCGGCGGGAGGACGGAGCTGCTCTCCACCGACATAGCCGACTGGACGATCACGTTCGCGCAGACCGGCATCGAGTCGCCGATCGGGGAGCGGCTGCGCCGGGTGCGCCACCACCTGGACGGCGACGAGATGTTCCTCGCCAACTACGCGGACGTGCTCACCGACGCCCCGCTGCCGCGGATGATCGAGAACTTCGAGCGGCGCGACGCGGGCGCGTCGATGATGGTGGTGCCGCCGCAGTCCTCGTTCCACTGCGTGGACCTCGGCGAGGACGGCCTCGTCGGCGGGATCACCGCGGTCAGCGACATGCCGCTGTGGGAGAACGGCGGCTACTTCGTGCTCCGCCAGGAGGTCTTCGACCACATACCGGAGAACGGGGACCTGGTCGCCGACGGCTGCGCCCGACTGGCCAAGCAGGGCCGTCTGGTGGCGCACCGGCACCGCGGGTTCTGGAAGCCGACCGACACGGTGAAGGAGCGGGCGGCGCTCGACGCCGCGTACACCCGGGGCGAGCGTCCGTGGGCCGTGTGGGAGCGGGACCCGGCGGGGGTGGGCGCGTGATCGGGCTGGGCGGCGGCCGCCTGGAGCGGATCGTGGCCGTCGGCGCGCACTGCGACGACCTCGCGATCGGCGCCGGCGGCACCCTCCTCACGCTGTGCCGGGCACACCCGGGGCTGCGGGTCGACGCGCTGGTGCTCACCGGCGGCGGCACCGAGCGCGAGCAGGAGGAGGAGGCCGCGCTCGCCGCGTTCTGCCCGGGCGCCGATCTCCGGCTGACCGTGCACAAGCTGCCGGACGGCCGGCTGCCCGTGCACTGGGACGAGGCGAAGCGCGCCGTCGAGGAGCTGCGCGCGCAGGGCGACCCGGACCTGGTCCTCGCCCCGCGCACGGACGACGCGCACCAGGACCACCGGGGCCTGGCCCAACTGATTCCCACCGCGTTCCGCGACCACCTGGTCCTCGGCTACGAGATCGTCAAGTGGGACGGCGATCTCGGCCGCATGGCCGCGTACCAGCCGCTGTCACCGGAGACGGCCGAGGACAAGGTCCGGCTGCTCCAGGAGCACTACCCCTCGCAGCGGCACCGTCCCTGGTACGACCGGGAGGCCTTCCTGGGCCTCGCCCGGATCCGCGGCATCGAATGCCACGCGCGCTACGCCGAGGCCTTCGCCGTCACCAAACTCACTCTCAACCTGGGGGGTTGAACCTTGCGCGTACTGCTGACCGGACACCAGGGCTATCTGGGCACCGTGATGGCCCCGGTCCTCGCCGCCGCCGGACACGAGGTCGTGGGCCTCGACTCCGGCCTCTTCGCCGACTGCGTGCTCGGCCCGGAACCCGCCGACCCCAAGGGTCACCGGGTGGACCTGCGCGACGTCACGGCCGAGCACGTGGCCGGGGTGGACGCCGTGATCCACCTGGCCGCGCTCTCCAACGACCCGCTGGGCTCGCTGGCCCCCGAACTCACCTACGACATCAACCATCACGCGTCGGTCCGGCTCGCCCGGCTGGCCCGCGACGCCGGGGTGCGGCGCTTCCTGTACGCGTCGACCTGCTCCGTGTACGGCGCGGCGGGCGGTGACGAGCTGGTCGCCGAGGAGGCGCCGCTGCGCCCGGTGACCCCGTACGCGGAGTCCAAGGTGCGGGTGGAGGACGACCTGCACGCGCTGGCCGACGCCGACTTCACGCCCGTCTACATGCGCAACGCGACCGCGTTCGGGTTCTCCCCCAGGCTGCGCGCCGACATCGTGCTCAACAACCTGGTCGGGCACGCCCTGCTGACCGGCGAAGTGCTCGTCCTGTCCGACGGCACGCCGTGGCGGCCGCTGGTGCACGCCGCCGACATCGCGCAGGCGTTCACGGCCGCCCTTCAGGCGCCGCGCGAGGCGGTGCACGACCGGGCGTTCAACGTCGGCAGCGAGGTCAACAACGTGACGGTCACCGAGATCGCCGTGCAGGTCGCCGAGGCGGTCGACGGCGCGAAGGTGCGGATCACCGGCGAGAGCGGCGCCGACCCGCGCTCGTACCGGGTGGACTTCTCCCGGATCCGCGCCGCGCTGCCCGGCTTCGACTGCGCGTGGACGGTCAAGCGGGGCGCGCTCGAACTCGCCGACGCGTACCGGACGCACGGGCTGACCATGGCGGCGTTCACAGAGCGTTTCACCCGGCTCGCCGTGCTGCGCGCGGCGTCGGAGGCGGGCGCCGTCGACGACACTCTGCGGCGGCGCGGATGACCGGTGTCGGCGAGGAGATGCACGCGCTGGTGGAGCGGATGTACCCGCTGTGCCGGAGCATCACGGGCGACGGGGTGCGCGCCACCCTGGACATCGTCGGCGAGCACGTCCCGCTGACCCGGCACGAGGTGCCGACGGGGACGCAGGTGCTCGACTGGACGGTGCCGCAGGAGTGGAACATCCGTGACGCGTACGTCGCGGACGCCACCGGCAAGCGGGTCGTCGACTTCGCCGCGTCGAGTCTGCACGTGCTCGGCTACAGCGTGCCGGTGTCCACGCGGATGCCGCTGGCCGAGCTGAAGGAGCATCTGTACACCCTGCCGGAGCACCCGAAGTGGGTGCCGTACCGGACCAGTTACTACAAGCCGGAGTGGGGGTTCTGTCTGGCCCAGGAGACCCTGGACGCGCTCCCCGACGGCGAGTACGAGGTGGTGATCGACTCCACGCTGACGGACGGTCATCTCAGCTACGCCGAGCACGTGGTCCCGGGGCAGGTCTCCGACGAGGTGCTCGTCTCCTGCCACGTCTGCCATCCGTCGCTCGCCAACGACAACCTGGCCGGGATCGCCGTCGCGACGTTCCTGGCCCGGGAGCTCGCCGAGCGGGAGCCGTACTACACGTACCGGTTCGTGTACGCGCCCGGCACGATCGGGGCGATCACCTGGCTGGCCCGCAACAGGGAGCGGGTGGGACGGGTGAAGCACGGGCTCGTCCTCGCCTGCGCGGGCGACCCGGGGAGCCTGACGTACAAGCGGAGCCGGCGCGGCGACGCGGAGATCGACCGGGTGCTGCGGCACGTGCTGGCCGCCTCGCAACGGCCGCACGAGATCAGGGAGTTCACCCCGTACGGCTACGACGAGCGGCAGTACTGCTCGCCCGGGTTCGACCTCGGTGTGGGCTCGCTCACCCGGACCCCGTACGCGGGCTATCCGGAGTACCACACCTCGGCGGACGACCTGGACTTCGTGTCCCCGGCGGCGATGGCGGACACCCTCGCCGTGTGCCGCGAGGCCTTCGCCGTCCTGGACCGCAACCGGCGCTTCCTCAATCTCAGCCCGTACGGCGAACCCCAGTTGGGGCGGCGCGGGCTGTACGACGCGCTCGGCGGGCGCAGCGACACCAAGGAGGCCCAGATGGCGATGCTCTGGGTGCTCAACCTCTCCGACGGCGAGCACGATCTGCTCGACGTCGCCGAGCGGTCCGGGCTGCCCTTCGCCACCGTCGCGGACGCGGCCGACGCGCTCGGCGCGGCCGGCCTGATCAAGGCGTGACGCCGATGACCACCGAGAAGGAGACCGAGGAGGTGCGGGCGACGGCACGGGCCGGGTCCGCGCGACGGGCCCTCGTCGGCCGGCTGTCCTGGGGGCTCGCCGACCAGGCGGCCTCCAGTCTGTCCAACTTCGTGGTGGGCGTGTACGTGGCCCGCTCGCTGGGCGTCACCGCGTTCGGCGTGTTCAGCCTGGCCTGGGTGACGTACGGCGTGGTGCTCAACGTCTCCCGGGGCCTGGCCACCGACCCGCTCGTGGTGCGGTTCAGCGCGGTGCCTCAGGCGGCCTGGCGCGGGGCCGTCGCCCGGTCGACGGGCACCGCGCTCGGGGTCGGCGTCGTCATCGGCGCGGCCTGCCTGGCCGTCGGGCTCGCGCTCGGCGGCCGGGTGGGGCCCGCGTTCGCCTGCCTCGGCGTCGTCATGCCGGGGCTGCTGCTCCAGGACGCCTGGCGGTTCTCGTTCTTCGCCGCGGGCGCGGGGCGCAAGGCGTTCGTCAACGACCTGGTGTGGGGCGCCGCGCTCCTCCCCGGCATGGTCGTGGCCGCCCATGTGGGCGGCGTCGGCGCGTTCGTGCTGGCCTGGGGCGCCTCCGCCGCGGTGGCCGCCGCGTACGGCTGCGTCCAGTCCGGGATCCGGCCCCGGCCCGGCCGGGCCCGCTCCTGGCTGCGCGAGCAGCGCGACCTCGGCTACCGCTACCTCGTCGAGAACGTGAGCCTCAGCGGCGCGAGCCAGCTGCGCGCGTACGGGCTCGGCGTGATCGTCGGCGTCGGCGCGGTCGGCGCGGTGCGCGGCGCCGAGCTGCTGCTCGGCCCGTTCCTCGCCGTGCTGATGGGCCTGTCCCTGGTCACGGTCCCCGAGGCGGCCCGGGTGCTGCGCAGTGCCCCGCACCGGCTCGGCCGGTTCTGCCTCCTGCTGGGCGGCGGACAGGCCGGTGCCGCCGTCCTGTGGGGCGGCGCCCTGCTGCTGATGCCGGACCGGCTCGGCGAACTGGTCCTCGGCCACGTGTGGGAGTCGGCCTCCCCGCTCGTCGTGCCGGTGACCCTCGCCGTCGCCGGGGCCGGTCTCGGCACGGGCGCGGCGGCCGGGCTGCGCGCGCTCGGCGCGGCCCGGCGCAGTCTGCGCTGCCAGCTGTTCGCCTCTCTCTGTTACGTCACCGGCGGGCTCGGCGGGGCGGCCGCCGGCGGCACGGTCGGCTCGGCCTGGGGCGTCGCCGCCGCGACGCTGAGCGGCTCGGCCGTGTGGTGGCTGCACCTGCGGTCCGCCCTGCGCGAGCACCACCGGAACCACGAGAACCACGAAGCGAGGACGTCATGACCCCCCACCCCAGGCTGAGCATCGGCCTGCCCGTGTACAACGGCGAGGAGTACCTCGCCGAGTCGCTCGACGCACTGCTCGGCCAGACCTACGAGGACTTCGAACTGGTCGTCTCCGACAACGCCTCGACCGACGCCACCCAGGAGATCTGCCGCAAGTACGCGGCGCAGGACTCCCGGATCCGCTACCTGCGGCTGCCCCGCAACGTCGGGGCGACCCCGAACCACAACCGGGTGTTCGCCGAGTGCCGCGGCGAACTGTTCAAGTGGGCCTCGCACGACGACCTGTACGGCCGGGACCTGCTGCGCCGCTGTGTGGACGCCCTGGACGAGCGGCCCGACGTGATCCTCGCGCACACCGACCAGGCGGTCATCGACGCCGACGGCCGGGTGAAGGTGCCGTACGCGTACACGCTCGACACCGGCTCGCCGAGCGCCCCGGACCGCTTCCGCAGCCTGCTGTTCGAGCCGGGCGGCGACGACTTCTACGGGGTGATCCGGGCCGACGTGCTGCGCCGCGTGAAGCCGCTCGACAGCTACCACCACGCGGACCGCACCTTCGTCGCCGAGATCACCCTGCACGGGCGCTTCCACCAGGTGCCGGAGCTGCTGTACTTCCGCCGCGACCATCCGAACCGCGCCGAGCGGGCGAACCCCGGCAAGCGGGCCCGCTGCGTCAATCTGGACCCGCGCCGGGCGGGCCCGCTGCATCCCACCCCGCGGCTGCTCGCCGAGTACCTGTGGGGGTTCGTCGCGGCGATCCGGCGGGCGCCGCTGTCCCCGGCCGACCGGCGGGCCTGCTTCGGCCATCTCGCCGACTGGATGAGCAGCCGGGTCAGGCCGGGCGCCGGTGAGCGGGTGGAGGACCGCGCGCCGGTCGACCCGGACCTGCTCACGGTCTCCGTCGACGAGCTGGTCGCCGGGCGCGAGGGCCGGGCCGGGGGGCGGGCGTGACGCGGGTGCGCGTCGGGGTGTTCGGCCTGCTCGGCTCCGGCAACCTCGGCAACGACGGCTCCCTGGAGGCCCTGCTCGGATATCTGCGCGCCGAGCATCCGGACGCGGTCGTGGACGCGCTGTGCGGGGGACCCGAGGCGGTCACGGCCCGGTTCGGGATCCCCGCGACACGGCTGCACTGGTACCGCGGGGAGTACCGGACGGCGTCCCGCGCCGGGGCGATCGTGGGCAAGGGCCTCGGCAAACTCGTCGACGCGTTCCGCACCGCCGCCTGGGTGCGCCGGCACGACGTGGTGATCGTGCCGGGCATGGGCGTCCTGGAGGCCACGCTGCCGCTGCGGCCCTGGGGCTTCCCGTACGCGCTGTTCCTGCTGAGCGCGAGCGGGCGGCTGCTCGGCAGCAAGGTCGCGTTCGTCAGCGTCGGCGCCGCCCCGATCGGCAATCCGTCGACGCGGGCCCTCGTGCGCTGGTCGGCGCGGCTGGCCGCGTACCGCTCGTACCGGGACGAGCGGTCCCGGGACGCCCTGCGGGGCATGGGCGTGGACACCGTACGCGACCGCGTCTACCCGGACCTCGCGTTCGCCCTGCCCGCCCCGGAGCCGAGGACGCCCTCGGGTCCGCCGGGGCCGGTCTGTCTCGGCGTCATGGACTTCCACGGCGGCGACGACGACCGCGCGCGGGCCGACGAGATCCACCGGCGCTATCTCGACGGCACGATCCGCTTCGTGCGCGCGCTGGTCGACGAGGGCCGGCCGGTGCGGCTGCTCACCGGCGACACCTGCGACGCGTCGGTGGTCGCCGCGATCCTCGACACGGTGGACTCGCCGCTGGTCACCGCCGCCGAACCGGCGTCCCTCGCCGACCTGATGGACGAGATGACGGCCGCCGACACCGTCGTCGCCGTCCGCTACCACAACCTGATCTGCGCCCTGAAGACCCGAACCCCGGTACTGGCCGTGACCTATGCGGCCAAGAGCGAGGCGCTCATGGAGCGGATGGGCCTCGGCGCGTACTGCCATCCGGCGCGCGAGGTCGACGCGGACCGGCTGCTCGAACAGTTCCGGGAGCTGGAGAAGAACGCGCCGGACGTCCGGCACACCCTCGCCGAGCGGGGCGAGGTGGCCGCCCGGCACCTGCGCGAGCAGTTCGACGCGCTCACCGCACTCCTGTCCCCACCCACCGACACCACCACCCCCACTTTGCGAGAGGCCCCATGAAAGCGACCGAAGTCCCGGAGATCTCCGGCGCGTTCCTCTTCGAGTCCACCCCGTACGCCGACGAACGCGGCTTCTTCTGCCGCACCTTCGACGCGGACGTGATCCGCTCGGTGGGCCTCGATCCGCACGCCTTCGTCCAGGACAGCGTGTCCCGCTCGGTCCGGGGCGTGCTGCGCGGGATGCATCTGCGCTCGGGCGCCGGGGAGGCCAAGCTCGTACGCTGCTCGTCGGGGCGGATCTTCGACGTCGTCGTCGACCTGCGCGAGGACTCCCCCACGTACCTGGGCCGGGCGTTCTTCGAGCTGTCCGGCGAGACGCAGGCGACGCTGTACATCCCGGCGGGGTGCGCGCACGGCTTCCAGGCGCTCAGCGAGAGCGCCGACACCTCGTACCGGATCGACCGTCCGCACGATCCTTCTGAGGACGTGACGATCGCCTTCGACGACCCCGAACTCGCGATCCCCTGGCCGCTGCCCGCGACGTCGATGTCCCGCCGGGACCGGGAGGCGCCCGGGCTCGCGGAGGTCCTCAAGCAGCGGAAGGAAGGGTGACCCGGGCCGTGGACGCCGAAGAGTTCGAACTGCCCCGCTCCCGCGCGGCGAACGAGCGGCTGCACGCGCTCGTCCCCGGAGGCGCGCACACCTACGCCAAGGGCGACGACCAGTACCCCGAGCACCTCGCGCCGGTGATCAGCCACGGCCGGGGCGCCCATGTGTGGGACGTCGACGGGAACCGGTACATCGAGTACGGGTCCGGGCTGCGCTCCGTGAGCCTCGGGCACGCGCACCCGCGCGTCACGGAGGCGGTACGGCGTGAACTGGACCGCGGCAGCAACTTCGTGCGGCCGTCCATCCTCGAGGTGGAGGCCGCCGAGCGGTTCCTCGCGACCGTGCCGACGGCCGAGATGGTGAAGTTCGCCAAGAACGGCTCGGACGTCACCACCGCCGCGGTGCGCCTGGCCCGCGCCGTCACCGGCCGCACGCGGGTGGCGATCTGCGCCGACCACCCCTTCTTCTCCGTGGACGACTGGTTCATCGGCACGACACCGATGTCCGCCGGCATCCCGGCCGCGATCACCGACCTGACCGTCGGGTTCCCCTACGGCGACCTGGCCGCCACGGAGGAAGTGCTCGTCCGGTACCCGGGCGAGATCGCCTGCCTGGTCCTGGAGCCGGCCGGCCATGTCGAGCCGCCGCCCGGGTACTTGGAGGGGCTGCGCGAACTGGCCCACCGGCACGGGTGCCTGCTGGTGTTCGACGAGATGATCACCGGGCTGCGCTGGTCCGAGGCGGGGGCGCAGGGCCTGTACGGGGTCGTGCCCGATCTCTCCACGTTCGGGAAGGCGCTGGGCAACGGGTTCGCGGTGTCGGCGCTCGCCGGGCGGCGGGAGCTGATGGAGCGGGGCGGGCTGCGGGACTCCCACGACCGGGTGTTCCTGCTGTCCACCACGCACGGGGCGGAGACGCATGCGCTGGCGGCGGCGATGGCGGTGCTGGACACGTATGTCGAGGAGGGGGTGACGGCGCGGCTGCACGCGCTCGGGGAACGCCTGGCCTCCGGCGTGCGGGAGGTCGCGGCCGGCCTGGGTGTCGGGGAGCACGTCGTCGTCCGGGGGCGGGCCAGCAACCTGGTGTTCGGCACGCTGGACGAGTACGGGCAGCCCTCCCAGCCCTACCGCACCCTGTTCCTGCGGCAGTTGCTCGCGGGCGGGGTCCTCGCCCCGTCGTTCGTGGTGAGCAGCGCGCTCGACGAGGCCGACATCGACCGCACGGTGGAGGTCGTGGCCGACGCGTGCGGGGTCTACCGCAAGGCCCTGGACGCGGGCGACCCCACCCCTTGGCTGGGCGGCCGCCCCGTCAAGCCCGTCTTCCGCAGCCGGTCCTGATCGCGGCGGCCGGGACAACTCCCGGGCGCCGGGGCGAATGGTCGCCCCGGCGCCTTGGGGGTGTGGCGACGCGGCGCGGGGCGCGGTGAGGGGCCATTCGTCTCTCGGCGACTCCGGCGCGGGGCTGCATCCGATCCGCGCCTTCGTCTGGGACCCGAACCTGTGCCGATCAGCAACTCGGTCGTGGGGCGCCTCTTGCCTCCGGTCCAGCACCTCCCGCCCCTGGCCTGCCCCCTTCTCCCACCCGCCCGCGCCCTCCGGGGGCGTCGGCCCGGCGCCCTGCCTCGGGCGCAAGGTGCCCCCAGGCCAGGGCGGTGCTGATTCGGCGCCGGGCCGGAACCTCCCCGCCAGGGGCGCGGGTAACTGCGCGGCCCGCCACGACGGCGCGGCGCCCGGCGACGGTGCCGAGGCCGTTTCCGCGGACGATCCTCAGCCGGCCGGGACCTTGTCCGTGAGGGCGTAACCGCCCTTGATCACCTTGGAGTCGGCGGCCGGCGCCATGCACTTGGTCAGCAGCGGCTCGCCCTTCTCCGTGCCTCCGGAGATCCCGATGCGGCTGGGCCCGCCGCCCTCGCCCTCTGCCACGTAGAAGCTGATCCCCATGCGGACATGCCGCTTCAGATAGTCGTCCCAGGCGCCGACGTTGCCCCCGGTGCGCACGAGGCGCCCGGTCACGGTGGCGGTGGGGCCGCCACTGGTCAGGCAGTCGACCTTGAAGTCGCCCCAGTTGACCTTCGCGGGCTCGCCGTCGGCGGCCGGCATCCGGTGGTAGATACGGAAGGTCCCCCAGGCCTTGTCGGGCTGGGCCCAGCCCACGCCCTTGAAGACGGCATGGGCGTCGACCGTGACCTGGATGTCGTCACCGACGGCGGGATAGTCCATGCGGCCCCAGCCTTTGAGTCGGGAGGTGAGAGCCCCGGACGGGGCGGAGGCGTGCACGGCCTCGCCGGAGTCGGGCGTGGGGGACGCCGGCGTCGAGGCGGAGGCGACCCCCGCGGTGGTCGCCAGCACGGCGCTCGCCGCGAGGAACGTGACGGCGCGGTGGGACAGCTTGAACCGGGACATGGTGAAGCTCCATTCGGGGTGCGGAACCGAAGCGTCGGAGGGAGAGAACCTCCGCTCTGCCACGACCGATCCTGCTCGGCATCCGCTGCGCACACGTCAGTCACCGGTCGCGACCTCGTTCCGCCGCGCGGCCGAGCCTGCCGGTGGACCGGTCCCCCTCCCGACGTACGCGACGGCGGCGTCCTCCCGGCGGGCGGGGCTAATTCGGCGCCGGGGCCGAGGCCCCCGGTCTCGAACCCCGCCGCGCTGCCGCGTCGAAGAGCCCGGCCAGCGTCAACGTGAGCGCCAGCGCCACGCACCAGCCGCCCAGGACATCCGTCGGGTAATGCGCCCCGAGGGCGACCTGCGCCCACCCCATGGCGGCGCCGCCCACGAGCGCCGCGCCGAGGACCACCCCCCGCCGCCCGTTCACGACCAGCGCCACCGCGACGGCGAGCGCCGTGAAGAAGGCCGTGTGCCCGCTCGGGTACGACAGGTTCCCGTCCCCGTGGATCGTGCGGCCCACCACGTGCTTGAGCAGCGTCGCCACCGCGACGGCCACCACCGTGGCGCCGACCAGGAAACCCGCCGCCCACGGCCGCCGCCGCACCAGACAACAGACCACCGCCGCACCCACCAGCAGCACGGCACCCACCGGCTCCCCCAGAAAGTCCAGCGCCAGCGCGACCCCCCGCCACGGCTGCCCCACCGTGTCGTCCGTCGGGTCGACGAACCACCGGTCCACCCGTCCCGGCTGCCCGTGCCCGGCGTACAGCACCCCGATCACGGCGACGACCAGCACGGCCACCACCCCGGTCAGCGCCGCGAACCCCCGCAGCGCCGGAGGCAGCAGCGCCCGTTCCCCCTCCGCACCGTCCCGCCCCGACTCGGACTCCCCCACCGACGTGCCCCCTGTCATGTTCGCCGCCCTGGTCATGGGCGACGGTTCCAGTATCGAGCCCGCTCCGGAGACCCGCACCCAGAGCGCCCGTGCGATCATCATGCCTCGCCGAAGATCAGGAGGAGTGCGTGAACTCGGGTGGGGACAAGGGCGGTTCGTCCGTTTCGGACGAGGAGTGGGAGCGCTTCCTCAGGGAGTCGGCGGAGGGGGTGCGCGACGCGCCGCAGGAGCCGTCGGCCCGCGCCCGGATGGTCACCCGCCGTCTCCAGGAAGAGGACGTCCACGGCAGCAACGGCGACGGCTGGCGAACGTACAGCCCCGACCGCCCCCGCAGCCGCAGCCGCACCGGCTGGTACGTGGCCGGAATCCTCGCCGCGCTCGCCGTCCTGCTCTGGGCGCTGGCCCCGGACCGGGTGACGAACCTGCTCGGCGCGGGCGGCACACCGGACGCCGGCCCGCTCGGCGCGGAGACGGCACGCCCCTCGGGCCCGCCGCCCTCCACGGGCCCCCGACGCGGTACGCGCGCCGAACCGTTCCGGGGTTCGCCCGCCGCCCGCTGGGCCGACGGCGCGGCCGGCATCTCGGTCCCCGCGCCCCGCGCGACGGCCTGGATGGACGAGGCGCGGGTCGCGAGGGCCCTGGACCGCAGCCGTGACTTCCTCGTCGCCTCCAGCCTCGACCGGGCAGTGCTGCGCGGCGAACGCCCGAGCGAGGCCATCGCGTACATCAATCCGGAGCAGTCGCAGGAGCAGGAGTTCCTCGAGACGGCCCTGCGCTCCCCCAGCGAGAAGTACAACCCGCTGGTGCTGTTCAGCCGCTTCGACCCCGACCGGACGTCGCTGGTCGGGGACGTGGTCAAGGTCCGCGGCCGGCTCTCGTACGAGGAGGGGCCGGGCCCGCACCACGCGCTGCGGGTGACCAGCGACGTGACGTACGTGTACCCGGTCGCGGCCGTGGCCGGCGACCCGGACGAGGTCACCCGGGTCATCGTGCGGCGCCAGGTGGTCATGGACTGGCAGAACCCGGAGAGGGTCCACACCAAGGACGGCACCTTCTCCGTGCACAGCAACATGATCCACACCACGAACGCCGGCTGCCGCACCTACAACGGCTTCCTCACACCGGTGTTCGGCGAGGCCGAGCCTTCGGACGGGCCGACCTCGGACCCGTACGACCGCAGCGCGCCGGTGGTCTCCGAGGACGGCGACGGGAAATGCGGCACCGCCACCCGCTCCTAGCCCCGGCCCCTACCCCTACCCCTACCCCTGAGCGTCCTCGTCCTCGAAGGTGCGCAGCAGATCGGCGGCGACGCTCACGGCGATCGTCGCCGGTTCCTTGCCGGTGATCTCGGTCAGTCCGATCGGGGTCTTGATCCGGGCGATGGCCTCGTCGTCGTGTCCGCCCTCGTCGGCGAGGCGGCGGCGGAAGCGGGTCCACTTGGCCGCCGAGCCGATCAGGCCGATGGAGCCGAGGTGACCGGTGCGCAGGGCGGCGTCGCACAGCGCGGCGTCCTCGGCGTGGTCGTGCGTCATGATCAGGACGTGCGTGCCCTGCGGCAGTCCGTCCAGGACCTCCTCGGGCAGCAGCGGTGTGTGGTGGGTGTGGACCTGGGCGACCGCGTCGGAGGTCAGCACGGCGAGCCGTTCCTCGGTGAGGAGTTCGGCGCGGCTGTCGACGAGGTGGAGGTCCAGGTCCTGGCGGGCCAGGATCCGGGCCAGTTCGAAGCCGACGTGGCCGACGCCGAAGACGGCCACCGCCCGGACCACGGGCAGCGGTTCGAGCAGGACCTGGACGGTGCCGCCGCAGCACTGCACGCCGTGCCGGTTGGTGACCTTGTCGTTCAGGGCGAAGTCGATCAGCTCGGGTGCGGTCGCGGCCCCGGCGATCATCTCCCTGGCGCGGTCGATCGAGACGGCCTCGACGTTGCCGCCGCCGATCGACCCCCAGGTGGCGCCGGCGCCCACGACGAGCTTGGCGCCGGCGTCGCGCGGGGCGTGGCCGCGCACGGCCGTGACGGTCACGAGCACGCCGGGCTCCCGGCGTGCCCGCAGCCGCGCGACCGCGGCGACCCAGGCCATGTCAGGCACCGACCGGCGCTTCCGCGTCCGCCCGGGCATCGCTCGGGGCGCCGGCGCGGGCCGCCTCGATCGCCCAGAACACGGCCTCCGGCGTGGCGGGCGAGGCCAGTTCGACCGCCGTGCCGGGCGCACCGAACGCGGCGGCCGCCTGGCGCAGCGCCTCGCGCACCGAGAACGCGAGCATCAGCGGGGGCTCGCCGACCGCCTTGGAGCCGTAGACGGCGCCCTCCTCGGTCGCGTTCTCCAGCAGCTCCACGTGGAACTCCTCGGGCATCTCGGAGAAGCTCGGCAGCTTGTAGGTGCTGGCGGCCTGGGTCTGGAGCCGGCCCCGGTGCGGCCCGTCGCCGGTGTCCCAGCGCAGGTCCTCGAGGGTCAGCCAGCCCGCGCCCTGCACGAAGCCGCCCTCGACCTGCCCGATGTCGATCATCGGGGAGAGGCTGTCGCCGACGTCGTGCACGATGTCCACGCGCCGCACCCGGTAGGCGCCGGTGAAGCCGTCGACCTCCACCTCGGCGGCGGCCGCACCGTGCGAGAAGTACTTGAACGGCGAGCCCTGGAACGACTTCGCGTCCCAGTGCAGCCCCTCGGTGCGGTAGAAACCGGCGGCCGACAGCTGCACCCGCTGGAAGTACGCGGTGCGCACGAGGTCGTCCCAGGCCAGCTCGCGGTCGCTGCCGAGGACGCGGGCGACCCCCTCGACGATGCGGACGTCGGCGGCGCTCGCGCCGAGCTGTGTGCCGGCCACCTGGCGCAGGCGCTCGCGCAGTTGCTCGCAGGCGTTCTTCACGGCGGCGCCGTTCAGGTCGGCGCCCGCGCTGGCGGCGGTGGCCGAGGTGTTGGGCACCTTGTCGGTGCGGGTGGGGGCGAGGCGGACCTTGTGCAGCGGGATACCGAGCGTGGTGGCGGCGACCTGGAGCATCTTGGTGTGCAGGCCCTGGCCCATCTCGGTGCCGCCGTGGTTGATCAGGACCGAGCCGTCCTTGTAGATCAGCACGAGGGCGCCGCCCTGGTTGAAGGCGGTGAGGTTGAAGGAGATGCCGAACTTGATCCCGGTGACGGCGAGCGCCCGCTTGGTGTGCGGGTGCGCGGCGTTGAACGCCTCGATCTCGCGCCGCCGTTCGGCGACGGCCCCGTTCTCCCGCACCTTGTCCCAGACGGCCCCGATCCGTTCGGGCTGGGTGAGCGGCTGCCCGTACGGGGTGGTGTGGCCGGGGCGGTAGAAGTTCCGTTCGCGCAGCTCCATCGGGTCGAGGCCGAGCAGCGGCGCGCACCGGCCCATGATGTCCTCGATGACGAGCATGCCCTGAGGTCCGCCGAAGCCGCGGAAGGCGGTGTTGGAGACCTTGTGGGTGCGGGCGATGCGGCCGGTGACGCGGGCGTTGGGGATCCAGTACGTGTTGTCGATGTGGCACAGGGCGCGGGCGACGACCGGCTCGGACAGGTCGAGGCTCCAGCCGCCGTCGGCGGTGAGTGCGGCGTCCAGGGCCTGGATGCGGCCCTCGGCGTCGAAGCCGATGCGCCAGCGGGCGTGGAAGCCGTGCCGCTTGCCGGACATGGTCAGGTCCTGGGTGCGGGTGAGGCGCAGCCGGACGGGGCGGCCGGTGAGCTTCGCGCCGAGCGCGGCGACGGCCGCGAAGCCGTGCGGCTGCATCTCCTTGCCGCCGAAGCCGCCGCCCATGCGCAGGCACTGCACGGTCACCTCGTGGCTGCTGAGCCCGAGGACGTGCGCGACGATCTCCTGGGTCTCGGAGGGGTGCTGGGTGCTGCTCTGCACGAAGACCTGGCCGGCCTCGTCGATCTGCGCGAGCGCGGCGTGCGTCTCCAGGTAGAAGTGCTCCTGGTCGGAGAACTGGAACTCGCCGCTGAACACGTGGGCGGAGTCAGCGAATCCGGCGTCGATGTCGCCGGTCTCCATGACGGGCCGGGCGCCGTGGAAGCTGTCGGCGGCGATCGCCTCGTCCAGCGTGATCACGGAGGGCAGTTCGTCGAGGTCGACCTCGACGGCCTCGGCGCCGAGCCGGGCGGCTTCCAGGGTCTCACCGAGCACCCAGGCGACGGCGTGGCCGTGGAACATGACCTCGTCGGGGAAGACCGGCTCGTCGTGCTTCATGCCGGCGTCGTTGACGCCGGGCACGTCGGCGCCGGTCAGCACGCGGACCACGCCGGGCACGGCGAGGGCGCGCTCGGTGCGCAGGGCGGTGATCCTGCCGTGGGCGTGCATCACCTGGACGGGGTGGGCGTGCAGGACGTCCTTGGTGCGGGCGACGAGGTCGTCGGTGTAGAGGGCGGTGCCGGTGACGTGCTGGACGGCGCTCTCGTGCGGCATCGACAGGCCGACGACGGCCTTCTCCGGGCGCTCGGACAACTGGCTCATGCCGACACCTCCGCGGTGGTCTGTGCGTACAGCTTCTTCAGGCTCTGGCCGAGCATCGCGGAGCGGTAGAGGGCGCTGGCCCGGTGGTCGCTCATGGGGGTGCCCTCGCCGCGCAGCACGCGGGCGGCGGCCTCGACGGTCGCCTCCGTCCACGGCTCGCCCTCCAGGGCGGCCTCGGTGGCGAGCGCCCGGACCGGGGTGGCGGCCACCCCGCCCAGACCGATGCGCGCCTTGCGCACGGTCCCGTCCTGGATGTCGAGCGCGAAGGCGACGGCCACGCTGGAGATGTCGTCGAAGCGCCGCTTGGCGATCTTGTGGAAGGCGGTGACGGGCGACAGCGGCAGCGGCACGCGCACGGCGCGGATCAGCTCGCCGGGGCGGCGCACGCTCTGCCGGTAGCCGGTGAAGTACTCGGCGAGCGGCACGACGCGCTCGCCGTCGGCGTCGGCGAGCACGACCGACGCCTCCAGGGCGAGCAGCGCGGGCGGACTGTCGCCGATGGGCGAGCCGGTGCCGAGGTTGCCGCCGAGGGTGGCGCCGTTGCGGATGAGGCGGGACGCGAACTGCGGGAACAGGTCGGCGAGGAGCGGTACGAAGCCGTCGAGTCCGCGCTCGATCTCGCTGAGGGTGAGGGCGGCGCCGATCTCGACGTGGCCGGACTCGGTGCGCAGTTCCCGCAGTTCGGGCAGCCGGTCGACGGCGATCACGCAATCGGCCCTGCGGGAGCGGATATTGACCTCGACGCCCCAGTCGGTGGACCCCGCGACGACCGTGGCGTCGGGCCGCTCGCGCAGCAGCCGCAGCGTCTCGGCGAGCGTGTTCTTCCGTACGAAGGTCCGCTCGCCCTGCGTGTAGGCGGTGGCGACGGGCGCGGGCGGCGCCTCGTTGCGGCGGCGGGCCAGGGTGTCGTCCTCGCCGGGCGCGCCGACGGCGAACGCGGCGTCGCGGATGGGCCGGTAGCCGGTGCAGCGGCACAGGTTGCCGCTCAGGGCGTGCAGGTCGAAGCCGTTCGGACCGTGCTCGGCGTCGGTGTCCCCCGCGGGGTGATCGCAGCGGTCCGGCCGGTAGTACTCGGCGGCCATGCTGCACACGAACCCGGGCGTGCAGTACCCGCACTGGGAGCCGCCGCGGACGGCCATCTCCTCCTGCACGGGATGCAGTTCACCGTCGGCGGCGCCCGCGGCGAGGCCCTCCGCGGTGACGAGCTCCTGGCCGTCGAGGGCGGCGGCGGGGATCAGACAGGCGTTGACGGCGACCCAGTCGGTGGGCCGGTCCGTGCCGGGGCGGGCCACGAGCACGGAGCAGGCGCCGCACTCTCCTTCGGCGCAGCCCTCCTTGGTGCCGGTGAGGCCGCGCTCGCGCAGGAGGTCGAGGGCGGTGGTGTGGGGCGGGGCCGGTGCGAGCGGGATGTCGGCCCCGTTGACCGTGAGTTGAACGTGGTTCGCCAAGGTCCAGGCAGCTTTCTGTGTGCGCGCCGGATGTCGGGAAGGGCGCGGGAGGGCACGCGGGAACGGCGTGCCGAAAGGCGGTGGAGACGGGAGACCCGGAAAGGACTGAGGAGGTGAGGGGACCGCGACGGGCGCCCCGTGAGACCGGAAGGGCGCGGTCAGCAGCCGTGCGCGATACGGCCCGGCGCCCAGGCGGTGCGCTGGGCGAGACGACCGAGATCGGAGCAGGTGTTCATCCGCCGGTCGCCTCCCTTCGTTCTGCCGCGCGTCGTCGCGCGCGTCCTGCCGCGCGCGTTCCGTCACGCACGGGCCGATGGCACCCGGACGCTAATCGCTCGGGCCGCGAGGGGTCAAGACCCCTCCGCACTTCGGACACACGCGCGCGCTAGCAGGGCAGGCGACCTGCGCACAAGAGCCGATCGGCCGACAACCCTGTCCACCGCCCGGCCGGTCCCCCGCTCCTGCGGTGGCTCAAAGATGGCCGGTTAGAGGCGTGCAGGACAACGAGTTCGAAGGGCCATCCCCATGAATAACCCACAAGTGGCTGACGTTCCCTGTCACCCCGTGGATGAGAAACTCCCCGCACGAAAGCTCATTCCGTCGGCGCTCCAGCACATCGCCGCGATGTACTCCGGGGTGGTCGCCGCTCCTCTCGTGATCGGCCCGACGGTCGGTCTCAGCGCGGGCAATCAGGTGCTGCTCATCTCGGTGAGCCTGTTCATCGCCGGTCTCTGCACGCTCACCCAGACGCTCGGCGTCGGCAAGGTCCTCGGCAACCGGCTGCCGTTCGTGAACGCCGCGGCCTCCGGCGGCATCGCGCCGCTCCTCGCGATCGGCCAGAACACGGCGAAGGGGCACGAACTGCAGACGATGCTCGGCTCGCTGCTCGTGGCGGGTGCCGTGTGTCTGGTCATCGGCCCGTTCTTCGGCAAGCTGATGCGCTTCTTCCCGCATCTGGTGACCGGCGTCGTCATCACCCTCATCGGCGTCTCGCTGATGCCGGTTCCGGTCCGCTGGGCGCAGGGCGGCGCGGGCGCCGAGAACTTCGGCTCGACGTCGAACCTGGCGCTCGCCGCGTTCACGCTCGTCATCATCGTGGCGATGCAGCGCCTGTTCACCGGGTTCCTGCGGCAGATCTCGCTGATCCTCGGCATGGTGATCGGCACGCTCGCCGCGATCCCGTTCGGGATGCTGAACACGAAGACGTTCGAGTCCGCGCCGCTGGTCTCGATCCCGACGCCGTTCCACTTCGGCATGCCGGAGTTCCAGGTCGCCGGGATCATCTCGATGACCATCATGATGCTGGTGCTGATGACGGAGAGCGCGGCCGGCATGCTCGCCGTCGGCGAGATCTGCGACCGTCCCGTCGACGGCCGCACGATCAGCAGCGGTCTGCGCATCGACGGCCTCGGCACGATGATCGGCTCGCTGTTCGGCGGCTTCGCCATCAGCGCGTTCGCCCAGAACATCGGCGTCGTCTCGCTCACGAAGGTGCGCAGCCGCTTCGTCGTCGCCACGGCCGGCGCCGTCCTGCTCGTCCTCGGAATCTTCCCGGTGCTCGGCGCGGTCGTCTCGCTCGTCCCGATGCCGGTGCTCGGCGGCGCGGGCCTGGTCCTGTTCGGCACCATCGCGATCAGCGGCGTGCGCACCCTGTCCCGCGCCCACCTCGACGAGGGCGCCAACATCGTGATCGCCGCGGTCTCCCTCGGCGTCGGTCTCATTCCGCTCGCGGCCCCCGAGATCGTCGCGAACGGCAAGGTCGTGCAGCCGGGCATCTACCACGCGTTCCCGGACTGGGCGCAGACGATTCTCGGTACGGGCATCTGCGCGGGCGCCATCACGGCGGTGCTGCTCAACATCGCCTTCAACCACCTCGGCAGGAAGAAGCCGGAGCAGCAGCCGGAGACGGAGGTGCGGGCCGGGGAGTCCGCCCCTGAGCATCCTCAGCACCCAGCACCCGCACGCCCCTGACCACGGTGTGCCGAAGGCCCCGGTCGCTCCGCTCGGAGCGACCGGGGCCTTCGTCCTCGCCGGGCGCGGCGGCGCCGTCAGGTCCAGAGGGCCTCGGCGAAGGCCGCGCCCAGGAACGCGGCGCCGAGCCCCGCCGCGATGCTCCCGAGCACGTTCACCGCCGCGTAGAAGCGTGCCCCCGTCTCCGCGAGCCGCAGGGTCTCGTAGGAGAAGGTGGAGTACGTGCTGAGGGCGCCGCACAGTCCGGTGCCGAGGAGGAGTTGGACCTGGGAGGACGCGGCGCCCGCGGCCACCGCCCCGGTGACGAGGCCGAGGATCAGGGATCCGGCGACGTTCACGGCGAAGGTGCCCCAGGGGAACACGGAGTCGTGCCGGGTCTGGACGGTGCGGTCCGTGAGGTAGCGCAGCGGGGCGCCGACCATGGCGCCCGCGATGACGAGGAGCCAGTTCACGCCGTGTCCTCCCCCGCGCGGCCCACGTAGCGGTGGACCTCGCAGTCGTCGAGGATCACCAGCCCCTCGGTGACCAGTTCGTCGATCTGCGGCAGGAACGCGCGGACGCGGTCCTCCGTGTCCACGATGAAGATCGCGACGGGGAGGTCCTCGCTGAGCGAGAGCAGTCGGTGGGTGTGGATGAGGGACCCGGCGCCGAAGCCCTCGATGCCGCGGAACACGGAGGCTCCGGCGAGGCCCGCCCTGTGCGCGCGGTGCACGATCTCGGCGTAGAGCGGCTTGTGGTGCCAGGTGTCGTTCTCGCCGACGAAGATGGTCGCGCGCAGCGCGGGGCCGCTCAGCGGGCGGGCGGCGCGGGCGGGCTCCGGTGCGGTCATCGTGGGGTCCTCCGTTCGACGGCACGGCGGGTCAGATGGGCGGCCGTCCACACCGCGGCGAGCGCGGTGACGGCGGTGAGGGCCAGGTAGCCGAGCGCGGTGCGGGCCGCTCCGGCGTCGGTCAGCTGCCGGATGTCGACGGCGTACGTGGAGAAGGTGGTGAAGCCGCCGAGGACGCCCGTGCCGAAGAAGGGGCGCACGAGGTGGTGGGCGGCCCACACGTCGGTGATCAGGACCATGAAGACGCCGATGACGGCGCAGCCGATCACGTTGACGACGAGGGTGGTCCACGGGAAGGCGCCGGGGGCGGTCGGCCAGACCAGGGCGGCACCGTAGCGGGCGCAGGCGCCGATCGCGCCGCCGGCGGCCACGGCCGCGAGCACGGGTCCCTGGCCGCGCAGGATCGCGGGCCGGCGGACGGCGGGCGCCGGAGCGGCGTCGGGATCGACCGGTTCCTCGGTCATGGACGTGCGGGCCTCTTCCACGGGTGCGTCTCCTACTCGCCGGACGCCCGCGCCCGGTGCGGGCAGGGCGTGCGTGGTCGCAAGTAGGGACCGTCGGCGGCGCCTGTGCCGCGGTTGGGTACGGCGGGCCCCACCGCCGTACGGTGCGCCGCCGGCCGCGGGGGCCGACGCGATCACCGCCCGAAAAGCCTACCCCGCCCGTCGCAGGGGCCGCCTGCCGGAGGCCTGCTCAGAGGTCGGCCCCGAGTCCGCCTCCCCCGGTCACGACGTAACTGCACTGCGTGTACGTGTACCCGGGCTGGATGCGGCCGCCGGCGGCCCGGCCGCGCGCGGTCCCGCTCGCGCCGCCCGGCTTGTGCAGGAAGTGGTAGGTGCCGGCGGGCAGCCGCAGGGTCTTCTTCGGGTACGTCCGGCCGCTCGCCTTGCAGGCCTTGCCGCGTCCGGCGGCCTCGCTGGAGTACGTCGAGCAGGAGCCGCAGGCGCCGACGGTGATCCGGCCGGTGACGGGCCCGGTGTAGAGGATCTCGACGGGGTCGGGGCCGTCGTTGCTGATGACGAGTTCCATCCGGGCGCCGCCGGGGGTGCCGGTGGGCGGCAGGCGGTCGCCGGCCGAGGGGCGCAGTTCGGCGATCTCGGCGGCGGTGGCGATCTGCCGGGCCCGCGCCCGGCGCTTGTCGCTCGTGTAGGTGCCGGCGAAGTCGGTCAGTGTCTTGCGCGCCTCGGCGAACTCCTTGTCCTCGAACTGGTCGACGCCGCACGCGTACGTGCCGTCGCGCACGGCGCCGGCGACGCGGCCGCGCAGATGGCCGGGCACGGGCGCGGGCAGGGCCTTCGCGGTGTCGTCGATGCGCCGCAGCTCCTCGGTGGCGCGGCAGGGCTCGGCGCCCTTCAGGTCGGCGGAGCGCCGGTCGACGGCGGCGCGGAGGGCCGGTTCGACCCGGCCGGCCTGCGCCGAGTCGGGGAACGTGCGCAGGAGTTGGCCGAGCTCGCCGCCCTCGCCGTCGCTCTCGGCGGTGCCGAGCTTGCCGGTGCCGCAGTCGAGCAGGGAGGTGGCGAGGGGCTTGTCGGGCCAGCTCGCGAGGTCGCCGAGGACCTCGCGGTCGATGGTGTCGGGGACGTCCCGCAGGTGTTCGAGCGGGGCGACGGCGGCGCAGCGGTCGGCCTTGCCGTAGGGCGCGGAGACGGCCTTGTAGTAGGCGTCGAGGCTGTCGTGGACGCGGTGGGCGGCCCGGGATCCGGGGTGGTTCTCGGTCAGGTCGCGGTAGCGGCCGAGGGCGGTGAGGTAGGTGCTCCTGGCGCGGGCGAAGTCCTGGCCCGAGGCGCCTTGGACGAGGGCGTCGGCGGCGTCGAGGCGGTCGAGCAGCATGTCCTCGACGGCGTCGTCGCGCAGCCCGTCGTACGCGTAGGCGCCGCCGGCCGGGACGGCGAGCAGCACCAGGCCGAGCGCGGCGGCGAGTACGGGCCGGACGGCGGGGGCCGTGGGCCCGGAGCGCAGTCCGCGGCGGGCCCCGTCGAGGGCGGCGAGCAGCAGCAGGGCGCCGTAGCCGGCGAGGGCCCAGGCGGGCACGCCGTCGGGGTCGGCGGGCAGAGCGACCACGGCGAGCGCGACGGTGGCGGCGAGGCAGACCAGGGCGGGCAGCCATCGGCGCAGCAGGACGTAACCGAGGCCCAGGCCACAGAGGTTGAGCAGCGCCACGGCCACGGCGCGGAGCGGCTCGGCAGGTCCGGGCGGCGCGGGAGGCGGGGACGGCGGGGGCGGTGCACCCCAGGACGGCAGCGGTCCCGGCGGCACGGGCGGGGTGCCGGGCGGCATCGGGGGCGGGGTTCCGGGCGGCGTCGGCGGCGGAGGCCCGAAGCCCGTACCACCGCTCACCGGCCCTGCGGCCTGACCCTCTGCTCCGTCGGACGCGTCCCCCGGCCACCTCATAGCGGTCCCCCAACCGTCAGGTGTCACACCCAGGTTGTCACCATCCGGGGTGTTTCGACGCCTGTCAATCAGCCGGAGGGCACCACTTTCCGGCCGCTCGCGGGCCGCTTTTCGGTCATCGGGAGAACAGCAGCTCAGGGCACTATGCACCCCTCGTATACATGCAGCGTATACACGCTATGTATAGTGCGCGCATGTCTGCCACACCCGTGAAGATGCGAAAGATACGAAGGGGGTTGCGCGCGGCCGCGTTCGCGCTGACCGCCTCCACCCTGACCCTCGCCCTGAGTGGCTGCACGCAGTACGACACGACGAAGCCGAGCGCCGCCCGCAAGGCGGACCCCGTGGACGTCGGTGACGCGCGGGCGGTCGATCTCGGCGACCGCGCGCGGGACTTCGGCACCGTGGACTGCCGGCGCGCCAAGTGCGTGGCGCTCACCTTCGACGCGGGCCCGAGCGAGAACAGCCCCCGCCTGCTGGACATCCTGAAGGAGCGCAAGGTCCCCGCGACGTTCTTCCTGCTCGGCAAGAACCACATCGCGAAGCATCCGGAGCTGGTGCGGCGCATGGCGCGCGAGGGCCACGAACTGGCCAGCCACACCTGGGACCACAAGATCCTCACGGACCTCGGGGACGACGAGATCCGGGACGAGCTCCGGCGCACCGACGACGCCGTCGAGCAGCTCACCGGCCGGCGGCCCACCCTGATGCGGCCGCCGCAGGGACGCACGAACGACCACGTGAGCGCCCTCGCGAAGGAGGAGGGCCTCGCGCAGGTCCTGTGGGACGTGACCTGCAAGGACTACGCGACCACGGACTCCGCGCTGATCCGGGACCGGGCCGTGGACCAGACCCGGCGGGACAGCATCATCCTGCTGCACGACCTCTACAAGGGCACCGTCCCGGCCGTCCCCGGCATCATCGACGCGCTCAAGGAGAAGGGCTACGTCTTCGTGACGGTGCCCCAGCTCCTCGCACCGGGGAAGGCCGAACCGGGCAGGATCTACAAGCCCTGAGCCCTGAGCCCTGAGCCCTGAACGGACGTGCGGCGGCGGCTACCGGGATCTATTCGCAGTGCTCCGGCCTTCAGGCCGGAGGTGAAGCGAATCTGCCGGTATGACGCGGAGCGTCACCGCAAGCCGTCGGGCGGAGCCGGACGGAGGTGTGTCGCCTGTGGCGCGGAGCGCCGCGAGGCTTGTCCCGGCGGAGCCGGGCACAGCTCACCCTGGCCGGTTCTGCTGCTCGATGTACTGCCTGACCACGGA